>DAONAJ010000018.1:0-1697 GCA_035400945.1 Spirochaetota bacterium
TTACGAAGTGAATTCGTAAAACCTCGCGTTTTTCTCGGCTGATGCCTCGAAAAACGGCGATACATCCATGTATCGCTTAGCATTTTGCTTTTTTCAGCAAACTGCTAATCTTTATATTTCTCGATATTTTTCTGTTCAACGAGGAGCACTGCCGCTGATATAACAGTGGTCCACAGGCCGTTTTTGTTCCCTTCCGCAGATTGGCTGATGTTGCGCGTTTTAAATATGTGGCCGCTGGCCCGGTACACCTGCTTTCTTTCGTCCCATGCCAGGTCTGAATCAAAGGGAATGCCAAGCGTAGAGGCAAGCATCGTCGCCGCCAGGTCCTCGGCAAAGTCGCCGGATACCTTCGCGACTTCTCCGAAGGAGTGGTGCTCGGAAAGGTAGCCGTAGTTTTCCTGGTCGCGGGGCATCGCGATGCCTATGGCTGCGGAGACAAGCCTGTTCGGTTCATTGGTTTCGTTTCTTGCCATAACGCAGAAAGTTATCTGGCCCGGATGAAGCAGTTTGATGCCTTCTTTCTGAGGTATGATTTTACATTTCGGAGGTAAAATGCTTGAAACATATACGAGATTGCATTTTTCTATGCCGGCATTTCTCAATGCAAGCTCAAATGAGGAAAGCTTGTTCTTGTGGACTCCCACTCCTTTTGTCAGAAACAATTTATTTGGTACCATACCGCCTCTTGCATAAATATGATTATAAAAGCTATTGTATGTCACTCTAAATGACAAGAAATTTTTTACAATTTACACTGAACCGCAATATTTTTTGCTTTTACCCGCAGTCAACATGAAGCCTTGAACTGCCCGTCGCGTCAGCCCTTGGACGCAGAAAAGCTAAACCTTAAAACACGACTCTATTTTTTTAAATCCGTAAATATGACAAGAAAAAAATGATGCCGGGGTTATTTTTTGATCATTTAATGGGGATCTTGAGAACGGCGGTCGTTTTATTATTTTCCGAGGTTATGACAAAATCTGAATCGTTTGCACCCATGCCCCTGAGCATCATTGATATGAGGATAAGACCAAGGCCGGCACCTTCATCTATTTCGGTGCTGACTTCATCTTCATTTTCCGCGAAATACTCGGTAATATCATTATACCGGCTGGCGCATTTGAGCTTGTTCTGAACCGTTGCCTTTTCCCGGTCGGTCATTTCGACGGGGTTGGTTACCGTAATATCAAGGCAGGCGGGCCCGGACTGTATGCTGACCTCCGCCTTCATGTCCGCGTCACGGGCCAGCCGCTCCAGGCTTGCCGCGTTTTCCCGGCTCAGCTCCAGCTTGAAGAGCTTGAGGGCCATTTCATATTCCAGGACGTTTTCCGAAGCGTTTTTTGAGGAATATCCTTCAAAATAGATATTCTTGAAATTGGCTTTTACCGCGTTGATTACGAGTTCCTTCAGACAGGTGTAGACAGGAGGCATCATCTCTGGCTTATTGTATTTCTTGAAAAGAAGCTGGAGCACTTCTTTCATGCGGGATTCCACATAATCGCTTACTGAATAGGCAAGAATCCGAATTTTTTTGTTTTGAAAAACAGCTTCTTCAAGAGTCATATCCATAACCACACCTTGCGTCACTATGCACTGAAATGTCAGTATTATCAAGCTAATTTATATGGCCAGAATCCATATTTTACAGGAAATCCTGGAAGAGTTGCCAATAAAAAACGGGGTGAATCCATTTAATC
>DAONAJ010000018.1:1707-62294 GCA_035400945.1 Spirochaetota bacterium
TCTTTCATATATGTTTTTTATTAAATGTTCATTAAAATGCAATAAGAGGCTCTTTTTAAAAAAAGTATTTGCTGGGAGACATGCGCAACAACTATATTAGGTTTATTATGTTATATTCTGACTGGCATGGTAGTCTATGAGCCTTACTCCTTATGAACAAAGAGCGCTGAAGGAAATCGAGGATTGGGAGACGGCAAAACCCGGCATGGTGATTAAAACCATGGATGCTATCGGAAAGCCCGTTACCGTTATACTCGAAAGAATACCTCGGCATCTTCGAGGGACGGTTGAAAGGGCCGTCATGGGCTTTATGGAAATGCTCAAGGATATATCGTACTGGACATATTCGGATAAAAGCATAATCAAGAAAGGCAGGAAGCACGGCCTGCATGTCGCATCCGTATCCCATCTGTCCGAACAGGAACTGGAAAAGCTGGACCGGTTGGCGAGGAAGCACTTTGCACCGGCAAAGATCATAGCCGCCCTGGAAGGCGCCGGATGCGGCATGGGCGGCCTTGCCCTGATCGCGGCCGATATACCGGTGCTTATGGGAATCATCTTCCGGTCTATTCAGCAGATAGGTACCTGCTACGGCTTTTCAATGCAGGACCCCTTGATGCTCCCGGTTGTCATGGGGATCTACCATGCCGGCACCAGCGATTCTTCACCGGTAAAATCCGCTGTTCTGGCCGATATGCAGATCGCGGCAGCGGCAATGGCGGGCAAATCGGCATATGTAAAGATAGCCGCAAAGACCAAGACCGCCATGGCCATCCGGTTCATGGAGCACTCGGCGAGCTCCCTTCCCTCCCGGATAGCTGAAAACATTTCAAAAAGAAAATTGGGACAGCTGATCCCCGTGGTCGGGGCAGTCATCGGCGCCGGGTTTAATTACTGGCTCATGAGCAGTACCCTGACGGCAGCGTATATGATATTCAGGAAAATGCACCTTGAGAGAAAGCTGGCAGCTGACCGTGAACGGCCTGCCGGCAATTCGGCCATCGCGGCCGTGAAGCGCGGGTTAAGGCTTCTCAGGGTCAGATAAAAAGAAATGGTTCACATAGTCGGCATCGATCACCTGGTACAGTACAATGGGCCCGTGCCGGAAGGAATCAGGTCCGAATTCAGGTCTTATCTTGTGCAGATGTGCCGAAAACTTGATATCAGGGTAATTGCCGAAGAATTCAGCGAAGAAGCTCTCCGTGATGTTTACCATGCAAGCGCAGACACGGCCCAGGAGGCAGCCCGGATACTCGGGATAGAACACCGGTATTGTGATCCCGGCAGTGAACAGCTCGCTGAACTGGGCATACCCTTCTTTGGCGATCTCCGTGAGGCGGCAAGAATTAAGCTGCAGGCGCCGGTTTCGTATATCCTTGATAATGCTTTACGGAAAAAAGTGATTGCCTGCGCCTCGGAAATGGCCAGGACATACTGGCATATCAGGGAACAATACTGGCTGGACAGAATCATGGACATACTGGACCTGAACATACTTTTTATCTGCGGACATGAACATGCCGATCGGTTCAAAGGACTCCTTGTCGAACATGGCCATGGGTGCGCCATGGTAGAAAGGTTCTGGAAAAAAGAAGTTTTCTCTGATTATGGATCTCTTGGTCTGACATGAAACAGACCGGGTAATGTCGCGACGCATACAGAAACAGCATTAAAATAAATGATGAGGATTGAGCATGGATTATACCGCGGAACAGGTTTCCAAGATAATGGTTATTGTTGAAAAGCTCTCCTCAGGGAATACCGATGTAAAAAATTCACCGTCAACGAAAGTAATGGCCATTAACCTGCTTAACGCGTACGGATGGGATATTGAAAAAGCCTTGAATTCCCTGAAGTGATCAACAACAGGTCTAATATTCTTTTTTAAAAAAATGGAAATAGCCGATCTTAATAGTAGATGTGTATTGATATATTGTCATATATGTTTAATAAAAATAACCAAATTATAATATACAAAATATTTTAATTGACTTGGTATTTAATTTGTCATTTATAATAAAAAATAGAATATATTTGCATAAAATAATAAAATAATAGTACATTTAAATCAATTGATATGAAACAAAAAAATATTTCATCCAGCAAATTGTTTTTAGAAATCCTACCCGACTTTATTTCACAGGAAGAAATCTCAGGCATTTTCTCCAGGCAGAAACTGAAACTGCTGGGCCAGAGCGGCGTCAAGTCAGCATGCATCGTTTCATCAGAACCTGTCGACGCAACCATATATCTTTCGATGGTAAGCACATTTACCAGGGCCGGGATTCAGGTCATGAGCCTGTATTTCGACACCCCAGACGTGCAGCATGTCGGCGCGCTCCGCAGTGCCGTCAATGACCTCAGAAATGCCCTCGCAAAAGGCGGATGTTTGATCATATCATACCGCACGAAGTTCGCCCTGCCGCTGATCGCAAGCATGCATATCCAGAATGGCAGAAGCGTCGATGATGCCATCGCGGCGGTTCAGCAGATAAAGAAGGATGCCCCTGAACTTAACAAGTACCGCCATATCCTCGAAGTCTTCAGGGAGTCTTTCAACCGTCCTGCCGGCGAAACCCGGCAGATACGTGACGCCATACGCATTGATAATGTCCCTCCTGTCCAGGTACACCAGGTGACGCCCCCGGTGAACAAGGCGGAGTTTGCAGCCCCTGTTCCGGTGCCTGGGCAGGAAAAGGCGCCGCAACGAGCCGCCGCCACGACAGCAGGCTCCGCCCCTGCGGCAAAAACATCCTCCCGGGAGCCTGCCAGGAAAGAGGCGCCCGCAAAAAAATCAAGCCAGGGCGCTCCGGCAAACATTGAACCGGTCTCCGCGGGGCCGTTCTACCGTTCAATACGGTTCAAACTTATATCCATAATTTCATTCATAATCATAGCGTCACTGATGGGTATGATCTTCCTGGCCAGCTACTTTTTCAAGAATGACAACAAGATCAGGGTGCAGGAGAGCAACCTGCAGATATCGGAAGTCATAGCCCTCAAGATCAAGTCTGAAATCGAAAAGTACCAGGTCATGTCCTCGGTCATGCTGAGGGAGAAAATGGGGAATTTGACCGGGGAAGAAGGCCTCATGGCGTCGGGACAGAAAGAGGTTCTCTTCGCCGGCATCTTAAAAAAATCTGAAAAAACCGGCAAGGATGAATTTGCGAAGACGTTTTTCAACCGTCCGCTGATGAACAAGTACCTCATAAACGAATCAGACATCAATACGCTCAATGATAGAAAGCTCCAGGAACTTTCCTTTTCGGGAGAACACCTCATCATAAACGTCTCCCCCTACCTTGACAATCCGGTGTTTTCCCTCAGCTTCCCCTATGATCGCGACGCCAATGGCACGGTGAAGTCAGTGATGATCAGCTACATCCGGCTGGATAACCTCCTGAAGACATTCAAGACAACGGGTGTCACCACCGTGTTCATGGTCAATTACAAGGGCGAGGTCATAGCGCACCCGGACAAGAATGCCGTCCAGAGCGCCGCGAATTACGCGTCACTCCCCATTTGCACCATGATGATGAAGAGCAAGATAGACAACGGACAGACCAGGTACAAGGACGCAAAGGGCGTCTACTACCTCGGTTCATTCAAAAAAATCGACCTTGGCGGGTTCGGAATCATAGCCACGGCTGACGAGAAGAAGGCTTTCGAGGCGGTCTATGATATCCAGCGGCGCAACATGATCATCATGGGCATCGTTCTCACCGCGGCGATTCTCATCATATTCCTGTTCGGGAAGACCATCACGACGCCGATCATACGCCTCGTCGGCGCGACGAAAAAGATCATAGAAGGCCAGTACAGCGTCGATATCGCCCCGACCACGAAGGATGAAATCGGCCAGCTTACCAGCACGTTTATTGAAATGGGCAGAGGCCTCGAAGAAAAGGAACGGATCAAGAACGCCTTCGGCAAATTCGTCAACAAGGATATTGCCGAGGCCGCCCTCAGGGGGGACCTCCGCCTCGGCGGTGACCGCAAGACGGTCGCCATTCTTTTTTCGGATATACGGCAGTTCACCGCCATATCGGAGAAGCTCGAGCCGGAAGAGGTCGTGGAATTCCTGAACCTCTACATGACAAAGATGGTTGCCTGCATTGAAAAGACGAACGGTATCGTTGACAAGTTCATAGGCGACGCCATCATGGCGGTATGGGGGACCCCGATTTCAAAGGGGAACGACACCGAGAACGCAATCAACAGCGCCCTGCTCATGCGCGACGAGCTCATCGCCTTTAACAAGGGACGGGGCGGCGCGAAGAAGCCAATTATCAGCATCGGCTGCGGCATCAATACCGGCATCGTGCTGGCCGGACAGATCGGTTCAGAAAACAGGATGGAATACACGGTCATCGGAGACCCGGTGAATCTCGCTTCCCGTATCGAACAGCTGAACAAGCCCTTCGGGACCGATATCCTTATTAGCGAGGATTCATACAAGCTGGTCAGGGATATTTTCGCGGTTGAAAAGATGAAGCAGATCAAGGTTAAGGGAAAGATGGAGCCGCAGCAGATATACGCTGTCCTGGGGCGGATGGACGACCCGGGCAGGCCCAAGTCCCTGAGGGAGATGCAGGGGCGCATAGGCATTGATGTGTCCACGCTCCTGTCGGATGAGGAAGTGTCGAAGATGATCGATCACGGTGAAGAAAAATATGAGATTATCGAAAAGTGACAGCGTTGCCGTCATCCTCGGTATCGCGATTCTATCAGTCCTCGGCTATCTGCTTTACGCTGACATCATGGACAGGTCGGGGACCGGAAAGACCAAACTGATCGGCGAGATAACGGCCAAGCGCAACACGGCAGAGCGCAAGTTCTCGTCGCAGGTGATATGGGACGAGATATACAAAGGTTCAAGCCTCTACAATTACGACACCGTGCGCACCGCGGACAATTCCGAGGCAACCATACGGCTCAAAGACGGCACGGTGATAACCCTCAACGAGAACAGCATGATTCTTCTTTCTCTTTCCGAAAAGGAACTTGACATCAAGTTCATACAGGGCACCATGAGCGCCAGCCAGAGCGGCGCAAAGGGCGGCAAGGCCAGAAAGGTAAATATTGAATCGGGGGACAGCAAGATATCGCTGCGAAACGGCGATGTGAGCCTGGCCCAGGACCGCGACAACCAGCTCCAGATGACCGTTAACCGTGGCAAGGCGACACTGCAGAGCGGCGGGAAAGAAAAGGTCATCAACGAGAACCAGAACATTCTGGCCGGAAAAGACACGATCCGCCTCTATGACCTCACCATCAAGCTCATCAGTCCTGATAATAACAAGTTTATCCCCTCAACGCCGGCAAAGACGATGGTGCCCTGCTCGTGGGAACAGCCCCGCGGCGACTACGACACCTATCTTGAAGTGGCGGCCAACCCGGCGGTATCGGACCCCCTTGTGAGGATAAAGTCGGCCCGGGGTAATTCAGCGGTTAGACTGGACGATGGCGTCTATTATTGGCGCGTGACGGCCGTGAACAGGGTGACCAAAAAGATTGAATCCAGCGAGATAAGGAAATTCACGATAGTAAACGACAAGCCGGTATACCTGATTTCTCCGGCGGACAGGTCGGTGATAAGATACCGTGATGCCAATCCCATGATCAACTTCATATGGTCTAAAAATGAATCGGTGCCGCGGTACCGGCTGATGGTTTCGGTGCGGCCGGACATGTCGGCGCCGGCGGTAAACACGGTAGTGGAAGGAAACAAGATAGCTCTCAACAGCCTGGGACAGAGCACCTACTACTGGAAAGTCGCCAATATTTCAGATGCTGACCTCGGAAGGGGCAATTCGGAGTCGCCGGTATTTACCTTCACGGTATCAAAAACAGAAACGGTCGAGCCGCCCGAGCCGCTGTCACCGGCCAACAACAAGACCATCCATCCCCGGACGATAACAACCAGGGGCCTCAATTTCACCTGGACCAAAGACCCTTCAATCGTCACAACCGATCTTTCCATTTCTGAAGACAGGGGGATGTCCAGAGTAATAGCCGCCAGGTCCAGCAGGGACAACTCGTTTCGCCTCGCCGAGGAGTTGAAGGAAGGCACTTACTACTGGGGCCTGAGAGGGGTCATGAGCGACGGCAGCAAGACCGACAGCTCGCGGGTGCTCAGCTTCAAGGTCGGCGCCACCGGTACCCTCCAGCTCATAGAACCGGCGGACCGGGCGATCATTCTGACACCGAAAGAGAAGAATGCCTCGGACGTTAGTTTCTCATGGTCAAAAACTGATTTCGAAGGTACGTTTATCGTGCAGATAGCAAAAACAAGGAATTTTGATACGGTCATAAAGGAGATTTCGGCTTCTGACCTGTCCGCGGTAATGCCCAACCTCCCGCTGGGACAGTATTTATGCCGCGTGAAAATGATCGATGAAAAGAACACCATCCTCATGACCAGCAATGTGAATTCCTTCGAAGTGCTGAGTATCCTTGATACGCCGGTGGCAATTGGCCCACGGCCCGGAAGCGCTGTTAACATGCTGAAGAGAGATACCCTCGATTTCACCTGGCGGCCGGTACGGAACGCGAACCTGTACCGGATAGGCCTATACCAGGTGAAGGCAGGGATACAGTACTCAGTTGCGACCTTTGAAACAAGGGCAACGACCTATAAATTTGCCGCATTAAACAAGCTGGATGAGGGAAGATTCATCTGGACCCTGCAGGCCCTTGAAACTGAGGCAGGAACCAATCGGGTAAAAAGAAAAAGCGAGGAAGCCAGGGCACCCTTTGAGATAACGCTGGGAATAAAAAAAGGCTTGAAGCTTGATTCAAATAAAGTTATTAATACAGAATCAGAGTGACGCCCCATGAAAAGGACAGTAAAGTGCAATTTCATTTCCAGAATCGTGATTGCGGCCCTGCTGGCAATAGCCGCGGTCTCAACGGTCCTTGCCCAGGAAAAGGGAAAAAAGGAAAAGGCCATTCGCATAAAATGGGAAGCCGTTGAAGGGATCATCAAATACATGGTCCAGATGAAAAACGCGGATGATGCTATTGTCCTTGATAAGACGGTGCCCACCAATTACATAGATTTTCTCCTCCCCCCGGGGACTTACCGTATTCGAATCGGCGCTGTCAACAAATTTGAAAAAGTAAGCTTCTGGACCGAATGGGAAAATGTCGAGATACGCAAGGTCGCGCGGCAGAAATTCTTTGCAAACAAGTATCCCGCGGGCATTGGCCTTAAAATAAACGGCGGCGTATCCTATAACATGTTGCTCCCACAGTGGAACAGCATGTACAGGGACAGCGCCTTTGACCTTAAATACCTGGGCTACATGGGTTCCATCGGGTTCCATTTCGGCGAATCAAAATATGTAAAAAGCAAGAATTTTGCCCGCTTCATGGGACTGGAGCTTGACGGAAGATACTGCATGTATGCCGGGAAGAACTCGCCCCAATTTAAATCACGGCTGACGAACATTACCGGTGGAATAAACCTTTTTATCAAAACGAGGCTGGATGTTCCCATTAACTTCTATTTCCGCATCGGCGGCGGCGCATCCTATTCAATGCAGACCTATACAAGGGCCAACGCCCTGGGTATACCGCTTATCAACGGAAGGGTGAAGTCCATTGACCCCTATGCAAAAGCAGGCGTCTCCATAGAGCTGAATTTCCTCTATGCCATGAGCCTCAATATAGGAACCGATTATTACATTCTGTTCTATAACAATAAGTTCTTCCAGTCCCTGCACTATTATGTAATGCTTGGTTTCAGGATCTGATAGAAAAAGATCGCGTTCTAATAATCATTCCGGGAGACAATCCCCGTTCCTGTCAAACCGCAGCGTTAACTCACGGGGTGACCCGTTGGCAGGCCTGTCAAAGACCGCCATGTATATAAGGTCAAGCAGATACAATCTTCTCCTGATTTCGCCGGTATCGGCCGCCGGCGGCTGCACTTTATGCGCCATGAGAAATTCCATGGTGTACCTGGCGCAGTAATCGCTGAATTGGTACGCCTTATGGAGTATGTCTTCATAACGTTTTTTTTCGGCCGAAAGCATCTCATGGATGTCAAAGTCTGCCCTGTTTCCGTTGAAAAGGCCTATGAGGAGCGAAAGGCAATCCAGTATCAGGCCTGTATCGCCGCCCACAGCCAAACGCCCCAGACCATCGATGAGAGAAATGATGACCCGGTCATGGCCGGATCCGGGCCGGTACCGGCTGTTGCGGAGAAGGACCCGGAGGGCGATGACGGTTTCATCCGTCAGATAATCGGGGAAATCATCCCGTGAATGAAAAGGCAGGCTTTTGCTGAGATTGAGTTTATTGACAAACCCTCGTATAATGGGCAGGGAAAGATCGACGACAGCGGCAACGCCGGCGGCTCCAACATGGACATTGATTTTTTTAAGCTCACCGGCGACAGTTGCGGCGATGGCATCCGTATCAGCTGGCGCGAGACCCTCGGACGGAACATGGGGCTCAATGGTTGTCCTGATCTCATGGTCCGGGGAAAGGACGAGTTCAAGAAGCCCGTTGTCGCTTGAGTCCGGCCCGGATATGATCCGTGCAAGCTCTTCGATGGTGCCTATGCCAAGGGTCGATTCAGCGAAAGAGATGACGTCCGTGCCGGCAGTGATACCGTTATTAAGATAATGATTTATTGACTTGACGATGAAACAGAGATTAGCTGATTGCATTTTAAATATCATGGCATAGGAGCTATATCTATTACAATTCTTTAACCGTATCAGTGGGTTCGGTAAATTGAGAGGTTATCGGCGCAATGCCCGCTCCGGTGACCGTAATGGTGGTCAAGATTTGTTCCCCGTCCGGTAAGGTAAGGACGCGGCTCAAGTCCAGGTTATGGAGGTAGCGCCCCCCGAGTCATTGCTGGTCAGGCACCCTGTCGTAAACAGGCGGTCTACCTCGCGGGAGACCAGTTCCCTGTCAAGACCTGACCGCTTGGTGACGTAATCAATGAATCCGCTGATGCCGCCATCCCTTTTCTTTCCGGTAAACTCTTCCACCATCTTGCCGCTTATCAGCTTGTAGCTGAAGTCCAGGGACTTGATGCCGTTGACCATGGCGAGGTCGTCTGCGGACAGGGATTCGCCCCGGTCATATTTGTTCAGCATGCCGATGATGAGGCGGTTTATGCCTCCGTTGAATTCGTTCACGATGCGGTCAACTTCCTGGTGCGGCAGGTATATCGATTCGCACACGGACTGGTTCGCGTCGTATTTGTCCCAGTCGCTGGTCAGGATGCGCATGCCGTACTCTTCGGCCTTTTCGCGGACCTCCGTGCCTGGGAACGGCGCCAGAATGTGGAAACCGTAGCTGTTGCAGGTGCTTTTGGCGAAGTCCATGGTCTGTTTTACCGTTTCGGGAGTTTCGCCGGGCAGGCCCATGATGTATGAGGCCATGGGAAGGACGCCGACTTCGCGGCAGAGGGACAGCGCCTTCTCTATTTTTTCCAGGGTGGTCTTCTTCTTGACGCGGTCCAGTATCTCCTGCACGCCGCTCTCGATGCCGAAGCAGAGCATGGTGCAGCCGGCCTTCTTCATGATCTCGAGGAGCTCTTTATTAACGGTATCGACCCTGGCAAAGGCGGTCCATTCGTGCCTGATCCCGCGCCGGAGGATCTCTTCACAGATTTCAATGCAGCGCTTCTTGTGGGAAGTGAAAAGATCGTCGACAATGTTAATCTGCTTGAAGCCCATGGTCGAGAGCATCTGGAATTCATCCACGACGCGTTTCGTGTCGAAATATCTGACGCGGCGTCCCACCATCTTCGAACCGACACAGAAGATGCATTCGAAGGGGCAGCCGCGGGACGTTATCATGTTGATCGGGAGGCCCAGGGCCTTGTATTTGCTCAGCTGTATCAGGTGGCGCGCCGGATAGGGGAGGATGTTGATGTCGGGAATGAACTCCCGGGTTTCGTTATGCCTGATGGAGCCGTTTTCACGGTATGAAAGGCCCCGGATGGATTTATACGATTCGGGGTTTCCCAGATTCCGCAGCAGCTCGTTAGTGGTCAACTCGCCTTCTCCCCGAACGATAAAATCGATATGTGCATTGGCCGCCAGCATGTTTTCGGCGTCAAAGGTGGCATGGGGCCCGCCCATGACAATTGCAGAACCGGGCGATTCTTCCCTGTAATCACCGAGGATTTTCAGGGCAGTATTGATGTTCATGGTGACGCCGGTTGCGCCGATGACATCGGGCTTGAACCGCTGAACAGTCTCCCTCGCATGCTCCCGGGAATAGGGATTGACGATATAATCGGCTATGATTACATCGATGTCCTGTTCAATAAGGTATGCCGCGAGGGACATCAGTCCAAAAGGCGGTGATGGGGATTCCTCCAATGGATAAGGGGGATTCACCAATAAAACCTTTTTTTTCATCTATCAGACTCCTGAAAGCTAGAAATACTAAACATAATAATTTGCATAAGCCGATTTATGTCAAGAAAATAGTTTTTGTATAAACACTTACACGTTATCCATAAATAAATACTTGAATTTTTAATAATAAATAGCCGGTTATTATTCACGAAACCCTCTTGTTTAACTATATACTTTGGGAAACCCGGTTGCCGGTGAATGAAATCCTGACTGCGGCATAACATGACAGGATTTCTCGTAAGAACACAAATCGGGAATTGTCATTATGAAACAGGATGCATAAACCACTGGGGATGTCATTGTCATATGGAAAGTAAAACATTGAAATGGGACGCGGAATTATACCAGGACAGTTCGACCCTCCAGTTCGAGCTCGGCATGATGGCCATGGATATGCTGAAACCGATTGAGTATGAAAGAATACTGGACCTGGGCTGCGGTAATGGTCTTCTCACCATTGAACTTGCAAAAAGGGCACGGTTGGGACATGTAACCGGCGTTGAGGCGTCACCTGAAATGATAAGAGCTGCGCAGCGAAATGCCGCCAGCCTGAGCACCGGCAATATCACCCTGGTCAATATGGACGCCCTGGCCATCGAATTCGATAATGAATTCGATGCCGTGTTTTCAAATTCGGCCATACACTGGATACATGATCTTGACTCCATGTATCGCCTGCTCTTCCGTTCCTTGAAACCGGGAGGTCGCATCATGGTCCAGACCAGTCTCAAGGAATCAAATACGCTTTATGAGGCAATTTATGCTATTCTGAAGGTGGAAAAATACCAGCCCTATTATCGCTCGGTCAAATGGCCGTGGATGTTCCTGACCAGGGAGGAAAATATCGAACTTGTTTCCCGGGCTGGATTCAGGGACGTTTCAGTTGAGCGCTACCTGCATAACTTTACATTCCGAAGCATGGATGAATTGTCGGGGTATCTTGAATCCGCACCCATGGTTCCTTTCATGACGTACCTCCCGGATGATGAAAAACCTGGATTCAAGAGGCTTTTTGTTGAAACATATCTTGAAAAAAACAAGGGAATACTGGGAGCAACTTCAGCCCGGGCTTTTATCGCCGCGCGGAAACAGTAAACCGGACCAGGGTCGTCACAGGAGAAGTTCCGGGGGCATGATGTCTTCATGCTCATAGAGGAAACGCCGCATCATCCGACGCGCATTACCCTTGCATGTCTGTACGCACAGGTCGCAACCCAGGCAGGCGGCATAATCAACAGTCGGCTTGCTGCCGGTTGGGGTGTTGACTCCGAACAGGCATGAGGTAATGCAGAGGCCGCATTTTTTTTCTCCAAGGCATTTTGACTGATCCATGGCGACTATTTCAGGGCCAGGATAGACGAATTTTCCGGTCAGCAGATAGGTGCGAACCGGCACGCATATGTCTTTATCGCAGTTACATATGACAAAAGCCCATTTGCCGGACTGCATGCAGAAATCCACGGTGTGAACCAGGCCCGCCTTGCGGCACTCCTGGACGATATTCTTCGCCTCCGCCGCTGTTATGATCCGGTAACCCAGATCAAGGTAGCAGTATATGTCCGCGCCATAGAGGATGACGATGTCCTTGCAGGAAGGCTCTTTCCATTTATTGAGAGAACGCTGGCACACGCAGGGACCGACGGCGATCCTGGCCCCTCCCGGTCCTTCGGTCTTTTCAATATAATCAAGTAATTTCCCGGCGGCCCGTGTGGTCAGTATGATCCCATGGGGAAGATAGTGACTGAGTGTGGCGATGAGCTTATAGAAGGCCCTTCCGGGGGCCGTATCAATAATAATCTTTTTCGTAATGATAAAATCGGTGATTCTCAGAATCGTCGGCTCGGCAACGCCGTAGAGCATGTGGAGGAAATATTGGATGATTCCGGTATGCCGCAGTTTTTTGCCGACAAGACGGACATGGGCCGCAATAAAAACCAGTGCCATCATGAAGAGGGTCATGTGATCTAGCTGTTTAACTATCATGTCTTTTACCGGCAGGAGGGAGTGATCGTTTGACCAGGGCGGCGTAATTGGTCACGAAGCCGTCAACGCCGGCTTCGAATAGCCGCTTCACCTGGTCTTCCTTCATGACATTAAGAACATACACGTGTATCTCTCGGGACTTGGCCTCTTCTATCAACCCGGCATTGGCCAAAAAGGATGCGCCGATCATTTCATGGATTATCAGCGCGTCATCGGGGAATTTCTTTTTAAAATATAAAAAACCGGAGCGGTAAAGGGCGTAGAATGCGACAATACCGCCAAAGGAAAAGGCGGTTGCCGCATCGGGAAACATATCCCGTATTTTTTTAAGGTTGTATATATTAAGGGATGATGTCAATATCCTCTCCTCGGCATCAAGGTTGCGGATGATGCCGCAGTACTGCCTGATAAGCTGCGGATCCTTTTCGGCAAGGTTCAGGTTAAACCGTGAATCTTTAAGAGCGGACAATGTTTCTTCCATATCGGGGAACAGGCCCTTGATGTCATCGGTGTCATCACCGCCGGTCACCCCGCGGAATAATTCTTTTAGCTCGCCAAGGGAATAGGAGCCGATGCCTCTCGCGGTCAATTCCTTGTTTTGGAAAACAGCGTTGGAAAAAAAGACCATTTTCTTATCTTTTGTCATGGATACATTTGTCCGAATTACATCGGAACCCAGAGAAATGGCGTTTTTCATGTTTTTTAAAGTGTCATGGAAAAGACCGGGACCGCCGCCGCCGGTAGTAATGATAAGAGGTTCGGGAGTGAAAAACTTTTTCATCATCCTTCGTCCATGCAATTAAAGCTTCAAGAAGATAGCTTGCACGACTTTGAATAATCATGCAATTTATATCCCCTATACCCGTTAATTACTGATTATTTATATGTAAACAATAATTTTAATAATATAGCTATTATAAATGTCATAAATAATCTAAAAAAATACTGTTGACAAAAATCGATTCCAACTGTTTTTTTAATTAGAATTAAACAGGAAGGTTTAATACAAATCAGAATGATATCCGACAGTTCTGGCTCAGACAATAACCCCGTAAAAAAGACTAAATTCCTCAATCGTCTTAAAAAATCATTTAAAAGAAGCAACAATGATGTCCTGGAATCATGCGATTATGAAAGCCTTGATGTCCAGCGTAAAGAAATGATTCGAGGAATCATAAAGCTCCCAGTTCTCAATGCGCGCGATATAATGATACCCCGCGTTGATGTTTTTGCCGTCGATTCTGAAACCGACCTGAAGCCCCTGGTAAAGACCATGTGCAAGGCCGGCCATTCACGGGTCCCGGTCTACAAGGAAACGATTGACAACATTGTCGGCATCCTCTACGTAAAGGACCTTCTTCGGCTTCTCATTGAAACATCGCGCAAAAAGTTCCAGCTGAAGAAAATCATTCATGAGCCTTTTTTCGTCCCTGAGACCATGACGCTGGACGAATTGCTGCTCGAATTTAAGATGAGGAAGCTCCATATCGCCGTGGTGGTGGACGAGTACGGCGGATTCAGCGGTATCGTGACCCTGGAAGACATCCTTGAGGAAATTGTCGGCGAGATCAATGACGAGTTCGACAGTATTGAGCTGCCTGAAATTGAAAAAACGGGAAAGAATACCTACGAGATCGATTCACGGATGCCGGTGGCAGATTTCAATGAAAAACTCGGTCTGTCAATAACGCAGGATGGCTTTGACACCGTCGGGGGCTATGTTTTTGACCTTTTTGGAAAGATCCCTGAAAAAGGAGAATCCATAAGGGACGGAAATATTCTTTTTACAATCAAGGAGATAAGCGGCACCATTATAAACCGCATCGTAGTCACCATAAACAAGTCAAAATAACTAAAAGAAGATGGAAATCCTCAAAACAACAGGCATCGCCCTTTCCTCCCGTGTGTCGGGCGAAGCTGATGTCGTATGCAATATCTACACCAGGGATTTCGGAAAAAGAAAATTCATCTTCAAGGGTTTGAAAAAAAGCAAGAAACGCTCCATGGCCGCCACCGAGCCCGGCGCCGTTTCCACCCTGCTCTACTATCACCGGGATCAACGGGATTCGTTCATCGTCAACGACGTTACCGTTGAGAAATATTATACGTCAATCACCGGCGATCTCAAGAAGATAACAAATCTTTATTTCATGCTGGAATCGGTCGACAAGACGTGCGGCTACGATATTTCTGACAGCTCGATATTCAACCTGCTTCTGGCTGGAATAGAGGTTTTATCAAGAACCGATTACCCGGCGCACCTCACCACGTTCCTGGTACTGCATCTTCTCGGTAAACACGGCGTCCTGTCTGATACTGATATCTGCAAGATATGCGGCAAGGGCCACTTTCCCAGTTTTACCATCGATGTGGCGGACCTGAGGCCGGTCTGCGGGTCATGTCTGGGTGAGAATCCTGCCGGGCCATGGCAAGGAAGCGCACTCCTGCCAGGATCGATGAAGGATTACATCCGGAAGTGTCTGTCGGAGAAATTCGGCAATATAGATTGTGCATCCTATGACGAAAAGTATATTCTTGACCTGCTGTTTGCCATCTCGCTCTTCATGGAAAATTATTATCATATGGAGCTTAAGTCAAAATCCTTCGTATTTTCGGACCGTATCACCTGATCATTCAGCCCTGCCCGTTAAGTCTTTTGAAAATGCCCCTGTTTTTCTTGTAAATATTCACGAATTCGGCGAACAGGGCATCATATTTCGCGGAATTGTTAGATGCAGGCGAGAAGGTCGAATCGTATTCTACGAGTTCCGGAATATCCTCAAAGCGGATATGGCTGAGTCCGACGGACGCGATAAGGGCGGCGCCTCGTGCGTTTGCCTGAATCGGATCGCGGACCCTGCGTATGTTGCGCCCGAGGACGTCGGCAAAAATGCGGCACCATTCGTCGGACTGCGCGCCGCCGCCGATGATATTGATAGTGTTAAAAGCCCTGCCGATAAATCGCTCTGTATACTTCATGCTCCACCTGGTGTTGTACGCCACTCCTTCCAGCACGGAGCGGATAATGTCGTCGGTGTTGGTCGTCATGGACAGGTTGTACAGAACCCCTCTGATGGTGGTGCTGTCGACGGGTGTCCGCTCACCGTTAAGCCATGGGGCAAAGATAAGACCGTTGCTTCCGGCTGGTACTCTTTTCACCGTCTGGTCAAGGCGTCCGTAGGGGTTGCGCGGTCTTTTTGCCTCGTAAAAATGGCTTTTATGGAAAATGATGTTGTTGAGCAGAAACGTCAACGCACCTCCCGCTATGTCCTGTTCGTTGATGCACTGGTAACGGCCCGGAATCGCAGACGGCAGCGAAGCTATGCTGTGAAACATGTCGGTTTTCTTGAAAGGGACGGCGCATTCTATCCAGGATGATGTGCCGACGTAGAGATGACCTTCGAAATCGCGGACTGCTCCGGATCCGACAAGGGCGGACTGGTGGTCAGGCGACCCCCCGATGACGCGCACGCCTCCGTGAAGGCCCATTTCACGGGCAATCTCGGGAAGAACAGTCCCGATCACGTCTATTGATTTGACCAGCGGAGGAAGCTTGTCGGGATCTATGCCGAATGCCTTTATGAGAGGCTTCGAATACCTGATGTTGTTGATATCGCGCGTATCGGTTACCCAGAAGAGCATGATAGAATCATGGGTGGCGGCATACTCGCCGGTAAGTTTCAGGTTGAAATAATCCTTGCTCCCCAGGAACTTGTAGGTCTTTTCATATATGCAGGGATATTCATGCTTGGTGAGAAGCACATGGGCGATATCATCCTTTCCCGAGAGAGAAGGACCGCCGCCGGTAACACTGATCCAGCGCAGCACCTTGGAGAGACCGTACCCGTCAATGGACGGAAACCCGCTTGCGACACTGCGTATATACGGGGCGCCGCGGGAATCCATCCAGGTGATGGAATTCATCAGGTGGTTGCCGTCGCGGTCGACGGCAACGGTGCTTGAAAACGTGCTTGAAACGCATATGGCGTCGATGCGTCCCGCCTTGTCGCGGTGGCGCCGTATCAGCCGCCGGGACGATTTCATGAAGGCATTCCACCACTCTGCGGGGGACTGCTCGGCCCCGCCGGCCGGCAGAAAATAGACCGGCGTCGCTTCGCTTTCAAAATCGAGTATATGCCCATGCATGGTTGAGAGGGCGACCTTGCATCCTGACGTGCCGTGGTCAACGGCGAGAATATATCTGTCTTTCCCCGGTGTCGCCATGTCGTCTACATGTTCATCTTGGAGACGTTGCCGTTCTTGTCCACGCTCTCGATGATGAATCCTCCGAAGGATTCGCCGCCTTCGGTTTTCTTGTCAAGATCCATAACTTCGGGCATGAGCGCCAGGAGGTCCTTCGGGTTCACGCAGGCTTCAGGGGGCATGACGCCCTTCCCTTCCACCTTGCCGCGATGCATCAGGATGGCGCGCCCATAGCGGCAGGAATGCCGGTGCCTTCCCCGAGGGCCTGGCTCTTTGACGCCATGTGGAAGCGGAATTCCCTGTACTCCCCTCCTTTCTTCCCTTTGACAACGACAGAGCAGCATCCGCGCTGAGCGCCGAAGTTCAATTGTTTGAGGATGCGCTCCCGTTCGCGAAGGATGTATGCCACTGCAAAATCATAGGGTACTACCTGCTGACCTTTTACATCTAATGGCTCACGGCTGCTGAAGCCGAGGCCGCACAGGTCCCTGGTAAGATCGTAATATTCATTGGGTATTACCGATCCCTTGTTGGTAACCCGCCTGGTCTTGATGTAGTTGGGGATAGTGACCTGCTCGGGGTGCGGATATGGATACAGGGGGACCTTCCCGAGTACCGGGAATTCAAAGGTTTCTCGCAGGGCAATGCCGTCCTTTTCAAAGTATTTTACATATTTCATCTCGCCGTCCAGAAACATGGGTATGTCTATAGACATGCAGTGGAAGCGATGGCCGATAACGCCTTCTCCTTCGACCTTCTCGCCGCCGTGGGCGTGGAAGATGTCAATGGAATCGGTTTCATCGAGCAGATCATTTGCCGCGAGTTTGGCTATTATGTTGGTCACGCCCGGTGAGTTGCCCATTCCAATGAGGGCCGTGACCCCGGCCGACTTGGCCTTGCTATCCATCCGAAAAATTTCAAGGGTTACATCCACATCATCGCATACATCTACATATTGTATCCTGTCTTCAATTGCAGCTGTTAGTATGGGTTTCACCGTACTGTAGAAGGGGCCGACACAATTCAATACAACGTCGCATCCCGCAATAGCCCTGTGTATGCTTTCCGTGTCATGGGCGTTAAAAGGGGTATAGGTCACCTTGGGAGAGCCGATTTGCGACCGTAATTCTTCAGATCTTTTTGCGTTAAAATCACCGATAACAACTTCAGAAAATTCCGGATGCCTGGCCAGGGTCTTTACCGCAACCGATCCAACCGCGCCGGCGCCGCCTAATACTATGACTTTTGCCATGTTAATACCTCACATTAAAAATAACATATGTTAATAATAACAAATGTTAACCTTAAGTCAAGCATTTTTTTGAAAGTATTTTTATTTATCAGGATTTGATATATCCCAACAGATCATCGACGATCCTTTCATAAGTATCAACCGGTTTTATGATGACATAGTCTATCATCCTGCTATTATACAGGGAAATCATCCCATGAAGCATGCTCCAAATTTCAATCATGCGACGTTCTGTTTCAGCCGCATCGATGCGTTTCTGCTTTTTCAGGACATCCCCCACAGCGGCAACAGAAAGTTCTATGATTTTTTTAGAATAATCCATTTCAATCCCCGCCAGATCCTCAAGAGGAGTGCCGACGTAATCATTGTACTTGGGCAGTGCCGGAGAAAACATGATCTCATAGTAATTGTAATTCTGTATCCCGAACGTGAGGTATGTCATGATGAATTTCTTACCCCGCGTCAGGGGATCATCGTTTTCATCGTACACCGATTTCAGCTGTTCATACAAAGACCTGAAGCCGCGGATAAGTATATTGATGTATATCTCATCCTTATTGGAAAAATAGTTGTAAAGGTTTGTCGCGGACATGCTGTTCTTGGATGCGATCTTCCTCATTGTCATGCGGGTGAACCCTTCGGCGTTAATAATATCAACGGCCTTCGCTATGATTGCTTCCTTGATTTTTTCGATGGTCTTGGTGTCCCGTGCTGTCTTGGTCATTTTTTACTCCGCGCTGGTGCTTCATATTTCATTTCATTTATTTTTCTTTCAATTTTGGCAAGTTTTTTTGTCAGTGTGTCAATTGAACGTTCGATCCTGTCGCGCTCTTCCATCAGAGATGACAGGGCATTATCGGATTTGTTCCGGGGGGAGAATTCAGCCCTGACCATGTCGGGAGTCATCCCCTCTCCGAAAGCGGCTTCAGCCCGTTCCCGGGCATCCTCATCCCTGATGTTTGCAACGGTCTTCATGTTCTCGAAGCCTATCTTGGGATTGATGTTCATGGCGTTGATCTTCATCAGGAGCCTCGCCGTGGTCCGGTGGAGGAGGAGTTCGCGGTCAACGTAGTCGTCATAGCAGAGGTTCAGCTCTTCGCAGAGCGCGTGCGCCTGTTCAAGGAGGCTCCCCAGCTCCTTCATGAGGGCGCCGTTGACTGAAAGATATTTGGATTTGATCTTTCCGGTAAGTTCGATGAATCGGCTGTCCTGCTTGAAAACATTGAGGTAGATCCCCTTTTCCTCCGCAAGGAACAGGAGCTTGTGAAAAATGTCCCAGAAGCGGTTTGTGTGGGCCCGTGATGAGACGGGAACGGCCGACCTGGTGTGGTGCAGATGATGGGCGAATTCATGAATGGCGGTGTAGATCAGCTGGTTGTCATCGGTGAAATTCTTGTTATGAATGATAATCTCCCTGCTGTCCGGGTAATATAGCCCGTCAACCTTCTTGCTTGCCTTTCCCGAAAGAATGACTGAAAAATCCTCCACCTTGCTGTCCAGCTGAAGAAGTAGTTCCTTGACCTTGTCCTGGTTCATTTTCTCTCCCTCAAATGATGGTAAGGCCTGTTTTCAGTTATAAGCGCAGGCGCAGAATCATTGATTCAGCATCATATTCTCAGCGACTGCATATCGCTCATGTCGGAATGATCGATAGCGGTTCCGTTTTCCGTGTAATGACCGAGATAGAAAAGAGCGCGGAATATCCGGTATGTCACCCTGTCAAGCCAGCGGATTGCTTCAATCTGACGCATCGCCGTGTCAGCATCTATGACGCCGGAAGCCGTCCTGGCCAATATTTCCTCCCGCTGCTTTTCTCGCAATTCTTTCATGTATTGGGATGTCTTTTCCATTTCACCTACGGATTCCTTTTTCTTGAGGCCTTCGAGCATTACCAGAACCGGTCCTACATTTTCAGACAGGGTCACCGCGAGATGGTTTAGATGCATGTCGTTATGCATGGTTGACAGCTTTTCAAATTCCCAGCAGGCGATTATAAGCTGGTCCACGTGATCGAGGGCGTGCATGACTGCCATAAGGCGCGAGCTGTAGACCGTAGAAGCGCCCCGGATTGTTTTCATCTGGCCGAGAAAGCGGCGTGTTTCGTTGAGGGCCTTGCCGACTTCCCTGAGTCGGCTTTTTATGACCGGCGATATTGTTTCACTTTCGATCATGACTCTGACAACATCAATGGAGGCAATGGTTATATCTATGATTGTCCTTCTCACCGTTTCGATAGCAACGGTGGGGACGTTTCTGATTGAACTGTCGAGATACCGTGTAAGGAACGGACCGCGGTCCGGGATAATCCGAGAAAGAAATTTAGAAAAAACATTAAGGAACGGCAGAATGATGCATATGCCCAGAAGGTTGAAGGCGCTGTGGAACCCGGCAAGGGTTATGGTGTTATCCATGACGCCGAAGGTGTGAACGATATACTCGACGAAGTTAATGAAAAATGGAAGAATGATGAAGGCAACGATGCCGGTGACGACATTGAACATGATATGGGCAACGGCGGTCCTTTTGGCTGAAGGTGTGGCTCCGAAGGCGGCGAAAGCCGCCGTAAGGGTCGTGCCTATGTTCTGACCGATGACAAGGGCGGCCCCCTGGGATAGATCAATGGTCCCGGTGCTAAGGGCGGCCATGGTCGTTGCAACCGCTGCGCTTGAGGCCTGCATGATCACGGTCATAAGAATACCCACGAAGACCAGGAGGAGCCTGTTCAGTATTCCGGTGCCGGCATAATCGCTCAAATCAAGGTGCACGGAAAGGGTTTTCATCCCTGTCTGGAGAACATCAATGCCGAAAAATATAAGGCCGAACCCGGCGACAACCAGGCCTGTGCTTGCAATGCGGTCCTTACCGATGAGCCTGAGGATGGCTCCGACGCCGACAATGGGCAGCGCCACGGTCCCCAGTTTGAGCTTCATGCCGAGGAGGGATACGATCCAGCCGGTACTGGTCGTGCCGAGATGCGCGCCGAGAATGATGCCCAGAGATTGATGAAATGTGATAAGACCGGCGCTCACGAAGCCGATGGTCGTAATAATAGTGGCATGGGACGACTGGAGCAATGCGGTGATAAAAGCGCCGGATGTGATCGAGGATAATGTTCCGCCGGTGAATTTACTGAGGGTGCGCCTGAGCGTGTCTCCGGCCAGGGACTTCATTCCCTCGGTCATGAGGATCATCCCGAGAATGAAAAGGCCGATGCCGCCAATTAATGATGTTATAACAATAATATTCATTTCACCTGTATGCATGAGCGGTGCCGCCGGAAACGATGAACAATAAATATATTTTACCAATGACATCCGTGGCAGATGGAACTGCTATCATCCCGCAGTAATATTAAATAAAAAGTAAATCATGTTTTTTTGTGCAATAACATTATTTGTGCAATCCGAATTATTTTTTGATTGTGTTTATTGAAGAGAATAATTCAATGAGCGATGTATTGAATATACTATTCATTTTAAAATTGACAGAAATTGATCTCTTTCCGAAGGCTATATCATGAATAAGTCATTTTCCATATTTAATATCGAGCTGACCAATCATTGCCCCATGAAGTGCATAATGTGTCCCCGGACAAATAATATGACCCGGGACCTTGGATATATTGATCTGGATATTTTCAGGAAAGCAATAGATGAGATATCCCTCTTCTCTCCCCCGTCTGGAAGTGAAACATTGTGGCTCCACCATTTTGGCGAGAGTCTCATGCACCCAGATTTCGATACATGTATAGGCTATGCCTCGGATCATGGCATACGGACCGGCCTTTCGATAAACCCGATCATGCTCAAGGATGAGATCATTGAGAAACTGGTTATTTCCGGTCTTTCTGTTCTATACGTATCCCTTGACGGTCATGATGATGAATCATTCCGGCGTATACGGGGAATCGGGAACGCCTATGAACTGTCCAAAGAACGGTTTAAGCGTTTTCTGAAAAGAAAAATCGACATCGGGTGCCCGGTCAGGGTTATAGTATCAATGGTTGATTTTGATATGAACCGCGCAAGCATAGACAGGGCGAGGAAGGACTGGGAATCGATGCCCGGCATTGACCAGTTCCTGGCAAAAAGCTTCACTACATGGGATGGAAACGCTGCCGATGTAAACCAATACTCGGAAAACATGAAGCCGCTAGAGCGCACGAAAGTTCAATGCTCCTGGCCCTTCGAAAGGATGACCATTACTTGGGACGGCGATGCAGTCCCGTGCTGTTTTGATTATGATAAAAAGTATGTTCTCGGTTCTTTAAAAGAATCAACATTGGCGGAAATATGGAACGGTGAACCACTCCGGTGTCTCAGGGATGAATTCATCAATAACAGGGTTGTCAATCGCCTGTGCGTCAATTGCGACAGGCTGTTTATGCCCGCGTACATGGTAAAGATGTAATAATTAATTGACATATATGAGCATTTCAATATATCGAAAACAATCATATCTGATTAACCTGTGAGGCTTTATGATAGACCGTTATTCAAGAAAAGAGATTTCCAGAATTTGGGAACTCGAAAACAAGTTCAGGATATGGCTCGACATTGAAATAGCCGTGTGCGAGGTCCAGGCCCAGGATGGAATCGTGCCTCAATCCGATCTTAAAACCATTAAGGAAAAGGCTTCTTTCAATGTAGACCGTATCCTTGAAATAGAAAACCAGGTGCACCATGACGTCATAGCGTTTCTCACCGCGGTCGGCGAACATGTCGGCCCATCCAGCCGATTTATCCATTACGGCCTCACTTCCAGCGATATTGTCGATACCGCGCTTTCAATTCAGCTCAAGCAGTCAGGTGAGATCATCATTGCGGGACTGGACCGCCTCATCGAAGTGTTGAAAAACCTTGCATTAAAATATAAGAACACCCCCTGCATGGGAAGATCGCATGGCGTGCATGCCGAGCCAACGACCTTCGGCGTGAAGATGTCCCTCTATTACGAGGAGTTCAAGCGCGACAAGGATCGTATCCTAAAGGCAATTGATGCTGTATCATACGGCAAGTTTTCCGGTGCGGTCGGCACCTTCAGCAATATCTCCCCGGATATCGAAAAACGGGTGTGCGACCTTTTGGGACTCAAACCTGACCCGATATCAACACAGGTCATCCAGCGCGACCGCCACGCCGAGTACATGGCCGCCCTGGCGATCTGCGCCGGGACCCTGGACAAGCTTGCCACTGAAATACGTCATCTCCAGAGGACAGAGGTCCGCGAAGTGGAGGAACCGTTCCAGAAAGGCCAGAAGGGATCTTCGGCAATGCCGCACAAGCGCAATCCGATACTGTGCGAACGGGTAACCGGCATTTCGCGGGTCATAAAAGCGAACATGAACGTGGCCCTTGACGACATGACCTTGTGGCACGAACGTGATATATCGCATTCATCCGCGGAGCGCATCATCTTTCCTGATTCGACGGTGGCTCTTGACTATCTCATACACAGGATGATCTTCGTTATTGAAAATCTCCATGTTTACCCTGAGAACATGCTCGATAACATTAACAGGACCGGAGGTCTTTTCTATTCCCAGAGCCTGCTCCTGGCATTGGTCGAAAAAGGTTTGTCCCGGGAAGAGTCATATAAAATAGTTCAGGACATGGCCATGAGGGTCTGGGCCCGGGAAGGTAGCCTCCTGGATCTCTGCAGGAGGGACAAGGTGGTCTCGGGCAAAATTTCCGAAGAGGAACTCACAGCCATATTTGATCTCCAGCGATATCTGAAGAACATCGATTTTATTTATAAAAAAATCGGACTGATATAAGCCCTCGGCGGACACTCAACATGGTTCCCGAATAACCTTCTGAACTTGATATGGATTACAGCAATGGCACCGGCACACGGTGCCATTATCATACTGCCTATAAAAAACCATAAAAAAATCCGGTCATAAGGCACTGCCTGTCTCTACTTGTTGAGATTCCAGCAATGTCCATGCATTCAAAATAATATTTGACAATGAACTGATATGATCACAATTTGCTTCTGTCACATTTGCGAATGACTGAAAAATCTATTTACCAGGTGCGTGTATGGAAGACAACATTAAGAAAATAGGAGAAAGCCTGTACCGGTTCCAATCGGCGATCAATGAGAGCGGATCGACAATGGAAGACTATATCCGCGAGCATTACCTCAATAAATGGATGTCCGATGAAATCTATCACGCCTCTGCCATCCGCACCAGTTTCATCAATGCCGCGACCCAGTTCTTGATCAGCGAAGGCCTTTTCAATATTGAGAGGGTCATGCTGAGCATAATTACCGATCCGCTTGCCCATGACATAGAGCACACGCCATCAATACCCTACAAGGGGCACACGTACCTTACGACGCACAGCATGATTTACAGCAAGTTCCTTGCCTGTTCAAACCCGAACATCAAGGGCATTTTTGTCGACTCGCCCAATATCCGCCTTGAGATCGAGAGCCCGATGCGTCTCCAGAGAGGACGGTACCTCGCGGATTTTTCCCAGCTGGATGTAGAGCTCAGGCGCAACCGGGGCCTCACCCTTGACGATTACTACTACAACCAGAAGAAGGTCATAGAGATCCTGAATGAAGACATGAAAAAAATCATGAATTTTTTCGAGAGGATGATCATAGCGGGATGCGAGGAGATAAACAAAAAGAATTCCGACAGTCTTAAAAAGCTGGGCGTCGTTATCGAAGTCCCCAAGCCACCCTTCCCCGCCTATCCCAAGGATGACTGCGTTAAAAAGTATGGCCCCCGCGTTTTCGAGGAGAAGGTCGGCGAGGAAACGAAGGCGCAGTTTTTCTGGATTACCGGACTGCTGAGGGAGAATTACGACCTGGTATATCCGTACCTGCTTCCCCATGAAAAAAAGGTCGACATGCAGAAAATATCATCTGCCGATATATTCAATTATGATATATGCGCGAAGAGCATAGACGCTAACACCGGCAAGCATACAACGGCAAAGGAGATCCTTTCCGGCGCAATCCGCGAGTGGCTCTTTGAACCGATCATAGAGCGCATATACGACAACAAGGTCCTCCCGGCCCGCCCGATACTGAAAGACGGCAACATCGAAAACATCAACGAGCTCGGCGGCTATGGACCCTTCCTCTATTTCGCATCCATGAAGGATGCTGACGGCAAGCCGCTCTTCCCCGAGACAATGGGCGGCGGAATAGGCGTCGAGAGGACGCTTTATGCGATTCTTCGCGGAGATAAAATCAAGAAGATCGACGATATAACCTTTTTCGGGAAAAATCCGGATTCACATCCATTATATCTTTTCTGATTCCATTCGGGCACGGTCTGTACATGGCGCTGGGAAAAGGCGCCATCGACTTCAAGTAACCTTGAGCGGCGCCGTCCATTCAGCTACAGTGAAGTCGCGGCAGGTACCCGACAGACATATTGAGGGATAACAATGAAACCTGGTATCAAGCAGATACTGACAATGCCGGGAAGCGGCGAAACCATTACGGTTGAAGGATGGATAAGGACTAAGAGGGATTCCAAGAGCGTCACTTTCCTTGAAATTAATGATGGATCAACCCTGAAGAACCTGCAGGTCATCATCGAGGAAAGCTTTCCCGATTACCACTCGATAGTGCGGGAGCTTACCACGGGATCGAGCGTAACCGTCAGGGGTAAACTGATAGAATCTCCCGGTAAAGGTCAGACCGTAGAAGTCGTTGCCGGGGAAATAACCATACTTGGTGCAGCTTCACCCGAAGAATATGCGCTCCAGAAAAAGCACCACACCTTCGAATTCCTTCGTGAAATTGCCCATCTCCGCCCGAGGTCAAATTCATTCGGCGCCGTTGCACGGGTCAGGAGCGCCATGAGCTTCGCGATTCACACGTTCTTCCAGGAGCGGAATTTTGTCTACGTCCACACTCCGATAATCACCGGTAGCGACTGCGAGGGAGCCGGGGAAATGTTCCAGGTAACCACCCTGCCCCTGGATAACATACCGATGAATGACGGGAATGTTGATTTTTCGCAGGACTTTTTCGGCAAAAAAGCGGCCCTTACCGTCAGCGGGCAGCTGGAGGGAGAAACCTACGCCTGCGCTTTGAAGAATATTTATACCTTCGGTCCGACCTTCAGGGCGGAAAATTCAAATACGTCGCGTCATCTTGCCGAATTCTGGATGATTGAACCTGAAATGGCATTTTGCGATATCAGCGGCAACATGGACATGGCCGAGGAATTCCTGAAATACATATTCAGGTATGTCCTCGAAAAGTGCCCTGATGACATGGATTTTTTCAATACAAGGATAAGCAAGGGAATAATCGACAACCTTCAGCACATTATCAAAAGCGAGTTCAAGAGGATAACCTATACAGAAGCTGTAGACAGCCTGGTCAAGTCCAAGGCGGATTTTGAATTTCCCGTAGAATGGGGTATAGACCTCCAGAGCGAGCATGAAAAATTCCTTACCGAGCAGGTCTACAAGCTCCCGGTAATCATCACAGACTACCCGAAACAGATAAAGGCCTTCTACATGAAGATGAACGACGACAACAGGACAGTGCGTGCCATGGACATTTTGGTTCCGCGTCTCGGCGAGATCGTCGGGGGCAGCGAACGCGAAGCGGATTATGACAGGCTCAAGAACAGGATCCTCGAGTGCGGCCTTAACCCTGACGATTACTGGTGGTACCTTGACCTGCGCCGCTTTGGCACGGTTCCCCACGCCGGTTTCGGTCTCGGATTCGAACGGGTTATCCAGTTCGTGACGGGAATGCAGAACATCAGGGACGTCATACCTTTCCCACGGGCTGTCAAAACCCTCGAATTCTGATGATTGCGACTTCAGTCTTAGGAAGCAGCTACATCGCGAATGGAAGCATGAGCTGGCGCTCCTCGTCTACTGTTTCTTCCGCGTCAAGGTTGGATAATGATATGCCCAGGAGCCTGACCTTTTTGACGCCGGCTTCGGTCTTGGCCAGTAGTGTCACTGCATGAGTGAATATGATGTCGGGATTATTGATGGGATCATCCAGGGTTATGCTTCTGCTGATACTGGAGAAATCGGAAAATTTTACTTTCAGGGTGATTGTTCTCCCCTTTGTTCCATAATGATCAAGGGCGTGAGCAACCCTGCCGGCAATTGTTTTCAGGATCCTGCCCATCTCCTCCACATCATTGAGGTCAGTTCCAAAGGTTTCTTCCTTGCCGATTGATTTGCGCACATACTCTGGTTCGACCGGACGATCGTCGACGCCATGGGCGATATCGTAATAGTATTCGCCTGTTTTACCGAAAAGGCTCACCAGGTCGTCGAGGGATACTTTTTTCAAGTCATGGCCGTTATGAATTCCCAGTTGTATCATCCTCTTTTCGGTAACCTTCCCTATGCCGTAAAATTTTCCGATCGGCAGACTGTCTATAAAGCTATCTGCCGATTCGGGAGTTATAACGGTTAGTCCGTCTGGCTTGTTATAATCAGATGCGACCTTTGCGAGGAATTTGCAGTATGATACCCCTGCCGACGCGGTCAACCGAGTTTTACGGAATATCCGGTTCCTTATTTCCATGGCAATTCGAGTGGCATAGGGATAGCCGATTTTGTTCTCCGTAACATCAAGATACGCCTCGTCGAGGGATAATGGCTCTACCAGGTCTGTATATTGGCGGAATATTTCATGGATTTGCTCTGATACGGCATGGTACTCATCGAAATTGCCATGCATGAAAATGGCATTGGGACAAAGCCGGTAAGCTATGCTGGAAGGCATGGCGGAATGGATCCCGTACCTGCGGGCTTCATAGGAACAGGCAGCCACAACACCCCTGCTCCTGGGATCGCCACCGACAATGACCGGCTTTCCCTTCAGCGAAGGATTGTTTCTCTGTTCAACGGAGGCATAAAAAGCATCCATGTCTACATGTATGATTTTCCTCAGCTCCATGAATAACAAGATATTATGCAAACATATATAGTCAACATATATTTAGTATATTTGCCGTTTTGATAAAGTATTTTTTCAATTATAAGTATTTATTATTTTAATTATTGACATGGCTCAGAATCATATGTAATTGCGTAAATATCATGTATAATCATAAATTGGAGATATCGTAAATGCTTCACAAAGTGGATGCCCGCGGCCTTTCCTGCCCTCAGCCGGTTATCAATGCAACGAAAGCGCTCGAAAGCAATGACAAAATCTTGGTCATAGTTGATAATCAGACGGCTTTTGAAAACATAAAGCGGCTCGCGACAAACAAAGGATGCTCAGTATCAGAGGAAAGAAAACCTAACGGCATATATATTGTATTGGAAAAGCAGGGAACTCCAGATATTGCCTCACAGGTTAAAAAAGATGAAATATTACACCACGCTATCCGCGATGAAAAAGTGCTCGTGATATCACAGGATGTGCTCGGCAAAGGTGATGATACCCTTGGAGCTCTGCTCATGAAGAGCTTTTTCCATACAATGGCTGAAACTGCCCCATCGCCTGATGTAATCATCTTTTTAAACAGCGGGGTTAAACTGCTGACTGAAGGTTCTCCTGTTCTTGAAGATATACAGATACTTGAAAAAAAGGGGACACGATTAATTGGCTGCGGAACCTGCCTTGATTACTTTAATTTAAAGGACAGGCTCATGGCGGGGTCTGTTTCCAATATGTACGAGATAAAGGAGATGATGCTTGCCGCGTCATCGACAATAAATTTATGATACAGGTAAAATCTTACTGCGCGGTACTGTTCAAATCGGTCAACCAGACCATGTGGGCCGACAAAATACTGGAAGAAAAAGGGATCCTTCACAAACTGATTCCTGTGCCACGGCATATCAGCTCTGACTGCGGCGTCTGCCTGCGCATTAATTCAGATCATGTTGAAGAAGCGCAAAAAGCCCTGGAGAATATAGAAGGATTCACGGATATCGTCCGCATTTAACTATTATCAATACTATTGATTTTTCTGAAGACATCCCCTGGCTGGGTCATTTCGATTTCGCAGCCGATAGCGTTGAGAACGCGTTCCGCAACCAGGTATGTCGACAGTACGTCCGCTTCACAGTAGCGTATTAACAATTCTCTTGATGCCATATCACCCTGCTGCCAGCGATAATAAAGGTCGACCGCTTCAAAACCGTCAATACCATCGATTTGGGGAGGACGGCGGATACCCATTTGCTTTTCTATCGATTTCAAGCCGCCGCGGTACCCGCAGTGCCACGCAATCCATCGGAGATCCACATGGGGGCTGGCAAGCGATGGAATATTGAATGTTCGCTCTATGAATGGGATGTCAAAGCAATTACCGTTAAAAGTGACCAGAAGTTCAGCTTCATCAGCAATGGCGAGAAAATCATCAAGGTTTTCGCCATGGACAAAGGAACGTATTTCCCCCCGGTGATACGCTGAAATGACCGATGCATGGCAATAGTTCCATGAGAGACCGGTTGTTTCAACATCGATGAAGGTGGCTGCATGGAGATATTCGGCCAGAATGCGCCATTGCTCTGATGCGGGGAAGGATGATGTAAAATAACGGATATCCCCGGCTTCAAGGTGATCGATGCTTTTCCTGATATTGTCGACAAGCCTCTTGCGCCGTTTGCCGTTGAAGGGTATCGCTTCCTGATTCGCGATACAGTCCTTCCAGGTTGCTATGCCGGATTCATTTAAAAGCAGTGCGGTCCGCGGACCGATTCCCTTAATATGTCTGAAACAGCCCTGTATCAATGGAGGCGCTCCCGCTTGTCACGCAATATCCGGGCGGCACGGTTGAGTTTCTGGGTGACTCGCTTTTTCTCGATATCCTCTGGGGGCGCCGGGCGCGCTGAAAGCGGCGTTCTGCTTATGCTGATCTCGGGAACGCGTATGGTTTTCTCAAGAAGTGCTTCGATCAGGCTTCGGGTGCACTCCACCGCGGCATTCGATTCAACGAGAAATTCTTCGAGCTCACGGCTGTCAACACCGGGAGGAAGCGGCGGAACGCAGGAGGGGCAACCGAAGCCGCATTCGCAGTTTTCTACGATGTCCCTGCAGAAGCGCAAAACCTCTTCGATCCTCTCGAATATCTTCTCCGCGTATCCAACGCCGCCCTCGATAGTATCATACAGATAGAGCGCGCTCCGCCATGAACCGGGTTCCGCCTCGTAGAGGGATATGTCGGTATTGATGTCCTTGATGTCGGACATGCAGAAAATCGTGGAGGCATGCCTGAGGATGTAGCTGAGACCGTAATAGGCGGCGCTGGTGTAATGCTTGTTCTTTTCCTCAAGGGTCCTGATCCATTCGCCGGGCGCAACGATATTAAAACCGGTTGTCTCGTATTCAAAGGCGGGAAGCGTGATCGGACCGTATCCTATGTTCTCATAGGTCCGCTCGCGGATTTTCTTGTATAGCTTCGGCTGCTTGTTAACCCGTATGATGCCGAATTCAATCCGCGCGCTGTTAAAGAGGTGGATTTCTTCGGATTCTATAAGGTCCACTCTCCCTTCCCAGACGGCCTCGGTGTAATAATCAACATCAACCGGGTCAACCCTGCACAGCTTCTTGTCAAGGTCTAGGTCCATGGACATGTATTTTCTTCCCAGGTGCTGGTAGATCGCGTCTTTATACAATGTGCCCCGGGCGCCGATGGGATCGAGCTCGCCGATTACTTCAGTGCCGCAGAATATTTCGACATTGTAATCGGTCATGCCTCGTATATTGATGCCGCGCGCCGGGTAATCCTGCAGGGCGTACCGGTATGAATCGTGGTACGGCACGATGGATTTGTCCGATTTCAGGATATTGAGCGCTTCGGCATACAGGGAAGGATCAAATTCCGCCTCGATCTCCCTGAGTGGATGCTCCTGGGCGGCGCAGGGGAGATGCTGGAGTATTATGTAGGGATTGTCGGGATTAAGCAGCGCCTGCTCCACCGGCGCGCTGGTGACGAAATCATGATGATTCACAAGGAACTGGTCGATGGGACGGTCCTTGGCGACGTATACGATGACCGGGGATTTGCCCTTGCGGCCCACCCTGCCCGCCTGCTGCCAGAAGCTGGCAATGGTACCCGGATGGCCTGAAAGGATGCACAGGTCCAGGTCGCCGATGTCGATTCCCAGTTCGAGGGCATTGGTAGATATGATGCCGATAAGCTTCCCTCCCGCCAGATCGCGCTCTATCTGCCTGCGTTCACCGGGCAGCAGCCCCCCGCGATATGGTTTCACCAGGGACTGGAGTTCGGGATAATCGTCAATGACCGCCCGGTAAAGACGCTCAACTTCCTGCCGCGCCCTGCAAAAGCAAATGGTGCGGATTTTGTTCCTTACCGCTTCCCGGATGAGGGGTATTGACACCGATGCCGGACCTTTCCGGTAGGCAGCATGCCCCAGTCCCGCTTCCAGAGGCGGATTGATGAAGTAAAAGTATTTTTCAGGCTGAGGCGAAGAATCGTAATCGATTACCTCGAAGTCCCTGTGAAAGAGAAGACGCGCATGCTCCTGGGGGTTGCTGATGGTCGCCGAGGAGCATACAAAGACCGGCTTGCTTCCATGAATGGAACAAACGCGCTCAAGCCTTCGGAAAATATTTGACACATGGGAACCGAAAGCGCCGCGGTAAATATGGACCTCGTCCACGACTATGTAGCGTAAACGCGAAAGAAATCCGCGCCATTTGCGGTTATGGTTGGGGAGAATGCCGTTGTGCAGCATGTCCGGATTTGTCACGATGAAATCCGAGGCCCGCTGGATCCTATCCCGTTCATCACGGGGCGTGTCTCCGTCAAAGGTCCCCAGCATTCCGCTTTTCCTGACCGAAGACATAAGCTTTCCGAAGGTGCTTTCCTGGTCACGTGAAAGGGCCTTGGTGGGGTACAGGAGCATGACGGAAAAAGGCTGCCCGGCGTGGAGGTACTCGTTCAATATGGGGAGGAAAAAAGACATGGTCTTGCCGCTGGCCGTTCGCGAAACGATGAGAGTATCCCTTCCGCTTTCTATCTTCCTGAAGGCATCCGCCTGGTGTGCGTAAAGGGCCTTGATCCCCTGAGACGTCAGTATTGTTTTTAATTCATTGTCCAGGTTACCGGGAAATTCCACGAAGGTGCCGGCTGAACCGTTGATGGTAAAGCCGGCGCGGATATCGTGGTTGAATTTGGATTCTATAAAATGCTTAATTTTGTCCATACCATGACCTGCCTGTGTGGAATCGGCCATAGTATACAAGACATCGTTAATATGTCAACAAATGTTTGGCATACATATGAATATTAATGTGCGAACCGGGAAGGAGGAACCCATTTTTTGTAGCGACTATCCGATCATTACTCTGCGAGCAATGTTTTCAGGTTAATATGCCACACTTTGCCCATGTATTGTAAAATCTCGATTTCATGGGGATTCACGTCCGCGTCGGCCCGTGAAAACTCGATGGCATTCTCCAATATTTTTTTCCTGCTTTCGACGTTCTCAACCTTATCAATTAATTCCTTGAGATCCTTCATGGAGCGGACGGTCCTGTCTACCTCGTTGAAGATATTCTGAAAATCCTCGAAACCTTTTTCATCGGCAAGATTGCTGATGTCATCGACTTCACGGTCTGTTATGACGCCATCAGTGCTGACGATATATTTCATTACAGCGATGAGTACCATTTTTTCTTCTTTTGTCAGGGATCTGGACATGTTATTCTCCTACCTTTATTATGCTTATTATGATATAAGCATACAAGACAATAGCAAGCATTTTTTTACACAGTAATGAGATAGATATCCATATTCACAATAAATCTTGACTTTTTTGTGTCCCGAGTATATGCTTTTTATAATAATTTACACCATGGTTGACGACCAATCCTGATGATAGAACAGACAGTAAAAATCATCTTAATAATACTTGGCATGATTCTTGTCTATGAGATCATCCGATTCATTATTAAAGATAAAATAATGAAGCGCCTCTATCGTTCCGTCCGGCAGTATATAACTGAATACAATATCAAGCTCGACAAATACAAGTTCATGAACAAATTCATCGTGAAGCAGGAGCTCATGAACGACGATGACATACATAATGCCATTCTGGTTCATGCCCGGGAGAAAGGCATGAACATACAGCAGGTTGACGAGCTGGTCGAGGAATACATTGAAGAGATTGTTCCCTTTTTCAACCTCCTTTCGTATTACAAGATCGGGTTCTGGATCGCCAACCTGTTCCTGAACATCCTTTACGAGGTAGTCATCGACAGGGAAAATGCCCGGAAGATCAGCAGGATACCGAAGGATTCTGCCGTTGTCTTTGTCATGAACCACCGGAGTAATGTTGACTATGTCCTGGTGGCCTTCATGCTGGCCCGCAACATTTCCATTAGTTACGCCGTCGGGGAATGGGCGCGGGTATGGCCCCTGGAATACATATTCAAATCCTTCGGCGCATATTTTCTGAGGCGCCAGTACCGCGAAAAGCTGTACCACCTTGTCCTGGAAAAATATATCCAGATGATAAGCCGGCAGGGAATCACCCAGGGTATTTTCATTGAAGGAGGGCTTACCCGGGATGGGAATTTCCGCGATTCAAAAATAGGACTCCTGGATTACATAATCAGGATAAAGGACGACCCGGGATTCAACAATGACATCGTTTTTGTCCCCGTCGGCATCAATTACGACTGGGTCCTGGAGGACCGGGTCCTCATAAAGGAATGGAAGGAGCAGAAGGAAAAAACAGGATTCAGGGAAAACATCTGGTCCCTGATGCGAATCGGGGTAAAGACTCCATTTATCATACTCGTCAACTTCACCCGGTATCTGGCCGGTAGGCTTAAACAGCATGGTTACGCCAGCGTAAGTTTCGGGGATCCGGTGCCGGTTTCAGAATTATTGAAAACCCATAAAAACTTTTTCAAACTTAACCGCCAGGACCGCCTTGGCGTTGTTAAGGAATTCGCAGACAGTTTGCTGCAGAGAATCGGCGACGTGGTTCCGGTAACCCCCGTATGCCTTGTCTCCAGGGCAATATTGATGCTGGGTCAGGATACTTTTGACCGGAATGCGCTTATTGACAAAATAATAAAAATAACACAGGAGCTGAGAAAGAAAAAGCGCCGTTTCGTAATCGGGAAAGCCTTCAGAAGCTATCAGCAGACTCTTGACACGCTGAATATTGAAAAGAAGAGCCGCAAAAAGGAACTGGTATCATTCGAGGAGGATTTCCTGGGAGTGAATGAGGCAAGAAATATGGCCCGTATTGCCCTGGAGATACTTCACCGGAGGAACTTCCTACGTATGCATAAACACGAGATTTCAATAAATAAGAAATACGTCTCTTTTCTGGAGTATTATGCCAACCTCCTGAATTACAAAAACTAGGCTTGGAATCTATTTATACCTCCGAACATGATTACGGCATTATGCGGATAATGAATAATTTCAATGATAATACAGAGAACAAATCCAAACATATGGCACGTGTCTATTGTTCTAGCGGCAAGTTTTTTCCTGTTTTATTGCTGCGCTGAAGGGCCTGAAAAAATGAAAAGTGGAACAACGGTTAGAGCCCCTGAAAACAAAGCTCGTAAAGAATGGGTGGTGCTGGTCCATGGCATGCTCAGCAGCCCCCGGGCAATGAAAAAAATTGAGCGTGAATTGTCGGTGAACGGCTATCATGTAATGAATTTCGGATACGACAGCCGCGAGGAATCAATACAAACAGTCACCGAAGACCTGGAAAAAAGGATTAATGAGATCATCCCGGCGGAAACGAGTAAAATTCATTTTGTCACCCACAGCCTCGGCTCGCTTGTTGTCCGGTATTATTTAAACCAGAGAAAACTTAAAAATCTTGGCCGTTTTGTGATGGTGGCACCGCCTAACCAGGGTTCAGTGTGGGGCAAAACACTGGTCAAGAACATCCCGGCAGTTCGGTATCTCCTCGGGATCAGCGGAGAGGAATTGCAGTACTCCCTCAAATATCGGCCTGAGCAGCCGCCGCCGTGCGAATTCGGAATCATTTCGGGGGGAACCGGAAAAAGTTACGGGCTGAACCCCCTGATACCCGGCGATAACGACGCAACAGTCGCAGTCTCGGAAACCGTCATGGAAGGAATGAAAGACCATATAATCATACCGGGACAACATACGATACTGCTTTTCCAGAAGCGGGTAATTGATAATATTATTTCTTTTCTAGGGACCGGAAAATTCATTTACTAATGCGAGGTTTGCACCGCGCGTGAAAGGTGATCGTAAAATTTAACGTTGAGTTTTTACGTGTCATTAATCTGTTAATCTGTATCGGGATCATTCCGATAAACAGAACAGATACTTTAATTAAGGAAACATCCATGCATCCAAAACGTTTTTCAAGCATGAGCATCATGCGTTATTCTGAAATGGTCTGCAACGCGGTACAACTTGGTGTTAATTTAGATGACATCATCAGTGAGACCAGGAAATACCACGGGTATGAATTTACCAGCAAGGTTGAAAAGGTAGTAAAGACGCTGATCGCATTCAATTGATATTGCAGGCAAAAGGTGACGCGCAATCATTCATGGGCAGTTACCTTGGTATCATTCCATATTCCTTTTTTAATCTTCCCGTTGCTGAAGTAATAAATACCCTTCCCGCACATCTGGTTTTCTTTCCATTCCCCGACGTAGGTGTCTCCATTAGCCCATGTATAGGTGCCGAAGCCGGTGCGCTTTCCATGGAGCCACTGGCCGGAATAGGCCGACCCGTCTTCCCATTTCACGCTGCCATTACCATGCATTTTCCCATCTTCCCACTGACCAGAAAATACCGAGCCATTGAAATATCTCATAATGCCCCTGCCGTGGGGGACAAATCCCTTAACCTTGTTTCCTTTAAACCATCCCGTGTATCTTCCAAGGGCAACAAATTCTCCATAAACGCAACCGGGCTCGCCGCTTTCATGATCAAGGAGAAAGGATTTTACGAGTTTTCCCGATTGAAATACAACCTTTTTCCTTCTGCCGTCTGAATGATAATAGATCCCGCTTCCGCTGGGTTCCCCATTCAGGAAGTCACCCAGATATTCAGACCCGTCAGCAGAAACATACCTGCCCCGGCCATGTTTCAATCCATACTTGACATGGCCTATATAATAAGAGCCGTCCTCAGACTGAATCCTGACCACTGATATATCTCCATTGATATCCGGAGGAGATGGCAATGCTATCCGGGGATTCAACAATACCGCGATGCACGAAATGTATATAAGAAAGTGCATAAAATACTAGACTTGACGGTCTTTATATTATTATCGGGATTTTAGGCGGATTGAATTATATGGATTTATTTCTTGTCCATTGTTTCTTTAATGAACAAACTTGCCGCAAAAGCAATTATCATGCAGATGAAGAGGGTGAAAAACGCGTTCTCATACCCCTGCAAGGGATAAGACCCGGATATTTTTCCATTCCGTTCAATAAGATATCCAAGGAACGGCTGGGCCACGGCTCCGCCAAGGAATGGGAACAAATTAGCCAGGCCTGTTGATGTGCCGGCGATCTGGATCGGAAACAATTCCTTTGATGTGGTAAATCCCACCACCACTATTGCATTGTTGAAAAAACCGAGAAGGAAACAGAGTGCATAGAGCGCGGCTAACGGGAGGCCGTCGGTGTGGAAGGCCAGAACCGCCGTAACAAGAAGTGACATTGCTGATGAGATTACAATAACCGGCTTTCGGGCCTTGAAGATACTGTCGGAAACGTAACTGAGGGCCGGGCTTCCCACTATCATGCCTATGGCGAGCATGGAAAGGATGCTTCCCGACTCGGATTTTGAAAGGCCGTATACCTGCATCAGGTATGGACCGCCCCAGAGGCCGCCGAATGAGAAAAACACAGCGCAGCTGAAAAAAAACCATACAGATATGACCCAGAAACGTGGATGCGATATGACCTGTCGGACGCCGTCGCGGAGTGTAATTCTGGGCCCAGCTGGTCTGGTGCCCCCTCCGGCCGTGGCGAAACCGGCATCGTCCGGCCGGTCCCGAACGATAAGCCATATGAACAGTGCGGATACCAACGTTATTCCACCGATAAGCAGAAAGGATGCCCGCCAGCCCACATGATTGCTCAGGTACGCCAGGGGATACGTTGCCATCAGGGAACCTACCCCGCCCATTGCGATGAGGAATCCCGTCATGACGGCAAATTCCTTTGCCTTGAACCATTCTGACAGGATTTTTAAAGTCGGCACAAAGAGCATGGCCACCCCTATCCCGACCAGGGTGCGCCCCGCTATAGCCAGCATAACCGTCGGCGCGAGTCCCTGCATGACAGACCCGATGCTGGCAATGACAAAGAAAAGGGTTATTGTTTTTCGTGGGCCCCAGGAGTCAGACAGGAGACCGGCTGGCAGCTGCATGGCAGCATAGGGATAAAAGTATGCGGAGCCGAGGAGTCCCATGAGGGCACCGCCGGTCTTAAGGTCTTCCATCATATCCACCGCAACCACTGCAGCGCAAAGCCGGTGAAAATAGACAAAAATGTAGGCCACTGCGAGTATAATAAAAAGCAGATACCGGTATTTATGGTAAGTCAATATTATCCTGCCCATGGATAGCAATCACTGGTAATATAAAACTCTTCCTATACCACGGCAACAAAGCCATGCGACTTGACCAATTACATGAATTTTGGTTACAGTACTATTTCTTCCCGAGCTTGGGAATAAATTTTTCCAGGTCTTTTCCCTTGATCTTGGGGCCGGTAACTTTTTCCATCCCTGCCAGGTCAAAGGAGAGGATAAATTTTTTCAGCTTGTCGGTGTTCTGAAAATCCCTGGTTTTGTCATCAGCAATGAGGCGTATTTCGATGCGGTTGTTGACCATCATCCAGATCCACTTGTTTTCAAATATCTTGGCAGGGTATTTTTCAATTTTTTCCTTGGAGTTTTTATATCCGTCGATAGTAACCTTGTCGTCGACCTGGTCAAAAACCTGGAACCAGAGCACCTGTTCTCCGCTTTTATTCTTAACATTCGCCTGGAGCCAGTCAAATTGACTGACATCCGAATATTGCAGGTCATTCCAGCTGCCGGATTTGCACGAAAAGACAATAGCTGATAGGGCGAAGAGCCCTGCCAGCGTCAGAAATGATATTTTTTTCACATGTTCCTCCTTTCAGTCAGCAATGGTTATATGTTTATTGAATGTTTCAAGAGCAAAATAATTCAAGCATATTTTCTTGGTGCATGATATCGAGTGGCATTGCACGGGATGAAAAAATTCTCTGAAACAAAGAGCCCCATGAAGGGCTCTCTGTTTCATAAGAATAAATCTTGGAGGATTTATGAAAAAACTTTTAATTAATGTATATGGTGCTATATAAGGAGTGATGTTACACCCTGATGTTATAAATAAAAATATTTTTATGATATAATAATTATTAATCACAACGGAGAAGCGCTTGATTTTTTTTGGTGAAAAGAATGTAGACAATGAAAAATTTGTAACAAATGTTACGGCAGCCACTAAATATCCCGGGTTATTTTAAGCCTGTTCAATTCGCTGACTTTTCCCACCAGGATTTCGTCGGTCTTTGCCAGACGCTGGGCAAGGGTCGTAACCATCTTGGCTGCAAAAACGGGGTTTTTTATAAGGAAAAGCCTTAATTGTTCCGCGTTATCGATAATAGCGAGCTTGACATTCCCTATAGCTGTTGCTGTTGCGCTTCGGGGTGTTTTATTGAATAGTGAAATCTCCCCAAAGAAATCGCCCTTTTTAAGCAGCGCGACGTTGATCTTGTCTATCTTATCGGAAAGGGATATCTGCACTTCGCCTTCAAGAATTATATACATCCGTGTTTCTACTTTACCCGCTTCTATGATTCGTTCCCCATTCTGGAAATAAATGATGCTTTTGGCCATGTTGTTTACCTTGTTGGATATAACAGAAGATATATTATTCAGATCGGCAGGAGGCCTTCAGTTTTGCGGGTTCTGTAATGCAATGGCCTGAAGTGCCATTGCCGGATCTATTTCTTGATTTTTCACAGGAATTTCTCTTAAGGCATGCTTCGCAGCGTTCATCACTGCACATCTGGCATGAAAAACAATCGCTGCAGTAATATTTCCTCCCCTCATTGTTATTAATCTCCGGGGCGAAAACCTTTCCATTAAAACCGGGTATCGTGTAATAGGCCATGAAATTATTGAAGTCCTTGATAATATGCTAAGATACAAATATTTCTTCATTTCAACCATAAATATTCAAAAAAAACATAGAAAATAGCAACCTCAATAATAAATTTAATAAATTGACATATTACGGTTCAATAATTACACACGGCCCTGTGATCACCCTTGACAACAGATAGCATGAGAGGTTATTTGATCAATATCCAATATTTATTTCTCATCACAGCCATTTTAATGATATCGGACATTTCGGCATCGGCCCGGTGCATAAACGGCAATTGTATTGATGGCCGTGGAACGTATAACTACATAAATGGGAATCGGCATACCGGTCCATTCAGGAAAGGATTGCCCCATGGCACCGGCACCATACTTTTTGATGGCGGTGAACGGTATTCAGGATCATTCTCCGGGAGCATTATCCATGGCCGCGGGACCTATTGTTTCGCAAATGGTGAAATATTCACCGGCATATTTGAAAATGGCAGGATGAGCGAAGGCACCTATTATTTTATTAATGGCGACAGGTATACCGGTCATTTTTTCAACGGCAGAAAACAAGGACACGGGGCATATTACTATGCCAATGGCTATTCCTATATCGGCAGCTGGGATGATGATGCCAGAAACGGCTACGGCGAGATGTATTACGAAGGCAACATTGTGAAGCGCGGAACATGGAAAAATGGTAGACTGAAAATAAAATAGGGATTAAAAGACGCATAATTTTTTATTACAGGATAACAACTATGGAGTCAACGAATACCGTTCCCCTGCGCAGCAGGATCCTTGTCTGGATTCTTGCCGGTGCGCTAATAGCAGCCGCTTCATCTGCCTTATGCTACCGATACTATTTCAAAACAACGGTTGGCGATGTGGTTTCTTACCTTGACAAGATTCATTCGATTGAACGCGGTTACATAGAGAACATTCCCCTGTATGATGATTATAATACACCGATGCGGGAAATGAAGCTGCGTACATTCCTGTTCCCCGCTCATATTGACGTTGCAATTAAATCGGGAATGAAGCCGGTTGTCATAGATGATTCATTGCAGGACCTTGTCGGCAGTAAAAAACTTGTTCAGCTCAAGTCAGGACAGGAAAAGCTCTATTATTTCTATAATGTGAGGAATAAATACCGCGTGCTGACTCCCCGGGCAGCGTGCGGGCTCACCCTGCTTACAGAACGATTCCAGCAGAATATAGCTACCCGGATGAAGCTGCCGCCCGTTAAGATCGCGCTATCGTCCCTTCTGCGCCCCGTGTCCTACCAGAATAATCTAAGATCGGTCAACGCAAACGCGACTGAAGTCACCACCCATAGTTATGGTGTCAGTTTTGATATTTATTTTGATGATTATTTTGTTTCCCTGCCGCGCCCGGCGCCGTCCAATGCCATCTCTGCATCGGTTCTGGAGCTGATCAGAACAAGATTCGGATTTCTCCTCGGGGACGCCCTGCGCGGACAGTTCCGTTCTGTCCTGATGGAGACCCTTATACAGCTCCAGGATGAAGGGGTGCTGTACGCAATACTTGAGAGGAACCAGCGTTGCTACCATGTGACCATCGTGCCCAATCCACGGTGCGCAAAGTATGACCGCCTCTGACGGCTGGCAAGCAGTTACCGCGATCTTTTTGTTGCGTATCGTTCCGCCGTGATGATACCGGCGATAAATCCAGATAGATGGCTCTCCCACGAAATGAAGCCGGATGTAGGGAATATGCCCCATATGGCGCCCCCGTATAATATAAAAACAAGCACGGATACCAGAATTGCCTTCAGGTTCCTGATGAAGAACCCCATGGTGAGAAGGTAGCCCAGGATCCCGTAAATGACGCCGCTGGCCCCGATGTGGGTGAATTCGGAACGACCGATCAGCCATGTGCCGAACCCGCCGATAATGATAATCTGCAACAACAGCTGAAATGAAAGTTTCCGTTCCATGGTCATAAAAATCGAACCGAGTATCAGAAGACTGATTGAGTTTGTCACGAGATGGTTTATTCCCGCATGTATAAAGGGTGCAAGAAGAATCCCCGGGAGGCCCGCCATGGTACGCGGTTTTATGCCGAAATTTTCAATCGGATATATAAAACCTATGATGAGGATGACCCACAGTACGAGGACAATGAATAGTACTGTTTTGAACGACTGCCAGACGTTACTGGCGTTTAATGATGACATATAAAAAACCGCAAGTTATTTAGTAATTTACATTCAACCCGGATCTTTCCAATGACGCACGCATCTTCCATTGTTCAGAAATGGCTAACATGTTTTCCTCAGTTGTGTTTACCTGTTGAAGTTTGTCAATAACAATAAGAGGAGCATACGCATCGATCGTTCTGAAAAAAAGCAGAACACGTGTTAATAGTCTTGACTTTTTTATTTTAATGTAATGGTCTGCTTTGACACATCATCATGAATGCACCAATACCGGAATGATCGAGACACCCTATGAAGATTAAACCCTTGGGGAAACGCAAGCTGTCCCTTGTCAACAGGGGAGGTCTTGACCTCTTCTTCCTTGGCGTCGGAAGCGCCTTTACGAAACGCCATTATCAGACTAACCTTATCGTAATAAAAGGGAAGGACCATCTTCTCATCGACTGCGGGACACGCTGCCCCGAGGCCATGCACCGGGTCGGCATCGCGACGACCGACATCAGGAACGTCCTTATTACGCATTCCCACGCCGACCATATAGGAGGGCTTGAAGAGCTTGCCATAATGGGCAGATATTTCGCCAAGCGCAAGACCGCGATGGTAATAAACGAGACATTTCAGCATGTCCTCTGGGAAACATCGCTTCGGGGCGGCCTGGGTCACAACGAGAGGACAGCGCACAAGGTCCTGACCTTCGAGGATTTTTTTGATATCATCAGACCAAAAAAACTTCCTGAATATCCGCGCGAAACATTTGCGGTAAAAGTCGGCAGCATAGACATAAAGATGATGCGCACCAAGCATATTCCTGATAACGCTTCTGACTGGCAGAGCTCTTTCTGGAGCTGCGCGGTTATTATCGATGACCGTGTACTTTTCAGCGGCGATACGCGCTATGACCCGGACCTGGTCAGCTATTATGACGAAAAATTCAATTTTGAAGCCATTTTCCATGACTGCCAGTTCTTTAATGGCGGCGTCCATGCCGGCATTGACGAGCTCAACCAGCTGCCGCCCGATATAAAAAAAAGACTTATCCTTGCCCACTACGGTGACAACTGGGAAAAATTTGAAAAAACCGCCGAGAAATACGGTTTTGCCGGCATGGCAAAGCAGCATGTTTATTACAGCTTCGGCTGATGAAAGGTACCGGTTAGAGCAATGCCGCTGCATGTAAACATCCTTGAAAATATCGGCATACTCCGATTGAATCAGGGCCCTGCCCCCATCATTGATATTCTTTCCATGATGTCATTCAAGGCGATGGTTTCGGCATTGCGCCTCGGTATTTTCGAAATCATCGGGCATGGAGGAAAAACCTGCGGGGAAATAGCTTCAGCCGCACATCTGGATCTCCGGGGCCTTTTCCTGCTCCTTGATCTGCTGGAAAATCTCGGTTATGTAAAATGCCGGCGCGGAACATACCGGAACTCCAGATCCACAAAAAAATGGCTACTTGCCGACTCCCCATGCAACATAACAGATCTCTTCCATCATTTCAACGACATGGCATCCCGGTGGGAATACCTTGATACATCAATAAAGCAGGGGATCCCACCCATGATGGGCTGGGAATGGCTTGACCGTGATCCTGATCGCTGGCACACCTATCACGCGGGGATGAAAAGCTCAGCCATACTGATCAGCCGCGAGCTCATGAAAAAGGTGAAGCTTCCGCCATCCGCGAAAACCCTCATTGACCTCGGGGGCAGTCACGGTCAGTACTGCATTGAATTCTGCCGGAGGTATCCGGATCTTAGCGGCGTCATTTACGACTGGGCACCGGCGGAGAAAACGGCTGTTGAAAATATTGGTTCATGCAACATGGACCGGCGTGTAAGCTTCAGGGCCGGCGATTTCATCAGGGATCCAATCGGCTCGAATTATGACGTTGTGCTCATGTTCAATATCATACGCATTTTCAGGCCCCATGAATTGAAGTCGCTGCTGAATAAAATATTTGATTCAATGGCGCCAAACGGCATGGTCATCATCATGGACCATCTCGGCCACCGGCCGGGGTCCAATTTTATGAGGGCAAATGCGTTGCTCCTTCTGCTTGAACTATACAATTCGACTGAAGGAACGACACATAAAAAGAATGACGTCGCATGCTGGCTTGGTCAATGCGGATTTACCCGTATCCGTGACTATAATCTTCCTCGCTCGCCGGGGCTTGGCTTGATAACAGCGATCAAATGACGGGTAATGTTTATTTTTCTATTGTATTGAAAAGGTCTTCGATGGTTACTTTCTCAAAAACCTTTCGAATCTCATCATTGAGCCTGTCCCACATGGGGCGCGTGTAGCACCCTTTAACATTTTGACAGGAACCCGCATCAATAAGACAATCGAGTATTGCCAGCTCCCCGTCCAGAATATCGATAAGGGAAAGTATCGTGATTTCCTTCATGGGTATTGCGATATAGAAGCCGCCGCCTTTTCCCTTGGAGCTCCCCAGTATGCCGGCGTTTTTCAGTTCATGGAAGATGTTCTCCAGGTAGCGCGTGGATATGTTCTGCCGGCGGGCAATCTCTTTCACGCTTACCGGCTTATCATCTATATTGCGCGCCAGATCAATAAGGGCGCGAATCCCGTACCGTGTCCGTGTCGATAATTTCATTATGTTGTTATTTCTATCATAATTTAATTTTATATCAAATACTTTTTCTAATATTGGGAAAAATCAGGGAATTTATGCCCGTAGATGCCCTTCCCAATTCTGTTAAATTATGTCGGTACCGGATAAAACCCGGATCTCCATCAAATATGAATTGCATTCTGCAAACAGGTCATAATTATTGCCATTATGAAAATCAAATTGATACTGGCCGCATCATTGAATGATCCTCTCCGGAAAAATGATCCCTTTATGCCGCTTTCATTGCCGATCCTCGCCGGAGCCGCCCCCGGCCACGATTATGCCTTCGTTGATCTTCTGTGGGAGGATGACGTCCGTTTTGACGAGCCGGTTGACCTCGTGGGGATAAGCGCGCGTTATACGGCTGAGAATCGGGCCTATGAAATTGCCGATGAGTTCCGACGCAGGGGCGTTACGGTAGTACTGGGGGGGCCGCAGCCTTCCGTTGTCCCCTTCAGGGCCCTTGCCCACGCCGATGCTGTTGCGGTCGGTGAAGGCGAGGAGTTATGGCCGGTCATCGTTAAGGACGCCGAGCAGGGGACCCTGAGGAACTTTTACGTGTGCTCTCCCGGTCCTTTTAACCCCGGGTCACATACCCTTTATAAAATTGACGCTTATCCCGACCTGCAAAAGAACTGTATCCCGGTGCGCAATTTATATAAAAAGAAATATGTCTTTGACACTGTTTTTGCCGTGCGGGGATGTCCCGTTAACTGTGATTTCTGCACCGTAACTGAAATATTCGGGCCGCGTTTCAGAAAGAAACCGGTTGAGGAAGTTATACGGGAAATAGACTCTTTCAGGAATTATTACTACATCCTTGATGATTCCGTGTTCGGCAAGGCGTCAACCTATGACTATTATCTTGAGCTTTATGGCGCCATAGCCGCTCTGAAGAAGAAACGATTCTGGACGGGCCAGGCAAACCTGGATGCCGCGGCTGATGAAAAAGGCCGCTCTGTAATAAGGAAGGCCGCCGAATCTGGTCTTATCTATGCCGCAATAGGCATGGAATCCATTAATCCGAAGACACTGGCACAGTCAGGTGCAATCAGGAAGATGGGATCCACGTCCGCTTCGGATGTATTATCATCAATGAAAGAATCGATACGGTTCATACAGGACCAGGGGATCATCGTGTCGGGCTGGTTCGTGATCGGCTACGAGGATGACGATATAGATACCTATTACCGGACAGTCGAGTTCTGCCGGGAGATGAAGGTGATCCCGGTCATATTTCCGGTAAAGGCCCTGCCGGGTACGCGTCTCTACGACAGGCTGAAAAAAGAGGGGAAACTTGACGACAGCAAGCTGATTAACTTCCGCCATCAGACAATACGCGACGAGGATATATTCAGGGCGCTGAAGAATGTCGGAGATGCCGGATTTTCATGGAACGAAATCGCCAAACGCACCTGCTTTTATATGTCGAAATTTAAAGACGACAGGATCCACAAGACGATTTTCGCCCTCGTGCTTCAGTCAAAGCTGAGGGGCGCCGTTGATGTTTCCAAGGACGAATTTTACGTGGGGCAGTAAACGCTCATTTACTATTTAGTCCTGTTCTTCTCGATGAATTCAGCTATGGTTGAGATAGACTTCAGGATAAAGCGCGACTGGTTCTTGTCGTCAATGCGTACCCCGTACTTTTCCTGGAGGGCCATCACTATTTCCAGCGCGTCTATGGAGTCAAGGCCGAGAACATTCCCTTCACCGAAAAGTGAATCATCATCGCCGACATCCTCGGGGTTAACATCATCAATATTCAGTGCTTCCATGATGAGATTCTTTATCTCATCTTTTAGGCCGTTATTGGTCATGGCAGTATTGTTCCCTCGCGATATTATTTTTTTGATTTACCAAGTTTCAAAAGATCTCTGAAAAACAGTTCCTCGTCGTCGGCCCGAGCGTTGATCATGGCGCCCAGTTCTCCGAGGCGGTCGCTTCCAAGGTCCCGGCGTTTGCCGATCCTCGCCGCGAATAGCGATATCTCGCGCCACCGGTCGCCGATTTCCATGATCCGCCTGGACATCTCAAGGAGGTCCGGATCGTTGAGAAGTTCTGACGCCTCCCTCAGGAACGTGGCGTACATGAACCGGAAACCCGCGCCGCCGGTTCCCTGGTCTTCCAGGAAAATGTTTATTTTCATTATCTCGTGAGAAAGATGGTCGACGTCCCTGGCAAGTTTGGGCCAGTCCACGACCTTTTTTGCAAAGAGACGGATGCCCTTCACGCCGATAAACGGTATCGGCAGTTTCACCATGTTGAATGCGGCGCTCCTGATGCCGCTCCATATAGCCTTGCGGTAGTCGATGCTTCCGGGAATCGACACGGGGTAGAAAATAAACCCCCTGGGGGAGAAGCTGCCGCCGGCAAAACGGGCCTTCACGAGGGAATCCCTGTCTAGTTCTGCCAGGGTAGGAGAATAGCAGTCGCTTACGACATACACTCCGCCGCGTTTTTCCACCACGGTTATGAAATGCACATTTATGTGGACCCTCACATGGTTGGGCAGGTAATTCATGTAAAAGAAATCCGTCTGGCACGCGACCGGATTCCCGGCGGCCAGGAGGGAATCGAGCGCATGCTCGCCTTTTTCCGTGCTTCTGAAGCGCTGTTCCTTGAAATTGACCCCTATCCGCTTGGCGACCCCGGTGCGTATCTGTCCCGGGCGGTTCCTGACCACAAATGTGGGAAAGGGGAATTTTTTTGATTCGAAATAACCGAAGAATATTCCGGCGGATATGCCGAAGACAAGTGGTTCCGATATGCTCAAGCCCGCATGATTGAGGAGAGCCGTCACGGTTCCGGATTCACAGTGGGCCGCCATCTTGTGCTGAAATGTCATTTCTTTCCTGCTGATATTTTTAATATGGTAAAAAATGGATTATCAGTTTTTTCCTCAATAACTTTCAAGTTTTTTTTATCAGTGACGATGACCTGGAGCAGGTTGACCAGTGACACGTTGAAAACCTCACAGTACCGCTGAAGCTGTTCCAGGGTGATGGCGCCGAAATGCCGGGTTGTCAGGTGCTTTTTCACCTTCCTGGTGCTCATGCGAACACGTGACGCTAGTTCAGACGGGGTAAGTTCCTCGAGGACCATGTAATATGCTATAGGACTTATTTCGCCTTTCCGTACTTTCCCCATATAGTCCTGCTCAAGTTTTTTCCTTTTATACCAGAAATCATCGATATAATTCTTGGTGATATAGGAACCTGTCTTGACCGGGCCGTATGACCCGTCCTTTTTCTCGACGTAAAGTATAAGCTGGTGCTCCTTGTAATTGACTGACGCGTCTTTTTCCTTCATCCGTTCCCCCTTACAATCTGATCCGGTGATCCACGCCCAGCGGCACGTGATAATACTTGAAGGGCTGCTGAAGCGCCCTGCACGCAAGGCTGTCTTTGTCGGTAAAAAAGTCTTTGATGAACTCTGTCAGGTTTATAGAAATGCCGATGAATACATTTCTTTCTCTCCCGTGGGTAGCCAGTGAGCGCTGAACTTCCGCGTACGGGTAATCATACTTCGTGAAGCCGGTGGTGTAATAGCCGATATCAAACTGGATGTACCTCATGAACTCAGGGACATTAATGCCGATGTAGCGGAATCCCGCGAGCTTGATATTTGCCATGAAACGCCAGCCGCTGTAATCATCCATGAGCCATTTCAGTCTCTGCGGGTGTTTGCGGAAGTATTTTGTCGGTATATACTGGGCGCTCAGACTGACAAATGCGTCGACCTCGGGAAACAGCTCGAGGAGAGAGCCTATGCCTATGCCGAGAAGGCCCATGGTGAGGTCGGCCGGGCTGAAGCCATGCTGGTTTTTGCAGAAACCGTCACCTACCTCGATCCCAAGGGCAAGGAACGCCGTCAATCCGACTGAATAGGCCCATTTCGATGGCCTCCCGCTTTCTGTGAAATCGAATATATTATAAAAGGCCCTCATCAACATGTAATGGGCAAAGAGGTGGGCAGCCTTGTCGGCCCCGCCACTGTAGGTGTTCTGGCCGAACCAGCCTTCGTGGGACGTGCGGAATTTTGTCGTGCGTCCCCAGTCCCAGGTGAGGAACGCGACGATATAGGTATTTATCGGCGTTGCAAAGAGCACAGAATAGCGTATTGACGTTTTCATGATCTCCTCGCCTTTCTTCTTCTCGGCGATTTCCTCGGGAGTCAGTTTAATCTCTTCTTTCTTTTTCCCCGCTGTTCCGAGCTGCTCGGTTTTTCCGAGATTCTTCGCGGTATCGGCTTTTACGGCCTGAGCGTATTCAGCGGCACCGGTGAAATCGTAAGTTGAGGCCGCCAGTGAGACAGGCAGAGACATGATGATACAACATGCCGCAAGTTTTGTTTTTATTCCCTGTGCCATGGGAATGAAAAATGCAGGCAGGCGGTATCTGTCAAGCATGAAAACAAACCGCATCATTTACCGGATAGATTATGGGAAGAGTTGATATTATATTTCATTAAAATCCTTTTCGACTGTTTGGCGGCAAGTTCCCGGTCCAGGACAACGGTGATTTCCCCCGCAAACTTGAAAACGACAAACCGGTCTGAAGAACTGTCAATGGTCGTTTTCATTTCGGCAAGGTTTTTTACCGGCTTCCCGTTAATACTGGTCAGAACAAGGTCTTTCAGGTATTGATATCCCTTGTTTACCGGATCTGGAAGCGCGCGGCTCAATATTATTATCCTGGTATCGGGGCCTCTATCCGACAGTCCCTTGATGCTGTCGAAGTAATAAAGGAGTCGTTTGTCCGCAATCTGTTTCCAGTCCTTGCCCTGGGATTCAAGATATCCGGCCGAGAGTTCCTGGAAGATCAGCCCGCCAAAAATGAAATAGCGGGGTCCGCTGTCAGCGGATATGATCGGCACGGTGCAGCAGTCGCCGGGGATGGCCTTCAGTTTAAACCGAAGGTTGATTTTTTTTCTGTCACGCAAAACAGTCATCGATACTTCATCTCCGACAAACCGGTCAAGCTGGATGAGACCGTAAAAGTACAGTTTTCCGTAGGGTGAAACATAATTGCCGCGATCGTCGATGGCATGCCCTTCTATGGACAGGATAATATCGTCTTTTTTAAGAACATCGCTCCCGCTGCTGATGCCGGGGACCTGGGTGACCAGCACGCCCCCTTCTCCGGGGGCCACGCCGTAGTATTCCCTGAGGTTGACGTCGCTCTGGAGATCAACGCCGTCGATCCAGAAGAACGGTATGCCGTCGTATGTGCCGTCAGCCGCGTCACGGATCATTCGGTGCACCATGTCCGAGCCAATGACAAAGAGGGTTTTTGTTTCGGCATTCAGGCCGGTCGCCATACCGGCCAGCATGTTGTCGATGAAGACAGGTTCGCCGTCCCCCCCCTCGTTCATGCTGGTGGAGAACTGGTGCATGAGAACGCCGCAGTTCGGCTCGTAAAACCTTATGGATGTTTTGGTAAGCTCTGCAAGGTATTCCTTAAGACTGCTCATCGAATCCCACTTGTATACCTTGGCGCTTCTCCCGGCCATGGAGCCAACCGGGAGCAACGCTACCGGCTTGAGGCCGTTGAAAAATGTTTCATCTTCAACATGAAGGAGGGCCAGACCGCAATGATAATCCTTTATCTCCACGGTGGCGGCATACTTGCGGCTTTCACCCTTTTTCATGACTTCGATCAGCACGTGGTCGGCAAGCGAATACGATGATGTCAGTATGCGCTTCCCTTCAATGACGCAACCGGCGATGCTGGCCCTTCTGATTTCGCCCTGCTGCCACGGTGAGCCATAATCGTGCTTCTGGGAAGTGACGAGGATGTTGACGATGCGGTCATCGAAGGACTGTGCCGCGGCCGTTGAAACGGACCATGGCATTGCGAAGGTCATTATCATGGATATAATTATCAGGTGACGCATCACTGCAGCCTCATGAGGGACGGTATATCGTATTTTTCTTTTACACGGCGGTCGGCTTCCTTCATTTCAGACGCCTTGAGTATTAATGGACAGCTGGTCCCGTCAATTCTGATTATGTGGTAGCCGTCAACCGGTTTTCGCACCGCTTCCGCAACATCGTTCAGGGTTGTTATCTTCACGTTATTGATGGAATCGACCACCCTGTCATGAACGTCTGACAGATAGGTGTTGGCCTGGTCGGGGAGAACGCGGTTTATGAGAATGAATTCCTTCCTTTCGGGAAAAAGGTTGTCGCTGATATGACAAGCGTAGTAATAGAGAAGGCGCCTGTCAGCCGTATGCCACCATTTGTTCCAGGTCTTGAGGAATTCCTTCGACAGCGGCTGGAAGATGACGCCTCCCACGATGCAGTACCGCGGCAGCTTTTCATATTCATTAAACCATGATATTCGATACGGATACGCTTTCAGCGGATAACGTATATGCAGGACTTTCCCCTTGCGGAGAACCGTCAGGGAAACCTGTTCGTTGATTTGTTTCAGATCTATCAGGTACGAATAAAATATGCGTCCCTGCATGAACCGTATGGTGGAGTCATTGGCAACCGGCACGGAATCGATGCTCATGATTACGTCACCGGCCTGCAAGGACTTCTCGGCACCGCCTCCCGGGATGACCATGGTCACGATGACGCCGCTCTGGCCGTCCTTCATGCCAAGGTAGCGGCGGTAGCTGATGTTTTCAAGAGGATCGGTAAAGACCCCCAGCATCGGGAAGCCGTCATAACGGCCGTCCTTGATGTCCTTGAGAAAATGCCTGATAATAGGCACCGGGATCATGTACCCGATGTTGTCCGAGTTGGCGCTGGCCTGGAACGCGACGCCGACGATCCTGTTGTTCTGCATGACCGGCCCTCCGCTGTTGCCGGGGTTAATGGCGGCGTCAGTCTGGATCATGAGGAAGGAAACGCTCCCTATATGGGAATATTCGCCGATTTCAATGCGGGACGTTACGCCTTCGGTAATGGATATGCGGCTCCCGCCCATGGGGTAGCCGTAGGTGGTCACCTTCGACCTCAACTCCGGAATCCCGCCAAGTTCAAGCGTCTCCGTGTTTTCGTAAAATCTCCGGTCATTGACCCGGAGTAGAGCCAGGTCGCAGTCATGGGCTATGTACATGATTTCAGCCTCGTACGTTTCTGGATCGATCTCTTTTTTTACCAGGATATACGTTGCGTCGGATACGACGTGGGCATTGGTCAGTATCATGTTGTCATGGATAATGGCCCCGGAGCCGACGGCGGTTTCCGGCTCCTTCATTTTCCATGGGAGGTTGTAATCGGGACGTATTGCCGTGCGGATGATTTTTACCGTGCCCCTGCTCACGTCGAGAATTGGCTTTTTCCCTTCAACCGTTGCGGACAAACCGATCAATAGCGCCGATGCCAGTATAAATCTGATTGATTTCATGAACATAATCCATGCCAACTGTAAATTGTAAGACCATATATTCATGCTGATTATTTTGTCAAATTATTTACCGGAACGGCACCATGCCGCCAATTTAACCCGCAGGGGGAATACCGGTGTCAATCCATTTCCTTGCCGAACATGCGGTATCTCAGCCTGAGAAGCGTCCGGAACATCGGTTCGGTAAGCCTGGCCTCCTCCCTCATTTTCACCGCCTCACGCATCATTTCAGGGGAAGGCGTTGTCTCCATCACTGGGACGCAATTGGGCCTGGCCCGGGATTTGTCATTGATTATTTTTATGAGCCTGTCCTGACCGAGGCGGGGTGAAATGTAGAACCTTGTTTCCGTGAGGTCGTCACCCGGCCCCACGATGCCGTCATCGAGTGCGCGCCGATGCAGAGCTGTGCCGGGGTATATGCGCATGCCGCAGGTCATGTGGACCATGTCCTTTCTGCTGATGCATTCGTCTATGAAATCAAAGGATTCATCAATGGTTTCCGCTGTTTCCCCGGGGCCGCCGAAAATAAAGAACCACATGGTGGGCATGTCTGTTTCGCGGATGATGCGCGCGGCGTTCTTGAGATCGGCATGGGTGAAATTCTTTCCCAGGGACGCAAGCATTGATGGCGACGCTGTGTCAGGGGTGCAGTCTATCTGTGCGAATCCTGCTTTTCGCATCAGCATGAACAGCTCCGGTGACGTGTTGCACGGGTTGATGCCCATGGTCCTGAGGCGCACCGTGAGGCCGAGCCTTATTATTTCCCTGCAGACCGCTTCTGCGTGGCCGGGAGGATCATTGAATGTTGAGTCAACAAATTCAAAGGTAACCTGCCCGAGGCGGTCCGAGGCCTGACTTATTTCCTCCGCAATAAGCTCAGGGGGCCTGGTCCTGTACCGGTATCCCTCGATGCAGTTGTACGTACAGTAAATGCATCGATGTGAGCACCCGCGCTTGGTCTGCACGGGGTATGAACTCCGGGCCCGGTAGGGTGTGTAATCAATCCTGAGATCTATATTGGAAAAAGGCACTTCACCCATGGGGAAGTCTGCCGCGCGCAGGGTATGGTTTTTTGAATCCCGGGAGAATACCGAGGGAACATCAGACATGTCGCCGCCGGCGTCAAGGCGTTGCAGCAGGAGGGGGAATGCCGTCTCAGCCTCGCCGAAGATGCCGTAATCAGCATTATAATAATCCATGAAATATTCGGGGAATATGCTGAAGGCGCTCCCGCCGAGGATCAGGGGGACATTGGCGGCGTTCCTGATCGGCTTGATGAATTTCTCCCGGATGGGGTCTATGTAATTGGTCGGATCAAGGAGGTCCATGTCATCTATATTGCGGATCGAAACGCCGATGTAGTCAGGACCGAATTCTGCTATCATATCCGGAAGTCCCTTGCCGGCATCAAAGGCACCATCGTATATCCTTACATCGTAGTTTTTTTCAAGGATCCCGGCAATAAGGCACAGGCCGAGGGGCGGCACCGGGTAAGGGCTTTGTTCAGTATTGGTATTAACCAGAAGCACTTTTTTCATCGAGTTTGTTCCGAAAAGGTTAAGATTCTCTCACCACGGCTGTTACAGCAGTTTTGAAGGGCGATAGGCATCAAAACCGGTATCAGCATAATAACGATGAAGCTGTTCTTTTATCGCATCCTGTCCTATTTCACCGGCCAGAGTGAAGGGGCCCTTGTCGATGCCCATGTATTCCTTCACGGCAAATTCAAGATCAGACCGGGACCATATGTTTTTTTCAAGGGCCCTGAAGGCCGAATTGATATACATGTCCCTGAGGAGTGATGCTATCCTCTCCTGTACGTCAGCGCCGGGCATGGCGGCCGCCGGAACCGCAATGGGATACGCATAAAAGCCGGCGCCTGATTTGCGGCCGAGTTTCTTCAACCCGATAAGCGCATCAAGACATTCGATCATCGGGCTGTAGAAATCCTTCCCGGCCATGGTCTCGGTGTAATTGATGATCGACTGGCGCATCACATCTATTCCAACGATGTCAAAGAATTCAAAGACGCCAACGGGGAATATGTATTTCTTCACTATAGCGTCAAGGATTTTTACTTCAAAACCTTCGTCATGGTGGAAGCGAAAAGCCTGGGCCTGGAAATCAAGAAACAGCCTGTTCAGTATGAAGGCCTCGTCTTCATGCATCTCCAGACGGAATCTTTTAATGGAATCCGTAAAATTTCTCAATATTATTTTCGTATAATCGCTGGTTTGGTCGGTTACAACCAGTTCAACGATATTCTTTATTTTTACCGGGTAGAAAAAGTGAAGGCCGGCAAACCGTTCTTCGATACCCGCATTCCCGACAATCAGCGATGGTTTAATCGATGAGGTATTGGTGACGGCGACGGCATTCTTCCCGAGCACCGGCCCCAGTTCCATGAATATCTTTGCCTTGTCAGCGGCATTCTCGTGGATGGCTTCAATGACGATGCCGCAATCCTTGAGATCATCGATGGAAGATGAAATCAGCACCTGTTCCTTTTTATGCCGCAGTCCTTCTTCATTTATCAGTCCGTTTCTGTACATGCGCTCGGCTTTCCTGGTGTAAACCGAATGCAGGCGTCTGCGTTCATCTTCATCGACGCATACCCACACGAGGCTAAAACCCCGTTCCGACAGATAATAAAAAATATCCGTCCCCATGAGGCCGCTGCCGATAATGCCTATTCTTATGTCTGCCGGAGGTGACATGGTAAAACCAACTCTATCTCCATCAGATGGCTAATAAATGCAATTAAAAAATAGATTCCCGGTTGCCGGAATTGCCCTGTGGGTGCCCCGTAATTTTTTTGGTCAGAACCTCGATTCCCGCTTGCACGATGCGGCAAGACCGTTACAATTGCCGGAGTCAGGGAACTAAATCATGTCCTTTGAATATCATATATCAGTCCGCGGCTATGAAATGGACTCCTTCGGCCATGTCAACAACGCGGTATATCTCAATTACATGGAGCAGGCCCGCTGGGAGATACTCAGGGCCCGCAACCTTTTTGATTATTTCCGGGACAATGGTCTCATCCTGGTCGTGACCGATGTGATGGCGCATTATTCCAGAGAGGCGAAGGTTTTCGACGAACTGGTTGTCTGCACCGATATGGACCGAGAACCTCCCTATCTTGTTTTCGATCATGTAATCAGGAGTGCGGATACCGGCACTGTGGTTACGCGGGGCACCATCAAAACATTGTTGGTCGACCATGACAGAATCCCCCATGACATACCTGATTTTTTTATGTCCGGAAGTTAGCATAATCACCATGGGTCATCAAGCACGAGCAACATTTGAGATAAGGGATTCCATCGGCATTGTGACGATCGACAATCCTCCACAGAACCGCCTGGATGATCCTGTTTTTATTGAACCGGCCCTGATACAACGATGCTCAGATGATGATGGAATAAAGGGCCTGATCTTCACGGGGGATGGGAGGCATTTTTCTGCAGGGGCTGACATGGAAAGCCTGCGGCGCATCGCCGCTGATGAAAGTCTATTCATGGCCAGACTCCAGGCCGGAAAAGCGCTCCTCGAATCAATTGAGGCTATATCAATTCCCACAATAGCAGCCATTGAAGGCGCCTGTTTCGGCGGCGGTCTCGAGATTGCCCTCGCCTGCCACATGCGGGTATGCGCCCGTAACGCCATCCTCGCCTTTCCCGAGGTCAATCATGGCCTCATGCCGGGCATGGGAGGCACGGTTCGCCTTCCCGGTTTTATAGGTTTTGGCAGGGCCCTGGAGACTGTTCTCTCCGGCGACATCATTGACGCTGAACATGCCCTCGAAATAGGCCTCGCGGACCATCTCGCTCCGTCCAGGAAAGCCATGGATTTTTCCATCGCACTTATGAAAAAAATGGTTGCTGACAGGCCCATTGAGGTGATTCGATCCATTGTGCAGTCGCTGAATAACGGCAGGACCATGGCGGTTTCCGAAGCCATGGAAGAAGAGACAAAAATGTTCTGCAGGCTTGCGGGGAAATTGCATGGATAATCCAACATGGTACATTGAAGATTCAATCGGCCATATCGTGTTGAACGACCCGCCGTCCAACAGGATGACACGCTTTTTTTTTCTGAACTGAAGCGTCTCACCGATGTAGTTATCCCTGGATCCGGCGTTTCCGGAATAGTCATCCATGGTTCGGGAAGGCATTTCTCCTCCGGCGCAGACCTTGACGACATCATCGGCGCTATGCAGGAACACGCCGTTCATGAATGCCAGCTCTACGATAACGGCCGGTCTTCGATGCTCCTCGGCAATCTGAAGTCATTCAGGTTTTTTGATGAGCTGGAGATCCCCGTTGTCGCCGCAATCAGGGGGGTATGCCTCGGTTCCGCGTTGGAGCTTGCCCTCTTCTGCCACTGCCGCATCTGCGGCGAAGGTTCGGTCCTGGGCCTGCCCGAATCGACCTTCGGGCTCCTTCCGGGATGCGGCGGCATTCAGAAAATGGAAATCCTTGCAGGCCTTCCGCGGGCGATGGAGCTGATTCTGTCGGGTAGCACCTTCACGCCTGAGGATGCTTTGCGCTGGCATGTAATCGATTGCATTGTGCCGAAGGAAAATACCATCGATGAGGCCGTTAATTTTATAAGGGCCGTTGGCAATGGTTATAGCCGGGCCCGCGCCGGGAGCTACATATTCAAACATCTGCGAAGGTATACAAAGTGAAAATGGCCATGGAAAAACTTGTAAAAATAACAGGGAGCGGATCCTTTCTTCCCGGCAAGCCGGTCCCCTTTGATGATATCGACCGTTTTCTCGGCCCCATTACCGAGGCACCCCCGAAAGTTATGAAGTGGCTGGAGCGTATTCGGCCTCTCATGAAGGAAATGCTCGATATCGAGCAGTACCATTACGCCCTTGACCCGGTCACCCGGGAATTCACCGAAGATAATGTGACGATGTCCGTCAAGGCTGCCCGGAAAGCCCTTGACGCCGCAGGCCTCGCGCCGGCCGATATCGACCTTATCGCGTACGGCAGCGCGCACATGGACCAGATGCCGACGCCGTCCGTCCGCATCCAGGAGGCGCTTGGCATCGAGCGGTGCGCCGAGCTGTCCATACACGCCAACTGCACATCGGCGTACAAGGCCCTCCTTCTTGCCGGGGACCTCATCCGTAACGGGCGGTACCGCAACGCCCTGGTGCTTTCATCAGGGATATCCTCCTCCGAACTAAGGGCCGAGTATTACAACCAGCCCCTCATAAAAAAGGAAGACCTCTTTCTCCGCTGGTTCCTCTGCGATGGAGCCGGGGGGCTCGTTTTGGAGGGGCGTGACGAAATGAAAGGCGGTTTGTTTCTCGAACATGCCTACATGGAATCCATCGGCGGCAGAAAGCCGGCCTCAATGGGCAATCAGCGGCCCGCATTCTGGATGAACCCGCGCGATGAATATGAACGCGGCTACCATCACCTGGCCCAGATGTTCCAGCACCTCCAGGCCTATTTTCACGATCCGGACGGCACCGTCTTCTGCAAGGGCCTCAGGCGGATGCTGGAAACGTGCCAAATAGATCTTTCTCGGCTCCGTTTCTTCCAGGTGAACCTGCCGTCCAAGCACATATCCGACCTCGTGCTTGAAGAATGCGCCTCCCTCGGAATACCCCTGGGAACGCTCTATACGAAGATGTCAAAAATGGGATACCCGGGCCCGCCCATGGCCCTCATCTGCCTCGACACGATCATGCGCGAAGAGAAGCTGAATGACGGCGACCTGGTGCTGAGCTTCGTCACCGAGGTGAGCAAGTTCATGCAGGCGGGATACGCCATCAAATATTGCTCCTGACAGGTCATGACCGTTCTGAACCGTATCAGATCACGTCCATACCTTCCTTGATGAGCCAGAGCCTTCCGACGTTCTCATGGAATTCCTCCGGCGGCAGTGCCGTTTTAAACACGCAGTTAAAGAAATTGTATTTCGACAGGTCAAAATCAATGATGCGGTCCTTCGTTTCTTCAAAAAAAACGGAACCGGGCATGGGCGTCAGAATCGTGTATCCCGCGTACACAACCCTGTGCGACCCGGCGTAGTCCGCCATGGCCTTGAAGTCATCCATCGTGTAATCGGCCGGTATCACGTAGTTACCTCTCACCATGATGCCGTTGTCGTGAAAAATCGAGATGGCATTTTCTATAAGCCGGGCCGGGGCCTCTTTCCGGTATTTCCGGAGCTCGTCTTCCTTGAAAGATTCAAAACCGCATATCACGACCTTCAGGCCGCCCCGGGCGAGTTTTTCGATCAGCTTCGGATATTTTACCGCCGTGTCGAAGCGGATATCCATGATGAAAGACTTGTTTATGCCCTCTTCCCTGATGCGGTCAAAGATAATGTCCATGAACCGCTCGTTAACGATGGTATTTGCATCGGCGAAGCGCACCACGGGATAGTCGTCGACCATCTTCAGCTCGGTTATGACGCTCTCAACGTCGCGCTGGTAGTACCGGCCGCCGAACTGGGACCAGATCGAGCAGAAGGTGCATCGATAGGGGCAGCCAAGGGATGTAAAGATGTAGGTGCTCGGATGGGGTGAGCCTCCGGCGCAGTAGGTTGATATCCAGCGCTTCAGGTGCGAGCGGTCCGGAAAGATAAAATCTGCGCCGGCTGCGTCCCATGAAACTCCTGCGGGACCGGTAAATACCAGGCCATGGCCGGTATTTATGAAGATCCCCCTGACCCTTTCCCGGGGGATGCCGTTTTCAATGGCCAGGACCAGTTCCATGAATATGCCTGCGCACTGCCCCGGCATGACAACATCAACAGACCTGTCTTTGAAATCGTGGGGGCATACCGTGGCATGAAGGCCGCCGGCGACGGTTACAATGCCGGGGTCATGGTTCTTGACAGCCTTCATTATCTCAATTGCATAGGGAAACTCTGAGGCAATGACCGTTACCCCGACAATATCCGGCTTGAACTCCTTAATGTTATTGGCGATCATCACGTCGGGAGATGGAGAATCAGGGAACAGGTCGTATTCCCCCTTCATCTCCAGAACCCTGACATCGTGGTCCCGGGCCGCTGCCGCTATGGTTATGAGCCCCAGCGGCGGTCCGATCAGTTTTTTATGGATAAATCGTTTTGCCTCTTCCGGGGCATGGTCAAGGATGCTGTTGTGGGGGGATCGCGGCGGATTTACGAGGAGAATCTTCATGGATTCTAATAATGTATAGCCCTTGCTGACGAGCAGATCCTGTCCGAAGACAGGAGCAAACGGAGATTCTGCAGATTGAATACCTCGAATTCGCCGTCAATGAACTTCGCCATTCGCTGAAGGCTTCTGCCGGGGCCGCATTCAACGAACACATCGACGCCGGCGTCGATCATGACGCTCATGGTCTCCAGCCAGTTGATATTGCGGTTGATGTTGTCCACGAGATCCATGGCAACGTCGCTCCACGTGGTCATGATGCGCCGGTTGACGGTTGATATGACCGGATACACCGGATCGTATATTGTAAGTGATTCGCAGAATTCTTTGAATTTTTCCGCGGCGCCGTCCATGAACCGCGAGTGGTATGGTGAATGGAATGTAAGATATTTACAATTAAGGGCTCCCTGCTCTCTTGCACCTGCAAGAATATTCTTCACGTTTTTTTCATAACCGGCTATGAGGAGATTATGGCGGTTATTGACGTTTATGATTTCCACATCATCCTTTCCGTCAATAAGGGTTTTCACTTCATCCTGTTCAAGGCCTGAAATTACCCCTATTCCAAACGGCAGTGATGAGGCAACGTCCCAGATGCCCCGGTATGCCATGGTAATGAGGGAAAGACCCTGCTCGAAGGTGATTGATTCAGCGTGGCAGAGGGCCGCATAGAGTCCCATGCTGTAACCGGCGGTGAAGTCGCCATGCAGCCCCGACCGCTTGATGACATTGGAAACGGCGCAGCTGTAAATATATACGGCATACTGAGATTCCAGTTCATCCTCGAAATTGCCGTCGCGGCACGAGAAGAGTCTTTCCGCGTCGAGGCCGACTGCTGAAACGGCGCGGGATGCAAATTCATTGAGGTCTCCGGACATCTCCTCCAGCAGCTCGCGTTCATTGCCCAGGTATTTGCATCCGAAAGCGGGAAAAATGACGGCGGTTTTTTTTCGTTCCAATGGGTTGACCTGCTTGTGATTATTCCAGCTCGGTGATCCTGTTCTCGTGCTCGATGATGAGCATGGTCATCCTGATGATGGCGCCGATGGTTTCGGCGGGGTGCTTGACAACATATTTCCCGACGGTCTTCAGTTCCACATTGAGGCCGTATTTTTTCTTGAATATTTCCAGGAGCTCAAGGAACATAAGCGAATCCCCTTCAAGGTCCTTGATGACATTTGTGTCATCATCCAATTTGTCAATGGGAACTTCGCATTCTTCGGAAAAGAATTCGTAGACTATTTTTCTGACTTCGTCGATGGTTCTCTTTTCAATTTTTGCCATAAAAACCTCTGAGATATCCGCAAAGACTTTAAAGCTTTTTCAGAACAATCGTTGCATTATGACCACCAAAGGCAAAAGAGTTGGATATTGCAACATTTATTTTATGAGGCCGGGAATTATTGGGAACATAGTCAAGATCAAGATCAGGATCAGGGTTGTCATAATTTATCGTCGGTGTTATCAACTGTTCCCGTATGCTCATGGCGGTTATGGCGGCCTCGATCGCCCCGGCGGCCGCTATGGTGTGGCCTATCATGGATTTTGATGATGATACCGGTATCATATTGGCCCTGTTGCCGAAAAGCCTTTTTATGGCCATGGTCTCATACAGGTCGTTCAGCGTGGTTGATGTCCCGTGCGCGTTGATGTAATCCACTTCCGACGGATCAACGCCGGCATTTGCCAGGGCCAGTTTCATTGTTTCGTACATTCCCTCGCCGTCCTTTTTAGGGGCCATGATGTTGTAGGCCTCGCTGGTCAGTCCGTATCCGGCAAATTCGGCGATAACGGGGGCATTTCTCCTGGATGCCGATTCCTCGGATTCTAGAATCATAATCCCTGAACCTTCTCCTATTACGAATCCGTCCCTGTCTTTTGAGAAGGGCCTGCTCGCCTTATGCGGTTCATTGTTTCTGGTGCTCAGGGCGTACATCTCGTTGAAACCGTTTATTTCCTCCGGGTTAATGGTGGAATCTGCTCCGCCGGTTATGACGATATCAGCGGCCCCGCTTCGTATCATGTCAAACGCGAGTCCCATGGCGTATGCTGAGGATGCGCAGGCTGTGTTGATCGAGTAATTGGGTCCTTCTATGCCGAAATGGAGTGATATCCATGCAGGGATGGCGTTGCTCATGGACTTGATTATCCTGTTTCGTGAGGTTGTGCCATGCTCCACGCTTGAATTGCCCGCTGATACGACGCCCATTATGACGGCGACGCGCTTCCTGTCGACGGCATTGAAATCAATGTTACTCCGCTCTATTGCCTCCGATGCGCAGACGAAT
>DAONAJ010000019.1:0-62199 GCA_035400945.1 Spirochaetota bacterium
GTAAAACCGGCCCTGAAAAACTCCATGGAAGGAGTTTTTCAGGAAACTGTTAGATAGATATTCCCATACTAATTTAGTATTCCCTGGCCTGATAGTTATCGGAAAAAAAGCTTGTCATAAACAGACTCATCCGGAGACACATAGAGCAAAATTCAAATTGACAATTTACAACTCAAGCGCACAATAAAGGATATGGATACTCTGTCTGGAAAATTCTTCCTTGCTCCCATGGCTGAAACTTCAACCCCGGCCCTGCGCCAAGCCATCAAGGAAATCTGCCCGGAAACAGTAGTTTTCTCCGAGATGCTGAGCGCCGGCGCAATCGCTGCCCGCGCCTCCAACAATGAGCCCATGGTGACAAAGCGTGATTTTGATGATCCTCTCATCTACCAGATAGTCGGATCAGACCCCGACGTCATGGCCAGGGCCTGCGCTATCCTCTCTGGCACCGGATGCTTCGGCGTGGACATCAACATGGGCTGTCCCAACCACGATATAGTGAAAAAAGGCCAGGGGGCTTTCCTTTTAACGGATAACCATCATGCTCAAAGCATTATAAAAGCCTGCCGGAAGGCCTGCCCGACCCGGTTATCGGTGAAAATGCGTACAGGCTATGAGGATAACAACGAAGAGCGATTCATAAACTTCATCACAATGCTCGAGGATGAAGGGGTCGATTTCATTACCGTCCACCCCCGGTACGCGAAGCTTTCTTTCAGGAGAAAAGCGGACTGGCGCCTGGTGGCCCTGGCAAAGCAACATGTATCCATACCGGTCATCGGGAACGGGGACATCGACACGCCCCAATCCGCCATTGAAAGGATGCATGAAACCGGTTGTGACGGCATCATGATCGGACGTGAAGCCGTAAAATCACCCTGGATATTCAAGCTCGCGACAGACCTGTTGAATACCGGTGAGGCAATCCTGGAGGTCAATATCCACGAAATATTCATCAGTACGCTTGAACGCATTAGGGAATATCTGCCTGAACGTCTCCACAAGAGCAGGAGTCATCGTTTCTCGGTTTACTACTCACAGAACGCGCGCTACGGCCACGCGCTATTTACCAGGATACGAAAGGAAGAAACCATCGGGCCGATCATTGACATCGTGAACGATTACTTTACCCGGAACAGCAACGAAGCCATCAGGCATTTCCATATAAAAACTGGAGTTGCCTGCGAAGCACCATGATTGCAATAAACCAACAAGGAGCAAGAAATGGAGTATTTAAGAGTCTGGACCGAAGTCGACATCAAGGACATCGAGGAGCACATTGTCATGGTTGATGACAAGTACGGCCATTGCCCCGGCTGCAAGAAGATCGGCATTGAGCTCAAGGACCTCAAAAAATGCCCCTCATGCGGAAGGGACTTCAAATACGTCACATCAAAAGAAGCACAGGGGGGTAAATTCGAGATCGTGATGAGGACCAAGAAAAAACTCCCGGACCTGGTATTTGTCGATTACAGCGACTACGATCACGAGCTGGGGAAAAAGAAGGCGGGGAGCCTTTTCAAGGTATAGCGTATTAAGCCCTGAGGCCCGTTGTTCCGATAACTATCATAGCAATTAACATTACGGGCAGGATACGCCATGACCACCGATGACATTATTGCCGGCATGTGCCTCTACGGATTCATTCGCAAGGAAACACCTTCGGAACAAACACGGTGCCTCAACGAGATCGAGAGGCATTATGGGAAATCCGTTGCGCGGATTGTCAGGAATTACATGAAAAACGGCTGATCGTCAGGGGATTCTAAAAAACAAGATCTTCCGATTCTTTTTCCTTTTCCTCAAGGAATTTATTGTAATAGACCGTGGAATAGTACTGCTGCTCCATTATTTCATACACCACGCCGAGATTGTACAGAGCCTCAAGGTAGGTATCATCATAACTATAGGCGGATTTGAAGGCTGACGCCGCCTCCCGGTAATGTTTCGCCATGAAATGGGCAATACCCAGGTAAAAATACCCCTTCACAAGCTTCCTGTCCAGTTTTACGGAAGTTTTCAGGTGCCTGATGGCGTCATCTATCATGCCGTATTTATACAGGTATGCCTTGCCCAGGCCGTAGTGCCCCATGCAGTAATAAGGACTTATCTCAACCACTTTTTTGAAAACCAGAATTGCCTTGTCCAGCTGGCCGTCAATGGCAAGGCGGGCGCCCTTGCGGTAAAGTTCAGAGGAATTTTCCCGCGACGCCGCGCCGCCTGTCGCCGCCAGCAATAACGCGAGCAGGGTGACGGCGGCCACCATGAACAATCTATTTCGCACCGGGCACCATTTCCTTGAAGTTTTTAATCATGAATTCGTCGATGCCCTTGCTGAAGAAGAAATACAGGATGAAAATGATCCACAGCACCAGGGTAAGGACGCAGAGGAATTTCAGGAGTTTCTCGGCACCGATGGCATCTGCCTTGTAGAATATAATGATCAGGGCCAGGGGCCATATGAAGAAAAGGTTCACGAACACCAGGGAGAGGATCTCCTTCAGAAAATTAAGGATGAAGCCGTACCATCCTGCGGAAAAACTGTTGTAGCCGCTGCTGATCTCATCGAAAAAGAACCATGTGTAAAACACCAGTATGACCGTGGCGATTATCTTCCAGACTATTTCGATCCTGGGCCTGAACCAGAGCATTGCTATTCCAATTGTCCATATTACCATAAACAGAAATACTGATTTTATTATCAATGCTTCATTCATATCCTTTCCTCATATTTCATTATATAGCAGCGCGCAGGGCCTGGCAATATAAAATGCTTCCTTATTAGTAATCGGAATAAAAAGACCAATTCATGATTATAAATCCACGGCCGCCCTTTATGGAAATTGTCCTGAAAAAGTATCTATTTTCATTATTGTATTTACATTTAAAAGGTCATAATCTATTCCTGTTAATGTTCAAAGGATATAATTTCTTCCGGCGGAACCGATATGCTTCAGATGCTATCCATAGCGTTATCAATTATACTCGCCGCCCCTCCCGTCGGCGAACTCATAGTAAGAATTCCGGCAAGCATAAGCCTGAAAGAACAGGAAGTACGGGCGAACCTCCCCGGCAGCGTGCGGACAAGGGGCGGCTATGACCGGATTGAAATTATAATATATTACTTCTCCCAGGGCATCGAGAAATTCTCCTACGGCGATAACAATGCAATGAGGGAATCGCAGACGAAAGGCGAAATCAAGGCCCTGGTCAAGCTGAAAAGAAACAACGTGCTTCGCAAGGCCCTCTTTCTAAAAGCTTCGGGAACGAGCCGGGAACAGATACTTCACAATTTCAGCAACAATGTTGCCGAAACATTGTCCGGCCAGTGACAGACCAGGGCATTACAACAGTATTCCGGCCTGTATCGATCCATTAACCGTTCCCCCGTCCACCACCTTCCTGCCGTTGATGAACACTGCCTCGATCCCGGATGGCGTGGTGTTCGTATTCTTATCAGTATTATTATCCCTGACGGATTTCCAGTCGAAGATGGTGATATCCGCCGCATATCCCTCCCTGAGGAGACCTCGTTTTTTCACGCCGAACCGCTCCGCCGTGGCGCCGGTCATTTTCCATACCGCTTCCTCGAGGCTGATATTCCGGAAATCGCGGGCATATTGCAAAAATCTCGGGAAACACCCGAAGGAGGCCGGGTTCTGCACTCCCTCGGGGGCAACCCATGAATCGGTCATGAACAGGGACGCCGGATGCCTCATGAGGTCCTTGATATTATCAAGATTGCTGTACCGGTGATTGAGCACTCCCGCGTTTCCCCCGGTCCTTTTCACCAGATCAATATAATTATCAAACTGGTCCATATTCCTAGCATTCGCGATTTCCTTCAGGAACATGCCATTATATTTATCCAGGTCAGGCTTTCCCATGTTGGTAATCTGGATATCCTCATACCCGAAGCCGAGAAGCCGCTTGATTACCATGAATTCCAGCTTGAGCCTTCTCAGGGCCCATTTGTCATCGAAGACCTCCGGGACTCGGCCCAAGAACCATGCCGGCAAAACGACATTGATGACGGAAGCGCCGCAATGATATGCATAGGTGTCGAACTTAACGTCAACGCCGTCGCGTACTGCCCTGTCGATCATATCCAGGGCCTTTCCGCAGGTGTCCCATGTATCGGACCCGACGAATATGAGGTGCGACACCTGCAGGCGACAGCCGGTCTCACGGGCCAGTTTCAGCATCTCGTCCAGGGCCAGGAGGTTATGGGCCTTGCCGAAGGGGATCAGTGGATAGGTGGGCGAGAGCGAGGAATACGCCTTCAGGTGGACCGTCAGGATCCTGTCATGCTTCCTCACCAGCTGTGCCACCTGCTTCAGCTCGTCGCCGGTGGCGAAGATGCCCGGCTCGTACTGCAGGCCGAGGGAGACGCCGCAGCATCCCTGCTCCATCGCCTCGCCCAGGAGCGCGAGGAGTTTCTTCATCTCATCCCCGCTCATTGGCGCAGGATTGAATCCGCGAATCGACATGCGGGATGTGCCGTGCCCCACCAGGTTCACCATATTGTGGGTAAGTCCCTGGCGTTGGACCACCGCGCGGTAGTCATCCATCGTCGACCAGGGGATATGGCTATTATTGAAAAACCCGCCGCCCGTCTCGATACAATCCCTGTAGCTGGAATTCTTTTCGAAACCCGCGGCACTGAAACCGCAGTTGCCGGCGACAAAGGTGGTAATGCCCTGGGCCGCAAAGGGACCGGTATATTTCCGATGATCCTTTCTCGCCATGACAAAATCGTTGTGCGAATGGGCATCTATGAAGCCGGGAGCTATGACCTTGCCTGAGCAATCAATGGTCCGCCCCCTGAATTTCAGATCATGCGCCGCAACCGCTTCTATCCTGTTCCCCTTGACGAGGACATCGCCGATATAGGATTTCTTGCCGGTGCCATCGACGATGAGCCCTTTTTTCAGGAGAATGCCTCCCGCCTCGCTTCCCGTGACGGATTTCTTTTTGTTCACCATGAGTGTTCCTCCAAAATAGTTAAATCAGATGAACCGTTACTGAAGACAATTCGATGAGTCAGCTACTTGATCAGTCTTTTTGCCAGCATGATCGCTTCCGTCATGCTGCTCCACAGGGCGATGTTTTTCCCGGCGATATCGAAGGCCGTGCCGTGGTCCACTGAGGTGCGCACCATGGAGAGTCCGAGGGTGACGTTCACTCCTTCGTCAAAGGCGAGCATCTTGAAAGGAATCAGGCCCTGGTCATGGTAGTGGGCGATAACGAGGTTGTAGCGCTCCCAGGCGGCGGGGATAAAGAGGGTGTCCGCGGCGAAAGGGCCGTCGATGGGAATCCCCTTCTCCCGCGCCAGCGACACCGCGCGGGCTGTGATGTCGCGGTCAAAGGTCCCGATGGCGCCGTCGTCGCCGCAGTGAGGGTCAAGACCGGCGATGGCAAGCTTCACTGTTCCGCCGTCGATGGACCTGATGGAATCATAACCGGTCCGGATAACATGAAGAAGACGTTCCAGGCCGAGTTCTGCCGGAATGCCTGACACCGGCACGTGGGTTGACGCGAGGAGCACGCGGTATTTTTCCGAGAACATCATCATGAGAGGCGTGGTTTCACCTATTTTTTCAGCCATGTATTCCGTGTGGCCGGTGAAGTGAATACCCGTTTTTTCAATGAGGCTCTTGCTCACCGGTGCGGTGACAACGGCGTCTATCATGCCGGTGCGCCACAGTTCAATGGCAGCGTCAATGCAGGCAAGGGCCTCTTTACCGGTATCAGCGGTACCGGCGCCCGGCTTGGGGACTGGAAGGCCGAGGGGAACATCATGGAGATATTTCTTCCCCGGTGCGTGAGCGGCATGGCTCCGGGACGAAATTTCATAGCCTGAAAATAAATCCGGATAAAGTTCTTCGAATACGGTTGCGCGGCCGATTACAATGGGAATGATCGATTTGTCGTTGAGTGCGTTGATTGCCTTAAGGGCCACCTCGGGTCCGATACCGGCGGGGTCCCCCGCGGTAACGCCGAGCTTAAGAACTTCTCTTTGCAAGAAACTCCTCGGGGATGATCTTGTTCTTGTCGTATTCCGCTCCGATGAGGTCTTTGGCCGATGAGCGGAGGTCGTTGGCGATGGTGCAGCGGCCCTCGAGGATGACGCCGTTCTGGATGATGAGCTCCGGGGTCTTGATGTCGCCGAGTATCTTGGCCGTGGGCATGAGGAGCACGCGGCTCGAGGCGTTGATGTTGCCTATGACCAGCCCTTCCACGATGACGGACACGGCATTAATGTTGGTGCGGATCTTGCCGGTGGAACCGATATAGAGCTGCTCGGCCTGGAGGTACTTGCCCTCGAACCTTCCGTCGATCCTGAGCGATCCGTTTATAAGGAAGGTCCCGGTGAAATAGGAATTTTCCCCGATCACGTTATTCGCGATATCACCGCTTGCCTTTGCGATAGCCATAATAACCTCTTACCTCGTGGACATTTGCGGCCACTATACATCCGTGTATTTTTTATTGTCAATATGATTTTACAGGGAGAGGATATTTTTTACCCGCGACAATGGTTCCGCGCCATTCCTGACATACCGGCGCTCCGGACTCTTCGGTAAAGCGTCTGAGCATATTCACCCCGCGGTTAAATTCTTCCTCAGAGAGGAGATGATATGTTGAAACGAATTTCCCTTCGACCTTTTCCAGATATGAACGATCAAGGACGATCTTCTCCAGAAATACATCATGGAACTCGACATCACGAAAACCGGCGCGGTCGAGGAACGATGCCACAGCGCCGATATCGGGAAAGCGCTTTTTTTCGAGCTCCGTGAAACCGGGAAAAAATTCCTTTAAGACGGGATGATAGCAATCTATCTGTTCATGGCTCGACGTGAGGAGGAGGATCATGCCGTCACGGAGCACACGGAAGCATTCGGAAAAAAGAAGCCCCAGATTACCGATATGCTGAATAACGTAGGTCCCGATTATCGCATCGAAGACTTCATCTTTAAAGGGGAGGCTTCTTCCGTCAAGGTCCGCGCACAGGGGGAGAACCGACCTCCGCGGTGCACCCCCGAGCATTTCCAGCGACCGGTCAATTCCGGTCACCCGCGCTCCGCTCTCCTTATGGACCTGAAAACCCAGGCTGCCGGTGCCGCACCCGATATCCAGCACCTCCGCGGCGCGGCGCAGCTCCCCCAGGCGGCAGATTGTTTTGACCACGTCAGGAGAGTACGACCGCCAGTTGTCATACGTCCCGGCTATGTTCCCATAATCAACAACCATGATTCATCCAGCCGATCTTCTATCCTACACCGTTCCAAGTGCCGCGGTCAAGTATTATACGGAGTATAAAAGAAAGTAGTTTACATTTCCCGCCTTGTCTGTTCCTTTATTTATCGGCATGTCGGAAGAACAGGGGAAGACACCATGACAAAGAATACCTTAAAAATCATCGGCATCATCCTTGGCGTCATTATCATCTTCTTCTTCACCCTATTCCCGATCCTGCTCGACAGGTTTACCAACCGCGTCAATGGAAAGCCCCTGCCCCCTCCGTCGGCACGGGCCCGGGCCCTGGTCAAAAAGATCTTCATCGCCGACCTTCACTGCGATGCGCTCCTGTGGAACCGGGACCTCCGCGAACGGAACAGCCGGGGCCATGTGGATATTCCGCGCCTCATCGAAGGCGGGACCGCCCTGCAGACTTTTTCCGTCGTATCCAAAGCCCCCCTGGGCATGATGGGATACGGCGACAATGTAAGCGACAGCTGCGACCTTGAGACGATGGGGCTCATAGCCCAGCGCTGGCCGCCGCGCACCTGGTCCAGCCTCAGGGAGCGCGCCCTGTACCAGTCGGAACGAATGCGCGCGTACTCCCGCACCCCGGGCGGGCGCTGCGCCCTGATAACGTCGGTTGAAAGCCTTGACCGCTACCTGGAGCGCCGCGCCCACGACCGGGCCATAACCGCCGCCCTCCTATCGGTCGAGGGGGCCCAGGTTCTTGAAGGCGACACGGGCAACATCGAGGTCCTCTTCCGCGCCGGTTTCCGCATGATGTCGCCCACCCACTTCTTTGACAACGACATGGGCGGCTCAGCCCACGGCGTAAAAAAATACGGTCTCACGCAGAAGGGAAAGACAATGATACGCCTCATGGAAGCGAAGGGGATGATCGTCGACCTCGCCCACGCATCGCCAGATACCATCGACGACGTCCTCGCCATGGCCGCCAGGCCCGTGGTGGTGTCCCACACCGGCGTCCGGGGGGTCTGCCCCGGCGTGCGCAACATCAGCGACCGCCATATCAGGATGATAGCGGAAAAAGGCGGTCTTATCGGCATCGGGTATTTCCCCAAGGCCACCTGCGGTGAAACCCTGGAATCAGTCGTGCGTTCCATCCGCTACGCCGTTGACCGTGCCGGTGTGCGCCACGTCGGCCTCGGGTCGGACTACGACGGCCTGGTCCAGGTACCCTTTGACACTACCGGCATGGCCAGCCTTGCCGACGCCCTTCTCGATAACGGTTTTACCGAAGACGAGGTCAGCCTCATCATGGGAGGAAATGTGTTACGGCTCCTGAGGGAAACATTGCCCCTCCATGACGGTACCCGGTAAAAAAATATTATGTCGGATTAGATATTCTCTAAACCCGCCCCGACATTTTACCGAAAAACAAGTAGACGTGTACTGAAGCTGTCGGTCCATGACGTGCTGCCCGGCCTCAGGAAACAGGGCTTCGTTCCGGGCTCTCCTGAGAATCGCGGCAGGATTTATAAATTTCCGGGTACGATTGATTGCAGCCATGAAACAACTAGCCGTCTGCGCAACCATCCTGATGCTCATCGTTCCCTTCATGGCGAAGGCGGGCATCGACCGGGTCAGGGAGCTTAAAACCCTGGATTCCGCCGGAGAAACGGTGAAATCGATCAGGAACGACGTCAGGAAGAGCATTTACGTGATAAAAAGCAGGCGGCCGGTACATGAGCTTCCGGAGCTGAAATTTTATCTCTACAGCGTGAAAAAAAACGACACCTTCTGGACGATCCTGGCCCGTTCCTCCCAGGACATCGACACGCTTCTTTCGGTCAACGGCTTTTCAACGCCGAGGGACATCGTTCCCGGCAGGAAGATCTACATCCCCAACATGCGGGGGGTCGTCATCAGCGGCAGCGACGCGAAAAAAATCGAACGGATGCTGCGTGAAAACCAGATCCGGCCCGAATACGTGTACCGGGTGAACAGGTGCAGCGGCGTCGATAAAAAATATCTCTTCATACCCTGCGGCAAACTATCGAACCTGGAAAGGTCCCTCTTCCTGGGCTCCGGCTTCATGTATCCCCTGCCGCAGAAAGGGGCCCCGCACCTGACGTCGCGCTTCGGCAAAAGGCGGAATCCCTTCAACTATCGCGACATCGAGTTCCATTCCGGCGTTGACGTGTCGTGTCCCCGGGGCTCCGAGGTCCTGGCGGCCCGTGACGGCAAGGTGATCTTCAGCGGCTTCGAGGGAGGATACGGCAACCTGGTGGTTATCCAGCACGAGTGCGGCTACCGGAGCTACTACGGTCACCTGTCGCGACCCCTGGTCCGGCCTGGAGACACGGTGAAGCGTGGGGCCGTCGTCGGCCTTTCAGGGAACACCGGCAGGACCACGGGACCGCACCTTCATTTTGAAGTCCGGCGCGGCGATGTTGCCGTGAACCCGGGCATACTCCTCAAGGACTGACGCCGTTCATGCCGCGCGGCATCAGGCCCGCCGCCGGCGATCTGCATCCATCATGTCTCCTCCACTTCATAATCCTGAATGTCGAGGGACCAGTGGCGCCAGAACCCTTCTTTAAGCACTGGTTCCGCCCTTGTTATCCGTATCCGCCTGCTGAATATCGGCCCGTCAACGACGATGGTGTGATACTCGCCGTGCTCGCCGCAGGGACACAGGCCGAGCCGCTCAAGGCGCGCCAGCGCCTCCCGGTCCACCTCGCGGCCCACGAAATCCTTTCCCAGTTCCTCCGTGCAGCTGACGATGACCGCCCTGAAACCCGCGTCGAGGAACTCCTCTATCACGCCCCGGGGATCGCTGTCCCAGAGAGGCTCCAGGGGGACGATGCCGATGTCGCCGCACACGCGCTCGACCCACTCCCGGTGCTCGTCAAGGTAGATGTCGCCGAAGACCATGCCCTCCACGCCGGCGGACCTGAGGCCATGTACGGCTTCCTTGAAATCCCGCTCGTACTCCCCCATGCCCCCGACCATTTCCTTCTGGACAAGGGGTATGCCGACGCACCGCGCCTGGTCCGCGATAAGGCGCGCATCGGTGCCGTGGAAGCAGCAGCGCTTCTCCTCCGCGGACACAAGGTTGAGAAGGCACTCCACGCTGTGGCCTTCTTTCATCGCGCGGTAGCAAGCCAGCACGCTGTCCTTGCCCCCGCTCCATGAGGAAATAATGTTCATATCAAACCGCCTGAATAGATTGCGACCAGCGCGGCCGCTACGCAAGGGTGAAATCGTCAGCGTCCTTCCACGCCGGGAAGGCGCGACGGTAGTCAGCGAGGCCGTCGAAAGAGAGGGCCACGGTGGCCGCGCATTCGCCGTTACCCTTTTCAAACAGGGTATTTCCCGCGAAATCGATCACGGCGGAATCGCCGCAGTAGGATACGCCGTTGCCGTCCGCGCCGATGCGGTTCACGCCGATGACGTAACACTGGTTCTCTATGGCCCGTGCCCTGAGGAGGGCCCGCCAGTGCGGGGCCCGCTTCTCGGGCCAGTTGGCGACGTAGACCGCTATATCATATTCCAGGTTCCTGTTCCGCGACCATACGGGGAAGCGGAGGTCGTAGCAGATGAAGGGCCTGATCTTCCAGCCGTTAAGCTCGATCACCGGCCTGGCGCCGCCGGCCGTGTATACCTTCTCCTCTCCCGCCATGCGGAAGAGGTGCCGCTTGTCATAGGTGATGACGGCGCCGCCGGGCCGCGCCCACACGAGGCGGTTGTAGAACCGGCCCTCCTCCCTGACGGTGACGCTCCCGGCCGCGTCGGCGTTCTTCTCACGCGCCCATTCCGCGAGGCGCCTCACCGCGGTGCCGTCCATGCCTTCGGCGCAGGCGGCCGGCTCCATGGTGAAACCGGTGGAGAACATCTCCGGGAGGAGCACCAGGTCCGTCGGCCCGCCGATGGACCTGATGATGCCGTCAAGGCGGGAACAGTTTTTCTCCGCGTCATGCCAGGCAATGTCGGTCTGTATGATGGTAACGCTCAGATCCTGCATAGGCGCTCCGCCGCTTTTTCGAGGGTATCGTCTTTTTTTGCGAAGCAGAAACGGAGCACCTTGTTGTCACGGCCGTCATGGTAGAAAACCGAAGGCGGGATGGCCGCGACGCCGTGCTCCACGGTCATCCTCCGGGCGAAGGCGGTGTCCGCCTCGTCCGTGATATCGGAATAATCGAGCATCTGGAAATAGGTCCCCCTGCTGGGCGTGACCTTGAAACGCGAGACCTTAACGAGGGAGAGGAAGAGGTCTCTCTTTGCCTCATAGAATTTCGGCACTGAAAGATATGTGTCCCTGTTTTCCATGAACTTCGCGTAGGCGCACTGCACCGGCGTGTTGGAGGCGAAGGTCAGGTACTGGTGGATCTTCTGGAACTCGGCGGAGAGCGGCTTGGGCGCCAGGCAGTAGCCGATCTTCCACCCCGTGGTGTGATAGGTCTTGCCGAAAGAGCTGATCACAAAGCTCCGGGCCGCCAGCTCCGGGTACCGCGACATGCTTTCATGCCGAAGGCCGTCGAAGAGGATGTGCTCGTAGACCTCGTCGCTTATGATGTAGATGCCGGTGCCGGCCGTGATCTGCTTCAGGGCCCCGATATCGGCGGGGGACAGCACCGCCCCCGACGGGTTGTGCGGCGAATTGATGATGATGCAGCGCGTCCGGGGCGTGATGGAATCCTTCACCATGTCCCAGTCGATGGAATACCCGGGGAAGCGCATCGGGCAGTAGACCGGCCTGCCGCCGCAGAGCGCCACGGTGGGCGCGTAAGAGTCATAGGCGGGCTCGAAGAGGATCGCCTCGTCCCCGTGATGCACCACGGCGGTGATCGCAGCGAAGAGCGCCTCGGTGCCGCCGGATGTCACCGTGATTTCCTCGGCCGGCGCGTAGGACGCGCCATAGAGCTCCTGCACCTTTTCGGCGATACGTTCCCGCAGGGCCATGACGCCCTGCATGGGGGCGTACTGGTTGTTCCCCTGCCTCATGTAGTGATCCACCAGGCCGATGAGCTCCGGGTCAACGTCGAAATCGGGAAAGCCCTGGGACAGGTTGATGGCCCCCTGCTCGTTGGCAAGGCGGGACATCACGGTGAAAATGGTTACGCCCACATCGGGAAGCTTTGATTGCACATGCATGAATACGACATAGCCAATATTAATGAAAATAAATCAAACAAAATCCTTGACAATGAATGAATAAATTAATTGTATTGACCAGCCGGACGGAGCGGCATGGATTTCGGGTACCTAGCTCAATTGGCAGAGCAACTGACTCTTAATCAGTAGGTTCCGGGTTCGATTCCCGGGGTACCCACAGAAGACTAAAAAACCCCTGATTGGTTCAGGGGTTTTTCTCTGTTATTGCAATCGTTCCGAGCATAACCCGTAACAGGTGCGTTTGACCCTCAGGCATTCATCCTCGCTGGCCATACGATTTATGATGTTGGGGTTGTTGTTTTTAGCTACCTTCATGCAGGAATTATAGTCAATATTGCACCTGTTGAGGCAGTTTGGATCTTTTTTATTCGCGGCTGACACGGTAATGGATAAAACAAGAACTGCAACCAGGAAAACAACAGATGCGACTACGGCTGAAATCTTTTTCATGATGGATCCTCCCTTTCTAACTTGTTTAGGTTATGATGTGTGCAGCACGTGACATCGCCATGCATGATTGAAACCCCAGAAACAATACCAGAGGACATCAATCATGGCAAGAAAAAAATATACACGATCCAATCAGCCGCCGGCGAACCGTCAGCCCGATATGCATGACGGCATTCTATTTCTTCAGTGCCACGAAGTGATACTTGATCTTATCCTCGATCCTTATTATGGCAAACATCACGCTCACCATCAGGAATATCGATATCAGGAAGAACAGCACGATATATACCGCGGATTTTTCCAGAAGTCCCTGGACGCCTGAATCTGAATGGTCGCGCGCCTTTATTTCCCTCATCTGCCTGGAAAATTCCTGGTTGTATTTGTAAAACACCTTTGAATACCCGATCGACGCGATCGGAACCTTGTTCTGGGTGAACGCTTCAATCCCTTCATTATCAGCTTCCTTCATATATTTAACCAGGCCGTTAACATATGGCTTCTGGAATTTTTCCTCGAGATCCTGGATGACATTGTTCAGTGAATTTTGACTGCCGGTCTCGAATGAGCTGAGCCTGTCATTCCTGTAATTGGCCTTCTTTTCTTCCCTGGTGTTGGCGTTTTTGAATAATTCTTCAGATTTTTCCTGGAGATAGGCATCCACTTTTTTTTCATACAGCGGTTTCAACTCGGCAACTGCGTCTTTTGCCATCAACGCGGTTTTACTTTCGGGACGCGCTTCGTCGCCGGGCTGCCGGGACGCTTCGACAAAATCATATTTCTTGAAAGTGACCTTCGGCGTTTTTTTCTCAAAAAGCTTTGCCCCGGACATGATAATCTGAACAATTATCAGGGTCCCTATCAGCAGCAGGGTGAATGACAGCAAGACAAGACCGAAAATTTTTGAAATTTTGAGCATAATTTCTTCAAACTTTTCCATAATTCCTCCTGTAAGACTACGCCTTGCATATGTGACGTCATTGATGACAAATAAATTCTGGCCCGGTAATACGAATCTGTCAACAGCATTAATGTGTTATGCGGATAATTTGAGACGAAGGTTGTGGATGATTTAAGGGAAAAACTGAGTGCAGGCAGGGTTTATCGCTACCTGAAAGGGCCCTGTTTCCTCAACGGCTTAAGAAGATGCTCCAGCCCGTTGAGCTTGATCTCGTAGAGGGTTGCCAGCAGCATCCCCAGCTCTCCCGGGGGAAATCCCTTCTGCTGGAACCGCGTGACATAATGTTCAGGCAGGTCGCACAGGATACAATCCTTGTATTTGCCGAAGGGCATCCGGACCGTCACGAGCTTCAGGAGGATTTCAGAATTGAACATACTTTTTACTTCACCGCATCTCAGGACATCTTTCCCAGGATCAGAAAATATATATTTCCCAGAAGTCCCAGGAAACCGAGAGCCAGCCCTATGAAGAAGCACAGACTTGCCGCTTTGAACGCGATACTCTTTGCGGTATTATTCCCGGTTGGCGCCGTTGCTGCCGCGTGAAACGATTTCAAAGCCCGGAACCAACAGAAAAAACCCGCGGCGCCCGATAATGCGAAGTAGAGCGAGTAATGGGAATTGCTTATGGCGACAGCCATGATCAATATCTCGGTATACGCGAACATCGATGCCAGCACCAGCGCGAGAAGCATCCATAGAAAAGCGTTCCGCATGGTCCCCTCCTGCTTAAAAATGAATTTTCTTACTCGCGAACATCACCCGGCAATGACGAGAAAATAGACCAGCACTGCAATACCGAGCACGATCCGGTAATAGCCGAAGGGTTTGAAGTCCCTGCTCGATACATATCTCATCAGTCCGGCTATTACCAGCAGGGCCACGATGAAAGACACCACAAACCCCACGGCCAGGACCACCAGTTCCTCCGGCGTCAGCATGCGTCCGACCTTGAGCAGTGAATAGGCCGAAGCCGCGCACATGGTGGGGATGGCCAGGAAAAAGGAAAACTCCGTTGCCACCAGGCGGGACGACCCCAGGAACATGGCGCCGATGATTGTGGCCGCCGACCGCGAGGTCCCGGGCACCATGGCCAGGCACTGTATCAGGCCTACCGCGAGGGCCCGGCCGTAGCTCAGGGAACCGATGGAGGTTATGACCGGCTCTTTGTGGCGGCCTTCGAGATAGATCAGTAAAATACCGCCGATGATGAGGGCGATCGACACGGTTATGGGATTGAAGAGATACTCCTTTATCAGGCTGCCGAAGGCGGCGCCCAGGACCAGCGCCGGGATGACGCCCACGATGGTCTTCTTCCACAGGTCCAGGATCTCGCTTCTCTTTTCCGGCGTCAGGTGGCGGCCGAAGGGGAAGAGCCTTTTCCAGAAATACGCGACCACGGACAGGATTGCCCCGAGCTGGATGACCACGTCAAAGGCCTTGGCGAAGGGCCCGGTAAAGTCGATGAAGCGGTTGATGATGATCAGGTGGCCCGTCGAGGATATCGGCAGAAACTCGGTGATTCCCTCGACAACGCCGAGGATTATTGATTTTACTATTTCGTTCATGCGCTTCAGCCTTTTTTTATTGTTGGATAGGAGAAACCATTGACATGCCACATAGGTAAATAATCAAACATAATCCTTGCGGGGTTAAGAAAAATACATGCCCGTTAAGTCCTGCCGATTCCCGCCGTATCCTTAATGCCTTCAAATACCGGCCTCATGAATGTCCTTTCGTAGCTTATGACGCATTTTGTTTCAGCCGCGTAATCCAGCGCCTCGCGGCACTCCTGCGAACCGGGTATCTTAAGCCGGTATTCTTCATATGCAGCGAGGGATGGAAATGAAAAAATGGCGTAGCCCACATTGCTTGCCCCTTCATGGGGAAGCAGGTAACCATCCCACATCTCCTTTCTTTACAATTATGATTTACAATCGCGTATTTGATTTTACCGGGTCATATCACACCGTCAGCGATGAGACCTCCCACAGCCCCAGGCTTTTGTCCCCGTAGGAGCCGCAGCCTTCGGTGCAGCCCTCGTTGATCAGGCGGAGGGGCGCCGGGAAATTGAAGGGCGGCCGTTCCAGGTTGATGACGCGCCAGTCCCCGGTGACGATGTCTTCATTCTTTTCACATTCCGGAAAGGTGGTGGTAAGGATATGCCGTATTGCGGAGCCCTTGATATTTCTGAGAGCTTTTTGTATATCGTCAAAGGATAGATGAACCAGGCAGTCCCGGCAGAAGAGGAGGTCCGCTGCCGGCAGGGGGTCAGTTATGATATCCAGAACCAGGAATTTCCTCTTTGCATCCCCGTACAATTCCCTGTTCCTGCGCACCAGGTCCCCGACTATGTCGCCGCCGACATAGGAATCCACCGCCAGCTCCATCGAACTCATCCAGCCGAAATCGCCGCAGGGAAGGTCAAGAAAAACATGGACATCGAGCTCTTTCACGATACGCGACAGCTCCGTGCGGATTCCGGCGGTCTGCACCAGGCCCGACCCCTCGCCGGAAACGGAATCCTTCCCGGCCCAGTGGTTGGCCTCGTAGATACGGGCAAACACCTCTGCAGTGGTAAAGCGCTCCCCCTGCTCCGCCTTTTTCCTGAAATACTCGACGTCAAAGGGTACCGGTGATCGTTCTCTGCTCACGGCCGGGCACATCCATCCAGGACATTTTTAAATATCCGCAATCCCTCTTCCATTTCCTCTTTTGTAATATTCAATGGGGGGAAAATGCGGACCACTTTTTTCTGGGTTACGTTCAATATCAGTCCATTGGATAAACACGTGTCCCTTATTTCTTCAACAAGCCTCTCGTCGTGAAATTCCAGGGCGATCAGCAGGCCCTTCCCCCTGATATCAACAATCAATTGAGGATATTCCTCCTGCCATGAGCGCACGGCATCAAAAGCGTACGCGCCGACCGCCTCAACGTTATCCTGGATGTTGGTATCCAGCATGTGCCTGATCACCGCATAGGACACGGCGCATCCCAGTGGATTGCCGCAGTAGGTCCCGCCATGGTCGCCAATGGCGAGCTTGCCGGAAACCTCTTCGCTCATGGCAAAGGCGCCGAAGGGGAATCCCCCCGCGATCCCCTTCGCCATGGTCATGAAGTCCACCTTCAGCTTATAGGGCGACGAGGCGAAGAGCGGTCCGGTTCTGAAGAAGCCGGTCTGTATCTCGTCGAGTATCAGCATGACGCCGTTGGCGTCGCATAAATCGGAAAGCCGTTCGAGATAATCATCGGCCGGGACTATGACGCCCCCCTCTCCCTGGATCGGCTCAACGATGACGGCGGCGATGTCATTCTTTATTATTCTGGAGACCGCATCCACGTCGTTATAGGGCACGAAATGGTAGTTCGGCATCAGGGGATTGTACCTGTTCCGGTGGGAGGGCTGGCCCGTGGCCGAAGCCGTGCTGATGGTCCTGCCGTGGAAGCTCATAAGCGTGGATATCACGTCCAGCTTCCCGGACACTTTCCGTGCCAGCTTGATGACGGCGTCATTGGCCTCGGCGCCGCTGTTGGAGAAAAAGAACCGGCTCAGGCCGTGGGGCATGATGTCTTTTAGAAGCGACAGGAGCCGCGCCCGCGCCGGCGAATAGGAAGCGCCGGAATTGGGATTCTGGATGATCTTGTTGCCCTGGGCGCGCAGCGCCTCGGCAATGACCGGGCTCCCGTGACCGATGCAGGTGACGCCCCATCCGGAAGTGAAATCCATGTACCGCTTATCGTTCTCGTCAAAAACATGCACTCCTTCGCCCCGCTCAAACGAGACCGGTATCTTGTTGAAGAAAGGCGCGAAGATACGGTTTTCAATTTCAATCGTCTGCAGATTCTTGTCCACGGTGAAGCATCCCTCCGGTTGTGCTGGATTTGTTATGGCAGGCAGATAAACCGCGGGTTCATCACCTGACGATCTTTTCTATCTCTTCTATGAGCGCCGCGACGGCTTCGCTGTATTCCACGGCCCTGATCTTGGCCCCCTTGGCGAACAGGAGGAGCCGTCCGTCGCGGATGCCGGCAAGTCCCGCATCGGCGTCCTTCGCTTCGCCGGGACCGTTCACCTCGCACCCCATGACCGCCACGTGGAGCGTGCGCCCCTTTTCTTTCATGGTCTTTCCGAAGCGCGCGGTAACCGCCGCGTCGACCTCTTTCGCCAGCGCCAGGATATCGATGGAGGGATCGGTGCGGCCGCAGGTGGGGCAGGCCACGATGCGCACCCACGCCTCCCGCTCGCCCGCGGATTCGAGGATCTTCCGAGCCACGATGATCTCCTCCGCCGGGTCGCCGGTCATCGAAACCCTGATGGTGTCGCCGATCCCCTCCAGGAGGAGGTGGCCGATGGCCACTGAGCTCTGCACAATGCAGGTCATGCCGTACCCCGCCTCGGTCAGGCCCACATGAATGGGATAGTCGCGCATCGACGCGAAGAGCTCGTTGGCCGCCACGGTCCGGGCGATGTCCGACGCCTTGATGGACACCACGATGTCGGCGAAATTGTTCTCTTCAAGGATCACCACGTGGTCCATGGCCGAGGCCACCAGGCTCTCTGGGGTCACCTCGGGAAACCTGCGCCGGTCCACGGACCCGCTGTTCACGCCGATGCGGATCGGCACGCCCCGGTCCCGCGCCGCCGCCACGACCTCGCGCACGCCCGAAGGGTCGCCGATGTTGCCGGGGTTGATGCGCACCTTGTGGACCCCCGCCCTGATCGCGGCCAGGGCGATGCGGTGGTCAAAATGGATGTCGGCGCAGACGGGGACACCCACGGCGGGGATCAGCTTACGCAGATGTTCGGCAGCTTCAGCGCTTCGCAGGGCGACCCGGACCAGTTCCGCCCCGGCTTCAGCGAGGCCCCTCACCTGGGCGATCGCCTCATCGGTCCGCTCGATGGGGATAGTGGCCATCGTCTGGATTGACACGGGCGCCCCGCCGCCAATGGCGAGTGTGCCGGCCCTGACCTGCCTGGTTTTTTTCCTCTGACGTGTCATCGGCCGCATGATAGAGTCCGCAGAAAAGGAATGACAAGCATTTTTTAGGATGGCTAATTTAAATTAATCAGATAGCAATTTTCCCGGCGGGGAGTTGTCCCGCGAGCAGACGACACGGATGTCGTCGATTCCGCCGAGTCCACACGGACGTTATACGAGGCGGACGAGCGGGATAACTCCCCGCCGCCTAAATTGAATCTGTCATCAAATTAATCATTTGACGAATTTGCAAGGATAATGACCATAAGCAGAAAATATTAACGCCCTTACATTCTTTGCAACAAAATGCGTCTCCCGATGTCCATAAGACATATATAATCTCGAGGTATTTTCATGGATGTTCTCACCAACAATATTATAGTTAAAGGCGGATGGGTCATGATCCCCATCATCCTGGGCTCCATCATCGCCCTGGGACTTGCCGTCGAGCGGGGCATGCTCCTCTGGAAAATAAGGCTGGATGTAAAGAAATTCACCGACACTATTTTTTCACTCCTTGAAAAGGGTCATACCGACCGTGCCATAGAAGAGTGCGGGAAGACAGAACACCCCATCGGCAGGGTCCTCGCAGCGGGCCTTGCCCACCGGGGAAGCGAAGCCGTCGAAATCGAACGCCACATGGAGCACATCGGCAACGAGGAGGTCGCCCTCCTTGAAAAGAACATGCACGTATTCCTGGTCATTGTCGGGGTTGAGCCGATGCTGGGCTTTCTGGGCACCATTATCGGCCTGATCGGCGCTTTTATGGCCTGGGAGGCCGCGGGGGCGGCCGTCACGGTGGAGAAGCTCGCCGGGGGCATCTACCAGGCGATGATAACCACTGCCGGCGGACTTAGCGTGGCGATTCCCTATTACATCATCTACAGCATCTACATGAACAGGATAAACGGCATCGCCCGGGATATGAACCACTACGGCGAAAAGCTGGTCCATGTATTGAAAGACATTTCTTCGAGGAAGAAGAAATGAAGGTACGGACAACCAACAAGCAATTCCTGACCCTGGAATCGGTCGCCATGACCGATATCGTCATGAACATGTTCATTTTCTTCTTCATCACCTTCAGCCTTCTCTATACCTTCAACCCCCAGCAGGAGTCGAAGATCAAGGTGAACCTGCCCAAGGGGATGACCATTTCAAAGATCAAGGGCGAGAACCCCCTGGTGGTGGCCGTGACCGCGAAAAACGAGATCTATATCGCCAACAACAGGGTGACAGAACAGGCGCTCCACCGGGAGCTCGAGAAGTATTCAGCGGACGCGAAAAAGAACGGCGTCATCGTCAAGGCCGACAAGCGGGCATCTGTGGATTTTTTCGTCAAGGTCCTGGACGCGGCCAAACAGGCCGGGCTTAACAAGGTGAGCATATCCATCGAGCTGCAGAAGAAGGACTGAATCAAATCCCCGCCGCGCGTTTTTTCTCCAGGAGAGAGCTGATCCTGAGCTTTGCCGCGATAATATCCTCCGCCGCAAGCCGTCCGCCCGCGAGCTGCCGCCGGTAGTATTCGAGGTCGTCCATGAACTGACGTTTCCTCGACCTGCTCATGCAGTTCATGAGCAGGGGAATATCCCCGTCGCTGTCGATGACACTAAGACAGAAGTCGCGGTTGCCGATCCTGTTGACGAAGTTGACCAGGTCGCTGTTTGAAAGCCTCCTCATCCTTTCGAAGGGAATGCCCTGCGACCGCAGCTCGCCCAGGCGCCGCGCCTCCTCTTCATTGATAATGTCAAAGATCTCGTGCATGAATATATAACGCGTCTTGTAGGAAAACATGACGGCTCCCGCGGAAATCGATTTTGATATTTCCTTCAGGATCGCTTTATTAAAGGAATCATATTCTTCCGCCGGGGTATAATCTTTCAGGCGTTCCATTTCCCCGGCAATGAGGGGTGGGACCATCCTGTTGATCCGTTCCCTGTCATAGGCGACCTGGAATATCTTCACGCGGGGCCCTTCATCCCCCTCCTCCCCCTGTATCTTTACCTGCACACCGATATTGAAGAATTTGGCGATGCCGGCCGAATACTTCGGCACAAGGATGTTCTGCAGCAGCAGCCGGAGATCGCGGTCATCCATGAGGTCCATGAGCTCGTAGAGGGGGATGCAGGTCGTGTTCGCCGGCAGGTACGCGAGGCCGCCCCTGTATTTTTTCATGAAGGTCCCGATGGTACTGTTGAAGAGCGCCGAATTCAGAGCCAGCACCGCTGCCAGGAAATCCGCCGGTGAGTCGTCACAGAGACGGTAATCCCACGGTTTCAGCGCCCGGGGAAACAGCAGGGAAAAGTAGGCCCCGGGAACGCACAGGACCATTTCCATTCTCGCGTAATTCACGACTAGCTCGCCCTCCAGCAGAAGGGAACGGGCGACCGCCCCTTCATCCGGCATTGAATCAACGGCAAGTTTCACGGAGGTTACGTCAACGCCGGGGAACGCGGTCCTGAGGAAAAGCACCGTTTCCTTAACTATGTTTTTAAAAAAACCGCCCGGATCGCCGAAGCGTTCCGTAAAATCATTCCTGGTCAGCCCGGCAACAAGGCAATAGATATTGATTTCCGTTCCGCCGGCGGTAAGGAACATGTGTATCCACAGGCCATTCCTGAATTGACCGGCACCGGCGCTCCCGGCCGTGACGCTTTTAAAAACGCTCCGTACCCTGAAGCGGTCGAAGGCGGCGACCTGGGGGAGCGCCAGGTTCCCCGCCATGAATTCCTTCGGTCTTTCAATCCTGAGGGACGCCCCGGCGGCAGGCTGCGGGGCCGCGGGGTCATACGCCGATTGGGCCAGGCTCCACGCCGTCTTACGGAATGCTTTATCCTTCATGGCCAGGAGCAGGTTATTTTCAATATCCTCGCGCACAAGAAGATAGAATGAGGACTGCCCGGCCGCAACATGGAGAACCAAGCATCCCGAGGCATGCCAGAGAAGGCCTTCCCGGTCTGTTGCCGCAAAGGTTTTCCTCATTACAAGGCGGCGCTCCCGCTCACTGTCTCCAGCGTCGCCGGCCCCTGAATCAAGGAGGCGGACTGCATTACCCGCCACCCGGTCTATTGTCATGTCAACCAGGAGCGCGTCGCTTTCGTCTCCCTGGCCGTACTGCTCCTTTACGGCCGGCATGAGCTGCCTGATGCATTCCGCCGGAAAGAGCAGGATGTAACGGGGCCGTTCGCTTCCTTTTAATCCGCACACCAGAAAGCCCGCCGGAACTTCAGTCAGCTGTTGTTCAAGCTCCTCGATCCGGACCGTTTCAAGGGTTACGGCTGTCTTCACGCCGCAGACTGCAAAAAGATTATTTTCAAATATTCCCCTGAGTAACGTTACAATCTCATTCCGATCAGCGGTTCCTTTCCTGAACCTGGACTTGATTTTATCAATGATATCAGAAAGCACGCCCATGGCAGTTCTCCTGAAGTGATACTACCCCTGAAAGAGGACCTGTCAATATATAAATGAAGGAGGACAGTCGTTGAACAGGCCCGGCCCTTTCGGCCGGTCCCGAACCGGGCCGGCCGCCGTGCGTCTCCCCGAATTGTGATTGACCGATGCGCCCGGTGCCTGTTCTCATCAACAGGACCCCCGGCCCCGGTTCCCGGCGTCATCAAAAAAAAGCGAGGCTCCCCATGGACAGGCTTGTCGATTACATCGTCATCACCGTGTACCTGGTCGGTGTGGCCGGATTCGGCATACTGTCGGGGGGAAAGCAGAAATCCGTGAATGATTATTTCCTCGGGGGAAAGACCATGGCATGGTGGGCGGTGGGTTTTTCCATCGTCGCCAGCGAAACGAGCACCCTGACCTTCATCAGCATCCCGGGCCTGGCCTATAAATCGAACATGCACTTCCTCCAGCTCGTGTTCGGATATTTTATCGGCAGGATAATCGTCAGCCTGGTCTTCATTCCCGCCTATTACCGCGGCGAGCTCGAAACCGCCTATGACTTTCTCGGCAGGCGCTTCGGCCCCTTCATCAGGAAATTCATGTCCACGGTCTTCATCGTCACGCGGGTGCTCGCCTCGGGCGTCCGCCTCTTCGCGACGTCGATACCGGTCCACATTATCACCGGGTGGGATTACGGCGTCTGCATCCTGGTCATCGGCGTTTTCACGCTCATCTATACCTTTGCCGGGGGACTGCGGGCCGTGGTCGCCATGGACGTGGTCCAGCTCTTCATCTACCTCGGCGGGGCGGCCCTGTCGATGTACATAATCCTGAACCGCCTGCCGGGTGGATGGAACGACGTGATGTCGTACGCCGTCACGGAGGTGACGGACAAATTCGAGATCATCAATCTTCATTTCGGGAACAGCCTCATCGGGTTCCTGTCATCGCCCTACACCCTTATCGGCGGGCTCCTGGGAGGAACGTTCCTCACCATGGCCTCCCACGGAACCGACCAGCTCCTGGTGCAGCGGCTCATCGGCTGCAGGTCGGCCCGGGACGGGCAGAAGGCCCTGATGCTCGACGCTACGCTCATCGTGCTGCAGTTCCTGTTTTTCCTCGTCCTGGGGCTCTGCCTCTTCGCCTTTTACGGCGGCGCGACATACCAGCAGCTCGGACTGGCATCTTCCGACGAGATCTTCCCGAAATTCATAATCGACAACCTGCCAGCGGGCATTTCCGGGTTCGTTATCGCCGGGGTCCTTGCTTCAGCCATGGGCTCCCTGTCTTCGTCGATCAGCTCCCTCGCCTCATCGACGTACCTCGACCTGTTCAGGCCCGCGCGGCAGCGCGCCGGCATGCCTGACGACAGCGGCCTGTTCTGGTCGAGGCTGTTTACCCTCCTGTGGGGGATTACCCTGATGGGCGGGGCGATGCTCTTCATTCACACCACGAACCCGGTCGTGGAACTGGGACTGAAAATCGCGTCCATAACCTACGGGGGGCTCCTCGGCACCTTCTTTCTGGGTTTCTTCTTCACAAAAACGGGGACTATCGACGCGTGCGCCGGTTTTATCGCGGCCATCGCCGTCATGGGGTCAGTGCTTTTTTTTACCGGCATCGATTACACCTGGCACACCTTCATAGGGTGCGCCGTGTGCATAACCGTCGGAAACGCGTCGCGATTGACCAGGGGGTTCCTTGCGGGCGGCCGATGAAAGGCATGGGATCCGGCAATTAAGGCAATGGCAAACTGCCCATAAAAAAGCGGTATTCTGCCAATATTGAAAATATTATGCAACAATAGTATTGACAGATTAGGGGCCTTTCAATAAATTTACCTATGACAACTCACGGGGCTGTAGCTCAGTTTGGGAGAGCGCTAGAATCGCACTCTAGAGGCCGAGGGTTCGATCCCCTTCAGCTCCACATCAGGGCCGGGTTTAAACCCGGCCCTGCGCTTCAAACACCACGCTAATCCATCCATCCAAGCAGTATCTTCAGGTCTTCAATGTCTCCATCTACGATCTCGAGGGTGAGCCGCGGAATATTGCGGTCACGGATATAGCGCACGATGGGTTTCAAGTTCTGCCCGGACGGCGTGTACAGATGGGCATGGCTGTCCCTGATGGTTTCAAGAGGATCGGCGGCGGTCATCAGGTTATGATTGACATGAACCCCGTGAACCTTCACCGACTCCAGGACACGCCGGCACTCCTCATAAAAATCGAACTTGTGCACGAGGGAAGCGCACCAGAAGTGGCCCGTATCGAACCAGAGGTCGTCTATAAGCTCGACGATCTCCTGCGGCCGCTGAAGGCCGCTGCCTATGCCGACAAAATCGTTTTCCAGCGCGACGGTCAGGCCGGGAAACAGCTCCTTTGTCGCGGCCAGGTTTTTCCTGAAGTTTTCCTTCATCGCCCGATACTGTTCTGTTTCAAAAAACGCCGGGTCCATGATGAAGGATCCGCGCAGAGAATACTCCGGGCCGATGCCCTCCCGCATCGCTGCGCGGTAATTTTTCATATCATGGACGATCGGCTTTTCGGTGAGGAAAAAGCCATGGAAAAAAAAGAGGTCGGTGCCGAACATCCCGAGCCTTGACGCCGCGGACATCAGGTCCGGCTTGAGCGATTCAATGTCCCCTGCGGCAAGGTTCAGGAAGTATTTGGCCAGAATCGGCGAATGCACGGAAAAAGGGAGCTCGCCGGCCAGGGGGGCCAGCCTGCATAGAAGCGATTCGCCTATGGAATTGTGGATCTGCACGCCGAACTCATATCCGGCGGCGGAAACAAGGCTGCGGGCCTCCCCGATCTTTTCGATGTAATTGTCCTCGTTTAAACAAACAGAGCTGTATTCAATAATCATGAGACATCCAGGAGAACCGGGAGCACCTGTTTTCTCTTAAACCCGGAATTTTCAACTGCCCGAAAGCTATGTTCCGCCTTCACCGGCGTCCCGCTGAAGGTATCGTTTACTATGAAGAGAGGCCCGCATCTTTGCAAGATTTTTTTACGGCCGCGGACAATGGGCGGGACCACGCCGCTCCCGTAATGACGCCGGGATTACAAGGGATCAATTTTCAATAAAAAAATGATTGAAACCTGGCAACTGCTTCATCACAGCATTATCATGACCTTCTTCTCAGTCATCATACCGGTATATAACAGGCATCTTCCCGTGAAAGACGCCATTGAATCGGTCCTGGCCCAGACCTTCACGGATTTCGAGCTCATCGTGGTGGATGACGGCTCCACGGACGGCACGCCGGCGATTGCCGATGAATACCGCGGCCGCATCAGCTACCTCCGCAGGGAGCACCGCGGGGTGAGCGCCGCCCGTAACGCCGGGGTCGCCCTCTCATCCTCCCCCTGGCTCGCCTTCCTCGATTCTGACGACCGGTGGCTCCCGGAAAAGCTCGCGCGCCAGGAGCGCTACATCAGGGAGAACCCCGGCGTGGCCATTCACCAGACCGACGAGCTCTGGATACGGAAGGGGAGCCGGGTGAACCCGGGGCTCCGGCACCTGAAGCGGGAGGGGGACATCTTCGTCGACTCCCTCAGCCTCTGCCTGATCAGCCCCTCCGCGGCGGTGATGTCGCGGCGGTGCTTCGACCGGTACGGTCCCTTCGACGAGGACCTGCCGGCGTGCGAGGACTACGACCTGTGGCTCAGGGTCACCGCCCGGGAACGGGTCGGGTTCATCTCCGAGAAGCTCATCGTCCGCCACGGCGGGCACCGGGACCAGCTCTCGGCCCGTTACCCGGCCATGGACCGCTTCAGGGTCTATTCGATGGTGAAGCTCCTGGCGGATGGCCGCGGCGCCCTCCCCCCGGAATACCGCAGCAGCGCCAAGGCCATGGCCCTTGAGAAAGCCCGCATCCTCCATGCCGGGGCCCTGAAACGTCACCGGGACTTCTTCGCCGGCCGCATTCTCTCCCTCATCGCCCGCATCGATGAAGGGACTGCTACCGCCATGGACGCGAAATTCCTCCTGGACGAGACCGATACGCCGGGGTAGCGTCCCCCGCGCGGACTGCTGAAAAATAATGTTGATTATTCCCGCCTCATGGAGTATACTGGGATACATTCAACACGGCAGTCCTCACACGACAGAAATAAGACCATGGCCGCTGATCAACTATCGGGCCGGTCAGCAGCCATTCAATACTTATGGTGGAGGGGTATATGGCAATTCAAAACCGCAGGCGGGGGCCTGACACCATGGTCAGGATGATCACCATCTGCAGCATTGTTTCCTGGCTGGTGATCGTCATCGCGTTCTTCATTTACCAGATGACGCACCCGTCGGGTACAAGCTACAACTCGATACGGCAGTCCCTCGTGGATTTCAGCGCCGGTGTCATTATCGCGAAGGTGCTCCTTTTCCTGAACTTCCTGCTCTGCGTCTGGGGCATGGTCATGAACATGATGAGGAACAAGAGGAAGTCGGACCGGTTCCGCATTTCGCTGGTGGTCTCGGCGGTCGTATCCCTGGGGGGGTTCATCCTGATGATGGTATTCCTGTAGGAACCGGGCGCCGCGCACCCGGCTTCAGGGCGCCTGGATCCCGTGGAGGCTGTAGCAGAACACGCTGTCTGACCCGCGCAGGAACAGGAGCCCTTCCCGCAGCGAGGCGTCGAGAAACGATTCCCCGGGGAAATCCTTTGTGAAGAGCATGACGCCGTCATCGCGGAAAAGGAGGAGCCTGGACGGGCCGGTCTGCATGGTGTATGAAACGGCATAGAGGCCGTTGTAATAGCTTATAGAGGAATGGCCTTCCCGCTTCGCCGGGACGGGGATGTTCAGCTTCACGCTTCCCGAGGGCGAAATATAGAGTATACGGTCGGTATCAATGACGGTGCAGTACCCGTCGCCGTTGACATGGATCGACGTTTTGACCGGATGCGCGTGGGCAAGGTCGACCTCGTCATAATCATCAGACGCGATATTCACGACGCGGACCCAGTCCTTCCCGGTGTTCCCGTAATGCACGGCGCCGTGAGAGCCGTTGCGGTTCACCGCCAGACCCTTCACCATGGTCCCCTTCGGCGTCATTCCGTAATTGATCATCTTCCCCTTCGGGCTCAGAAAGTAATAGGACCCGTCGAGGAACCCCACGGCGCTGTAATCCGCGGCGTCGGAGAAGGCGATGGCGGTGCAGGTCCTGCCGGAGATGCGGATGTTCGCGAGATTGCCGTTGTAATCCACCATGCGTATGCCCGAATGGTCTCCGTTCATCAGCAGGACGACCCTGCCGCCGTAAGAGAGATACGGATATTCCATTGAATCGATCTTCCAGAAGCGGTCGCCCTTCGCATTGAAAAACTCGACATCGTTCCCCACCTTCTGGTACCTGGCATAGAAGAGGCCGTTGCCGCTGAAGGCGGCAGATCCGTCGGTCACGGAGCCGGAAACGGAGACACCGCCGTCGCCCTTGAGGAGAAAATAATCCTGTTCGCCGGCCCTGACGAAAAAGGAGGCCTTGGGATCGCCGTCCCGGGACTTCTCGATGGCGGAAAGGTTCTTCAAGCCGCCCCACCATTCGGGGTAGATCTCAACCGCGGGAGCGGGGGAAAAGAGAAACAGCGCCGCGAGGGCACCGGCTATGAATCCTGGGAAAAAATACCACATGGCTCAATCCTGGAGGAAGCTCTTCAGCCGCTGGCTCCGCGAGGGGTGTCTCAGGCGGCGTATCGCCTTTTTTTCGATCTGCCGTATCCGCTCCTTGGAAAGCTTGAACTCGTCGCCGATCTGCTGGAGCGACATCGGCTCGTACCCGTCGAGTCCAAAGCGCATCTTGATGATCTGCCGCTCCGACTCGGTCAGGGTCCGGAGGACGTCATCCAGGGCCGATGAGAGGGACTCGTCCAGCACCTTCTTGTCCGGAGAATCGACCCGCTGGTCAACGATCATGCTCAGGATGGTCGTGTCCTCCGAGTCGCCGTAGGAGGAATCGAGGGATATATAGTCCTGCGTGATGTTGCGCAGGTGGTTTATCTCGTCGTCGTCCATGTCGAGGTCCTCGGCGATCTCGCCGGGACTGGGCTCCCTGCCGAGCTTGCTTTCAAGCTTCTTGTGGACCTTCTCGATCTTCTGTATGTCGGCGGTGCGGTTCAGGGGGAGTCTGATCAGCGAGGCCTTCTGTGAAATCGCGAGAATGATGGCCTGCCGTATCCACCACACGGCGTAGGATATGAAATGGAAACCGCGGTCCGGGTCGAATTTTTCAGCGGCCTTTATGAGCCCCATGTTTCCTTCGTTGATCAGGTCAAGGAGGGATATGCCGCTGGTCTGGTATTTCTTCGCGATCGATACGACAAAGCGGAGGTTAGCCTTGATGAGGCGGTTCTTCGCGTTCTCATCGCCGTCCCGGGCGGCCCGGGCAAGATGATCTTCCTCCTCGCGGGACAGGAGAGGTATCTTGTTTATCTGGTCAAGGTACCATGAAATCGAGGAGTCTGAATATCCTGCTGATTCTTTTTTCTTGACGTTTGAGGTGACCTTGCGGATATCGATATCGATATCATCGATGAAATCAAGGTCGGGATTTTCATCGGCCCCGTCAGGACCCTGCGTTACTTCGGACGCCGCATCCTGGTCTTTTTCGGCATCGTGCCCTTTCTTGGTCTGTTTTTTCATAACACCGTGTTCAGTTCGCTTTCTTGATACTGCCTCTTCACCGGCCGGCGATGTATTGGAACTGTCCTTATCCGCGGAATGCACCTTTCGCGTTCAGGCAAGGACAGTGATTGGGCAAACCCCGGATACAGTCAAGCCATATTCATGAAGCCGCGGACCACAGAGGTTGCTGTCAGCCCTTCGTGAAATCACGCCCCCCGGTAACAGAAGTGGAATGAACGTTCGATACCCCGCGTTTCCCGCCGCCGGAGCGCCGGGAAACTGCGGTCATAATGTCATCGGCAGAAAAGAATTGTATCCCGGTGCCTGATTCCTATTTTTTCGGTTTCGGCACCTTCAGGACCCAGCCGGGAAGGATCAGATTCGGGTTCTTGATCTGGTCCTTGTTGAATTCATATATCTTTTTCCACTTGTACGGGTTCCGGTAGAACTTCTTGGAAATATACCAGAGGCAGTCCTTGTAGTGCTGGCGCCACACGACCGTGTATTCCCAGTAATCCTTTTCTTCGAGCTGCTGTTCCTGCTGGTTCACGTCTCCGCCATCGGCAATCTCGGTGCCCTCGGCCTTCTTCGACATGACCAGCATCGCCAGCCTCATCGCCTCGTCGGAAGCGGCGATCGACTCCTTGTATTTCGCGTCGGCCAGCTTTGTCCTGGCGTTTTCAAGGGACTCCCTGGCGGCGTTCAGCTCGGCCTTTTTCTGTGAAGCGTATTTCGATTTTTCCGCCTGCCCGACCATTTTTTCCGCGGCGGAGAGCTTCTCGCCCGCGGTGTTTTTCAGCGCGGCAAGGAGGGCCTCGTCCGCGTTCAGCTTCGCCACTTCAACGGCCGAAAATCCCTTCTTCAGCTCCTGCGCGTCGTAGGCCTTTTCAGCCACCTCGATGTTTTCATTGGCCAGGTTGAACTTGTCGGCAGCGAATTTCTTCGCCCCGTATTTCTCGGCTTCCTCCAGGGTCCGCTTCACCTCGACGATGGAGTCGCGCAGGACGTCTTTCTTGCCCAGGGCTATATTGCGGGCATTCTTGGCTTTTTCATCGGCCCTGACCGCGGAGGCGTAGGCCTGTTCGTATTGCCTGTTCTGGAACTGGTCGTTGGCCTGCTTGATGGCCTCCTCGGCCTCCCGGTACTCTTCGGAGGCAAGCCGCTCGGCATAGACCTCGCCGGCCTCGGCAATGCTCTTCTCCGCTATGGCGATAGTGTCCTTTGCCAGCAGCGGCAGCGCCTTGTTGTACGCGACCTGGGCCAGGCTGGAGGCCTCCTCGGCCGACTTCTTGGCCGCCTTGTCATCTTCCTTGACCGCCTGGTCCTGGCTGTCGAAGAGCTTCTTCTTGGCGGCGTCCAGTTCCTCGGGGGCGTACTTCTCGGCTTTCACCTTCTGCGCCGCGCTGATGTCTTTTTTCGCGTAGGACATTTCCCGGATCGGTATATTTGCCCGGCATGCTATGCATATGGCCAGGGACATAACGGCAATGGCTATGATGGAAACATTACTTATCCGCTTCATGGTGACCTCGTTGAGTATAAATATAATCGGTTTAGAATGATGATATGCTGCTGTGCCCGATAATGGCTAGGCGAAACCTCTATCCGGCAAACGAATTTACCGCATCGTCCTCAGAATCAAAAATCTCAAAAAAGGATGTAAGCTTTGTCAGCTCGAATACCTTGCGCACAGACGCGAACACGTTGATTATCTTAAGACCGCCCTGGTATTTCTTGAGGTTTGAAAGGCTGGATATGAGAGCGCCGATTCCGGAAGAATCTATGTAGGACACCTTTTCGAGGTTGATAATGACATTATATTTTCTTTCTTCAATGAGCTTGTTGATGATGTCTTTTATTTCAGGCGCGTTGTAGAGATCAATTTCGCCGGCTATATCGAGGACGACGACATCTCCTTTTGATCTGGTCGAAATATCCATGTGCTCCCCAGCCCCCTCATTATGCCATATTACGAAAAATTATGCCGCCAACAATATAAATGCGTCTCTTTTTTATGTCAAGATTATTTATCTTAATTAAAGTTGGTCAAGTATATTTTTATACATTTAAGACTAAATGTCGCCGCCGTACAGGGCTTCCCATCTGCGGTAGACGTCCGGAAAAAAGCCCCCGGCTATGCTCTCCCTGATATCCCTCATGAAGGAATTCATGAAATGGAGATTGTGGTGGGTATTGTAGATGAGGGCTGATATCTCGCCTGACCTGAACAGGTGGCGCAGGTAGGCCCTGGAGTAGCTTCGGCACACGTAGCAGCCGCACGAGGCGTCGAGGGGTGACAGGTCCGATTCGCACGCGGCGGACTTGATGTTGACGCGGCCCGCGGACGTGAAGAGGGTGCCGTTGCGCGCGATGCGCGTCGGCATGACGGAGTCGAACATGTCGATGCCCTGCCTGATGGCGTACAGTATCTCGAGGGGGCTCCCGACCCCCATCATGTACCGCGGCCGGTCCTCCGGAAGCAGGGCCAGGGTGAATTCCGTGATCTCCCGGTAGAGCTCCTTCGGCTCCCCGACGGACAGCCCGCCCACGGCAAAGCCCGGGAAGGGCAGCTCCAGCAGGCGCTCCGCGCACTCTTTCCTCAAATTGCTGAAGACGCTGCCCTGAACGATGGCGAAGAGGGCCTGCTTCTCGTGGTCGAAGCGATCATGCCAGTACCGGTACGAGGCCTCTGCCCACCGCACCGTCCGTTCCACGGCCTCCCGCGCCTCCTTCTCGGCCACGGGATAGTGGGTGCACTGGTCCAGCACCATCATGATGTCCGAGCCTATGACCTTCTGCGCGTCCAGGACCGACTCCGGGGAAAAATAATGGGGCGAGCCGTCCACGTGGGACCGGAACTCGACGCCGTCGTCGTAGACCTTGCAGAAATCCGAAAGCGAAAAGACCTGGAACCCGCCGGAGTCGGTCAGGATGGAACGGTGGAAATTCATGAAGTTGTGGAGGCCCCCGGCGGCGCGCAGCACATCCAAGCCGGGCCGGAGGTAGAGATGATACGTGTTGGACAGGATAATGTCGAAATCGAGCTCATCCACGTCGCGGCCCGACAGGGCGCGCACCGCGCCCCGGGTCGCCACCGGCATGAAGACCGGCGTGCGGATTGTTCCCCGGGAGGTTGTTATCTCGCCGGTGCGGGCGGCGGTGGCGCCGTCATGTGCGGTAACGCGGAATTGCATGGGGGGTATTGGAGGGGATGGGGCGGAAATGTCAAATGGAAATTGGGATGCGGGAGGCGTGGGGATTTTGCGCGCAAGTAGGTGGGGTTACGAATGCATATAGGCGGGGTTATTTTACGCATATGAAGGCGGGGTCATATGCGCCTGTAGGCGTGGTCACGAATGCAAGTAGGCGGGGTCACGTGACCCCGCCTACTTGCGCATAAATAATCATTTCTTCTCATCCTGGAATTTAAACGTATGCTCTACGTATTTCTTTCCGCCGAAGGGCGGCTCCGGGAAACGCCATGATGAAATCTTCCTGGCCATGCATGAATGGAAGGTCTTATCCGTGAAATTTGATCGCACCACCGATGGCGATATGACCGCGCCATCATCGTCAACCTGCCAGTCCATGGTCACATTGTCTTCTTTATACATTACTCCCGATAAATTCTTTTTTATTAAAAAATTATTACCGGTATATTTAGAAACCGAAAGAGCTTGCAATGCACCTACCTGCGCGCATTGACCCATGAACAACAAAATAGTGTGGCAATAAAACCGGGATTGAATAAACAAAGAGCGTAAAAACGGGCAGTTCAAAGCTGAGTTTTCGCCAATATGTGAATTTTGAACATCCATGATCTTGTATAACAGAATTTTTATTAATATAATGATAATGGAGTAATATATCAATATTTTTCAGTACGGATGGGTGGTTTTTTATTCAGATAAATTTGTGAATTCAATTAAAATCAACACGAAGGCTGGGTCACGTAATGAGGGATTTTATTGAGAATATCCATTCCTGTAGGCGGGGTCACGTGACCCCGCCTACAGGAACAATGACCCCGCCCACATGTGCATGACCCCGCCTCGATTAATATTTTCATTATTCGTATCCCCGTTCGTTATTATTAAAAACACCCCGGATACAATAAAATGCTCCACAAGAACTCGCCAAAAAGATATTATATCGACAATGCAATATACTTCATAACAACCGTCACATATGATCGCTACCCATGGTTCAAAGAAGACCTGCTATGCAGGCTGTTCATAGATGACCTTGAACTGTGCGCTGCAATAAAGAATTTTACAATAATTGGTTATAAAATAAACCCGGAACATGTACATCTCATGATCCAGCCGAAGGAAAAACATGATTTTTCAGAAATAAGCGTTCGTTGAAAACTAATTTTTCACGCAACGCGAACATGGTCATGGCATCGGGCATGTTTAAAACTGGCAAAAAAATGCAGAATAATTCTTCGGGTTCACGATACCGGCTGCAAAAATATATGCAGATGTTTGAAGAAAAACACCCAGGCATCAATCCATACCCGCCATTCAAATGGCAATTATCGTTTCATGATCACATAATCCGCGATTCTGATGATTTAAATAATCATATTCGATATTTGGAATATCAATGGATAAAGCATGAGTTGAAGGAGAATAGATGGTTATGGATTGCGCAAGTAGGCAGGGTCACGTGACCCCGCCTACTTGCGCACGTGACCCCGCCTACAGGCGCACGTGAGACCGCCTCCAGAAACATGGGACCCCGCCTTCAATTCGGACTCCCATGTAACTTTATCATCAAATGGCGTACATATTCATTAAAATTGATTTCAATTATGATGATGATTACCCCTCACAAAAAGTTAATTGACACAAATATCTTCAACATGAACCTGTAATCATCACGCATTGTGAACCAAATCTAAAAAACCAAGGACAATTACATGAAATCGCTACACTTTCTGGGTTTAATCGGCTTTCTCCTCGTTTTTTCCGCCGTATCGTGTAACGCCAACCTCAGCTCCGACAACGCCAAGGTAAGCTACGGCATCGGGATGCAGTTCGCGAAGGACATGAAAAACCGCGGCATGGAGCTCGATATGAAGGCCTTCAATCAGGCCGTTGAAGACGTGTACAAGGGCACCAAAAGCAGGCTGACCGACGACGAGATACGGACGGCGTTCCAGAAAATATCGGAAGAGATGATGAAAAAGCAGTCGGCCCGCGCCGAAGAAAACATGAAGAAAGGCGAAGAGTACCTGAAAAAGAACAAGGAAAAGGCCGGCGTCAAAACCACCGCGAGCGGCCTCCAGTACAGGGTGCTCAAGGAAGGGGCCGGCATTTCCCCGGTTGCCACCAGCAAGGTGAAGGTCCACTACAAGGGGACCCTGATCGACGGCACCGAGTTCGACAGCTCCTACAAGCGGAACCAGCCGGCCGAGTTTCAGCTGAACCAGGTCATTCCCGGATGGACGGAAGGCCTCCAGCTCATGAAGGTCGGGTCCAAGTACGAGTTGACCATCCCGAGCAGCCTGGCCTACGGCGACCGGGACAACCAGTCTATCCCGGGCAATTCAGTCCTGATATTCGAAGTGGAACTCCTGGAAGTCAAGTAGCGGCGGTCATTTCTCCGGCACCCGGGCAATTCCGGATGCCGGAGGCCATACAATAAATAGAAAGGAGACGGAACCATGAAAAAATTCAGATCTTTTCTTGCTATCAGCGGCAGGGGACGCACTTCCCGGAAGGAATTTCTCCGGAGCATGGCCGCAGCCGCCGCATCGGTTCCGCTCATCAATGCGCTGTTACGGCCGGCGGAGGCGCGGGCCGCGGGCAAACTTGCCCCCCGTCCCAAACGCGCGGTGAAAACACTGTGCGACCTCGCCGTGGTCAGGGGGGAGAGCCCGGCTGTCATAACCAGGAAAGCGGTCGAAGCGGTCGGCGGCATGGCCAGGTTCGTGAAGCCGGGTTACACCGTTGTCATCAAGCCCAACATCGGCTGGGACCGCGAGCCCAAATACGCGGCCAACACCAACCCCGATGTCGTCGCGGCCCTGATCAGGCTCTGCTATGACGCCGGCGCAAAGAAGGTGAAGGTGTTCGACAACACCTGCAACTCGGCCGCCATGTGCTACGTCAACAGCGGGATAGCTGAAGCGGTCAAGAAGGCCGGCGGGCACATCTCCCACATCAACAAGGAAAAATTCATCCCGGGGCAGTTCCCCGAGGGAAGCCCCATGAAATCGTGGCCCATATACCGGGACGCGGTTGAATGCGACTGCTTTATCAATGTCCCCGTGGCAAAGCACCATGGCCTTTCCCGGCTCACCCTGTCCATGAAGAACCTGATGGGGGTCTGCGGCGGCAACCGCGGTGAGATACACTGGAACATAGATACCAAGCTGACGGATCTGACGCGCTTCATCAGGCCCGACCTGACCGTCATCGACGCCTACCGCATCCTGCTGAGGAACGGCCCTTCCGGCGGAAACCTGAAGGACGTGAAAGCGACGAAGACCGTCATCGCCGGCACCGACCCGGTACTGGCGGACGCCTACGCGGCCACGCTCTTCGGCGTCACCCCGGGAGACATCGGCTACATCAGGAACGGCGCGGAGGCCGGCCTGGGCACCATGAACATCGCCGGGGCGAACATCAGGAAAATCACGGTGTAAGCCGTGGCATCAAGGCATTTGCTCCTGCTGCGACGCATGGCGCAGATCGTATCGGTCTTCGTCCTTGCCTATATACTCTGGAATACACGGTACCCTCTTTCAGGGTACGTCAATCCCGAATTCTACTTCCTGATTGATCCCTTTGCAATGGTCGTTACATCAATGGCCGAGAGGGTGCTGCTTCCGGGACTTGCCTACGCCGCCGTCCTTCTTTTCATAACCTTCATCGTGGGACGGGGTTTCTGCGGCTGGATCTGCCCCCTGGGGGCGCTCCTCGATTTCACATCCTTCTGCAAAAGCCTGGTCATGAAGCCCTTCAAGAAAAGGGAAAAGGAAAAGGATCCGCTGCCGCTGCGGTACGGGAAGTATCTGCTCCTGGGGTCCGCCGTCATTGCGGCCCTGGCGGGGGTGCAGCTGGCGTGGTTCCTCGATCCCATCACGATCTTTGTCCGCGCCTTTTCCTTCACCATCCATCCCCTCGTCAGCGGCTCCATTGACCGCGGTTTCACGGCGCTTCTCGCCGCGACAAACTATCCGGGGCAGCTTGAGGCCGCCTATGACTACCTCCGGGAGGGATTCCTGAGCCTCTCAACGCCGGTGTTCAACCATGCCGGTTCCATTCTTGCCATCCTGCTGGCAATACTGGCCATCTCCCTGGCAAAGCGCCGGTTCTGGTGCCGCCACCTCTGCCCCCTGGGGGCCGCCCTGGCACTGCCTGCCCGGGCATCGCTGCTGCGGCGCGACGTGTCACGGTGCGAGAAAAACTGCGGCGTATGCAGGAACCTCTGCCGCATGAATGCCATAAAGACGGACAATTCCTATCTCAGGGAAGAATGCGTTCTCTGCCTGGACTGTGTCGCCTTCTGTCCCAATGATAAGACGACCTTCACGTTTAAAAGACAGCGTTCCGCCCCGGAACAGTCCGGGGACGCTCTCATGACGCGGGGAAGCTTCATAGCCATGGCCGGCGCAGCACTGGCGGCACCGCCGGCGGCCGCGGCTTTCGCAGCTGAAAAGGCGAAAGGCCCCCGGAAGCCGCCCCGCCCGGGCACGCTGTCCCTGATACGGCCACCCGGCGCCCTGCCGGAGGAGGAATTCATCCAGCGCTGCATACGCTGCGGCAACTGCATGAAGGTGTGCCCCACCAATGTGCTTCAGCCCCTGCCGTTGTCCGACGGCCTTGCCCGGGCCTGGTCGCCGGTGCTTGACACCCGGCGGGGCTACTGCGAATACCGGTGCAGCCTGTGCGGCCGCGTCTGTCCCACGGACGCGATCGAGGAACTGCCCCTGGAACGTAAACAGAAGGTGCAGATAGGCACCGCCGTGTTCGACAAAAGGATCTGCATCCCCCACGCGAAAGGCGACAACTGCATCGTGTGCGAGGAGCACTGCCCCGTCCCCGAGAAAGCCATCAGGGTAAAGGAAGGGACCGTGAAGGGCAAAAAGGTAATGCTGCCCTATGTCGTGGCGGACCTGTGCATCGGCTGCGCCATCTGCGAGCTCAAGTGTCCCACCAGGCCGGACAAGGGCATTGTCGTCGTGAAGGTGCGGAAAGCCTAAGACAGCGCCGGGGCGGCGACGGCCTCGTCCTTCCTGCTGCGAATCACCCGGTCAAGCTCCAGGGCCTTGTCATGGATGATCTTCGCGAAATCGATGATGAGGCTGTTTGACTGGGAAATCTCCTGCGCCATTTCCGAGAGCCGGTCGATGGTTCCCTGGGTGTGCGCCATGGAGTTCTTCTGCTCGTTAGTAGAGGTGACCACCTCTTTCGACATGGTGTCGATGATCCCCGCCTGCTTGATGACCATCTCCAGGGCCTGGTTCTGCTTCAGCATCAGCTCCCGAACCGAGTTGATACCCGAGCCGATGGCCCCCACCATCCTGAATATAACGTCGGTTGACTCCTTCGTATCGGTGACGATGCGCGCCCCGGCCTCTATGTCTGTGATGATCCTGGATATCTGGCGTGCGATCTCCTTCGAGTTGTCCGACGTGGCCTGGGCGAGCTTCCCGATCTCGTCCGCGACGACGGCGAAGCCGCGGCCGGCGTCCCCGGCCCGGGCGGCCTCAATGGCGGCGTTCAGGCTGAGAAGGTTGATGCGGTCGGAGATGTCATCGATCATGGCGATGAACTGGTTGATCTCCTTGCCGCCGGCGTTGATGACGTTCATCGTCTCGGTCATTTTCTGGAGGCTGTCGCCGGTGGAGGTGGTGGAATTGACGATCTTCTTCAGGGTGTTTTCCACCTTCATGCTTTCCTCGATGAGGGCCTTCTGGGCCACGTTGAGGTCGTCCACCAGGAGTTTCGACTTCTCGCCCTCGGCCTTCTGGCTGATGGTCGACTGGTAAATGGTTTCCACCGAGGCCAGAAGCTCCTCGAAGGTCGAGGACATTTCCTCGCTCGTCGCCGCCTGCTCCATGGAGAGCTCAGAGAACCTCGCGGTGATTGCCTGGAGCTTTGCGTTGACCCTGACGAACTCCTCGGAAAGGCCGGTTGCCGTGTTCACTATCCCCTCGAGGTACTCGGCCCGCTCCTTCGTCTCCTTTTCATGCTCCCGCTGTTCCTCGAGGAGCTTGGTCAGGTCTTTCCCCATGATATTGATCCTGTCCGCGAGGGCCAGGGAGAGGAATATGACGACCAGTGACGATCCGATCTGCACGCCCCACTCGGTAATGAACATCTCCGGCAGGATGCCGAACGATTTGAGCACGTACAGGACGATGCCGACGACCAGGCCGGTGAAGCCGGCCACGATAAACCTGGCCGGGCGGGACCCGCGGAACAGGGTGAACAGATTGCCGATGAATATCAGGACTGCCAGTATCCCGACCAGGGCGGTCGCGATCCGTATGGCAAGGTCATATGGCAGCAAGAGACAGACAATGGCAATGATTAAGCTCGGCAGGATAACGGCAAAAACATATATCCTGCTCACCGCCTTGTAGCGCCTGTTCATCTCGATCACTTCCCGGATAAACAGCGCCGAAGTGGCCACGGACGTGAGAATGAAAAACGGCAGGGAATGGGAGGCCCACCAGATCTGGTCGGGCCACAGGTACTGGAAGGAATACCCGTTCAGGGTCATCTGGAACAGGATATACGACGCGATGAACACCACGTAATAAAGGTATCCGCGGTCCCGGATTGCGAAAAAGATAAACAGGTTGTAGACCAGCATGATGAGCATGAGGCCGTAATAGATCCAGATGACCGGCAGCTGCGTCTGTATCTTGCTGAAATACGCCTTCTGTGACAGCAGGGTCGGAACGAAATTTATGGAGCTCCTTGTCTTGACGCGGAAGTAGTAGGTATGGAGACCGGGCCCCTCCCTGAGGTTGAAAATAAAGTTCTTGTCCTCGATCTCCCGGTGATAAAAAGGATACTGGTTGCCGGTTTTTATGACCCGGTAAGTCTTCCCGTCCGGCACATAAAAATCAACATAATTAAGCAGCGGATAGGATATTTCAAAAAACAGGTTCATGGCGCCGCTCCCGGCATTGTCGACGGCAAAGCGGAACCAGTAGACCGTCGGCGTGAACCCGAAATTCAGGGAGTCGGCCTTTGACCTCTTCCAGTTTTTTTTCAGGCGGGCCTGGTCAAAGACCATCTCCCCTGTCCCGTCTTCCAGGAATTCGATATCCTTGCCCAGTATCTTCTTATCGAAGGACTCATTCACCTCGACGGCCTCAAGAGCCATCAGGGCGAGGGGATTCATCAGGACAACGGCGGTTAAAACAAGTAGTACTTTTTTCATTTCCATACTCCAGTATTGCTCAGTCAGTTATGATATATCCGCAAAGTCTGACGATCCCCCCATCACAGGACCCTGCGCGTTTTAAAAACCCCGTTACATTGTTTAACTAACATCCTTCTTCGCGCGGACATATAAGTACGAAAGTATATTGAAAAAGATACCCAGGAAAAAGGACACTATGGCAGCCATCGTTACCCCGTAGATCACCTTGAGCAGCGTGCCGAGCATTTCTATATAATTGAAAATGCTGGACCCGTATTCCCGCAACGCGGAGATCGGGTCGGTCCGCGGCGCGATTATTGATACCACGTCGGTGATGTACGAGGAGCTGATGATGGCCTTGAACACGGACGGATAGGCCGGGGCTATGTTCCACTGCACCGCCCGGGTTATGCCGGTCGCATACCGGATGACAATGAGCACGCCTCCGAAGATGATCACGAAGAGGACAATGGTAATCATGGTATAGCTGAAAATAATCAGCCCGCGCCTTTTCATCAGGGTCAAAAAAGCCAACGGCATTTTCCTGAAGTCCGTTCCCTCGCCAACCATCGGCGGCAGCACCATCCATATCATGACAACGGCGGCTATGACCGCGAAGTTGACCGCAAACAGGGGCAGGGACAGAAGGGCGACTATGACCGGTCCCGCGTACGGTATGTACCCGAAGAGCGACAGGATGAGTTCCACCAGCGCCACGATAAAAATGGCGATTACCGAGCAGAGCAAGATGCCGGTCACGATAGGGGCCTGCTTCGCCGTGTCCATGGCCAGGGAACGGACGCTTTGATCGCCCGGGGAGACATTGCCGCGGTGAACGGCCGCATAGGCGAGGACTATCCCCGTGAAAACGAAAAATATGCCCAGGTTCTGCAGCAGGTGGTATATACTCCCGCCCCTCTGGAAGAGAGCGGCGATGATAAACATCAGGGTAAATAACACCAGGCCGGCGATTATGAATATAAAAGTGACCAGGGAATTCCGCTTTATTTTTTCTCGGGTAAAGTATTTTTTTATCTCGTCAAAGTTCATGGTACCACGTTCCTCCTCGGAAGGTATAGTATGAGAGCTGCGGCATGATATCCGCCATGGACCGGACAGACGACATGGGCACCGGAGCATCTTTCACCCCGGCATGACCGGTGCTTTATCACCTTGCACTGATTTTACATAAATATCAAGTATTTTTAACGCCCTTAAAAATTTTATTCGTGATAACAAGGAAAAGATTTTACAAAACCCTGACCTGTGATTAGCTTTCCCCATGTCATCCGGTATATTGTATATCCTTGCCACCCCCATAGGCAACATGGAGGATATCACCTACAGGGCTGTCAGGCTGCTGCGCGAGAATGTCGACGTGGTATACTGCGAAGATACCAGGCAGACGAGAAAACTCCTTGGCCACTACGGCATTGCCGTGCCTGCCCAGTCCCTTCACACCCACTCTTCGCCGCAGAAAATCGAGAGCATCATCGATCTGCTCAAGGAAGGGAAGTCCATAGCTTACGCGACGGATTCCGGCACGCCGGGCCTCAGCGACCCCGGCAGCAGGCTGGTGTCCGCGGCCCGGGAACAGGGGATTCCGGTATGTCCGGTGCCGGGACCTTCAGCCCTGGCTGCCATTGTGTCCGTCTCCGGTTATCACGGTAAAAGCATAATCTTTGGCGGCTTTCTGAGCAAAAAGGATGGCCGAAGAAAAAAAGAACTGGCCGCGCTCCGGGAATTCAGCGGCATCATTGTCCTGTATGAATCGCCCTACCGGATAAAAAAGCTTATCAGCGCCATAGGAGAGGTTTTCCCGGGGAGAATGATGCTTCTCGGAAGGGAGATGACCAAACTGCATGAAGAATTCATCCATGGCAGGGTTGAAGAAATCATCTCCAGCATCGATACCGTGAAAGAAAGGGGTGAATTTTCAGTGATAATCTATAACGACATCAGGGATTACAATGAGAATACAGAAGATGTTGCCGACTGAATGTAAATGCATGCCGGTCGCGACCAGAAGACCAGTACCGCCGAGAATACCTTAAAAATCAGAATCCGTTGCCTGAACCAATAGACCTGTTGCCTGACATATCAAATCCCTCTCGCCGTTGTGGTAAAGGCTGGATCGGTCATGTCATTGCCAGGATTTCTCCTCCTCCCTGAATACGGGGATTCTCCGAATTGACCGTTTTGAAGCATCATTAATAAATAATTGAAATTGATCCGATTATTCGCTATAATTATAATGCTAAAACAGGGTGTCAGAGTAACATGCAACCAGGACAATTAATATACCAAGGTCATTTATAATATATAATACCGGTGCCTATCAGCAAAATAAGTGCACAATATTAATATTTGTATATATTAGTAAAAATTATCCAGCTGTTTGATCATTTTTATTAAAGAATTGACAAATTTTGCCGATAGTAATACTAGATTAAATAAGGGTTATCAAAATGGTCATCGATAAAATAGGCAATATAAACAACATCATCGAACCGAAGAAGTCGAATCCCGTAACGAGTGCGAAAGAAACCAAGAAAAAGGATTCGGTTCAGATTTCATCTGAAGCCAAGAACGCTGCAGAGGTATCCAAGCTTGCCCAGATCGTGAAAGAAACATCGGATGTCCGGGTGGACCGCGTCAGGGAAATCAAGGAACAGATAGCCAGCGGGTCATATAATTTTGATAAACCCGAAATACTGGAGATGGTCGCTGACAGAATAGCAAACTTTCTGGTGCGTAAATAGACGGGACCTATCTTCTCATGAAACGGCAAGAAGCGGAGATACCATGGATATGTCCGCTTTTTTTATGCAATTGGTAGCATAGAAGTCCGCCCGCCGGCTGCGGCGGGCTTACAGGACGGTAAAGGCGGGATCAGCGGTGACAACAGAACTAAGGCCAGATTTCCACCTCCCCAGCCAGATTTATATCAGGCAGGACATCATAAAGGACATCGGAAAACTTGCGTCCCGGTTCGGCTCCCGCGCGATACTGGTCACGACCGCCGATGACCTGGAACTCTACGGCAATGTCATCGAAATGATATCCCGGCAACTGAAGGACGCCGATGTGGGATGCATTGTCTATGACGAGATAGTGACCCCTCCCAACACGGAAGAAATTGACACCGCCGCGGCCTATATCAAGAAAACCAACAGCGACCTTATCATAGGCTTCGGAAGCATCGATTCGATCAACGCGGCCAAGGCCCTGACTATCCTGGCCACCAACTACTACTTTTGCCATGACCTTTTCGCCGGCCCCAAGCTCAATAAAAAGCCGATGAAATTCATCACCATCCCGGGGAGCCCCATGTTCGGGTTCGAGATCGCTCCCCTCTTCTACCTCGAGGAGATCCACGAGCTGACAAAGAAGATATACCACAACCCTGACCTCTATCCTGAGGCGACCATCGTCGATCCCCTGATAACCCTCCACTGCCCGGAAGAGAAGATTCTGAAAAGCGGGATCAGCACCCTGGCCCTGGCCGCGGAATCGGTCATTTCCAAGAAGAACAATGATATCATCAACACCTATGCCCTGAAATCCATTGATATGCTCTTCAGGAACATCCCCGTGGCGTACCGCGAGTCGCAGAACAGCGCCCCGCGGATGGCGCTTTCGACGTCGTCTGTCATGACCGGGATCGCCTTTGCCGTATCATTCCTGTCGATAACCCTCGCCATCTCGCTGGCCCTGGTCTCGAAGACCAGCCTCGACATAGAAAGCGCCATGAGCATCATCCTCCCCCATATCATGGAATTCAACCTTACTTCGTCGCCGGGCAAATACGTGCAGATGTCAAAGGTCATGGGCGAGGACGTGCGAGAGGTCACGGTCATCGAGGCGGCCATCAAAGCGGTGGAAGCGATACGCAAGCTGGAATCGGATGTCGACATTCCGCAGCGGCTCTCAAACTACGACATATCGAAGTCCCTGTTCAAGGAGATCGCGGATCTGGCTATAACCTATCCCTTCCTGGAGAACACTCCGCGGGAAGTCAACACCAACGAGATCGAAACAATCCTGATAGCGGCGTACTGATGCGCTCTAGAGGGAGCCCAGCTCATCAGCGGAAAAAAGCTGGGTGATGTCAAGGACGACGACAAACCCTTCATCGACTTTCGCAATTCCGACAATGTATTTGCCGGAAATGCCCCGCACTACCGGGGGCGGGGGTTCTATGTCGCCTGAATTTACCTTAATGACGTGGCTCACTGAATCGATGCCCAGCCCCACCTTTTTGCCGCCGATGGTGACGACTATGGCCCTGCTGTTCTCCGTGAGCTTATTGGCATCTATGCCAAATCGCTTGCTCAGGTCAATAATCGGGAGGACCTTGCCCCTAAGATCGATGACGCCCATGATATAGGGCTTGGACTTGGGCAGCTTGGTGACTTTCGGGAGCTTCAGGATTTCCTGCACCTGGAGTATATCGATGCCGTATTCCTCGTTTCCGATCTTGAAGCAGACTATTTGGAGAGAGGAAAAGAAGTTTTCTTTTTTTTCCATAAGCCAACCGTTTAAAGTAATGTTGCACTGCTATCCGTCGGCTCCCGGCCGCCGGACGCGTTTCCATGCACTCCCGGGCTGCGAACCCCGGACAGGTGTTTCCCCGTCAGGGTTAATCATTCATCCGGTACTACTGTAATTAATCAAATAAAGTTTTCAAGTATAAAATAATTAATAATGAGGATTTTCAATCCCCTCCCCCCCGGAAGGCCATGGGGACCTCGCCCATGTTCCGCTCATGTCCCTCATTAAAAAAAGAAGAGGATTTCCGCGAAAAAAATTACGCCACAGCCGCCCCTTTCTATATAACGGCGAAGAACCGGGGCTTACGTGGCAATGTTAAAATATTATTGTTTACTCCAGAATATGCCGCCCTTGAGGGTAGGCGGCACCATATTACATAAAATAGCCGTAGACATACAGGGCGGTGCCCGACAGGAGGAAAAAGCCGACTTTCGAGAATACGGGTGACCGGCCGCGGAAAAACATATCCACGAATCCGATGATGATCCCGAAAAACGCGGCGGCAACGCCCATGGCGAGATAGCTGTACCCGAAATATAAAAATACCGACACGGCTATCAGCAGACCGATCATGAAGTCAATGAGGTCAACCAGGCCCAGGGTCTTGAAAATCCTCCCGCGGCCCCCTTTCTCGTCCTCACCGGCCTGGTAGAATTCGGGCTTGAAATAACGCTGCTTCGTTTCCTTGAGGAGTTTCTCTTTTTCCGTTTGCGGCTTTTCCTTCTCCACGGCCTTGCCCCGCTGGATGCCGTAGTTGCGGTTGATCAGTTTTAGAACCTGGTTGTTGGGGACGGTGGAAAATATCATTGCCCGTTCGCGGAATTTCTCGGTGAAACCGAAACTCCTGCCGGTGGATACGCTTCGTTCCGCCGTTATCTTCCCGTCGGTAATGACCGAATAGTACGCGTTTCCGCCTTCTTCCTCTATTTCGACGTAAAGGCGGACACGCTTATCCTTGAGGTTATAATCAATACGGATGTAATCGCCATCCTCCGAGGTGATGTAAAAGGTCCTCTGATAGCCGCGAATCTCGGAGGGGCGCTTTTTCCATGTATGCTGGGCGGTATCAAGAACAATGTTCGAGGCTTTTTTCTTTAACATGCGATACCTTTCAAATTAAAAGAGATTGGTTCATCATATTCAGGCCAATCTCTTTTCATTTCACCTTATAGCTTCTTTTTATGACGGTTAGCCCTTCTGCGCTTTTTCCGTTTGTGATTAGCTATTTTTTTTCTTTTCTTTTTTCTACCACAGGGCATAAGCGGCTCCTTGATTTACTCCATCTGTTTATTAAATTATATCACTTCTTATAAAATTCAGGCAGCGATCCTACCTGAGATTATCAATTTCCCTTGGTTTACCCTTCACCGGCTTATCCGACTTTTCGATCATCCGTGGAATACCAGAACTATCCGACGAGAGTATCACGTTTACATTGGCCCCTAATTTGTCAATATAAATATATTTCAAAATGTCGGGATTTGCGCTTATTATAGTTGAGATCCTGAGGAGGTTCGCATAGAACTGCTCATTTTTAAGCTTATCGCGCTCCAATGAGCCCTGGATGCCGATAAAATCCATCTCCCGGGTCCGGTTCATCCTGCGCAGGTCAGCCGCGTGCAGAACACCCTCGTTGTAGACCGCCTTCTCGGGAAATACCGGTGTTCCGCCCATTTTCACGCTGATCAACTTGATGCCGCAGGTCATTAAATCACCTTCAAGTTTCTTCACCACCCTTTCGACAATGGGCGCCAGCTGGGTTGCCAGCACTTCACGCTGATAGACCGGCGCCAGCATGGGGTTCATTTCCTGCTGCAACTCCCCCTGGAAGAGCGAGGTTACCAGCTCATCAAGGGCGCGGCCCCCGTCTTTGAGCCTGGCGACTTCAGTAAAGCGTTCCCCGTCGATCAGATAGACAACCCGCAGGGGCACCCACAGGTGATAATAGTCATCCTTGAGAAAACTCAGATCGGGAAAGCTTATTTTTACTTTTATTACGGCCGACCTCTGCGCCGGCTGCTCTGATATCGAAAACCACCATGGCAGGGCGCCCTGCCACAGGAAGGTATAACTGCCGACGAAAGGCCGGGCAACGCGGACCACTGTTTTGCTCCGCAGGTCCTGGACCACGCATAATGTCCCGGCATCAATTTTCTCAACTGAGAAAAAGAGGCAGTAGACGATCCCGACAACGAAGACAACGGCAATGGTTTTAATCAGAAAGTTTTTCATTGAGGTTAACCCGATCCAGGTTATTTTCCTTCTTCATCTTTGTATGGTATGGGCCGCAGGGGCACGATGGTCGATACCGCGTGCTTGTAGATGAGGTTCTGCCTCTTTTCAACTTCCATGAGGATGGTAAAATTGTCAAAGCTCAAAACCTTCCCCTTGATGGGGACGCCGTTTACGAGATAAATATTGATATCGATCTTTTCCTTTCTCGCAGTGTTTAAAAAATGGTCCTGCAAGTTGTTGTATTGTACCGCCATTGTGCTTAACCTTTCCCTGTTCTATTTTTTTATTTTTATTCCGCTGTCCAGCCATAGCCGCAACAGCTCATCTATTTTCTTCGCTTCGCCGGGACCGAACCAGTTAATCCGCCTGTTCTTGCGGAACCAAGTCATCTGGCGCTTGGCATACTGCCGGGTAACGGTCTTGATCGAACTGACCGCTTCCGCCAGACTGATGGCTCCATCCAGGTGATCGTTGAGCTCGGCATACCCTATCGACTTCATTGACTTGAGCCCGGGACCAAAACCGCGCGCCCTGAGCGACTTCACTTCTTCCAGGAACCCGCGCTCCATCATCCGGTCAACGCGCTCATCTATCTTCCGCTGCAGCACGTCCTTTTCCTCGCGGAGTCCTATGAAAAGCGTGTCGTCCGAACCGTAGCATTGCTTGCTGCTGAAATAACTCGAAAGGGGCTTCCCGGTTCCGCGGTATACCTCGATGCCCCTGGTGATCCTTTGCGTATCGTTAGGATGAATCCTGTTCCCGAAATCCGGATCAATTCTGACCAGCTCATCGTGGAGTGCCTGGAGACCGCGCTCCGCCGCCTCGCTTTTAACGGCTTCCCTCACCTCCCGGGGGATTTCTGGAATCTCGGACAGCCCCTGGAAGAAAGAATCGATATAGAGACCGGTGCCGCCGACGATCAGGGGTTTCCTGCCGCGCGAAAGAATCGCGTCTGCGGCCGCCCGGGCCTCCCGGCAGAAATCACCCGCCGTGAAGGGAACATCCGGATCAACGCAATCTATGACGTAATGCCGGACCCGGTCCCTATCCGAGCGGTCCGGCTTGCCGCTCCCGATATCGAGATACCGGTAGACCTGCACTGAATCGGCCGATATGATCTCAAAATCATTCCCCGCCACCGCGAGGGACACGCCGGTCTTTCCGACGGCCGTGGGCCCCACCAGGACCGCGTACCTGATATGTTCCTGACTGCCGGCTATAATTACTGTTCCTTGTCCGGTTCCTCGTTATGGATGAACTTGACATCGTTGTTCAGCATCAGCTTCAGGATGTTAGGAACGACCTTCCACTTGGATTCGTCCTCGGGAAAGGTCCTCATGTTGCCTATCTTCTCCACGGCCTCCATGGAGGCGCGGGAAAAAATGTATTTATTTTTATTATACGTAAGCAGTTTATCAAGCGGAATTATCACGATTATCCTCCAGCATGTCGGTAATTATATGATAAATAAAACCTGTTTTGCATAATTCTGCGGTTACAATTGAACGGAGTTCATTCAGAGCGACGTCGAGATCGTCATTGACTACTATATAATCGTACTGCGCATACTCACCCAGTTCCCTGATGGCATTGCGCATCCGAATCTGTATCTGCTCTTCTGAATCGGTTTTCCGGTTTCGCAGCCTCGATTCAAGCACCCCCCGGGAAGGAGGCACGATAAAAATGTAAACCGCGCCGTCCAGCCTGCCCTTGAGGCTCCTTGCACCCTGGACATCCACGTCGAATATCGGGATTTTTCCAATACAACAAATTCTGTCAATCTCTTTTTTTGAAGTCCCATAGTAGTTCCCGTGCACCAGGGCCCATTCAATAAACTCGCCGCGATCAACCATCCCCTTGAACTCGTTTTCAGGGACAAAATAATAACTTTTCCCGTCAATTTCGTTGTTCCGCTTCGGCCTGGTCGTTGTCGATATTGAAAAGGTGAAACGGCTGTCGTACGACAGGAGCCTGTTGATCAGCGTTGTTTTACCGGCCCCGGAGGGCGCGCTTATGACGAGTGACAGGTTATTCGCTTTCAAGGTTCATCAACCGGTTTGCGATTGTTTCCGGCTGCATGGCCGAGAGGATGACGTGGTTGCTGTCCATGACGATGATCGCCCTGGTCTTCCTGCCATGGGTCGCGTCGATGAGAAGATTGTTCTCCTTCGCTTCCTCGCGAAGGCGCTTCCCCGACGCGGACGCCGGCGTTATAACGACAATGACACGTTCCGCGACCACGGCATTGCCGAACCCGATATTGATAAGTGTGGTTTTCATACTACGTTCCTGCAGTGCTCACGGATCATTTCGATATGGTTCTTCATGTCAACCACCATGTGGGCGATCTCGGCGTTGTTCGATTTCGATCCGATGGTATTGACCTCCCTGAACATTTCCTGGGCGAGAAAATCGAGCTTTTTGCCGACCTGATCGCCCGCCTTCATCATCGCGTTGAATTTCTGGATATGGTCCTTCAGGCGGATGATCTCCTCGTTGATGTCGAGCTTGTCCGCCAGGATGGCGATCTCGGTGTAAAGTCGAACATCATCGACCTTGGCCCCGGCGACATTCTCTATCCTTTTCCTGAGCATTTCCTTCTTATCCTTCACCGAGTTCCTCGCGGCGCTTTTTATGGCGCCGATGTGTCCTGCTATCTCCGACACGAGCTTTGCCAGGTCCTTCCTGATGGAGGCCCCTTCCTTCCTCCTCATGTCCAGCGCCCTGTCGACAACCTTGGCGATGGTGGCATAGATGTCGCTCCGCGAGGTCCGCGATATGGCCGAGCGGTCCCGCTGGCTGATGCCGTCAAGCTTCAGCACCGATTCGAAGCGTAGCGGCTCGGCGATCCCCAGTTCCCTGTGCACGTGGCGCAGCTCCCGGTAATATTTTTTTATCATATCCGAATTGATGGCGATCGGCTTGGAGACCACCCAGTCGAAGATATCGATATTCAGCTCGAGCTTACCCCGGCCGAAACGCTGCTTGAGCAGATTGTGGAGCTCGTTTTCCTCGTTCTTGATAATTTTCGGCACGTTGACATATATCTCAAGATAGCGCGAATTGAGCGATTTGAGCTCCACCGAATACGAGAACTGTTCTGTGCTTTTCTCCAGAAACGCGTAGCCTGTCATACTGTCCATAAGATGTTGCCGCTCATTGTTGTTTATGGTATGGAGGCCGGTCGGGCTGATCCGCCGGTTGCTATATGATTTTCTCTTCCTTGCCCATGGACCGGATTTTCACCATCCCAGAATCGAGATAAAAATCAATGGTCCGTCCGTAGTTACCGCCGGTGTCCTCGGAGACAATGCCGATGGCCAGCTCCCCGAGAACCTCCTTCACTTTCGATACATTGTTATTCCCGATCTCTCCCATCATGCTGTTCTCTGAAACGTTGAACATACGGGCCCCGCCGACGATCTTGGCCTGGATCCTGGAGGCATCGGCGCCCTTGCTCTTCATCTCATCGAACATCAGGGGAATGGCCGTATCAGCGTATTTCTTAACCGACGCGCCCTGCTCTTTCATCGAAGGCAGCATGATATGACACATGCCGCCGATCTTCTTCTTGGAATCATAGAGACAGATGCCCACGCAGGATCCGAGGATGGTCCTCAAGACATCGGGCGACGATGATATGTTGTAATCGGCTATCCCGACATTTATCAATTGAAAATCCATTGATTATCTCCTGGGGTTCGGCACGTATACGGGCGCTTCCATTATTTTTTTATAGCTGAAATCTTCCGATATCGAATGCAGCGTTTCTGAATGGCCGATGAACAGATACCCGTGATCAAGTATTGACTGATAGAATTTTGACACCAGCTCCATCTGGTGCTTTTTATCAAAGTAGATCATTACGTTTCTGCAGAAGATAATGTCAATATCTTTTGGGAACGGGCTTTTAAAAAAGTTATGATAGTAAAACTTCACCAGTTTTTTCACGTCGTCGTTGACGATATAGGTCTGCTTGTCGTCATTCTTGGGGGTAAAATACTTCTTCAGGTATTCCGGCGGGACCTTTTCGATCCTCCTTCCGGAGTATTCGGCAATATTGGCAAATTCGAGGACCGACGGCGCGATGTCCGTGGCCAGGATCTCGATGTCCCAGCCGGCGAAGAGGTGTCCCCTCTCCTTCACGCATATCGCGATCGTGTACGGCTCCTCCCCGGTGGAACAGGCGGCGCTCCATATGCGGAGCTTTTTATTGCTTTTAATTTTCGCTATCTCCGGCAGGCATTCATGGGTCAGTGCCTCGAAATGGCGCTCGTTCCTGAAAAAATAGGTTTCATTCGTGGAAACCACGTCAAGCATCTTCTCGTACTCGATGGTCTTTTCCTTCGGATTGAGGGACTGGAGATAATTGTAATAATCCCCAAACTCGCTGATGTTGAGCGCCTGGAGGCGCTTCCTCAGCCTGTTCGAAAGGAGGGTTATTTTGGTGTCCTTCAGGAATATGCCGCTTTCATCGTAAATGAGGCGGGCAAACTTGCCGAACTCCTCTTCGGTAAGACGCTTGATGGCCGGCTCAACGCCGAAGTCACCGCGGAATATGTTGGCATTGTCATTTGGCATAATTTCAAACTGCACGTGCAACAGTCACTTCACCGAAACGCCGGGGCGTCCCCCGGTGCCGTGTCTCCAGTTAAGCTTACTACGCATCCCTGCTGCGGTTCAGGTTCAGCACCAGCCGCACTTCGCCGGCCGGGATGCCGGAATACCTCGAGATTTCATCGATGGGGCAGCCGCCGTCGGAAAGAACCGATACGAGCTTGTACCGGTCACCCGATGACGCCACGATCTCCTCGATCTCGGCTGCCGTAAGAGTCCGGCGCATCTCCTCCGGTTTTGCCGGTTCAACCGGGATCACCATGGTCATGTCTTTTTCGATGATCGCGCGCCCTCTCCCGGATACGGAGCCGGGCGCCGGCAGCGGCTCTTCTGATGATCCGGTAAATACATCGGCGGCGGGCATTGCCGCTTCTTCAACGCCATACTGCCCTGTACCGGAGGCCTTCTTTAACGATAATATATCTATAATTTTTTCGAACAATATTAGCAAGCCTTTTTTTATCAGGGCGCTCCCATTGTTTTCTCCCGCGGCCGTGATCCGATCGGCAGCGATTCCACCGCGCGCTCCATCCGGGTTTTCCCGTACCTGCGGTAAAGAGGGCTCTCCCACATGACCCGCCGTGCCGGACATATTACCGCCATCATCTTCGTCAAGGGTAATGTCCAGGGACCTGATGTCGCCGGTTTTTTCCATCAGCCGCCGGAGCTGCCTGATCCTGCTTTCCAGCAGGGAAATGTTCCGTTCCGCGGTCGTATTGAACTCCTTGATGATCTCATCCATTTCCTTGCGGAATCTCCGTTCCCGGAACTCCGTGGCCGAGCGCTCAAGCTTCAGGCTGATGACCAGGTAGAGCACTGCCCCGAGAAATACATTAAAGAGAAGCAAAAAGACAAATTGCATATCGGTTCCTCGTTGATGATCGTTGATGAATTAACCGCGTTAATCCAGGTGTCATTGCGTGGAGCCCTCTGCTGTTTGAGGGCGACGAAGCAATCTTTACCATGATCACAGAGAATACTTGCATCATTAAAATGATTTAGCACAATCAAAATAAAGATCGCTTCGCTGCGCTCGCGATGACAACCGATTTAACATCGGTTTTCTACCAACAACCGGATTATGTCGCATATCAGGACATATTTGTTATTTCAGAATATCTATAATATTCCCCATCCGGGAATCCTTGCTTCTTCCGATCCTGAGCTTTTTTTTATCCTCACCCGGACGCTCTTCCGGGGCCTCTCCATGCTTCTTCTCTCCTTTCTTCTGCTGGTCCCGAATGGTGGCGCTCTCGCCTTTTTTCAGCTGGTCGAGCTTTGTGTTCACCAGGCGGGCCTTCTCACCGGATTCCTTTTCAAGGCCGTGCTGCTGTCCCACGACTGCGTCCATGCGGGCCTGGGCGTCCTTTCCGACTTCGGTGACCTGCGACATATTGGTCTGCATGTCTATGGGCCTGATTGCCATGGCGTTATCCTCACCGTCTCCGCCGCGAGATGATCATCCTGCCCTCGACTCCCTCGGGCGGCTCATACTCGCCGATGCGGATCTGGTCGCCCTGGAGGGAAAATTTCACGTGGTTGTACGGATCCTTCATGATGAAACTCTTGTCCTTGATGTAGATCTCGACGCCGCCGTGGGCGGTGCGCTCGGCGCAGACCTTCCCCTTGTGCTCGATCATGCCGATGTAAGAGTTCACCTCGTCAAGCTCGCCCTTTATCTCATTCATCCGCTCGTTCAGCTTGGCGTCCCTGGCCTGGAGGTCTTTCAGGAGTTTATCCTTGTCTTTGGGGAACTTGCTGCCTGCGTTCCTCTTCTGCGTCTCCAGGGTCCGGAGGTTAAGCTTGAGCTGGGTCTGTTCCTCCTCGATTTTCGCCTTCATTCCGGTAAGATCGGAAAGCTGCTGCAGCACCTTCGGGTGGATCCCCACGCGTATCTCGGTCCTGGTGGACACGTCGGTGCCGAGGAAACGGGCATTTACCTCGTCCCCGGCCCGGATGATGCCGCCGACGATCCGCGCCCGCTTGCCGATGGATACTACCCTGTTGCCGGCGTCAACATTGGAATGCATGATGCCCTCGGGCACGATCACATCGTTCTCGGCGAAGACATTGGCGTTCTGTATGAACTTGGCGTACACGCTCCCGCCGGTGGACTCGATCTTTGCTTCGTCGCGGCCGGTGATGCCCTGGAACACGATGACATCGCCTTCCGCCTCGAGGAAAGCCTTCTGCACCGTGCCGCGCACCTCGATGTTGCCCGCCGCTTTCACTTCGAAATTGTCCTGCACGGTGCCCGCTATAATGACCGAACCGAGGAAGACGATGTTGCCGGTTTCAAGCGACACGTCGCCGTTGACCACATAGACCGGATCGACGCTGATGCGCCCGCCCTTGAAAACAACCTGCCCGTTGATCTCGGCGGTGAGCTCGGTGCCGTCCTCGGACAGGATCGTACCCTTGCCGTGAAGTATCTTGACGTCCTTGCCGGGGCGCGCCGGTATGATGCGGTTGGTGACCGTTCTGCCCTGCACGCCCTGCTCCGCCGGGACCTTCACCGCGAGAAGCTGTCCCACCACGACGTTCTCCAGGAGCTCGAGGTTGCGGAAATCCACCTTGCCCTGCTCATCCTCCTCGAACGAGACATTCTTGTTATCGACGCGCACCTTGTACTCGATATAGGCGTCCCTGCCGTTTACCATCCTGGTTCCTTCAGCGGCCAGGAGCGGCCTGGTGTAGTCCATCTCCTCGAGGTATTCCTTTATTTCTTTCTCCTTTATGCCTATCTTCACGCCGGCTTTCTTCATCGCGTCGATGACCTCGTCATATTCGATGTGCCTGCCGGAATAGCGGGGCGGGACGAAATGGACGAAAACCTTCATTTCATCCTCGGTCATCTCCAGGTTCATGGAGCTGTCGTACTGCGGGTTGGCGGTCCATGAGCCGATCTTCACCGGCTTGCCCGCCGCCTTTTCAACTTCCTTGACGATCTTCGACTCGTCGGCGTCGATCTTAAGGGAATAGAGCTTGTTCTTCACTTCATCAGGGGTGACCTTGAGGCCGTTCCCCTTCGCCGGGAATACGGTGAGCCATATGCCGGACTTGGTGACGCGCACCCTGAAGGAACCGTCGGCATTCGCCTTCATGGAAGCGCCGCGGATGGCATGTTCGCGGGTCAGCTTCTGCTCGAGGGTGGCCAGTTCCGCATGCTCCTCGCTCCCCACCATGGGGATCACCAGGACACGGTACGGAATCCGGCCGATTCCCATGAACCCCCTGGTTCCCTTGTCAAGGACCTGGTAGTCGAGGAGGTTGATGTCAATGCCCAGTTCCCTCGAGGCCACCTCGAGCGCCTGCGCCACGGAATCGGCGTAGACCTCGACAGCATTATCCTCTGCGTGGTCCGACACGTCCAGTCGCATGAATAGATCTTTGATATTCGCCATCGAAACCTCGGTATCAGCTCAGCTTAGCACACATCATGATGACGCTTCCCTCGCGGATAAAGGAACCGGTCCTATCCGACGATGTTCTGCTTGATACGCCCGAGCCGGCCCCTCAGCCTCATGATAGCCTTGGTATGGAGCTGGGAAACCCGGCTCTCCGTGACTTCCAGCACATCGCCGATTTCCTTCAGGGTGAGATCTTCGTAATAGTAGAGAACGATTACCTTCTTCTCCTTGTCCGGGAGCTTCTTTATCGCATCTATAATATAATCGCGGATTTCCTGCTTTTCAATTAAAATGTCGGGGTTCATGTTCTCCGGCGCTTCCAGCGTCTCCAGGATGGAGAGCTCGTCGCTGTCATCGCCGAGGTACCAGATGTCGTTCAGGGAGAGCATCGACGTACCGGACAGCTTTGACAGGATGGACTGGAACTCCTCGGTGGAAATGCCCAGTTCCCGGGCGATCTCCTCGTCCTCGACGGTCCGGCCAAGCCTGTTCTCCAGCTCGGTGATGACCAGCTCGACCTGCTTGGCCTTCTGGCGAATGGAGCGCGGGATCCAGTCGATCGAGCGGAGCTCGTCGAAGATGGCCCCGCGGATCCTGGTCATCGCATAGGTCTTGAACTTGATCCCCCGGGCGGGATCAAACTTGGTTATGGCGTCGAGGAGGCCGAATATGCCGTAGGATACCAGGTCGTCGAACTCTATGTTCGACGGCATGCCCATGGAGATCTTGCCGGCGACATACTTGACCAGGGGCGCGTACTTGACGACGAAATAATCGCGGATATCCTGGTCGTTTTTCTTTATGAACTTCTCCCACAGCTTGTCTTCACCTATGGCATCCAGCTCGTTATATTTTTTATTATTCATACCTGTGGTCCCGGGTGTTATTCTCTATCCTTGCTCATCATGGTCCGCACCGCCTGGGCCATAATTTTAGGCTCGTATTTCGCCAGCTTCTCGGATTCCAGGATATGCTTCCCCAGTTTCCCTGACTTAGTGTTTACCGAGCCAGTCCCGCCCGGCATGGTCGAATAGTGTGACAGGCCCTCCTTTTCAAGCTCCTTGAAATCCGCCGTCGACGGCGGCGCCTCGGACACCTCCCCGGCCTCCCCCATGTCACGCGCCTCGAATTCCATGCCTTCCGCCGGCGGCTTACCGCGCTCAGAGACGGCAGCCGTTTCGCCTTCCTCCCCGCCGCCGGGCAGAGCCGCCAGCGATGAGACAAGCTCGTAAACCTCGGGTACGTATTTCTTGAAAATAAATGATACGCCGAAGCCGATGACCGCGAACACCGCCATAAGGAGAAGTGATCTCAGCAGCACGATGTTCCACCGGACACCGGCGATCATCCCGATAATGAACGACAGCAGGAAGGCGGTAAATCCGAAGAGGGCGGTGGATTTATACTCGAGATTTATTTTATTGAGACTTACCATACTGAATTCGGGAACCCCTTCCGTGCCAGGTTATAGTTTCACAGCGCGACTAACCGATCAAGCCTTTTTCTACTGTCCGTCCTCCTCGTCATCATGGGATACGAACAGGTTCTTGAAGAACGAAGCGAGCCCGGAGCCCTTCACGGCGCCGGTAGCCCTGTTGCCGATCCTGTCGGCGATAATCGTGACGCAGCCTGACGCCTTGGATTTCGGGTAACTCACGATGAACGGCTTCTGGTTCCGCACCGATTTGGGCACATACACGTCGTCGAATATGAATCCCAGGTTTTCCACTTTTATATTAAGGAACTGGCCGGCGATGTTGATCACGCGCTGCGCCACGCGGTTCCCCTCGGCCACGGACTGGACGCGGTTCACGATGATCTTGATCATCTTGTCCGGGGACTGCGCGGCGATCGACTTGATGATGCCGTAGGCGTCGGTGATGGCTGTCGGCTCCGGCGTGGTGACGACGATGATCTCGTCGGCGGCCATGACGAAGGAGAGGACGTTCTGGGAGACGCCGGCGCCCGTGTCAACGACCATGTAGTCGTCAGAGTCGAGCTCGGATACTGCGCCGATGAATTCGTTCCGCTGCTTGGGGTCCAGGTTCGCCAGCTGGTGGAAGCCAGATGCCCCGGCTATGATCTTGATGCCCTCCGGGACCTCGATCACGATGTCCTTCAGCTTCTTCTGCCCCTTTATGACATGGTACAGGTTGTATTTCGGGATAATGCCCAGGATGACATTGATGTTGGCCAGACCGAGGTCGGCGTCAAGGAGCGTCACCGTCGAACCCCCGCGGGCGAGCGCTATGGACAGGCTCACCGCCACGCTTGTCTTGCCGACGCCTCCCTTGCCGCTGGTGATGGCTATTGTCCTGGTCTTCTTCTGCTTCTTGGCGTCGCTCTCGAGCACCAGTCTTCTTAGATTTGCCGCCTGATCCACGGGGGACCTCCTTATGCTCTTCTGCCTGGATTAATTATAAACATTGCCGATCATCATGTCAACAATCTTATCGGGGTCGGCGATCACGATATCGTTCGGGACCTCCTGGCCGTTGGTATAATATGATATCGGCTTATTATATTTATCGGCAATATCAATGACATTGCCGATATAAGAAGTCTCGTCGACCTTGGTTATGATGATGCTGTCGAAATGGATGGCGTCAAAGGCCCTGAAAACGTCGTTCAGGTCGCATTTTTTCGTGTTTGCGCTCACGCAGAGGACCTTTTCGCAGTCATATTCCACCAGGTCCGCAAAGCTCTTGATTTCTGAGATCTTGAGGTCATTCCGGTGGCTCCTCCCCGACGTGTCCACCATGATGATGTCCGACTTGTCGGAGGTGACGATATCCTTGAACTCCTTCTGGTTGTTGACCGCGTAAATGGGGATATTCATGATTTCCGCGTACTTTTTCAGCTGTTCCGTGGCGGCTATCCGGTAATTGTCTATGGTCACGAAAGCGACCGAATGCCCCTCCCGGAGGGAATTGATCGCCCCGAGCTTGGCCATGGTGGTCGTCTTGCCCACGCCCGTGGGTCCGATGAACATGACGATCTTCTTCCGGTTGCCGGTCTTGATGGGCCCGGTGGTGACGATCTTGCTCTTCAGGAGATCCTTCAGGCTCTTCTCTATTTTATACTTGTCCTTCAGGTCCTCCTTGCTGATGGAATTCTTCATCTCGTTGATAAGGGCCGAGCACTGCTCGTCATCATAGTCGTTGTTTTTCAGCACCTGGCGGAAGGGGCGGATGCTGGCCTCATCGGCCGAATGCGCTTGGACGGCATTCACGCGGTCGGTGGTCATTTTATAAATGGCGCGCTTGATCTCATCGAGCTCCTTTTCAAAACGGACGCCGCCGGCCGGGGCCTGCTCAGGCTCGGCCTTCCTCGCCTCTTCCGCCGGTTCGGCGGGGGGAGGCGTCCTCACCGGCTCGGGGGCCGGGGCCGTTTTCTTGTGCTCGGCGATGCCGGTATACACTTCATTCAGCTTCTCGTTGAAGGTGAAGCCGGCGGGCCGTTTCTCGAAGGTGTCCATGCGATCGGAACCGGCGGCCGCCGCAGGCGGCGCGGGACGATCGATGACATCGCTCACCCGCGACCTGCCGAGGTCGGTGACGCCCGCGTCTCCGTCATCGACGGTGAAATCGATCTTCTTCTTTTTCTCGCCCAGGAAGCCGGACTTCATCTTCCGCTCCTGCACCGCCGCGGTCAGTTCCACGACCTCCTTGGCGAAGAGCTTCGAATTAAAGAGCCCCCCTTCCTTCACGAATTTATGGCTGATGGGAATGGCGTCGTCGCCATGCTCCATCTTGAGCTTCATCATGACCTCGTTGTAATTGTTGCCCCGGATTTTGATGTATCTCATAGTAGTCGCTCCTATCAATTAGTCTGTATGAGGCGCATCCACATTTCAGTGAGCCGGCGACAGGGAAGTCGCCAGGAGCCGCGGTATACACGGATGTATATCCGCGGCGGGCGAACGAAATGTGGTGCGCCCATTCCGATATTATTCAATTATACTAAACCATATACCGCGCTGTTATCGAGTGCCGCTACGCGGCACTCGATAACAGCGCGGAAACCACAACTTCAACCTTAACGGCGCTTGAAATCTCGCTGTATGACAGCACCACCGGCGCCGGCATCTCCCGCTCGAGGAGCGTGAAGGTCACCCGCCTGATCTGCGGCGAAACCAGGTACACCGGCGCGTGGCCCATGTTCTTGGAGCGCCGGTACGCGTCAAGCAGCGCGGACACGACGGTCTGATGCGTGGTCGGGTCCATGGCCAGCACCGGCCCCTCGATCGGGTCCTCGTGTATCGAATTCCGTATAATCGTTTCTATTTCCGGGTCGACCGTGATGACCGACAGCGTGTTCGTCCTGTCCACGTAATCCTTGGTTATCTGCCGCGACAGGGCAATCCGCACGTACTCGGTGAGGAAACTCGGATCCTTGGAGTAGCTCACATAGCTCGAAAGCGTCTCCAGTATGGTGATAATGTTCCGTATCGAGACGCGCTCGCGGAGGAGCGCCTGAAGCACCTTCTGTATCTCGCCGAGGGACATCTTGTGGTCTTCGACCAGCTCCCTCACCACCGCCGGGTAATCTTCCTTCACCGTATCGATGAGCTTCTGCACCTCCTGCCGCCCCAGGATCTCGTCCGCGTGGCGCTTGATGATCTCCGTGAGGTGCGTGGCGATGATGGTCGGGCAGTCGACGACGGTGTAGCCCCTGCTCTCGGCGACGTCGCGCACGTCCGTCTTTATCCAGATGGCCTTGAGGCCGAAGACCGGCTCGGTGAACTCCTGTCCCTCGATCTTCTCCGAGACCTCTCCCGAGTCCATGGCCATGAGCTTGTCCACCTGCAGGCTGCCGCGGCCCACCTCGACGCCCTTGATCAGGATCGAGTAGACTTCCGGCTCAAGCTCCATGTTGTCCCTGATGCGGATGGGAGGAACGATGAGGCCCATGTCAAGGGCGCTCCGCCGCCGTATGTTGGTGATCCGCTCGAGGAGCGTGCCGCCCTGCTCCGGGTCTACGAGCGGTATCAGGTTGTATCCTATCTCGACCTCGAGGGGATCCACCTGCACGAGCTGGGTGACCTCCTCGGGCCGGTGTTCCTTCAATGCCGCCTCCTTCTCCTTGCGCTCCACCTTCTCCTTCTCCTCCGTCTGGGACTGGAGAAGGACATAACCCAGGGCGCCGAGGCCCGCGGAGAGCAGGAGGAGCGCGATCTTCGGGAAGCCCGGGATCACGATGGCGACGCCAAGGGTGGCGGCGGTGATGAGGAGCGCCCGCGGCTGCGATCCGAGCTGGTCGGCCATGTCCTTGCCCATGTTCTCGTTGGAAACGGCCCGGGTGACGATGATACCGGTGGCCGTGGTGATGAGGAGCGACGGTATCTGCGCCACCAGGCCCTCGCCGATGGTCAGCAGGGTATACGTCTTCAGCGCAACGTCAAAGGGTTCGTTCCGCATCACCATGCCGATGATGAAGCCGCCGATAATATTGATAAAAGTAATGACGATGGCGACCTTCACGTCGCCCTGCACGAACTTGGAGGCACCATCCATGGCCCCATAGAAGTCGGCTTCCTTCCGGATCTCCTCGCGCCGCTTCCGCGCCTCGTCCTCGGTGATGAGTCCGTTGGACAGGTCGGAGTCGATGCTCATCTGCTTGCCGGGCATGGCGTCCAGGGTGAACCGCGCGGCGACCTCGGCCGTCCGCGTCGCGCCCTTGGTGATGACGATGAACTGCACCGCGACCAGGATGATGAAGATGATGAAGCCGACGACGTAATTCCCTCCCACGACGAACTCGCCGAAGGCCCGGATGATCTTGCCGTCAAAGGCGGCGCCCTGGAGCAGGATGAGCCGCGTCGAAGACACGTTCAGGGCCAGCCGGTACACGGTGGTGATCAGGAGCAGCGACGGGAATATGGAAAAATCAAAGGTGCGCCCGATGAACATGACGATCATCAGGATCAGCAGCCCCGACATGATGCTTATGACCAGGAAAAAGTCGAGCAGGAACGTGGGCAGAGGTATGATGAGCATCGTCACAACGGCGACGATACCGATACCCATCAGGATGTCGGTCTTCTGCATCCACTGGGTGTTCTCGAGCAATGCCGCGAATCCCCCTCCCCGTGCCCGTGCTTCAGCCATGGTGCCACCTCATTGCTATATTGCCTCCTGCAGTTTCCTGTACCGCTCGGGATACTTGCGTATGATCTCGCCGTACACCAGGGAAACGGCGTAAAACAGGTCTTCCGGAATGATATCGCCCACCTCCAGCCGCTTGTACATCTCCTGGGCCAGGGGCCGGTTCTGGATGAGGGGAATGCCGTGCTCGGCGGCCACTTCCCGTATCTTCAGGGCGATGCTGTCCTCGCCCTTGGCCACGACCGTGGGCGCCGGCATCGTGTACCGGTCGTACTGCAGCGCCACCGCGAAGTGCGTCGGGTTGGTGACCACCACGTCGGCCCGGGGCACCTCCCTGCTCATCATGGCGCGGAGCAGGTTCTGCCGCTGCATCTCGCGCAGGCGCGCCCTGATGTAGGGATCGCCGATGGTCTCCTTCAATTCCTCCTTCATCTCTTCCTTGGTCATCTTCAGCGATTCGATGAACTCCCGCTTCTGGAAAAAGTAATCCGGTATGGAAAGGGCCAGGAGAAGGACCGCCGACCAGATGATGATCTTGAAGGCCGTCATCATGATGATCCTGAGGGCCATGGCCACGGAAACGTCCGGCGTTTTCAGGATATCGTCCATGTCGGCCATGATGATGAGATAGGCCACGAACCCGATGGCCACGACCTTGAATATCGATTTGAACAGGTTCATCGCCACCTGCTTCGAGAAGAATATCCGCTTCATGATGGTGGCGGGATCGAACTTGATCTTGCTCCAGTCGAAGTTGAGCGGGTGCGCCGAGAACTGGAAGCCGACCTGGACCACGTTGCCCAGGATGGCCGCCACCATCGAGGCCACGAATATCGGCAGGAGTATCTTCCCCGACTCGTAGGTTACGGCGATGAACTCGCGGTACATGCTCCGCTCGGTTATGCTGAGGCGCGAAAACGAGGAGAGGTAGTACTTGGTCACCCGCGCCAGAATGTCGAAGATCCACGACCCGAAGATCAGGATCACCATGAAGCCGAAAATGACGACGATGGCCTGGGGCAGTTCGACGGTCTTGGCCACCTGGCCCTTTTCCCTGGCCTCGCGGAGCTTCTTCTCCGTCGGCTCCTCGGTACGCCCCTCGTCCTCGGCCGCGAAGAGCTGGAGGTCCCAGAAACGGTCAAAAAACAGCTGATCGTCGAAGCGGTTGTACTTGGCAAATGTCCGTATATACTCTGTCATATATTATTACCATGCCCCGCGAATGCCGCAAAGCGGCATTCGCGGGGCATATTAATTAATCATCCCGGCCAGTGGGCCAGCATCTTGAATATGAATCCGAAGGCCCGCTCCAGGGACACCCACATGATCCGCACGATGAGGGGCGTCACCACGATCATCACGCCGAAGGCGATGACGATCTTGAAGGGGAAGCCCAGCATCATTATATTCATCTGGGGCGCGACTTTCGACAGCACCCCGAGACTCACTTCCATCAGAAATATGATGCCCACGATGGGCAGCGCGATCTTCAGGGCCACCACGAACATCCCTGAAAAGGTGTAGAGCAGATACTTGAACAGCCCTCCCATGAAGACCTTGTTCACGCTTATCACCGGGGCCAGCTCATAGGACCGGTAGATGCCCTGGAGCATCAGGTGGTGCCCGTTCATCGCCAGGAGCACCAGGAGCCCGATGAGGTTCTTGAACTGTCCCACCAGCGGCACGCTCACCTGACCGATCGGATCGAGGACCTCGTTGATCCCGAAACCGATCTGGACCGCGAAAAATTCGCCGGCCAGCTGGAACGCGGCGAAGATCACCGAGACCAAGAACCCTATGAACAGCCCGATGGCGACCTCCTGGAGGACCAGGAGGAAATATCCCCCCATATCGCCCGGAATCTTATACCCCTTGGCCGCCACCATGGGAAATATGACCAGCGTCACGAGAAAAGAAATGAGCGCCTTGATCCGGAACGGAATCACGTCGCTCGAGAAAAAGGGGGCTATCATGATCATGGCGTTCAGGCGCATCATGATGAGCAGAAACACCTGGAAATGATATACGAAATAGTACATCGGCCCCCGTCCGTTTCAACGGCATCGTGTAGGCGGGGTCACGTGACCCC
>DAONAJ010000020.1:0-60687 GCA_035400945.1 Spirochaetota bacterium
GATGTCCTTCAGCGAACAGGCCCCGCACGGCGTCATCCCCCACGGCAACATCAGCCGCCCAGGGCCCGAAGGAGTCCCGCGCAGGGGCGCTCACTGCAGCACCCAGGGAGACCACCACAGCCGTGATGATGCCCGTCATGAGACGATACCGGATTTCACCATTCATATATTATTCGCGTTAGATCATTTATATCTTTTCGAAGAGCTCCATGAATGTCAAGATATATATAACTTCACCATGCACACCGGCGGTCGGCCGGCATATTTTAATACTTGACATCAGGTCATGGTCCGGATACCCACAGGTAAGCACCGCGGAAATCCGGATACGTAAAGGAACAGCCATGAGCATCGGTAAAAGCCTAACCCTATTCATCTTCAGGATAATTCCGAAAAGCCTTGTATCGCGCGCCTTCGGGCATATCGCCCGGATACCGCTGCCCGATTCACTCATGAGCTCCTTTATCCGCTGGTACAGCGCAAAATACGGCGTGAAGGATGAATACATCGTACCCCGGCACGGGTTTAAAACCATAGACCACTTTTTCACCCGCAAAATGAAAGACGGCGTTCATGTCATTGACAGGGCCGGCAACTGGGCCGTTTCTCCGGTGGACGCCCGCATCGACCAGTTCGGCGAAATACGTGACACCACCCTCATACAGGCAAAGGGCATCGGCTACTCGATCCAGCATCTCATCCCATCAGATACCTACCGGAAATTCCTGTGGGGCTCCTTCATGACCCTGTACCTGTCCCCCGGTGATTATCACCGGATCCACGCTCCGGTCAACGGCACGGTCATCGGCTACTTCAATTTGCCGGGTACCCTCTTCACGGTCCAGGACTGGATGGTAAACCGCCTTCGCGACCTGTTCGTTAAAAACGAGCGCATCATAACCTATCTTCAATCGCAGGCGGGAACCGTGGGCGTGTGCAAAGTCGGTGCCTTGAACGTGGGCCGGATAACCCTTTCATACTGCAAAATACAAACCAACCGGACGCTCCGCAAACGCAGGGAAGTTTTCTTTTCACCGGAAGATCAGGTTCCGGTCAGCGCCGGTGATGAGCTTGGCGTATTCCATCTGGGTTCAACCATCATCCTCCTCTTTCAAAAAGGGGCCATCACCTTTGATGACTTCTCCCCTGGCGACAGGATCAGGATGGGCAACAGGATTGGGACTCTGCATTTCTAAAAAAAAGCACCCTGTTTTGTCTAAAAATCCGTGAAAAGTTCTTGATATTTTACCCCCCCATATAAATTTCATACATAGGACCGGTGTATAAATTTTAATAGGGTAAAAAAGCCGCTCTTAACTTGAAACAGTAATAACGTAACGATATATTTTTAATAGGCTCCGCTGCCTGCGTGATGGGCGCGGGGAAATAACCTGTAGTGGAGAGTGTATCGCTGAACACCGTTGCAGAGATATTCTAGAAACAAGTAAACAATTCATTTATTCACCGCGACAAGGAGATTGCTACATGAAAACACCGGCCCTCGATAAATATATAGGCGCCCAGTTAAAATACTGGCAGCAGCAGAAACATTCGCTGACGACTCCTCCGGAGAAGAAGAGCCTGCGCCAGTTCATCACCATATCCCGTGAATACGGCTGCTCCGGCTACGGCATCGCCCAGGAAATCGTTTCAATCATGAATAACACCGCCACTCCTCCCGAGCCGCTCTGGGCCGCCTATGAGCGGCAGGTACTGGACCGCGTCATGGAGGAAATGGAACTCTCTTCGCACCTTGTAAAGACCCTTACCGATGACGCCCTGAGGGACCTGACCGACATCCTGAAAAGCGCCTTCAGCGACCTTCCCCCCCAGGTAGCGGTGTACCAGAAACTCGCCCAGACCATCCGCATCCTTGCCGCCCATGGCAACGTGATCCTCGTCGGAAGGGCCTCCAACGTCATCACCCGGGGAATGGCCGGCGGCTTCCACGTCATGATGGTCGCCCCCATGGAGTACAAGGTCGAAAACATAATGAAATTCAAGAACCTGTCGAAAAAAGACGCAGAGAAGCTGGTGATCGAGAATACAGAGCGCCGCGAGAACTACATCAAGGAATACGTGAAGTTCAATGTCACCGATCCCCATAACTATGACCTGGTTATAAACCTGGCGGACACAAACGAAAAAGGGGTTGCCAAACTTATCATTGAAGGAATGAATATCAAAAATCCCCATTGAACGGAATAGATGGAACAGGCCTTTTCTCAAAATTTTGAGCTGGGATCCCGTACCCTTCATTACGATTGCGGAAAGGCCATGTTGCTCTGTAAAGATTCAACCAGCGGAAAAAACATCTGGATAAAGAAAATATCCGACATCAGACTGATAGATACCGTGATTGAGGATTCATCACGGTATTATATTGCCTGCGAAACCGACGACATCAAGGGCTATTACCTTGCAGTTGACAAGGAGACCGGGTCGACGAAATGGTTTATCCCGGGGAAAGCGTATTTTCATATCGTTTACAACAATGACCTCTACATCATATTCACCGATGAAAAGAACGACTTCTATCTCCTGAAGGTTGACTGTTCTGACGGCAAAAAAATCTGGCACCGCCGGGTCCGCAGCGACCTGTGCGAATACAGCTTCTCCCCTGAACGGATCATCCTGAAGTTCGGTTCAGGGAAGCAGGAAACAATCTCATCCCTGACAGGGATCGCCATTCAGTAACGGGGGGGGGTGCGGCACATGCTCAATTATGAAATAGAAGACGCGTCAAAAGCCCTGGCCATCATCAGGTCATTGAAGAAATACGCCCCGCCCTTCAGGATCGTGGGCGGATACCGCCTGATCGACAACGGCATTGAGCCCGAGGCGACCGTGCAGATCGAGGCCCGCGGCCGGGTCATCCACGAGGCGTCCAACGGGGCCGGCCCGGTGGACGCCCTTGCCAACGTGCTCAAGAAGGGACTCACCCCCCTCTTCCCCGATATCGCCAGGGTCAAGCTGATAGACTTCCACGCTGACATCCTCGACGCGAAACGGGGCACCAGCACCGACGTTCAGGTCACGATCATTTTCACCGACGGCACGGAACTCTGGAAGGTCCATTCCCTCTCGGAAAACATAAACGCCGCGTCCTTTAACGTGCTTATTGACGGGTTTGAGTACGCTCTGCTGAAAAAGACCTCGAAGAAAAAGAAGAAGTGAGGGATTCCTACTTGCGTAGATCCTCGCGGTAGTATTCGATGCTGTAGGGGATCGATTCATCCAGGATCGCCTCTCCCGCCTCGCCGCCTTTCTTGAAAGACCGGGCAAGGTTCACCCGGGCGAACTCGTTATCAGAATTTATATGCTGGGCGTAATCGATCGACTTCCAGTAGCTTATCTCGCTCTTGGCCTCGTTGTTCTGGGCCTGGTACACAGCGCCGAGGTTGTTATAGGCCGAGGAGAGATACTGCACGATCTTCACCTGGCCGGGCAGGTCCCGCCGCGCGATCTTAAACTTGTCCATCTCGTATTCATAGACGGAAACAAGCTTCAGGTATTCTCCCTTTGCCGCGTCATAGCTGCCCATGTGATAGAAGGCGTTGCCCAGGGCGAACATGATCTCCGGGTTATCGACGAAATCCTCATGCAGGTTGAGCCACTGGTCAAGGGCCTTCTGGTAAAGCCTGTTCAGGTAATAGATGCGGCCCAGGTTGTAATGAACCTCGGACGACTCAAAACCCTCCTCCAGCGCCTTTTCATACTTGTCGCGGGCTATCTGGTAATTGCCCATCCGCTCGGCATCCTGGTCAACCACCTCGTCCTCAAGGTCGCCGTAGCGCATCCTCACCTTGTCGAAATAGTAATAAAAGATGTTGCCGAGCACGGCATAGGTCTTGCCCAGTCTCTCGGTCTCTCTGTAAAAATCCTCCTGCGTGAAATCCGGCGGGTTCCCTGCCGCCTTGATGGCGCGGTTCAGCGTTTCGTAGGCCTTCACGGGCTCCTTGGTCAGGTAGTAGTATTCGCCCAGGAGGTGGAGGGCACCGAAATAATCCGCGTTGTAATTCGAGCGTGAAAGATCAATGGCTTTATCGAGATGGATCTTCATCAGCTTCAGGTTGTTCTGGGCCCGGTTGAGCCGGGCATACTGCAGGTGCAGCGGGGGGTAATCCTTGTCGCGCTTGTTCAGGGCTTCCAGCACGCCGTAAACAGCGGGAAAAATATTGTCTTCAACATCCTTGAAGCGCGGCGACTGGACCCCGTAATCGATTCTGACGTTTGATTTCTGGGCGACCTGCTTGTCCAGGTAATATGACGCAAGCTTTGCCAGGAGCGACGAGGGCACCTGGGACATCATCTTCTTTTCGTTGAGCTGCGCATGGACGTCGATGACCCGCTCGAACACGTCCCGCTCGATATACAGGTTCAGCAGTCCCGAGTATCCGATCTCGGAGTCCGGCTCCATTTCCACAATATCTTCATAGTATTTCTTGGCCTTGAAATACTGGCCCTGGTAGAAATAGGCGTTACCGATGCCGTACAGCGCGGTGATATTGCCCTTGTCCCTTAAGAGGACCCGGCGGTACATTTCTATGGCAACATCAAGCTGGGACCATTCCTCCCGCTTCTTGTCGCTGCCGGGATAATACCACCGGTTGATATTGAGCCGCATGGTGTTGTAGTATTCCCTGGGAACTTTTGAATAGAAATAGCCGAGCTTGTTCAACAGGTCGATGTCGTAGGCCTGGCCCTTTTTCCTCTGTATGTCATACAGCTTGTTCAGTTTTTGAATGGAAAAGTCATACTCTTTTTTTTCAAAATAGGCCTGGGCATACTCGGTGTACCCGTAGGCGTAGTCCTTGATATAATTCTCGTCAACGTCGCGGAAAATCTTCTCCGCCTTCGCGAAATCCTTCGGCTTCTTGAGGTAGTCGCCGCTTTCACGGATGAGGGCCGTGCCCTCCTTGATCATGCGCTTGGCCATGATAGGCTTGAAAATGAACTGATATCCGACAACAATCAGGACGCAGGTGGCCGCCGCGGCAGCCCCGACAATCTTCGTGATGGTCAGGAGGCGTTTCTGCCGTTCGCGTCCGGCCGCGGCGTATTCCGGCCGTGCCGCGATGACCCTGCGGGCAGGTCCTATCTTCTCCTCGGTGAGGGCTATCTTCTTCTGGAGCTTATCCTCAAGGTATTTATGAATGTTCCCTTCCGGCCTTCCTGCCAGGATCATGTTTATGAGCTGGCGGGTGTCCCGCGGCGGCAGCAGGTCGTTCACGACGACGTCCTTGACCGCTTCGCGGATGGCCGGGTTGAAGAGGAGCAGGGCCTTTTTCAGCCGCATGATATCGTGGTCTGACAGGTCAATGGCGCCGGCCGCGGCAGGCGGTTCCTCTGCCGCGGGGGCCCGGGAGGGTTTCTCTTTTCTGGACGGCTTCGGCTCCTCTTCAAGCATCTCGACCGCGAAATGGTCCTCGTCAACGGCAGGCAGATCGGGAATCGCCGGTCCCAGGTCTTCCGCGGGACCGCGGGCAGGTTCCTTTTTCTTGACCTTGCTGATTATATCCTTCGATGATTTGACTTCGGGAACCTCGCCCAATTCTTCAACGCTCTTGATGGACGCCAGGTCTTCGTCGGCGAGTTCCTCCATGGCCGGCTCAGTCAAATCCGGCTCCTCGGCGGGAACATACTCCTTTTCGGGAGCGGTTTTGGGAATATCCATTTCCGGGATATCAATGTCCCGGACTTCAGGCATTTCCACTTTCCCTTCATCAAAGGAAATCTCGGACAGATCGGGTATCTCCTGGGGCATCTCCTTCTCAAGGGTCACGCCTTTCGCCGGTTTTACAGCTGCCTTTCCCTTCTCCTCAGGAACCCCGATATCCTTCATTTCCAGGTCCGCCTGCTCCCCGAGGTCCAGGTCCTCGAAAACGGGCGTCTCTTCGAACTGGACAGGCTTCGCTTCAGCGCGCCGCGGCGCTTCTCTCTCTTCGACATAGGATTCAATGGGGGCGCGGTCCTGGTGGTCCAGCGATTCCGGTTCACCGGCGGTGAGGAACTCCAGTTCATCGGCAGGACTCATGCCCTCGGGTTTTTCCCCGCGTTCCACGGGAACGGCGGCAGATTCTTCCTCCCGGAGCGCACGGGGCACTCCCTTCCGTTCAGGGACGCCTTCCTCAACTTCATGGATAAGGCCGGTAATGTCTTCTATGGGAGCTTCTTCTTCGGCATAGGTTTCTTCAGCCGGCTTCTTCTCTTCGGTGAGTCGCTCCAGGTCGCCCGCGGGAAGGGCGAGGTCCTCCGGCTCCTCGAATTTCTCGGGAGCGGCATGAAATTCCTCTTCAACCGGTGGCGCCTCTTCGGCCTCGGCAACCGCCGTTGAAGGAGCGGCTGTTTCCCTGGCGGCAAGGGGCTTGCTCCCGCTCCGCTCGATCAGGTCCAGTATCCGCTCTATTTCGCCGAGCTCTTCCGGGGTGTATGATATTTCTTCTGTTTCAGCCATTGCTTAACGGTTTTTGCGTCTCCCGGACATCCAGGAGACATAATCAGATACTACGGCTTGCTGAATAAAAATCAATCAATTTTTATCCTCCGCCGCCCCGGCCCGGGACGAGGAGCAATATAGCACTTTTTGCAATTATTAATATAAATATTTTCTATTAGATTATCGACATATTTAACATAAGAATAAACTAGCAGTTTCCTGAAAAACTCCTTCCATGGAGTTTTTCAGGGCCGGTTTTACGAAGTGAATTCGTAAAACCTCACATTTTTCTCGGCTAACGCCTCGAAAAATGGCGATACATCCATGTATCGCTTAGCAGTTTGCTGTTTTTCAGCAAACTGCTAGATAATATATAATCATGCGCCACGCAGGTCGCCCGATGAGGGAATTGCAAATATTTTTAATGTATTGGGAGCAATCCGTCGATTTCCTGAATAGACGCGCCTTCACACGGCGTTGCGTCAAGTTATCAGAGGACCGCGTGTATGAAATATAAAGCCCTGGCCGTCATGGCATCCATCATGTTCCTGGCTTTCAACAGCGATGAGGGAGCCGGCAAGTCCATGTATTACAGCTCGCTTAAATTCCTTAAAAGCGCGGACGGGCCGCGGCAGGTAAGCATGATAGAGTCAGGACACCGGAAGGGACAAAGCACCATGGATTCATTCGGGACCCTGTTTACCTACAAAAACAGGGGCGCGCGTTCAGTCCAGATAACGGGCAACTTCAGCCGGTGGAAGCCGGAGCGGATGGAACGCAGCGATAACGGCGTATGGTACTACTTTCTTCCCGCCCGGGAGAGCGGCCGTGAGATCACCTATAAATTCGTCGTAGACGGCATCCTCATACGTGACCCCCTCAATCCTGACCGCGTTGACGACCGCATGGGATCGTATCTCTCCGTTGCCGAACCGGCAGTCAAGCCTGAAGGAAAACATGTCAGCTGGCGCAAGGTCGGCGGGAACATGGTTGAATTCAGGCTCTATCGTCCGGAGGCGAGTTTTGTTTCCCTCGTAGGCGATTTCAACCACTGGAACCCCGAGGACGATCTTCTCGCAAAGGGCTCCAACGGCATCTGGCGCCTCAAGAAGAAACTGTTCCGGGGCGTGTACCGGTACAAGTTCATCGTTGACGGCGAATGGACCCCCGATGTCTACAACCAGCGTTCCGCATCGGATGACACGGGAGAGGTCTGTTCTCTTATCGAGATAAAATAACGCTTCAGAGTCCAGAATCCCCCTCGAAGTTGATAACCAGTCTCGCGTTACACCAAATATTTGTTTGACAATTTATGAATATATGCATATTGTTAAAACATGGACACTATCAGCTTTGAAGAAAAGGGCAGTAAAATAATCGTTACCGCTTCGGGCGAATGGAACCTTGGCAACATAAAGGACATGGAAGTTGTTTTTACTGATATCCTTGCCAAAAAGCCGGGCATGATCGCCATAAACTGCAAAGATCTGAACGGCGTGGATTCCACGGCAATAGCCTCCCTGGTCAAGATATTGAGAAAAACCAAGGAAATGAACATCAAGCTGATATTTTTTGAGCTGAGCCCGAATATCTACCACACCTTCGAGCTTATGACCCTGAACAAGTTTTTCACCATCATGACCAAGCAGAGGTTTGACGAGGAGTTCGGGGGGTAGTCCCTGGAACGCATTCCAGGCAAAAAAAAGCGGCAGCCATTACTGCCGCTTTTTTTTCCAGGTTCACTATTTTTCAGTTTACCTTCAGCACGTCCCTGATGATGTCCTGCAGGGCCTTTTTCGGAAGGGCGCCGGCGGCCATGCTCGGCTTCTCATCTTTTGGAATGAAGAGGATGCTGGGAATGCTCTGTATCCCGAAGGCGCCAGACAGCTCCGGCTCCTGGTCGGTGTTTACCTTGTAGATATTGATCTTGCCTTCGTATTCGGTTGAAAGCTCCGCCAGGACCGGCGCAACCATCTTGCACGGCCCGCACCAGTCTGCGTAAAAATCGATTATCGCCGGAAGGGTCCCTTTGTAATTCCATTCCGTGCTCTTTTCATAATCGAAGATCTTTTCTTTGAATGTTTCTCTCGTAAGATGTTCCATGGATAACCTCTTGTTATTTTGTCTTTCACCTTCGCTGGAGGCCGCTGATAAAAGATAGTTAATGTACTTAATTATGCCAATTCTGTCGTATCTCAAATATTTAAGTATTTTACATATAGCTAAAATACTTATTATTTAGCAATTCGTCAAGATGTAGGGATAAATTTTTTGTAGACAGGGTGCCATTAGTGTTCTATTTCATGTCAACTCAGGGGGGATTTTCCGATAAAAATCGCCCTCCGCAAATTTTTTTTGTAGAATCCGCCAAATTAACACTGCTATATACTGGAGCACCGGGGAACAATGCTGCTCTCGAAAAAAGAAAGGGAATTCAGGAAATCATACAGCGATTATTACCCGATAATCCTGAACAGCATCTATTACCGGGTGAAGAACAAGGAGGACGCGGAAGATATCTGCCACGAGGTCTTCGTGAACTATTATCGCAAATTCGACGAGGTCCGTGACCCGAGGAGCTGGCTTATCGGCGCCGTGAAATTCTGCATATCCAACTACTACCGGAAACGGGAAGGCACGGGGGCAGCCAGCGTCGACATCGCCGACATGGAAGACGATGTCCACCTCGCCTTCGAGAACGGCTTCAGGGACATCCGCATCATCATCCACGACGCCATCGAGGACCCTGGGAACTACCACGACGAAAAGGAGCGCATCCTTTTCGACCTCATAGCGATAAACCATTACACCTATGACCAGGCCGCGGAGCACCTCGGTATGACCAGGCGTCAGGCGGCATACCGGTACCGGCAGGTGTCCCGGAGGATCCTGGACCACCTGAAAGAACGCGGCATAACCAAACTAGAGGACCTGCTATGAACAAGACCGATAATGACACCCGGCTCCTCGAACAGCTCCTGGACAGGTACCGTTTCGCCAGGCCCGTGCCTGACGGCGTCCGGGAGGAAATCCGCTCCTCGAAAAAGAAGAACCTGGTGCGGGTACTTAAAACCGTCGGAGCCTACAGCGCCCTGTACGCCCTATATCTTTTCATATACTTTTCATTGAAGAAGCTGATCGCAGGGATACCCGTTGCCAAGATTATCATAGCGGCCGCAACGGTTTCCGCCGTTACCTATGGCGGGTATTACGCGGCTACGAGGATTAACTCCGGGGACATTCCGGAAAAAAACGCGGCAAAGCCGGTGCAACACCGGCAGCCGGAAGAGAAACAGCTCTGGGCAGATCAGATAACACTCTATAACGGCAGGATTATCGTAGGGGCGATCATCTCCCGCGGCGAACTGTATCAGGTGCGTACCGCCGACGGCATTGTCAAGATCCCCCGGAACAAGATCAAGATGGTAAAACCGCTGAAGCTCGAACCGGGCGCAAAGGCCGTTGTCCCGGTAACGGAGTAACAGCCCGCGCCGCGTCGCCTGTCAGAGAAAATAAAGCTCGTTGTCCCCGAGGAGGGAAAAGCCCGCTTCCTGGAGGACCTTCTCGGTCTTCTTGATGTCCTTGACCTGGAACACGAACACCGCCTCGTGGCTCCCGCGGATCGTGAACCCGTAAGCGTCATCGACATTGATATCGTTTTTCGCCAGCTCCGACGCGGCCTTGTGCAGTCCCCCGGGGCTGTCGTCGATCCGAACCGCCACGATCTCCTTCAGGGTTGCGGCGATCCCCTCGTCTTTCAGGGCCTTGCAGCCGTCCACGGGGCGGTCAACCAGTATCTTGATGATGCCGTAGTCGCCGGAATCGGCGATGGTTATGGCCCGCATGTTGATATTGTTCCCGCCCAGGATGCCTGAAATGCGCTCGATCTTTCCCGGCTTGTTTTCTGCGAAGATGGATATCTGCTGCGGCATGACGACCTCCCTGACTTCTTCCTGAAAAATTCGTGCTATATCTTCCTGTTGTCGATGACCCGCACCGCCTTGCCGGTGCTGGGCGGCAGGGAGCCCGGCTCCAGGAGCTCGATGCGCGGGTTCACCGTTATAAGGGCCTTGAGCTCCTCCACGAGCTTCTTCTTGAGCCTGTTCAGGCCCTCCATGTCGCCCTGGAACATCTTGGAATAGAGCTCGACCCGTATGTGGAGCCGGTCCAGGTTCTCGTGACGGTCAAGGACGATCTGGTAGTTGTTCCCCACTTCCGGTATCTTCATGAGGACCGACTCGATCTGGGACGGGAACACGTTGACGCCGCCCACGATGAGCATGTCGTCGGTTCGGCCCTTGATCCGCTCGATGCGGCGGTGCGTCCTTCCGCAGGGGCACTGCTCCGGGATGATCCTGGTCAGGTCGCGGGTCCGGTAGCGGATGATGGGCATCGCCTCCCGGTTGACGTGGGTGATGACCAGCTCCCCCGCCTCGCCGTCCGGCAGTCGCTCGCCGGTATCAGGATTGATGATCTCCATTATGTAGAAGTCCTCCCAGAGGTGCATGCCGTTTTTCAGCTCGCATTCAAAGGCGACGCCGGGCCCGTTCATCTCCGACAGCCCGTAGGAGTTGTACGCCTGAAGGCCCCACTGTTCCTGTATCTTGTCGCGCGTCTCCTCGGAGTACGGCTCCGCGCCCAGGTACGCTTTCTTCACGCCCAGATCCGGCGTGTTGATTCCCTGATCCGCCACAACGTCGCCCAGATGGAGGGCGTAGCTGGGCGTGATATGGATCACCGTGGTGCGGAAGTCCTGCATCAGCTGAATCTGCTTCAAACTGTTCCCGGACGACGCGGGGATCACCATGCAGCCGAGGCGCTCAGCGCCGTAGTGGAGGCCCAGGCCGCCGGTGAAGAGTCCGTATCCCATCATGTTCTGGAAGACGTCGTCCCTGGTGGTGCCCGTGGCCATCATGGAGCGGGCGAGGAGGTCCGCCCAGTCGGCTATGTCCTTCGCGGTGTAGAATATGACCGTGGATTTGCCCGTGGTGCCCGACGAGGCGTGGAGGCGTATGATCTCGCTCCGGGGGACTGCCACCATGCCGTCCGGGTAGCTCAGGCGGAGGTCCGCCTTGCTGGTGAAGGGAAGGTCTATCAGGTGGTCCAGGGACGTGATCTTCTCCACGCTGATATTGTTTTCTTTGAATACTTTTTTGTAGAAGGGAGTGGTTGCCGCGCTCCGCAGTGCCGCGGAAAGCTTTTTGAATTGCAGTTGCTCCAGCGCTTTCCGGTCAATGGTTTCAACTTCTTTGTTCCAGAACATATGATCCCTCAACTGTCGCAGGTGCTGTTACATCCCATCCTTTCCCCTTACCGGAATCTGTCAATGAAATATTTGATGAAACTTCCGCGAGCCGCCACTGCGGCAGGATTCATGGCGGCACGCGCCGCGGCCGCATCCGTCCTCATTACCGGGCAGCCTTTCACCGCTTCCCCTTCTCCAGCTCGGCGAGGTTTTTCCTCAGCCAGACCGAGGATTTGACAAGGGTGCCGTCGCGGAGCCTGATGTAATAGGGCGTGCCGGTCCAGGACGACCCCGATGCGATATGGGTGATAAACTGTTCCGCCGTTGTTATGGCTGAACCCGCCCTGGAAAGCTTCAGCTCCAGGTGTTTCCGCGCATCGGCGGATGTGTATTCCGAACCGTTCCGGATAAATGTCAGGCCGGATTTTTCAATGCGTTCCAGCAGGGCCCGTATCTTCTCCTGCTCGCTCACCGCCGCTGCGGGGGAAATCGACAGAAAAAGCATCATAAAAAGAAATAATCCCCGTTTGATCACAGCCCGCCTCCGTCAGAGAAGATCGTACTCAGCCATTACCTTTTTCAGCAGATCAATATGGTCCGTGACGATGCCGTCGATCCCCCACTCGATGAGGCGCCGCATGTTGTCGGGCCGGTTGATGGTCCACGCAAGCACCGGGACGCCGCACCGGCGCGCGTCTTTGATGAGGCCACGGGTGATGATCCTGGCTCCCCGGGTGGCTCCCTTGCCCATGTACTCGTAATGTCCGCCGCCGATGAATTCCGGTATGAGCATGGCCGCGCCCGCGCGCGCCGGAGCCTTCCTGCGGAACTTCCTCGTCGCGATGAAGGCCAGGATGTCGTTCCTGGAAAAACTGGTCATGATTCCCTTGAAGTTCTTCCGCACGAAGCGCACGGTCCGGTCATGGAAGGAACCGATGATGACGCGCCGGGCCGCGCCCTTTTCCAATACCAGGGAAACCACCCGCTCCGCCGCGCCGAGGTCCTGGTCCTTGATATCGACGGAAAACCTGGCCCGGGGAAAGGCGTCAAGGGCCTCCGCCAGGAGGGGAAGCCGGTATCCCTTCCCGCGGAAGGGATGGGTCAGGCCGCCGTCGAAGGTCGCGGTGTAGCCGGCGTCCAGGGTCCTGATTTCGCCAAGGTCCATCCTGCCCACGGGACCGGCGCCGTTGGTCTTCAGCTCGAGCATCTCATCATGAATGATGATGATGGCGCCGTCCCTGGTCTGGCGCACGTCGGTTTCAAGCAAGCACCCCGGGATGATCTCCTGCGCGCGCCGGAAGGCTTCAATGGTGTTTTCCGGAAACTGGCCGGACGCGCCGCGGTGCGCCGCAGGCGTGAAGCCGGAAAAAAACGGCGCCCCCCCGCCTGTATCATGCCTGTCCGCCAGCGGGCCCATCCCTTACAGCATCTTCTCCAGGAGTTCCCCGGCAAGACGCACGTAGTCTGCGCAGACGTTAAAGGCGCCCTGCTCCCGGGCCTTCACCAGGCCTTCTTTCGTGGTGATGTCGCACCCCAGGAGGTCCCGGCAGAATATCGATCCTTTCCGCTTCTTGAATTCCCCGATAAACTCCTGGGTAAGCTCGATGACGCGGTCCCTCCTTTCGCGCAATTCGCTTCCCTCGCCATGCTTCAGGCCGATGGCCATGATGGCGCCGCTCAGCGCGCCGCACACCTCCTGCACATGGCCGATGCCGCCGCCGAAGGGGGACGCTATCCTGATGCAGGTTTTCTCGTCAAGACCCAGGGCGGGACCGTACGTGGCCAGGACGGATTGAGAGCAGTTCAGTCCGTTCCTGAATCTCTCGGCCGCTAGTTCACCTTTGCTCATATCGGATCATCCTTTGCATTTTTTTTGAACTTTCCAGCCTGCGAGGAAAAAGTCAAGCCATATACGACGCCTGCCCGGCGCCGCATTCCGCGTCAAACCGGAAGTGTCTTGACATTAATCCGCGCCATGATAGCATCTCTATTCTCTGCCCAAGATAGGGAACCGGAATAATCCATGGTGCGGTCAAGGCCCATAATGTCATATGGAGGAATGCCATGAAACGAATTATCCTGCTCAGCGCCATAACATCATTCTGCATCCAGGCACTGCTTTTTGCCGGCATTGCCGCCGCCCTCGAAGTCGACGTGGACGAGATCCGCACGAAGCGTGTCGAATTCATCAACTACCGGGGCGACGCCAAAAAGGCCGATCCCGCCAGCGAGGTGGAGGAGATCGGGAAAAAGCTTTCCCGGGGCGTCGACGCCGGAAGGGTGCGGTTCCACATGAAATACTCTATACTGCGCGCGGAATCGAAGGAAGAACCGGAGCGATATTCCGCGGACATCTTTTACATAGACCGGGACGCAAAGGTTGGGCATATAGACAGGGTACGGCGCATTACTACCGCCTATTTCATGAACAAGTACGGCTACACCCGGGCCCAGGCCCGGGCCATATCCCTGTTCCTGTCATATTATAACGCAGTGCACCGCGGCGACCTCGGCTATTTCGGGAAAAAGTACAAGTCAGTGGTCCTGAAAAACATCAGCTCGCAGAACGCCGGCATATCGACGAAATACTGGGAATGGCCCGGCGCGACGGCCATGCTGATCCCCCTGACCGAGCAGTCTAAGAAGGGGAAGCTCGATTCCGTGGAGCCGGACCTCCTTTCCGACAGTAAAACCATCGAGGAGATACGCAAGGACCGGAAGGCCCTGCCGGAGCGGAAGGAAATGACGGAGCTGCGGGAAAAGAAGCTTGAGAAGGACAAGAAGGAACTTAAAGATGAAAAGAAGCTGCAGGAACAGGAAAAGAAGACCATAGAAAAAAAGAAGGAAGAGGTCAAGAAAAAAGAAGAGGATCTGAAAAAGGAAAAGGAAGAGACAAAAAAAATAGTCGAGCCTGAAAAAAGGAAGGAAAAAGAAAAGGAGATCGAAAAGAAGGAACAGAAATTAGAGGAAGAGAAAAAAGAGCTGCAAAAAAAAGAAGAAAAATCGAAGGAAAAAGAAAAGGAAATACAGAAAGAAGAAAATACCATCAAGAAGCGCGAGGAGAGCATCAAGGATGAGAAAAAGCGGATTGAGAAGGAGGAGCTGAAGCGCGACATCGAGAAGGAGCCGGAAAAGGCGAAGAAAAAGCTCGAGGAAAAGGAGAAGGAGCTGGACAAGCGCGAGGACCAGCTCCGGGAGAAGGAACTCGACAAGAACATCTACGCGGGCAAGCTCTATTACCTGAAACTGAAGGAATACCTTGACGGCGGCCACTACAACAACGACCTCTACATGATAAACGCCTCGACGCGGAAGATCATGTTCAAGTCGCCGGTGGAGAACATCTGCGGAAGCCGCTACGACGTCTACTCGGGGGGCATCGTCATCATAACCCACCGGGGAAGCCACACCTCCGGCCACCGCCTCACCCTGGTCGACAAGGACACCCTGCAGGCCAAGATCTACGGCGAGGACAACGTGTTCTGGCGAAGCTTCATCGAGATCCGTGACGGCTTCATTTACGCCATTACCTACGATAACGGGAAGCACCACCTGGGCCGCTTCGACGGCAGCCTGAAGCTCGTGGCCAAATCGAAAGAGGAGCTGAGCGAGAACACCTTCATCAGCTTCTGGGACAATTACATCTACATCAACCGCCGGGATGGCAGGATCATCGTCCTCAACAGGGAGGACCTGGGATTTATCGACGAAGTGAAGCCATGACGTGAAAGAACAGCATCAGGAAGCGGAGCCGTCGCCGGTTTCTTCTTCGGTCCTGACGTTTTCAATGGTCTCCGCCAGCTCCCGGGCGCCGAGGTCCATGATGTTGGAGTAGCTCCTGACCGCCTCGGCGTTTTCAAGTGTCTTCTGCGATATCTCGCTAATCGTCGTCACGGCCTTGGTCAGCTCGTCTATGGTGTTTTTCTGCTCAAAGGAAAAATCATGTATCCTGGCCGCTATGGCGCCCAGTCTCTCTATCTTCATGCCGATGGAATCATTCATCGCCGCAAGGTTCCCGGTGAACTCCACCGCGCCGGAAAGGACGTCATTGGTGGAAAGTATCTTGCTCCTCACCTCCTTAAAAATGTCTGTGGTGACGCCGATGAAGCCGAGCTCGTTTGATATCCTGGCCGAGTGCTCCCCGATCTTCTGCTGCATTCCCTTGACCAGGCCGGTGGTCTGATCGGCCAGCTTGTTGACCTCGTCGGCGACCACCGCGAACCCCCGGCCCTGTTCACCGGCCCGCGCGGCCTCAATTGCGGCGTTCAGGGCGAGCATGGTGATCCGATCGGCTATTTCCGTGATGGTCTTCGTCGTCTGCTCTATGTCCTTGAGGTATACCGCCAGGCTCTGGATCGCCGTCATCGATTTCACGATCGTTTTTTCCCCCTGCTCGACCTGGTTAACGGCGCTGACGATGTTGGAGCTCAGCTGCGTGATCTGTTTGGAAAGCTGGTCGCTGTTGGCATTGATCCGCGAAATCTCCTCTTTGACCTGGTCCGTGCTTTCGAGCTGGATCTTCACGTCGTTCAGGTTCGCCTCAAATGACGCCGACATTTCCTCATAGGCCGCCGAGGCTTCCTCAACTATGGAGGAAAGTTCGCGTGCCATGTCCGACATGACGGACGAAGCCTGGTGCAGCTTGCTGCTGCTCTCCTTGACATCGTCCGATTTCAGGCGGATGGCTTCGACCATTTTCTGGATGGAGGCAACCATGTTGTTGAACGAATGGGTGATGTATCCTATCTCGTCCTCGACCTTGACGGGAATTGATATGGCGAAGTTGCCTTTATTCACCTCGTGAACCCCCTGGGAGAGTTTCCGCAGCGGGTTGATGAGGATCCCGGAGAAAAAAAACTGGAACCCGAAGCGCACCACCGCCAAAAGCACCAGCATGATGATCATTATATTAACGACCGACGGATGCATGTAGGCCCTGAAGTCGCGGTAGTTGAAGCCGGTGGCGTATATCCTGCCGCCCCCGCGATCGATGGTAAAGTATTCTATGAACAGCTCTCCCGCCGTACCGGCCCGGTACACCCGGCTCCCCGCCTTTTTCATCGGTGTCAGATATTTCAGCACTTCACGCTTCAGATCGCTTCCTTCCAATCCGGAATCCGCGGTGTTTTCCCGTACTGCCTCCATGAAGGCCCGGCAGGGATCGTCTTTTATATCCATGAATTTTTCCAGCCCCGGGCCGAAGCCGTTATCAGGTATCTTCCGGATCTTGTTCGCGCGTTGGAGGACCTGCTTTCTCAGCTTGTCGATATACGCGTTCAGCTCCTCACGGCCGTTTGCGGTGCCGCCTGCATGCTTCACATGTTCCGCTATTGATCTCCGGTATCCCTCGAAATAGATCCCGCCCTGGGCCAGGATTTTATCGAGTTCCCCGCTAAAGCCGGCCCCGTCGATTTGGCTGATTTCCTCCAGAATGTATGTGTTAATCAGTTCCTGCTTTATCGGATCCACATCAACCGGTGCTTTTTCCCAGCCCTTCTCAAAGGCGTCCTTACCCGGCAGATAGGACACCACGTAGACGGAATCGGAATCCCTTCTTTCTCCGGAGACCGCCAGGAGCGAAGCCTTTTTATGTATATCATCGAAGGACTGGTCCCGCTCCCTCAGGGAGTAGAAGCTCAAAAACTGCAGCATGGTGAGGATGGTCACCAGGCATATGCCGATCAGGGTGGCGATGAAGGTGATCCGGTCCTTCGTGTTGTTGACATAGATGATCAGCAGGATGAAAAAACCGAGGACATTGAAAAGGACCCACGCGTTCTGGAACACGTCCCGGTCGAGGATGCCGTCGCGGCTCATGGTATTGGCCACCGCCGGAACAAGCGTGGCGCAGAAGAAGGTAACACCCATGAAGAACACGACCCACCGCTCCTTCGTCTTCTGGGTGATAAAACGCCACATGCAGAGAATGAAATTTATGGCTATGTACAGGATGATGACCAGGCTGAAAATTTCGCTGATCCTGTCGGCGTCAAAGTCCCAGGTATGGGCGCTGAACAGGAACACCTTGTCTGCCGTGGCAGTCGTGACCATGAACAGGAGGGTGAAGGCGAACGCCACGCCGTAACTGGCCCGCATGAATATCCTGGCGGCTCTGCGGTATTTATCCGTGGCATAATGGAAATAAAAGGCGTCAATATGCACGATCACGAGAAGAATGGTGCTCACGGTGATCCAGCGGTGATAAGCGGCAAGGGGGTGATGAACCGTGGAGGCTATGAAATAGGCCGTGTTGAATACCGCCATCAGCGTATATCCCACGCCGAGATGGAAGGTCGCGGCGGACTTGTTCTTGATCGTGAGCATATAGACCGCTGTTAGAACAAAAAAAACCACTGCAATCAGAGATCCCAGGGAAAAACTGTTGAAGTAGATGATGTTGTTAAATTCCATAGGTGCCCCCGCGATGGAATGTTCAGTCGCTGCGATGAAAAACTGATTATGAGATTGTTTAAGGAATACGACAGATACAGCAATGAAAAAAGGACCGCTAAACTTATGATAGCTTGCGATAAATTTTTGTAAAGAAATATTTTGGTCTCCGACCAATCAGCGCAGGGCCATGCCCGCTCGGGCGCATCATCTTTTTAACAATTGGAACAAATAAAAAATTGAAAAGAGCTGGCCCCCGGATGCTTTCCGGCGGGATCTTCTGGCGCCTGACGAAAATACCGTTCATACCCCGTCCAAACATCTTGACAAAATGATCATGATCCTATAAGCAGAAAAAAGTGAATCAAGCCATGTATTTCAACGACACGCAAACCGGCCGCATCAATGATCTCATCGGGAAAATCGAAGAGCGCACCGGTATCGAGCTGGTTGCCGCCGTGGTGGGAAAATGCGACAGCTATCCCGAGATCCCCTGGAAGGCCTTCGCCCTGGGCTCGGCGGCCGGCGCCCTAGCCGTTCTGGTCCAGGCCTTTATCGGGCACGGCTGCGCCCTTCTCCGGAACCCGCAGTTCGCCGCGGCGTTCATCCTCGGAGCAGGCGCCGTATTCGCCCTCTTTTCCGTTTTCCTGCCTGCCTTCGGCCGGCTCTTTCTCGACCGCGTGCGCGCCGAAACCGAAACCGAGCAGTATGCCCGCTCCTTTTTCCTGGAGCGGGAGCTCTTCCGCACCGCGGGCCGCACCGGCATCCTGGTCCTGGTCGGCCTTTTTGAACGCACGGTGGTCATCCTTCCCGACAGCGGAGTCCATGGCCGCCTCGAACAGGAGAAACTGCAGAAAGTGATAGCAACAATGACGCCCCTCCTGAGCCGGAAGGACCGTTATGAGGCCATTCTGCAGGGTCTTAACGCGCTGGAAGCGGAGCTCCTCCGGGCCGGATTCGAAACAACAAAAAAATCCGGCAGCGAGATAGCGGACGGCCTCGTCCAGGATAAGGGGGAAGACCGATGACACAGCGACGCGCCAGTCATTTTTTGCCGGCCCTGTTTCTTGCCCTGCTGGTTTCCGTGCCCACCCTGTCCCTCGTCCCGGTGCCCGAGCTCCGGGGACGCGTAACGGACGATGCCGGCATCCTGGGCAAGGCGACCGTGGAGCATATCAGCGGACTCCTCAAGGCGCACGAGGACCGCACGACGAACCAGGTTGCGGTGCTGACCGTCGAAACCCTGGAAGGGGAATCCATCGAGGAATTCGCCACGCGCGTTTTCGACTCGTGGCGTCTCGGCCTCAAAAAGAAGGACAACGGCGTGCTCATCATCGTGGCATCGAAGGACCGCCGCATGCGCATCGAGGTGGGCTACGGCCTGGAGGAAGTCCTCACTGACGCGAAGGCAGGACGCATCATAGACACGGTAATGGCCCCTCGCTTCAAGGCCGGCGATTTTGACGGCGGCGTGACCGCCGGCGTCCTGGCGGTCATCGCGCTGCTTGAAGACACGGGCGCCGCGTCAGCCGGGCAGGGCGGAGGATCCGGCGAAGGCTCCGATGACTTTTTCAAAGGCCCCGACCTTCCCATCATGCAGCGCATCCTGATCGGGTGTTTCATCTTCGGCATCATAGGCCTCTTCACCATCATCGGCGTTTTTACCCCCCAGGGAGTCGGATGGTTCCTCTATCTATTCCTGATTCCCTTCTGGGCCATGTTCCCCATTGTCGTGGTGGGAACGACCGGCGCCTTTGTCATGCTCTGCATCTACCTGGTGGCCTATCCGGTGGCGCGGATATTCATCAGCCGCAGCGCCTGGTTCAAAAAGGCGCGGAAAGATTTTAAGACCAAGGGCAGGGCCAGCATCGGGGGGTTCATCTTTTCCGGCGGTTCATCCTCCGGCGGCTGGAGCTCATCCGGCAGTTCGGGGGGCTTTTCCGGCGGCGGCGGAAGCTCCGGAGGGGGCGGCGCCTCCGGCGGATGGTAGATTTCCGTCAATTGACATCAACAATGATAAGGGTGAAATCATCCTGGAACTCGCTTGACGAGCTCCATTCCTTGATGGCATTGGATATGAATTCAGCGGCTTCAACCGGGGGAAGGCGTTTCGACTCCATGGCCAGGTTTTTCAAGCGCGTATCGCCGAACAATTCCCGTTCGGCATTGAAAGCCTCGGTCAGGCAGTCCGTATAGAGGATTATCCTGTCACCCCGTTCGATGCTGAATTCCAAAACCTCCGGGTCTATGTTGGGTATGAAGCCGATGGCCATTCCCTTCGGGCAGTATTCATTCAACGCGGCTTCGCCGTTCCTGTATGATATATGCAGCATGGGCTCATGGCCCGCCCTGACAAAATAACCCTTTTTATCCGGCCTGTTGATATAACAGTAGCCCGCTGTTAAGTAATTTTTTTCCATTTTATCGAAGATGTACGCATTGAGTCCCTCAATGAAATCTTTAGGCTGTGAGCAGACCGGCGTCAGGGTGCTGAACAGTATCTTTATCATGGACGCTATCAGCGAAGCCGGGACCCCGTGGCCGGAAACATCGGCGATGAGAACGCCGAGCTTTTCATCCTCGATACAATGAAAATTATAGAAATCCCCGCTGATGTTGGCCGCCGGTATATATTTCACCCCGATGCTGAAGGCGGTCGATTCGGGAAGCTCGTGGGGAAGCGCCGCCAGCTGGATCTTTCTCGCAATGGAAATCTCATTTTCAAGAAAGGCGAGCCGCTTTCCCTCCTCTATCTTCTGCCGCAGCAGGATATTCAGCTCCTCCGACGTATTGAGGTTATACACGAACCTGTTGATGAGGTTTAACCCGAGGAGCACCAGCATAAAGGGAACTCCCAGGGGATAGAGCGGCACGCTTCCCTCGAAAATATGGAGGCTGAACACCAGGATATCATAGATCCCGAAGGCAAAAATCGGCAGGAGGGCGATAAAGAGCATGAGCCCCTTACGGTTTCCCGCCATGATCTGCCGTATTGACATTATGACAATGTCGGCAATATAGAGGGGGATCAGCAGCAGGAAGATGTTTCTCCAATATATGACATAGTAGCGGTCCTGGGAAACCACCATCAGAAGAGCAAAGATGCTGGGCGGGGCAAGATACACCGCAATCCTTTTCATGGATATCTTCAGTTCCAGGAAACTCCTGAAAAACAGCGTCAGGAAGGGAGGAAAAAACATCAGGCCGATGCCGCATATCTTGAATGTCGTGTTGGAACAGAGAGGCATGTAGGGAAAGGTGTTTTCAAAAAACTGCAGCAGCATCATGTCCGCGAGAAAAAATGTGGCGCAGGCATAATAAAAATAAATCATTTCCTTTTTACGTTTCAGGTAAATCGCCAGGAACAGGAGGGAAAAGCTAAGCAGAAGAATGTAGAAGGCCTGTATGAACTCGATCTGGAGGAAATTCCGCACCATGTAGCTGTAATTCGCGTGTTTTTCATCGATGATCCGTATCGGGGAGAGTATCCACAGCTCCGCGTCGAAGTAGTTGACGATATCTACGGTGTTTTCGCCCTTCTTCAGCAATCCCGGGGGGATGGGGTAGTGCCGGAATTTTGACCACCCCGATTTGAAATCAGGGGGAAACATTCCCGTTTGACCGATTTTTTTGCCGTTTATATAAACGATATCGCTGTTCATTATCTCGCCGGCCTGAAAGGCAAGTGTGCGGGGGATGTCTTCCTTCAGCGATACGGTTTTCCGGTAGAGAATATAGCCCCTTTTGATGTTCCTCTTTACGGCGATTGTTTCGAAGAGATACCTATTGGGTATGGTGACCGTTTCCCATGCCGCCCCCTCGTTGGGCGGATAATCCTTTTCGCTTTGAATGAAGCAATACTTCCAGGAGCCGGACAGATCCAATTCCATGCCTTCATCCGCTCTGGCTGCAGCGCATGACAGCAGGACGCACAGAAAGATATTTGCCAGGGTTCTCATCATTCTTCAATCAATGCCAACGGGCCATAATGTGAAAAATCGCCAAAAAGGAAGGGCGAATATCATCCCTTCCTTCTGTAACAAAACAGAGATTGGCCGAAATTTCAAGAATAAAATCTGTTGAGCAAGGGAATCCTGACGATGAACTACTGCAGCTTGATGATTATTTCCACCCGCCGGTTCTTCTGCCGCTCCTCTTTTGTGCCGTTCCCGGCTATGGGCCGGTCGGCGCCGAAGCCGCGGTACGAAAGCTTGTCCGTCCCCGCCCGCTGCTTAAGGTATTCCGCCACGGACCTGGCCCGGTCCACGGACAGGCGGCGGTTATATTCCCGGCCCCCGATAGAGTCGGTGTGTCCCTCCACGATGAGCTCGCGGTCGGGGTATTTCCTTTTCAGCAGGTCGGCGACCCTGTCCAGCTTTTCCCTGCTGTCGCCGCGGAGCCTGGCCGAGTCGAAATCGAAGAGAACGTCCCCGAGCCTGATCACCAGGCCACGCCGGTCGGTATCAACGTCCACGTCGTCGGGGATTTCCGTCTTCAGTTCCTTCCGGGCCTGTTCCCGCTCCTCTTTCGAGACCGGCTTGTACATTTTCATCGTCGTGTCGATGAGCATCTGGAACTCGTTCACGGCGACCTGCCTGTTCCCGTCGCGGAAGAGGAACGCCATGCGGTACTTCTCCTTCATGCTCACGGGGCATTTCTCGCTGATGTTCCAGGTGATGACCCCCTCGTCTTTACCGATGATGCTTCGGGGAAAATCGGCGGGATACGCGCCTCCGGAAAGGTCCATGTCCACGGTGAAGCTGTACCTGATCACCGCGATGTCGCTGTTCCCCTTCCTGGTGACCTCGGCCAGCCGGTACTCCACGGGAAAGGTAAGTTTAAACGGGACAGAAAAGCTGTTGAGGACCAGGTCCGCCTTCTCCGTCCATGATTCGCCGGCGGCAACCTCCTTCGCCGGAAAGGCCGGCAGGTTGCGCAGGTTCGGCATGACATAGTTCTTCGGCACCGTGAACCGCCCCTGGCGGTCGATGACAAACTCCGACGGATACTGCTCTCGCAGGTTGAAGACCTCGTCGACGGACCCGCGCTCATACACGGAAAAACGCCCCCTGACGCTGCTCGCCCCGGCCTTCGCATCATAGCAGGTGAGGTCAATGATGTTCCGTTCCTGGTACACCCTGCGCATACTGTCGTTGACGAGGAACTTCACCGCGGCAGTTCGGGTTATCTCAAGCCGCTCATCCTTTGGTATTTCCCAGGTGAGGGACGCGGCATGAGACGCAGCCCAGGGGATCAGGATAAGGATAGTCAGGAGTAATTTATTCATATCGCCACCTGGTCGATAAAAAATGCGGGGGTATCCCTTTCAATCAGTATCGACAAATAGGTGTAATTTGATGAGGGAAAATTTATGACAACCTCCCTCCCCCTTAATGGGGGAGGGCCGGGGTGGGGGTACTATTACACGAACCACCCTCCCCTGCCCCCTCCCATCAAGGGAGGGGGATATTTGATATAGGTCGATTTACAATAATATACTCTATTTAACCCGCATAAAATAAGCCTTTCCCGTGTCGCCCCCCGTTCCCTCGTCGACATGGACCAGCCTGTATTTTTTTCCGCCGATATCGAAGATATCCCCTTCGAAAACCACGGCTTCCCGCGCCTTCTTCTCCGACCCGCCGCCGGGGCGCCAGACAAAAATCTGAATGCTCCTCCGCTTGACGCCGCCGGCGTCGGCGCGACGGTAATAGTTGCCGCTCCCGACGCGGAACCCGTCCACGGTGGCAACCGTTGTTTCACCGAGAATCCCGGCGTCCCGGGGGATTTCCACAGGCTCCTTCCGGTCGCAGGAAATGGCAATGCACGCCAGGAACATCGCCCAGAATATGAAACAGAAGAAATGCTTATTCATGTTCTATCATCCTCCTGTTCACGCTTTTTCCTTCACGCCGAAACCCAGGATCAGCACGGTCAGCACGGCGAGGAACCCGCCGAAGATGAAGGGAAGCCCCGGATGGGCCTTGAAGAGGAGACCGGCTGCCACGCTGGCCGGGAGAAGTCCGATGCCGATTATGGTGTGATAAAATCCGAGGGCCGTTGCCCGGGAGTTCTCCGGCGCGATATCGGCGACGAAGGCCTTTTCCACCCCTTCCGTCATCGCGTAGTAGAGCCCGTAAAGGGGCCAGAAGATCCAGAGAAGATAGCTCGAAGAGTTTGAAATGAACCCAAAGGCGATATATACCGCCGCGTACAGGAGATAGCCGGCCATGAGAAGCTTTTTCCTCCCGATCCGGTCGGACAGGGAGCCGAAGGCCGAGGACAGGGCCGTGGTGGTAAGGTTGAAAATGATATACATCAGGATGACCGTCGACAGCACATACCCCAGGTCCATGCTCCTGAGCAGGAGAAACTGGTTCGACGAATTGCCCAGGGTGAAGATGAGCTGGGCTATGAAAAAGATCCGCAGGTTCTTATCATATTTCCGTATGTCAAGGTTCGGCTTCGGCTTGCCGTTGCCGCCGGAAGCCGTCTTCGCCGTTTCCCTGGTAAAAAAGAGGAACACGACGCCGATGAAGGCCGGCACAATGGATATGAGGAAAAGCAGATAGAAAGTATCGATGTCCCTGATGGTTTCCGTCACCGGGTCCATGAAGTGCACGACGACGAAATAACACACCACGGTGCCCAGGAAGGCGCCGGCGAAATCCATGGCCCGCTGGAACCCGAAGGCCTTTCCCTGGAGCTCCTTCGGCATTGATTCTGATATAAGGGCGTCCCGCGGCGCGGTCCGTATCCCCTTCCCCACCCGGTCAAAGAACCGGGAGAGGAGCACGAAGACCCAGCCCGCGGAAGCGGCAAAGAGGAGGGCCTTGGAAACGGCGGAGAGGGAGTATCCGGCGATGGCCGGCGCCTTCCTCTTCTCGATCCTGTCGGAATAGTACCCGGCGAACACCTTGATGAGGCTGGCCGTCGATTCGGCAATGCCCTCGATGACGCCCAGGACGGGCCCCAGGAGCGCCTTCTGCGCGGACATGATCATGGCCACGAAGGCCTGGATCAGGGGGTAGATCATTTCCGACGAGACATCGGTAAAAAAAGACGTGAACCCGGTGAGGATCACATTCCGGTCATACATGATTTTTTCCGGCTGGGTCGATTCATTCCTCGTGTTCATATAGTTCGTCGAATAGCTCCTTTGCTTTTTTTCTTGATTCTGCGAGCACTGCCTCGCCCTTTCTGGTTATCCGGTAATACTTCCTCACCTTTCCGCGGACAGTTTCCCGTTCCGAGGTGAGGAAGCCGCTATTTTCCATCCTGTGGAATATCGGGTACAGCGTTCCGAACGATATTGAATATCCGTGACGGGCCAGCTCCTCCCTGAACTCCTGGCCGTAAATCCGCTCCGTGCTGGCATGGTGCAGTATATGGATTTTGATGAATCCCAGAAGAAAATCCTGTACAATATCGCTCTTAGGCATGGCCCTCCCCGATGCGTCGCCGGACAATTAATATCGAAAACCAATATCGCTTAACGATATTTTGGATTCATTTTCTGTCAATTTTTTTTTGCGGAGATTGCAGATTTATTGCAGCAGCTGGACAAAAATATGCACTTTCATAAATAATTATGGAAAAAAATGGAACCGGTGATATGATATCACGGTCTTATAACAAGATTCGGACAGACCAGAATACAGCACCAAAGGTAAGGCGTATGAAATCAACAGGAGAACGTATTCACAAATTCATCTCACTCATCATTATTGCCCTTGCAATCCCCCTGTGTCTCAGTAGCGGCACAAGCTCATCGGGCATGGCCGTCGCCCAGGATGATTCGTCCTATGACACCGGAGCGGATGAAATGCTGAAAGAAATGCCGGAGAGCATGCCGAAGGATTACACCGACGACGAAATCAACCGCATGCTGGAGGATGTCCAGCAGGTGGACGATTCAAAGGACGTGGAAGGAAAGGAAAAAACGGAGGCGCCGCCCGTTACCGATGAGGACCGCGCCCTGATCGAGGACATCCGGGAAAACCCGGAAAAATACGCCGGATACGTCAAGGACCGGGAATGGCTTGACGCCCACCCGGTCGTGATCTGGTCACTCTGCTCCGATTTCGTGTGGATCAACGCGCACCCGCAGTTCGCCGCCAGGATCTATCTCAATTATGATTTCTGGAGCAATTATCCCTATGTCGCCTACGTCATTGTCAGCAACCGGCCGTTTCTGGTCAGGTATCCCCGGATAACCCTGATCGTCTACGGCTATGACGGATGGTTCATCAGGCACCCCTTTATCGCCAGAGAGGTGTATCGCAACTATGTCATATTCAACAGGTACCCGGACCTGTATCACCGGTACTACCGCCACCGCGAATGGCTCCACCGCCATCCCGGCGTCATGAAGATCGCCTGCGGCAACCGCGAACTGTTAAAAGCCCACCCCGTATATCTCGGGGAGATTTACAAGTACCGTCGTGAAGCCATCAAGAACCGCCACATACCGCCCCGGCACATGGAAAAAATGCACACCAGGTGGAAGAACGACCCCCGCCATGACAGGAACTACAGGCCCGCGGGACCCAACAAGGAATGGAAGTTCCTGCCCGATCAGCCGCGCGGAAAGAAACCGGACCGGGGCGAAGCCCGTGACCGCGGCAGCAGGTCAGGCAAGCAGGGCGGCGGCAAATCGGACAGGCATATTAACCGCGGCGAGCAGTACCGGCCCGATAAGGAATACAAGCACGGAACGGTCCCTTCTCCCGACAAAAAAAAGATCAGCGGCAAGGAAGGCGGCCGGGACACCGGCACAGCGGACCGCCTGATCAAACGCGGCAAGGAGTATAATCCCGACAGGGGATATAGGCGCGGCGTCCTCCCCTCGCCCGATAAAAAGGTCATCAATCCCGGAGGCATGAAGGGTTCCGGCAGGCAGGACGGCCCCGGCCCCCGTGAGGGGGGCGAGAGGGGAAAGGGGGGCGGCGAGGGACACCGCAGGTAAGCGCCGCACCTGAAGGGCGGCCGTCATGCTGAAGGGGCTGTCCTAAAATGCCCCCTAAATCCCCCGGAGGGGGACTTTTATGAACAGAACGAAGTAAAAAAGCCCCCCTCTGGGGGGGTGGGGGGTTTCTGAGACAATCCCTTTTTATTGAATTTCCGTCATACGTAAATCAGCTTCACCGGGGGCCCGATTTCCGCGACGAGCTTTTTTTCAGCCTCATACATGTCGCCGTCAATGGTATAGAGCATTTTTTTCTCGCTGGTGATGACCGCCTTCCTGGCGATCGAGTCGAAGAGATAGGGGTGATGGATCGGCTTTCCCCTCTTGATCTTCAGGAGGTTCCTGACTATATCCGACGGTTCGCACCCCACCGACAGTATGTGGAACGTTCCGTCCTTCTCATAGGCCCGGTACATCGGCCTGAACCCGATCCCGATGTCATCGACGGTGGTGGCGATTACCGCGATGAAGTCATGGTGGGGGACGATCTTTCCGTCCACGGTCACGGTGCAGTTCAGGCGGTCAAAGAGGGTGCCGACATCGCCCCCCACGGTGACGCCTTTGATGGCCTTCCAGATGGTCTTCATCGCCTTCTTCGGCCCGGTCCCCTCCCCCTGGTAGTATTCATGGAGGAAATTGGCGGTCATGCCCACGCCGAAGATAAAGCCGTACCTGTCGTCGATCCTGATGGTGTCGCGGGTGAAGATCCTCGGGGTTCCGTTGTTTTTCAGTATTGCCACCATTCTCCCGAGCAATTCCCCGGGCTTCCCCTTCAGGTTGATGGTCCGCGGCTGGGTGTTCATGGTCCCGGCCCTGAGGTGAAGGAGCGGCGGGACCTGATCTTTCCCGTACAGATTGATCATGCGGGAGAGCACATTATGACTGGTGCCGTCGCCGCCGCACACGGCCACATAGGGCAGGCCCATTTTTTTGAAGTCCTTGATGACCGAATCCACTTCGGCGAGGCTGTTGGTCAGCCTGATATCAGCGTAACCACCGGAGATCCCGGTGAAATACTCGAGGGGATCGATGTTCATTTTCCTGACTCCCCGGGCATGGGGATTGATTATGAGACCGACTTTGTTCATTGGCACCAACCTCTCCGTAACATATAAGATGCGCAGCTGTATTGCCCGCCTGCTCTGCCGCACCGGCTCAATGCGCCGCCTTACTCAATTTCCTTCCTGTCCCCTGATTCGAGCCTTTTCAGGATAAAATAACTCCCTGCCCCGACAACCATCATCATGACCAGGAACAGGGGATAGGCGATCTTCCAGTTCTCCGGGCCGGTCATCATGCTCCATTCGGACATTCCCCCGATGCCGGAAAGGAGGGTCATGGGCATGAAGATCGTGGTGATCATGGTGAGGCGCCGCACGATCCGGTTGGTCCTGTTGGAGAGCATGGTCATCCGGTTGTTCATCATCGACAGGTACATTTCCATAAAGCTGGATATCATTTCCCGGTAGATGTCCGTCTCCTCAAAGAACTTTGACAGGTGGTCGTATATATCGCGGAACTCGTAAATGGATTTTTCGGTTATGAAGCGCGAATCCTTCCGGCAGATCTTCACCAGGATCTCACGCTCGTAGGTGATGCTCTTACGTATTTTCAGCAGATGCCGGCGCAGGCGCATCAGGTCCTCCGGCTTGAAGACGGCGATGTCGCTGATGATCTGTTCCTCGATGTTGTCAATTTCGTCCCGCAGAGACCCGATGGTTTCAAATTTCTGGTCCACCAGGTAGTCCATGATGACGTGGAGGAGATAATCGGCCCCCCGGAGCACATTGTCCCTTTCCAGGCCCGCCATCTGCTCGAGGCGGTCCAGGAAGCTGGGGTCGCCGTGCATGTTGTGGCTCACCAGGATTATGAAATTTTTCCCGAGGAAGAGGTCCACCTCGTCAATAAAGAGCTCCTGCGCCTCGTAATGGAACTTATTGAAAAGGATGAAGGTGTTGGCGGGATAATCTTCGATCTTGGGTATCTGCTCGTCGTCCAGGCAGTCCTCAATGGCAAGGGGGTGGAGTCCGAAGGGCTGCGACAGGGCCTCCAGGTCTTCCCGCGCGGGATCTATCAGGTTAAGCCAGAGATAGCCCCCGCCCCTGAGCGCCTCCAGGGCCGATCCAAGGTCCGGGACGGCCACGGGATTCCCGTCCGGGGGGACATGGAAAAAAGATTTTGTTGACGCCGATGACGCGTTCATGGCACTATATGTCAGAGATATTGAAAATAAATCAAGAATTTAAGAGGATCGGCCGCATAATTATTCCCTGCTTTTCCGCGGTACAGGCGGCAGGCGGAACAATCCCGGCCGTGCGATCCATCAATCATCAATAACGAATGCTCCATGGCATACACGTTCCTCAACCTCGCCACACTGCAGACCTTCTCCTGTCCGGAAGACGAGTGGCAGCGGCTACTCGAAGCGGCGCGCGCCGGCGGATGGGAGGAGGAGGGTACGGAGTTCGATTTCGCCTGCGAAGTGGATGACGTCTACGATCCCGGCGTTGATTATTTGTACAACCTGCTGATGATCTTCTACGTGTCCCGGGAGATGCATGAATGGGACGGTAACTACATCGAAAAGAAAAACCAGGTGGTGTCCGAAAGCGACGCCTATTACCTGATGCTGGCCATTGAAAAAGAGCGGACGTCCCAGGACCGGGGCCTTCTTGATTTCCTGAACAGCGGCCCCTTCCGCATCCTGCGGGACTGAGGGACGGCGGACACCCGCCCTACCGCCGGTCTATGACCCGACGGACCCTCCCCTCGGAATACATCTGGAGCGTGTTCTGCTCGACAAAGGTTATTTTCGCGGCCACGCCCATTTCCCGCTCGACCGCGACGCCGATGGCGCTCTTCAGCGACAGGAGCTTCTTGACCTCGTCATCGAACATTTTCTCCAGGATTTCCACCTGGATCTCCATTACGTCCTCGCCGTCGATATCGTCGATGATGATCTGGAACCGCGGGTCGAAACCAGTGGCCTTTTTCAGGGCCTCGCCGACCTGGGTCGGGAAGACGTTGATCCCGTTGATGACGACCATGTCGTCGGACCGCGCCGCGACGCGGCGCATGCGCAGTGTCGTCCGGCCGCAGGGGCAGGGCTCCTCGATGATCGACGAGAGGTCGCCGGTGCGGTACCGTACGAGGGGGAAACCCTCCCTGGTTATGGTGGTAATGACCAGCTCTCCCTCGGCGCCGTGGGGGAGCGGCTCCCAGGTGAGCGGGTCGATGATCTCCACGATGTAGTGGTCCTCGTTGATGTGGAGCCCGTTCTTTTCCGCGCATTCGCCCGACACGCCCGGCCCCATCATCTCGTTGATGCCGTAGATGTTGAACGCCGAAAGGTGGAGGCGCTCCTCTATCCTCGCCCTGGTGTTCTCGCTCCACGGCTCGGCGCCGAAGAGCCCCGTCTTCAGGTTGAGCTCGTCGGGGTGCATTCCCATTTCACGCAGGTTGCTGGCGATGCGGAGCGCGTAGCTCGGCGTCGACAGGAGCACCGTGGTCTTATAGTCCTTCATGATGCGGATCTGGCGCTGGACGTTGCCCGACTGGGATGACGGGATGACCGACGCCCCGATCTTCTCCGCCCCGTAGTGAAGTCCGAATCCGCCGGTGAACATGTTGTAATCAAAGGCGATCTGGACGAAGTCATTGTCCGTTACGCCGGCCCCGGCGATCACCCGGGCCACGAGCTCGGACCAGTGGAGTATGTCGTTCCTGGTGTAGCCTATCGCGATGGGCACCCCGGTCCTCCCGGTGGTGGAATGGATCCGAACGATGTCGCGCAGGGGAACGGCGAACATGTTGTAAGGGTAGCTTTTCCTTAAATCGTCCTTCGTGGTAAAGGGGAGCCGGGCCATGTCGGCGATGCTCCGTATCGTGCCGATGTCGATCTTGTTCTCGTCGAAGGATTCCTTGTAGAAGGTTACGTTGCGGTACACCCTGTTCAGGGTGCTCTGCAGCCGCTCGATCTGGAGCTGGGCCAGCTCTTCGCGCGGCATCGATTCATACTTGGCGTTGTAAATCATGGATGACCCCCCACCGAAGCCCCCCCTGCCCCCGGAGGGGACACGAGGCAACGAATTAATTTTGATTGATCTCCATCACGTTGACCATTCAACGCAATCTGATATCCGGCACCGGTTCAATCTATATTATGACACGATTCAATTCATGGCAATCAGAATATGCCGTCATGCATGCCCCCTCAGGGGGACAGGGGGCCTACTCGCTGATGCTTCTGTAGTCTTTCCCCAGGTACGCCCGCTGCACGTCATTGTTGTTCAGCAGCTCTTCGGACGTCCCCTCCAGGACCATCTGCCCTGTCTCGATCACGTACCCGCGGTCGGCGATGCGGAGCGCCGCCCGGGCGTTCTGCTCCACGAGGAGTATCGTATTGCCGGCGTCCCGGAGCTTGCGTATCTCCTCGAAGATGCCCTTCACTATTATGGGCGCCAGCCCCATGGAGGGCTCGTCCAGCATGATGAGCCGGGGCTTCGCCATGAGGGCCCTGCCGATGGCCAGCATCTGCTGCTCACCGCCCGACAGGGTGCCGCCCAGCTGGTGCTCGCGCTCCTGCAGCCGCGGGAACATCCCGAATATAACGGCGAGCTCGCCGGCGAGGTTCATCCCCCGGTCGCCGCGGATGCGGGTATAGGCCCCCAGCACCAGGTTCTCCCTGACGGTCAGGGTATTGAATACCAGGCGCCCTTCCGGCACGAGGGAACAGCCGGCGGCGACGATTTTCTCCGGGGCAGTGCCGGCGATGTTATCGCCGTTGAAAACGATTTCGCCCTCCAGCGCCGGGACAATACCGGCGATGGTGCTCAGCAGGGTGCTTTTCCCCGAACCGTTCCCGCCTATGATGGTCACTATCTCCCCGGGGTTAACGTGGAGAGAGACCCCCTTCAGCACCCGGAGGTTGCCGTATCCGGAGTAGAGGTTCCGTATCTTAAGCATCTTCCTCTCCCAGGTACACGCGTATCACTTCCTCGTTTCTCTGTATGTCCGTGGGAACGCCCTCGGCGATCTTTTTTCCCGAGGAAAGCACCACGATCTCGTCGGATATATTCATGACCAGGGACATGTCGTGCTCGATAACCAGGATGGTTATCCCCTTTTCCCTGATCTTCATTATCGTGTCGGAAACCTGGGCCGTCTCATAGATGTTCAGGCCCGCCGCCGGCTCGTCCAGGAGGAGGACCGACGGCTCCGTCGCCAGGGCCCGGGCTATTTCCACGATCCGCTGCTTGCCGAAGGCAAGGCTCGTCGCCTCCTGCCCGGCCAGGTCGCCGATCCCCATCATTTCCAGGAGCTCCATCGACCGTTCCCTGATTTCCCGCTCCTCTTTCCGCGAACGGGGAAGGCGGAGCATGGCCTGCAGGAGCCCTGACCGGCTCCGGATGTGCCTCCCGATCATGACGTTTTCCAGGACGGTCATGTGAGAAAAGAGCTTTATGTTCTGGAAGGTGCGCGATATCCCCTGCCGCGCGATCAGGTAGGGCGGCAGGTTGTGGATCGGGGAGCCGCCGATAAAGGCCTCGCCCGCATCCGGTTCGAGCGACCCGGCGATGAGGTTGAAGAGGGTGGTCTTGCCGGCGCCGTTGGGGCCTATGACCGCCTTGATGGCGTTCCTCTCGACGCTGAAGGAGACATCGTCCACCGCCTTGAGGCCGCCGAAGGCGCGGCACATGTTTTTAATATCAAGATAGCTCATTGCTTTCTGCCGGCGCCCAGGCTGTTCCTGAGCCGCGCAAGGGCGCGGGCCAGGGCCCTCGCGTTCTCCATCTTGAGCAGACCCTCCGGGACAAAGAGCATGATGACGATGAGAATGCTCCCGAAGACGAACTCGTCGTAGCTCCCGAAGTAGCCGCGCAGGGACAGGTAGTTGAGGATAACGCCCATGATAAGGGCCCCCCAGAGGTTGGCCATGCCGCCGACCGCCACGATGGCCACGTAGCTGACCGATTTCATCACGTCCGCTTCTGAGGGGCCGATCCCGCCGTTGAAGTGGGTGAGAAACACCCCGGCGACGCAGGCGAACACCGCTGAAAGGACAAAAATGAAAAGCTTGTACCGCGCCGTGTCGATGCCCATCGCGTTGGCGGCCTCCTCGCTCCCGTGAATCGACCTCAGGGCGCGGCCCACGCGCGAATCGATCAGGTTCATCAGCAGGACGACCCCCACCACGACCAGGAAGGACGCGATGTAGAAATTCTGCACCCGCAGGGCCGGGTCGCCGCTCACGGCCAGACTTCCGATGATCCTGAAGGGAGGGATGTCCGATATCCCGTCGGCCTCGCCGAACAGCCTCGACCCGAGGACGATGCGGTACACGATGATGCCGAAGCCCAGGGTCGCCATGGCCAGGTAATGCCCTTTGAGCTTGAGGATCGGGATGCCGATCAGGAAGGCGATTATCGCGGTCAGGACCACGGCGGCCGCCAGCGCCACCCAGGGCGACAGGTGCTCTATGTCGTTTCCGTAGGCGTTTTTTTCCACGATCGTGAGGCCCAGGTCCCTGGCCAGGTCGGCAAGGACGGCGCCCTTCACGTTCATCAGGTTGCGGGTGGTGATCACGGCGGACGTGTAGCCGCCTATGGCGAAAAAGGCTGCGTGGCCCATGGAAATCTGTCCTGCGTACCCCATGAGCACCGTGAGGCCCAGTATCACCAGGGAATAATACGCCGCCATGGTAAGCTGGGTAAGATAGAACTCGCGGCTCATAGCGGTCACGGCAAGCTGAAACACTATGATGCAGGCAATCAGCGCGAATACGGGAATATACTTTTTCCAGGCCATCAGAACTCCTTCAGCTCCGCCGCTTCTCTGGTGCCCAGGAGGCCGCTGGGCTTCACGAAGAGAATGACCAGGAGGACTGTTATGGCAATGGCGTCCTTGTAGGCCAGGGGCATTACGCTTATGCTGAAGGCCTCGAGAAGGCCGATGATGACCCCTCCAATGATCGCGCCGGTGCTGTTGCCCAGCCCCCCGAGGATGGCCACGGTGAAGCCCTTGATGGCGAGGGACGTCCCGCAGTCATACTGCGTCTGGGTGATGGGGGATATGACGCATCCCGCCAGGGCGCCGATGGCGGCGCTCAGCATGAAGGAAATGGTCACCATGTTCCGGGTGTTGATGCCGCACAGCCGCGCCGCGGTCATGTTGGAGGCGCAGGCCCGCATCGATTTCCCCGTGAGGGTGAACTTGAAGAAGAGCCCCAGGAACACGACGATCACGGAGCAGACCCCCAGGACCCAGAGCACCTGCGGCGATATATAGGCGCCCAGGATATTTATGGAGGTGACCTCGTTGCCGGTAAAATAGGGGAGAGAACGCACCTTCTCGTCCCATATGTGCAGGGCTATCTCCCTTATCATTATGGAGAGGCCGACGGTGACAATGATCATGTTGAGAACGGAGGGGCTTTTCAACCTGCGGATGAAGAGAAAGTCTATCAGCGCCCCCGCGAAAGAAGTGATGATAACCGCGGCCAGTATGGCCAGGGGTAGCGGCATGAAGGCCGAAAGGGAGATTGCCGTCATCCCGCCGAGCATGACGAATTCCCCCTGGGCGAAGTTGATTATGCCCGTGGTATTGTAGATAATATTGAACCCTATGGCCACAATGGCGTAGATGCTGCCGTTGGTAATGCCTGAAAGGACATATTGTAATAGATGCTCAAAAGACATGGTGCCTTAAACGCGTGAAGGCGGCGTCCCGTGACGCCGCCTTCACGCAGACATATAGAATTTCTTATTCGTACTTAACGAACTTCCCGCCTTTTACGGTGAGCACATCAAAGGCGTTTATGTCAAGCCCATTGTGGTCCTGGGGAGAAAAATTGAAGATACCGGCGGTACCGGCAACGCCCTTCAGGTTCTCGATGGCATCGCGCACCTTCTCCTTGTCGGAGCCGGCCTTCTTGATCGCCTCGACCAGAACGAGCATGGCGTCGTAGGCATGGCCGCCGAAAGTGCTGGCGTCCTCGCCGTACTTCGATTCATAGTCCTTTTTGTATTTCATCAGCAGCGCTTTCTGGGGATGATTATCCGGAAGCGAATCGGCGATCAGGAGCCGCCCGCAGGGGAAGATAATGCCTTCGGCAGCCTCGCCGGCTTCCTTGACATATTTGATGTTCCCGAAACCGTGGCTCTGGAAGAGGGGCACGTTCATGTTGAGCTGCTTCATGTTTTTCGCCACTATAGACTGCGCCGGCACAATGGACCAGTTAATCACGGCCTGGACGTTCTTGGCCTTGAGCTTGGTGAGCACCCCGGTCAGGTCGGTGGCCTTCTTGTCGTACACTTCGCTGATCAGTATCTGTATCCCCTGGGTCGGGGCGATCTTCTCCAGCTGTTCCTTGCCTGCTATGCCGAATCCGTCGTTGCTGGACACGATGCCGATCTTGCTGATGCCCTTCTTCTTCATCACTTCAAAGATTTTCTGTACCGCGTGGCTGTCCTTCTGCGGCGACTTGAAAACGTATTTTGCCACGGGGTTGACGATCACTTCCGCGGCCGCGCAGGAGATGAGAATCGTCTTGGCATCTTCGCAGATAGTCTTGATCTTCATCGTTTCGCCGCTGGTAGACGGTCCGATGATGGCGAAGACCTTCTCTTCCTCAATCAGCTGCTTGGCGAAGGATATCGCCTTCTCGGGGCTCCCCGCGGAGTCCTTGATTATCAGCTTGAGCTGCTTCCCGCTGACACCCCCGTTGTTGTTGATTTCATCCACCATCATCTGGGCTGTCTTCGCCTCCGGCGCTCCCAGGAACGAGGCCGGGCCCGTCACCGCGAAAATCGCGCCGATCTTGATGGTTTCACCGCTCTGCTTCTTGCAGGAAAACGCAAGGGGAAGCAGGCTTACGCATAGAATCGTTGCAAACAGTTTTTTTAATAACATGACGCCTCCAGTCGTATACATTAAAAATCAGAAATATAAAATTTGTACGTCAGGGTAGGAAAAAATTAGTGTTAATCAACACTATTGGCTTTTATACGTCAAGCACTTAGCGGGCGAAGACAAGTATTTATGCAGACGGCGCCGCGGGCGCCGCCTGCATGGCAATCATCATTTATCTTCGTATTTTACGAACTTCCCGCCTTTCACGGTGAGCATATCAAAGGCATTGATATCGAGGCCCAGGTGGTCCTGGGGCGAGAAGTTATAAATGCCGCCGATGCCGGCAAAGCCCTTCAGGCCTTCGATGGCGTCGCGCACCTTTTCCTTGTCGGCGCCCCCCTTCTTGATCGCCTCGGCCAGGATGATGACCGCGTCATAGGCATGGCCGCCGAAGGTGCTGGCGTCCTCGCCGAACTTCGACTCGAAATCCTTTTTATACTTCATGAGGACCGCCTTCTGGGGATGGTCTGCCGGAAGCGACTCGGCTATCAGGAGACGCCCGCAGGGGAAGATGATCCCCTCGCCGGCCTCGCCGGCCTCCTTGGCGTACTTGATGTTCCCGAAACCGCTGCTTTGGAAGAGCTGCACGTCCATGTTGAGCTGTTTCATGTTCTTGGCGACGATGGACTGCGCCGGCACGATGGACCAGTTCACCACGGCCTGGACGTTCTTGGCCTTGAGTTTAGTGAGCACCCCGGTCAGGTCGGTGGCCTTCTTGTCGTATACCTCGCTGATGAGAACCGTGATGCCGTTCCTGGCGGCGGCTTTCTCCATCTGTTCCTTGCCGGCTATGCCGTAGCCGTCATTGCTGGAAACGATGCCGATCCTGGCAATCCCCTTTTTCTTCATGACCTCGCAGATCTTCTGGGCCCCGAAGCTGTCATTCTGGGCGACCTTGAATATGTATTTCGCGACCGGGTTCGTGATGACCTCGGCGGCCGCACAGGAAATGAGGATCGTTTTTCCTTCCTCGCAAATGGACTTGATCTTCATCGTTTCGCCGCTGGTGGACGGTCCTATGATGGCGAAGACCTTCTCTTCCTCGATCAGCTGCTTGGCGAAGGATATCGCCTTCTCGGGGCTCCCCGCGGAATCCTTGACCACGAGCTCAAGATTTTTCCCGTTGATGCCGCCGTTGCTGTTGATTTCGTCAACCATCATCCGGGCCGTTTTCTCCTCGGGCGCGCCAAGGAACGAAGCGGGGCCCGTCACCGCGAAGATCGCTCCTATTTTTATAGTTTCACCGCTCTGCTTCTTACAGGAAACGTAAAAAGGAACCAGAGCCACGCACATCAGTATTACAAAAATCTTTTTAAACGACATAGAGCCTCCCTCTCTGGTGTTAATATGATCATTCTGAAAAATGCACCTGCGGCATGCATTAACCCTCCTCCCGTTTCAACGGGAACAAACGATACCGCATTTCAGGTGATTAATGAATACCGATCGGGAGATTCCGTCAAGCACTATGCGACATCTGCTGTTTTTATTGACGGCAGGACCCGGGATGAACGTCTTTTCCTGGCCACCCTGGAAATTGTTTGCTTTTTCAGGGCGCGGCATCACCATGCTCCCTGAGGATACCGGCAGGCACGGAAGCGCCGGTTATGCCCCTATAGAACCGTTACCGGCTGCATCATGGACAATTTTATATCCAGATTAACACGTTCACTACGGCGTGCAAAAACCTACCGGTATCTACCGGCGGGGTCCAGGTTCGAGACCTATGATTTCGGCGAAGAACGCTTTGAATGCACCATAAGTTCCTTCTCCGGGACCAGCGCCTGCCAGGACCTTTTTCTCAACCGCTACGACCACGGGGAGATTTGCGAGATAGTGGAGCGTATCGGCCTCATGGAACATCTCCGGGGAAAGGGCTTCCCGAAGCCGCTGGTCCAGGTTGACCGGAGTCCCGAACAGATGCATTACCTGAGGATATACCAGGGCCGCGCGGTACCCGGGCGCCTCCTTGTCGACCTGCGCCTCTCCCAGATGATCTATACCCCGGAAGAGCGTCTCGTCAGGGGGATCGTCAGGGAACGCCAGTACAAGGCCCTGGCGGTCGAATGGCTCTCACTCCAAAACCCCCGGGGACGCTTCACGCCGGAATACCCGCGCCTTCCCGGTCAGAATCATCCCGGTCTCGGCGCGGTACGCCACATCTCGCAGCTCCTGGAACTGTTCGCCCGGGATCTCTCCGCCGACGCGGTGCTGGACGTGCCCGAGCAGTTCCACGCCGCGGTCATGTATTCCCGAAAGTTCAGTTACATGGACCCGGCTTGTGAAGGGATGATGCGCGCGGTCCTCCGCGACCTCGGGTCGCATCCGCTAGCTGACCTGAGCTGGGGATTCATCACCGGCACCATAGCTGAAAGCAAATCCGGTGAGCCCCTGGCCTACAGGCCCTCTGAACAGCTGCTCCCGATGGCGGAAAGCCTCGGCCGCTACTTCGACTCCCGGGAATACCGAGGACGCGTACGCGATGAAACGGAAAAGCTTCGGGTCGTTTTTGACCGTGACCGGATGATTCAGCTGAGGAACGCCCATCCGGACTACATCAGCAGATAACAAAGAACCCCTTAACCGCGGGGGCAGGGGGTTCCCGGCACGGAGCAGGCCGCCGGCAGTCTGCCCTCCCGTCAGTGAAGCTACTTCAGGAAGAGGATCATATCGAAGGGCTCTTCCTTATCGCCGAACATGGCGAAGAGAGGCAGGTCGACCAGGGTGAGGTCGCCGATCTTCATCATGTCTATCTTCTTTTCTTCCTTTCCCTTCTTTATGATAATCCGCTCCGGATTGATCTTTTTCCCGAGAAATATCTGGTACCGCACCGATGAAAGAAAAAGCTGGGTGATCTGTTTCCCCATCTGGTCCATGGACTGGTCCCCGGCGGCGGACCCGTCAGGCGCCGCTTCCTTCTTTTCGCCCTCGGCGCCCTTGCCGCCGGCGTCTTTCTTTTCTTCGCCCGGCTTCTTCATCGGCTCAAAATGAAAGATGAGCTGCTTCTTCGAGGAATAGTACTGCGGGATCAGTGGGAATTCTTCCTTTTTGATTTTATCAAAGGGGAACTTCGCGTAATCGGGCACCATGAAGGAAATTTCCATGCCTGAATCATATTCCGATTCTATCTTTTTAAGCGCCAGGTTCTTCACCAATCCCTTGAGGGACTCCGGGATCTCCTTCTTCTGCTTTTCCATCATATCCCCCAGGCCCTGCTCCTTCTTCTCGCCGCCCTGCTGCTGCCCTTTCTGGGCCTGTTCCAGGGCTTTGGAAAACTTGAACAGCCAGCGGACATCGAGGGAGCCATCATCCTTCAGGTCCAGTATATGGCTGATCTGGAAACACTGCGTCAGCAGGAAAAGCGGCAGAATGACCAGCGCCACCCGGGCCGCTATTGAAAACCGTCTGAAGGTTCCCGACCGACCAGCTTCATGCGATAATTCGGATAGTTTCATATGAATGTCTCTCCTTATAAGGATAGTGATACGATTGTTCCCGTAAACCAGGCAATTGGGGGGCCGGATGCAGGGCCGCGTCGCAATGGGCCTATTTACCGTTCATTACCATGGTGCATACGAAGGCAAACGTCAAGCAAATAACTGCAGGGGCAATCATTCTTCATGGGAAACGGTTATGAGCCGGGAGCCCGCTCCTGAATCATTACATATATACCAAAAAATTCTTTACAGCAGCAAAACAACCTTGTATGGTTAATGTCAGCGTGTACCGCCGATGGAAAAACCAAAAAAGAAACCTGCTCCCGCGGGGAAACAATCGGCGCGGAAGGGCAACCCGAAGAAGGCCGGCACCGGCCTCCTCGGCGGTTTTCCGGTTCAGCGCCTGATAGAATCCATTCCGGACATGTTCGTGTATTCCGGCCTTGATGGAACGATCCGTATCGTCAGCAGAAAAACAGCCCTGCAGCATGGCTACCGTCAGGTGGAGGACCTCGTCGGGATGAACGCTATGGATCTTATCGCTCCGGAAGAGCATCCCCAGGTCGCAGAGGCCATGAAAAAGATCATCGAGACGGAAACCCTGATCATGGAACACCATCTCATCCGGAAAGACGGCACCAGGTTTCCGGCGGAGGTGACACTCTCCCTGGTGAGGGATGAAGACGGCAGGCCCCGCGGGATCGCTTCGATCGCCCGGGACATGACGGACCGCAAACGCGCCGAAGCCGCCCTGCAGGAAAGCGAAGAACGCTACCGCCAGATATCCCAGCTTTCAGTGGATTACTTTTTTAAAATCGACATCTCCCCTGACGGCGCGCCCCGCCTCTCCTACGTATCGGAAAACATCACCGCCATAACCGGACGCCGGCAGGACGAGATTACCGGCCTTGACCAGTGGATCGGCATTATCCATCCCGACGACCGGGAGCAGTTTCTCGCCTTCTACCGGGCGGTCATGGCCGGCGGCCGGAAGGGCACCTTCGAATGCCGGTCATTTTTAAAGAGCGGGGCCATGCGGTGGATCAGCGTTTCGGTTTACCCGACGGCGGATCCCGGCAGCCGCAGGGTCACGTCCATCCTGGGCACCGTGAAGGACATCACGGAACGTAAACGGGCCGAAGAGAAAGTTCGGGAAACGCAGCGTCAGCTTGAATTCCTCCTTGATGTCACCAAGACCGGTATTGACATCATCGACGAGAACCTGAACGTCCTGTACGTGGACCCGGGGTGGCAGAAAGTTTACGGCGACCCGCAGGGAAAAAAATGCCACGAATACTTCATGGACCGCGATGAGATCTGCCCCGGCTGCGGGATCCCTGAATCCCTTAAAACAAAAAAACATACCGTGACTGAGGAAATCCTTCCCCGTGAAAACAACCGTATCATCGAGGTACATACGATCCCCTTTAAAAACTCTGACGGGAAATGGCTGGTGGCTGAATTCAATATCGACATTACCGAGCGGAAAAAAGCTGAAGATCGCCTAACCTCCTCGCTCAGGGAAAAGGAAACGCTTCTAAAAGAGATACATCACCGCGTGAAGAACAACATGCAGGTCATCACCAGCCTCCTGAGCCTCCAGGCGCAGTATCTCGGCGACGCGGAGATGACAAAACATTTTCTCGAGGCGGAGAACCGCATCAGGTCCATGGCCCTGGTCCACGAAAAGCTGTACCAGTCCGAAGACCTGGGGCAGATCGATTTTTCCCTCTACCTGTCGGAGCTGGCGAACACGATCATGTACAGCTATTCCAGAATCTCCCAGTCGATCACCATGGACATCGACGCCCGGCCGGTGCGCCTTCCCGTGGACCAGGCGATCCCGGCGGGCCTTCTCGTCACCGAACTCCTGACCAACGCGATAAAACACGCCTTCCCCGCCTGCTGGAGCGGGACCCCGGAGGTGCTGATCTCCCTGAGGGAGCTTGACGGCGCCATGGTGGAGCTGTCCATCCGCGACAACGGCATCGGCCTGCCCGAGGATAAAGGCATCGGGGAAGCAAAAACCCTGGGGCTTTCGCTGGTGCCCATGCTTGCGGGGCAGATCAACGGGGAGGTAACGCTCGACAGGTCGCGCGGGACCGCCTTTACCATAACCTTCCGCAGGCAGTGATCCGCTCCGGACGGCGACGAAGGGGACCCTTATTCAATCCCCTTCACTATTTCATCGAGGGTGTTGACTTTCTGGTTGATCGACTTCGATATCTCGCTTATGGTGTGGGTGGACTGCGACACCTCCTGGGCGATCTCCGACAGGCGCGATATCGTCTTCAGCAGCTCCTCCATGGCGGAATTCTGCTCCCGGGTCGAGATGGTGATCTCCTCGGCCAGGCCGTCCATGACCTCCGCCTGTTTCGTCACTTCCAGGATGGCCCCGGCCTGGCTTTCCATCAACTTCGCCACGGTATCGATGCGGTGGTTTATTGTCTCCACCATCTTGAATATTACCTCGATGGAGCTGTTGGTGTTGTTCACCATTCCCATCCCGTCCTGGATGTCCTGGGATATCTGCCGGATTTTGGACGCTATCTCCTTGGAATTATCCGATGTGGCCTGGGCCAGCTTGCCGATCTCGTCGGCAACCACCGCGAAGCCCCTGCCGTGCTCTCCGGCGCGGGCCGCCTCGATGGCCGCGTTCAGGCTGAGGAGGTTGATCCGGTCGGAGATGTCGTCGATCATGACGATGAACTGGTTGATGGACTTGCCGCCTTCCATGATGACATTCATCTTGTTAATCAGGTTGCGCATGGTGAACTCGGTCACGTGGGTGGAGTCGGATATGACCCCCATGCTGTCCACCACGGCCTGGCTCGATTCGCCGATCTCACTCTGCGTCTGGACCGTCATGCCGGACAGCTCCTTGGTCTTCTTCCCCTGGTCGCGCTGGGTGATGGTGCGTTTGTAGATGATGTCGTTGGAAGTGGCCAGCTCCTCGAAGGTCGCCGACATCTCCTCGCTGGTGGAGGCCTGTTCCGTGGCCATTTCCGAGAACTTTGCCCCCATCGACGAAAGCTCGTAGCCTATTTTCAAAAGGTCGCCGGAAATCGATTTTACCGTGTTGACGACGCCCTCGAGGTACTCCGCCCTTTTCCTGGCTTCCTGCTCATTCTTTTCCATATCGGCGTTGAGAAGCCTCAGGTCTTTCTGCATGATGTTGATCTTGTCGGCCAGGCCGAGGGAAAGGAGCACCACCATCATCGACGACCCGATCTGGATGCCCCAGGTAGTGAACAGGTTTACCGGGAAAACACCCAGTGTTTTCAGCGCATAGGCGATGACGCCCAGGAGGAGCCCCGCCCAGGCAAGAAGGAAAAACCGCGCCGACCGCGATCCCCGCAAGCTCAGGATGATGGCAAGGATAACCATCGCCGTGGAAAAGTATGCGCCATTGATAGTATTGATCTTGATGCTCAGCTTGTAGTTTCCCGTGAAAGCAGCCAGCGCGCATGCAAGACCGGGCAGAACAATGCCGAAAATAATTATTTTATCCATTTTCGGATACCGGGCTCTTGTCTGCATATAATCCCGGCTGAACAAACCTCCCATGACGGTCGACATCCCCATGAACAGGGGCAGGCAGTTGTTCGCCCACCATATCGAGTTGGGCCAGAGATGCTGGAACGACAATCCGTTCAGGGTCATCTGGAACAGTATCCAGAAAGCGATGAATATGGTGTACAGGATATAGCTTCTTTCCCGTATCGACATGAAAAGGAGCAGGTTATAGACAAACATGACCATCATCAGGCCGTAGTATATCCAGTAGAGGGGAAGCTCGTAGAAGACATTGTTAAAAAATTTCGAGGGGGCCCATGCGTATGCCTTGAAATTGACCGATCCCCTGGTTTGAATGCGCATGAAATAGGTGGACGTGCCGGGTTTCGTCTCAAGGGCAAAGACAAAGTTCCTGTGCTTGATGTCACGATGGCCGAAGGGAAGGCCGTTCCCGGTTTCCTTTACGGTGAAACCGCCTTTCTCATCCGGCGAATACAGCTTGATGAAATTTATCATCGGATAATCTATTTCAATGAACCAGGGGATCTTCTTTTCCCCATCATTGACGACATTCAGCCTGAACCAGTAGACCGTAGAGGTGAACCCAAAATTAATAGCGTCTTCTTTTGGCTCAGACCATTGCAAAGCCCGGGATTCAATATCATCAACCGACATCGAGCCTTCCTTGTCGGCGTAATATTCCATGTTTTGGATGATATTCGTTCTGGTAAGATTGTCGTTTAAAATGAAAGGCCCTGCGCTGGACACACCGCGGACAATGAAGATGAAAAACACCGCGAATACTAATTGCTTCATGGGAAGGTCCCTAATAAAGGATTCATTATCAACTTCAAGTGCGCCACAAAACCCATATCCATGAAGTTTAAAAAAGCCGATACCGGAACCTTTGTTGTATTTACAGTCATCCGGATATCGTTCAGATTGCCCGCTGATTTTTTAGCAGTTTGCTGAAAAACAGCAAACTGCCAAGCGATACATGGATGTATCGCCATTTTTCGAGGCGTTAGCCGAGAAAAATGTGAGGTTTTACGAATTCACTTCGTAAAACCGGCCCTGAAAAACTCCATGGAAGGAGTATTTCAGGAAACTGTCAGATAAAATCTTAATAATATAATCGCATTTTGATCTCAATTAACATTGCAGAAACTATTATCGTGTGTCAAGGTCTATATCGGCAAAATTTTATTTTTAGCATGCCCTGGGCGTCAGTGACCTGCCATATCAAGTCATCCAAGGAAATAACTTTACAGAAATGGTCCCTGGTGCATGAATAAGCAGGATTCTTACTATACATCAAGGCGGTTGCTATGGCAAAACTACAGTGGAAACCCTCGACGATCCTGAACCCGGTCCCGGTGACCATGGTCACCTGCGCCGACGCGAAGGGAACACCCAACATCATCACCATCGCCTGGACCGGCACCGTCAGCTCCGACCCGCCCATGGTCTCCATATCGGTGAGGCCGGAGCGGTATTCCCACGGCCTCATAGCTGAGCGGCAGGAGTTCGTGATCAACCTGGTGACGCGGAACCTGGTGCGGGCCGCGGACTTCTGCGGCGTGAAATCCGGAAGGACCGTGGATAAGTTCAAGGCATTGAAACTTACTGTGGAACCCGCCTCGGCCGTGAAGGTTCCCCTTATAGCGGAAAGCCCGGTCAACATAGAGTGCGTGGTGGAAAAGATCATCCCCCTCGGCTCCCACGACCTGTTCCTGGCCCGGATCGTGGCGGTCAACGTGGACGAGGGCCTCATTGACGCGAAGGGAAAGCTCTGCCTGGACCGGGCGGGCCTGGCCTGCTACAACCATGGCGACTACTGCGGACTGGGGCGGCCCATGGGCTACTTCGGGTACAGCGTGCGGAGACGGAAGAAGCTGAAGAGGAACCGGTGATGATTTTTTACCGGACCCTCATGGTGATGAGGCACACGTCATCGTCGAAGTCGTCCCTCCCCTGGAACCTTCTCACCGCATCGATCACGGCGTTGATATGACCGTTGCTATCCAGGTGCCGGTTCGCCCTGAGGGCACCCATCAGCCGCTCCTCGCCGAAGATGGTCCCGGCGTCGTCCCGCGCCTCTATGATGCCGTCCGTGTACAGGAGGAGCCGGTCCCCGGCCTCCAGGCGCACCTCCCTCTCCTCGAAAGCCATGGCCCTGAACCTGCCCAGGAAGCCGCCGCGGCTCTTGATCTCGGACAGTTTCTCTCCCCGCTCCAGTATCGGGTAGCCGTGGCCGCCCCGGGCGAAGACGAAGGAGCGGTCCGCGGCCCGGTAGACGCCGTAGAAGGCTGTGACGAAGTGCTCGCTGATCTGGCCGCAGAGCTTTTCGTTGAGGTACCGGAGGAGCTCCGCCGGGGACTCGCCGGCGTGGCGCACGGCGCTCAGGTGCGCCTTGACCATGCTCGACACCAGGGCAGCGGACACGCCGTGGCCGGACACGTCGCACACGAAAAGCCCGAAGGCGCCGTGCTCCCTGAACTCGATGAAGTCGTAGAGGTCGCCGCCGATCCCTATCATGGGGATATACTCCGCGGCCACCTCCACGCTTTTCAGCGACGGCATCGCGGAGGGGAGGATGTTCCGCTGCACCGCCATGGCCAGGGCAAGCTCCTTGTTCAGGAGCTCGTTCTGGCCCTCGATGACCCTGCTCGACCGGTACGCCCGGTACCGGTGCCTGTTCTGTATTTCAGCCATGAGACAGCAGACCCCTGCCACGATGAAGGGGTTCGACATGATCATGACGCGGCCGGCGGGGATCTTCCCCCCGGCTATGATAGCCGCCAGGGCAGCGGCCAGGGGCACCGCGTACACCGGGACCAGGAACCTCATCCCCAGGAAGCTGCAGAGGAAGCAGCAGATGATCACCACCACGGTGCCCAGGACATAGGATTCATAGTTCGCCGTGCCGGCGACGATGACCACGAGGCCGGCCATCATGGTCATGAGGCCGCCGAGGCAGAGGTAATAGAGGGCAATGATAAAGCCGGTCCGCTTCCGGAGCGGCGTCAGGACCGACACCAGTAACAGGGCTGAAAGAACAACCGGCACCAGGCGGAACAGTACTGAAACCCGAGGTAGGCCGTTGACGGAATCTTCATAGATATAGTACGCGATCCCCAGAAAAATGACGAAGACGCCGATCACCGAAAACCGTAGGTAGTTGTTCAGCATGTCTGCGCGGTATTCTTTTTTCAGCCTTCTCTCATCAGAATTCTGGGGCACCATCATGTCTCCCGGGCGTTACCGTCAGTAGGGATAAAATATAAAAAAGGCAAGGGAAAAGGCGAAGAGGATCCACATCCCCGCGTTCACCTCGCGCACCCTCCCGGCGAAGAGCTTGATGACCGGATACGAGACAAATCCCGCCGTCATGCCGATTCCCAGGTTGTAGGTGAAGCACATCAGGGTGATGGTGATGAAGGACGGGAAAAGCTCAGACAGGTCATCGAAGTTTATGCTCGTCACCGGCGATATCATGAGCATCCCCACGATGATCAGGGCCGGTCCGTAGGCGAAGGGCGGGATCACCGAGAAGAGGGGCGCGAAGAAGAGGGCCGAGAGGAACAGCACCGCCGTCACGACCGAGGCGAAACCGGACTTGGCCCCCTCCTCGATGCCGGCGGCGGACTCGATGTAGGCGCCGGTGGTGGTGGTGCCCAGGAGCGCCGCCGCGGTCGTGGCCAGGGCGTCGCAGAGCATCGGCTTTTCGATCTCCGGGAGCTCGCCCTTTTCATCCAGGAGCTTCGCCCGGTACGACAGGCCGATCAGCGTTCCCATGGTGTCGACGAAGTCCATGACGAACACCGTCAGGATGACCGAGAAGAAGCCCCAGGAGAGGGCCCCCAGGATGTCGAGCTGCAGGAACACCGGTCCCAGGCTCGGCGGCAGGCTCACCAGTGCCTCCGGCACCTGCACCAGGTTTTTTCCTTCAGGCAGGATGCCCGGCGCCAGCCACTGCAGCAGCAGGGCGATGCCGGTGGCGCCGAGGATGCCGATGAGCATCGAGCCCTTTATCTTCCGTATCATGAGGAAGGCGATGGCCAGGACCGTGACGATCGCCATGATCTGGGCCGGCTGCGCCAGCTTGCCGATGTTCACCGGCGCGCCAGGCACGCCGATGGAGACGATGCCCGATTCGTTCAGGCCGATGAAGGTGAGGAAGAGGCCGATCCCCACGGCAAAGGCTATCTTCAGGTTCATCGGGATCAGGTTCGCGAGCCAGGACCGGACCCTGAAGAGGGTCAGGGCCGTGAAGAGCATGCCGCCGATGAAGATGGCCCCCAGGGCCGTCTGCCAGGAAAAGCCCATCACCTTGACCACGGTGAAGGCGATGAAGGCGTTCTGCCCCATATAGGGCGCGACGGCGAAGGGCCGCTTCGCGTAGAGCCCCATCAGCATGGTCCCGAAAAAGGCCGACACGATGGTGGCCACCATGGAGGGACCGAAAGGAATGCCGGCGATCTCCAGGATCTTAGGGTTCACGATGATGATATAGGCCATGGTGATGAAGGTGGTAAGGCCGCCCATGGTCTCGTGCCTGAAATCCGTTTCGAGTTCATCGAATTTAAAGTAGCGCCTGATCGTCTGTAGCATGGCAGGTCTCCTGCGAAGGGATTATTATCAATCTTATCCAATAATGCAAATTGTCAATGATTATTAGGGGCGTTGTGTAACTTTCAATCATCGTTTTTCTTGGGTAATTCAAAATTAGGGGGTGGGGATCCGTCCCGCTCACATCGCCTCGTAGTTACTTCCTGTAAGACTCGGCTGCCGGCGGCATCCGTGCCGCCTGTTCGCGGGGCAGATCCCCACCCCTATAAAATACTGCTGCCACTCTTTATTACTTAATTGCCAAGGATTTCTATTGACTGTTTGTTATAATATTAGATGATTAAACATTACACGCTGGAGTGTGACAATGGTAAAGGTTGTTTTTCTCGGGACCAACGGGTGGTTTGACACGCGCACGGGCAACACCATCTGTACGCTGGTGGAGACGCCCCGCGAGTACATCATCCTTGACGCGGGCAACGGCATTCACAAGGCGGACCAATATATAAAAAAGAAAAAGCCGATATATCTTTTTCTCAGCCATTTTCACCTGGACCATATCGCCGGTCTCCATGTACTTGCCAAGTTTAACTTGACCAACACCCTGTCCATTTTCGGACCCAGGGGTTCGAAAAAATATCTCGGGGACCTGCTCCGGCGTCCCTACACCACTCCCTTTGAGAACCTCCCCATGAAGGCGGAACTGTTCGAGATCGAACGGGACAGGCCGCCGGCCCTCGGCGTTGAATTCGCGCCGCTCCTCCACTCCACCATTTGCTACGGGTACCGCTTTGCCGTCGGCGGCAGGGTCATTGCCTACTGCACCGACACCGGCCTCTGCCCCGGCCTCATCAAGCTGGGACGGGATGCGGACCTTCTCATCTGCGAATCGTCATACCTGCCCGGTCAAACGCCGGACAACTGGCCGCACCTCAGGCCGGAGGACGCCGCCGCCGCTGCCGTGGAGTGCGGAACAAAAAAACTGGCCCTCACCCACTTTGACGCCAGCCGCTATCCGGACCGTGCCTCCCGCAGCGAGGCCCAGAAGGTCGCGCGGCGGATCTTCAAGCCGACCATCGCGGCCCGGGACGAAATGGCGCTGGAGCTTTAAAAAAATCCCCGCCCGTGCCGGGAGGGGATTAGTGGAGGATTGTTCTCTTAATTCTTGCAACTGCAGATCATGCCTTCATATGGCAACGGATGCTCCCACCTTTGCGTACAGACGGTGCACCTCGGCGCCGTTGTACCAGGTCTTTGACGGCACTATGCACCAGTAAAAACCGCCGTTCAGCGAGACCGGGCCCTTGGTAAAGGTGAGGACCAGGCTCGGCGTGATGTCGCTGAAGCCTTTCTTCAGGGGGGTCCTGACCTGCTTTACGCCGCCGTAGGTGATGGTCCTGGTCTGGCCGCTGTAGGCAAAGCTCGCGGTAGTGTCCAGGGACCCGGCAGCCGGGTCAACCATCAGGTTATACCGGGTCAATCGCGCCGTGGTCTGGTAATAATAACCCGCGGTGAGACCCGGCGTCAGCGCCACCTCTTTGGTCAGCTCGAAGGGATGGCTGATGCCCATGGTCACGTAATAATCCCCACCGCGCTTGAGCCCGGTATAGTAATCGTGGGTCAAGGTAAAGGTCGGGTTGATATAGGGTACTATGGGCAGCCCGATCGTAAGGGTCGTGGTGAAAAAACTGACGTCCACGTAGGACACGGTGTTCAGACCGTCCACCTGGGGCCGCGCGTATTCCCTGGCATTGCGCGAGTTGAAATACCACCAGTACCAGAAGCTCGCCCCGATGGTCACGGCATCCTTGATGGTGTAGGAATAATCCGCGCCGAAGTCGAGGCTCTGGGTCGCGTAGGCAAGGTGGTTGAAATTGAGCTGCCGCCGCACCGGGGTCCCGGAGGAATCAAAGCGGTACTCGTACTTTCCCGGCTTTCTTGAAAAGCCGTTGAAGACCCAGCTTGCCGATATCTCCCCGGCCACGGACACTACCAGGCCGGTCCCCATCACGTTCCAGGACACCTTCGGGATGAAGGCGCCGTCGCCATTGAAGAATTTAGTGCCCCGCCAGAGGTAGTTGCTGTAATAGTCCAGGCCGAAGGAGAGGCCCATAGGATCGCCCTTCTTGCCCGCTTCATCCTTCTTGTCCTGCGCCAGGGCGGCGCCGGAAATAAAAGAAATCATCATAATCATGCTGATAAGCTTTTTCATTGTTGTTCTCCATTGATATTATCTAAACGTATGTTTTAAGCCGCTGCGCGCCGACCGGTATCGGCCTGCGCGCCGCGGCAATCACTATCCTATGGCGTCGCTGCCGGTTTCCCCGGTCCTGACCCTGATGCATTCCTCGAGGGGAACGACAAAGATCTTCCCGTCGCCTATATTCCCTGAGCGCGCCCCCCTGACGATGGCATCGACCGTCGGCTTCACGAAAGAGTCATTGACCGCGATCTCGAAGCGCACCTTGTCAAGAAGGTTTATCTCCGTTTCCGCGCCGCGGTATGTCTCGGTATAGCCCCCCTGGGAGCCGCATCCGATGACATTGGACACGGTCATCTTTCCCACCTTGGCTTCAGTAAGGGCCTGCTTTACATCGGTCAGCTTCTCCGGCTGGACCACTGCTATTATAAGTTTCATGCTGTTTTCTCCTTATATAATTTATTCGGTATCGGCCCGCATTACTTGGTCAGGAACCCCTGAAAATCGGGATATCCCTTCATGCCGTGCTCGCCAAGATCCAAGCCCTGTATTTCCTCTTCCCGGGAAACCTTGATGCCCATGACCAGCTTGATGACGAACCAGACCGCAAAGGCCACGATGAAGGTGAAGGCCCCCACGGCCAGTACGCCGATCGCCTGGGCCCCGAGGAGCTTCATTCCGCCGCCGAAGAAGAGGCCGTTGCCCGTGGCCGTGCCGGTGATCTTGTCCTGGGCGAAGAGTCCCACGGCCAGGGTGCCGAAGATTCCGTTCACCAGGTGTACCGACAGTGCGCCCACCGGATCGTCAAGTTTCAACTTGTCGAACATTATGACCGCGAGGACCACCAGCACGCCGGCGATGAGGCCGATGACGGCGGCCGATTTGACGCTCACAAAGGCGCAGGGAGCCGTGATGGCCACGAGGCCCGCCAGGGCGCCGTTGATGATCATGGAGAGGTCAGGCTTCTTCTGCATGACCCATGACATTATGGTCGAGCTTATGATAGCTGTGGCTGCAGCCGTGTTGGTGGTGACCGCCACGTGGGCTATGGCGCTTCCGTCGCCGACGCCCATGGTGGATCCCGGGTTGAACCCGAACCACCCGAACCAGAGCACCAGGCCACCCAGGGTGACCATTGACATGTTGTGGCCGAAGATGGGGTTTACCGATCCGTCGGCGCGGTATTTCCCCAGGCGCGGGCCAAGAAGGATGACTCCCGCCAGGGCCGCCCAGCCGCCCACCGAGTGAACCACGGAGGAGCCGGCGAAGTCAAACATGCCAAGGCTCTGCAGCCAGCCGCCGCCCCAGATCCAGTGTCCGGTTATGGGATACATCACGGCAACCAGGATGAATGAAAACACTATGAACGATTTAAACTTGATACGTTCCGCAACAGCTCCTGAAACAATGGTAGCCGCTGTGCCGGCAAAAACCAGCTGGAAGAAAAACTTCGCCCACATCGGAACGCCGGTCCAGTTGAGGGCCTTGTAGGCTCCCTGATACGCGTCTCCCATTGCCGGGCTGTTATCCGCGCCGCCGGCGAAGAAAACACCTTCCAGGCCGATGAATGGATTACCGTTGCCGAACATGAGGCCCCAGCCGACAAGCCAGAAGGAAAGGGACGCAATGGCGAAGACGATGAAGTTCTTCGCCAGGATGTTGACCGAGTTCTTGGCCCGGCAGAGCCCGGATTCGACCATGGCGAACCCAAGGTTCATGAAAAAAACAAGGAACGCGGTGAAGAGCACCCAGGCCGTATCGACGCCGACCTGCATCGATTTCTTGAATGCCTCCAGCGCATCCGGCGTGACGGCCGCGGCGGGCGCGGTTTCAGCGCCGAAAACTTTCATCGCCGCAACGCCGATGAACAGCGCCAGCGATACTGCTGTGAAAACTTTACTCATATCTCCTCCGAAATACTATTGATAGAATCTTTGAACTGTCCTTTGAAAACCCGCAAACCGCGGTCCGCCGGAAATTCATACATAATTTTATATATAGCACGGCCCGTGCCAAATCAGCGGGAGGGATGCGGAACCGCCTATTCTGCGACACAAGTTAACATGACCGTAATAATAAGGGACAATTCATTGATAACACAATGTCACGATCAGTTCGATTCATGTTTCCTTCACAGCCCAGTGCGCCGGAAGAAGCGGAAAGTTGAAGAAAAAACTACACAATTGTAGGATTGGTAATTATGGAGCTACATATTTGTAAGAGTTATCACCTTAGGAAAAATTCCTGTCAAATTGGAAGGAAATAGCAATTGTGATAGAGCTTTGACACGCGGGGGTTTTATAGAAGAACGCATATTACGCTGTCATTTCGAACCCCGCAGGGGTGAAAAATCCTTTAACATGGCAGGATTAAAGATTTCTCATTCGCGGAGTATATCCCGAGTAAATCGAGGGGCTCCTTCGAAATGAAATAGAAAAACAGGGTGCTTGAACGTTTCACCCCCACCACGGGGTACAGGGGGCGGGCCTCACTCCTTGAAGCGTTTCGGGTCGATGCCGAATTTTTCCACGCGGAGCCCCATTATCCGTTCGGTGATTCCCAGGGCCCGGGCGGCCTTCGACATATTCCCCTGCGAGCGCTTCAGCTCTTCAACAATGATCTCCTTTTCAATGGTCGAGACCATGTCCTTCAATGTTGCCGCGCCGCCGTCTCCGGCTGCCCCCGCGGTCTGCAGGCTCGGGGGAAGATGATAGGAGTGGATGACGCCGTCAGTGGTGAGGATGACCGCCCGCTCGATGCAGTTTTCCAGCTCGCGAACGTTTCCCGGCCAGTGGTAGGACATCAGCATATCGATGGCCGGGGTGGAGATGCGGTTCACGGTCTTGCCATGGTGGGCGGCGTACCGCTCCACAAAGTGGTCCGCCAGGAGGATGATGTCCGACTTCCGTTCCCGCAGGGGCGGCACCACGATCGGGAAGACGTTCAGGCGGTAGAAGAGGTCCTCCCTGAATTTCCCCTCCTGCACCAGGGCCTCCAGGTCCCGGTTGGTCGCTGTTATGATCCGCACGTCCACGGTTATGGTCGATGTGCCGCCGATCCGCTCGAAGGCCCGTTCCTGTATCACCCTGAGGAGCTTTATCTGCATCATGTAGGGGAGGTCCCCCAGCTCGTCGAGGAAGAGCGTGCCGCCGTCGGCCATCTCGAAGCGCCCCTTCCGGGCAGCGACGGCGCCGGTAAAGGCGCCCCGCTCGTACCCGAAGAGCTCGCTCTCAATGAGGGACTCGGGAAGGGCCGCGCAGTTCACCGCGATGAAAGGCCTGTCGGCCCGGTTGGAGCCGTAGTGGATGGCCTGGGCCACCTTTTCCTTGCCCACGCCGCTTTCGCCCAGGATCATCACCGTTGTCTTGGTGTCGCGGACGCGCTCTATCAGGGAGTAGACTTCCAGCATCGCCCGGGCGTTGCCGATAATGGAATCCGGCCGGTTCGCTGTTTTCAGCTCATCGTGAAGCCTCCGGTTCTCCTCCCTGAGCCGGTCCAGTTCCTCCTGGGCCAGCTGGCGCAGGCGCACCGCCTGGGCTATAATGGAAGATATGATCGTGAGAAGCCGGACGTCCTCTTCCAGCGAAATGGTTTCATTAAACAGCCGGTCCACGGAAAGTGCTCCGATAACCTCGCTGCCGGTCTTTATAGGGACGCAGATGAAGGCGATGTCCTCCTTGTCGAGCTGTTTCCGCGAGCCGGTACGGTCAAGGAACATAGGCTCATCGGATATGCGCGGGACAACCGCCGGCAGGCCCGTTTCGACCACCCTGCCGGTGACTCCCTCGCCGACGCTGTAGCGTCCCTTCGCCCGCTCATCCGGGGTGAGGCCGTAGGCCTCCTCTATGACGATCTCCCCGGTCTTCCTGTTAAGGATAGTGAAGGTGCCGCGAAGCATTTCCATGCGCTCCGCCATCATCGAAAGCACGCGGTCCAGCACGGTGCGCAGGTCGAGGGTGCCGTTCAGGGCGCTGCTGACTTCATACAGGAGCGTGAGCTCGCGCACTTCCCGGGATTCAGCCTTGTCGCCATGAATCAACGGTGTTCGCTCTTGTTCGGGTCCGTTGCCGTTCCGTCGCTGTGACATTATATCTGCCATTCCTTTTACCTAATTCAATATAGCAACTGCCCCTCGTGGCCGTCTTTCTTAATTTCCCTTCAACGGGACAATTTTACGCTATTGAAACATTGTAAGCAATACTGAAAAAGTAATTGCATTAATGACTATTCATGATTATCTTTAATTCCAGTTATACGTAGCTGCAATTAACTTTCCATAACGGCGGTATCGATGCACGACAAGGCGATCAAACTGAACGATATCATCAAGCTCAGCTCCGAGCTCAACACGGTGCAGGACCTGGACATACTCCTGGACAGGATTCTCACCGAGGCCCGGAAGATCCTGAACGCCGACGCCGGGTCCATCCAGATCAAGGAAGGGGACGAACTCGTCTTCACCAGCCATGTCCAGACGGCCTCCCTTGAACGGAAGCTCAAGCCGGGGGAAAAGCTGATTTACACCACCTTCAGGACTAAGATCAACAAGAGCTCCATCTCCGGCTATGCCGCCCTCACCGGGGAGATCATAAACATCCCGGACGCCTACAGCATACCGGAAAGCGCGCCCTATAAGTTCGACCCCACCAATGACAGGAAATCCGGATATCGGACCAAGTCGATGCTGACCATTCCGTTAAAGAACAACCGCAGCGAGATACTGGGGATCATGCAGATCATCAACTCCCTGAGCCCCGACGGCAATAAAAGCGATTTCGACGAATGCGCCGATTTCTGCGGCACCTTTGACGCGGCGGACGAGATGATAGCGCTCCACTTCGCCAACATGGCCAGCATAATCCTCCAGAGGGCGCAGATGACCCGGGCCCTCATCCTGAGGATGATCAACATGGCGGAGCTCAGGGACCCGAAGGAAACAGGGGCCCATGTCAACCGGGTAGCTTCCTACGCGGTGGAAATTTACGAGCGCTGGGCGGACATTAAAAAAATTTCCCGGGACGAAATCTTCCGCAAAAAGGACATACTCCGCATGGCCGCCATGCTCCACGACGTGGGCAAGGTGGCGGTATCGGACCTTATCCTGAAAAAGCCGGCCAAATTCACCCCCGAGGAATTCGAGATCATGAAGACCCACTGCGCCCAGGGGGCCCGTCTCTTCAAGCTGAGGCAGTCGGAATTTGACGAGATGGCGGCGGTCGTCGCCCTCACCCACCACGAGAACTGGGACGGCACCGGTTATCCCGGCCGCATCGACGTTGAAACTGGCGAGGCCCTGGAAAAGGACGCGAACGGAAAACCTGTGCCCCTCAAGGGTGAGGAGATCCCCATTTTCGGGAGGATCGTCGCCCTGGCCGATGTGTTCGACGCCCTGTCGTCAAAGCGGGTTTACAAGGAAGCGTGGGACCACGAATCAGTTCTGAAGGAGATCCGGACCATGTCGGGAAAAAAATTCGACCCCGAGCTTGTGGAGATTTTCTTCGGTAACCTGGAAATAATCCGCAACATCATGCAGCGGTATCCGGATAACGAGTAACGGTTGCCAAATCGGGTCCTCATTAAAAATATCTTGATTATTTTCCGCTCTGTAATTGAATGGCAACCGATAGAATATCGGGAAATTGACGCAGGAACCGTGCGGAGCCTGATCCCTCCGCACCACCATCCCGAAACGCGCGCCCGACACGGGACCGGGAGCAGGGCATGCTCTGCCCGGCATCCGTGAGAGGCTTCACCAGCGCGTCGCCTGAATCGCACCGGGAGAAATACCATGAAAGCATTACTGCTGGCCGGCGGCCGCGGAAAACGTCTCGACGATCTTTCAGCCGTACGAAATAAATCCATGACCATCATCAATGGTCGTCCGGCCATAGAATACAACCTTCAGTACGCGATTAACGCCGGCGTGGAAGAAATCGTCATTGTGGTGGGTTACAGAGCGGAAGACATCATCAATTATCTGGGGAACCGGTACCACGACGTCGCAATCCGGTACGTGATCCAGAAAGAGCAAAAGGGCCTGGTACACGCCATAGAGTGCGCCCGCGAGACGATCGGGCAGAATGATTTCATGCTCATGCTGGCAGACGAAATCATGAAAAACCCGCACCACAAGGAAATGATCAGCGAATACAAGCGAAGCGGCGCATTCGCACTGTGCGGCATCCTAACCGTTGAGAACCGCAATCTGATAAAAAAAACATACACCCTTATCCAGGACTCAGAAGGGAGGATATTTCGCCTGATAGAAAAACCGCGCAACCCGCTGAACCAGTTCATGGGCACCGGTGATTGCGTTTTCAATAATAAGATATTCGATTATATAGAATATACCCCGATTCATCACGAGCGTAACGAGAAAGAATTACCCGACCTTATACAATGCGCCATCGACGACGGTATGGATGTGCGCTCCTTCTTGATTTGCGACAAGTACGTGAATATCAACACCAAAGAGGACATCCAGATGGCGGAGGAATTCATGAAATAGAAGGATCTCCTGAATGGGGTCCGGAGCATAGAACTGCACAGTTGCGACAGAGGCGGGGCCGCGGCGCTGAATTATTTTGAATAATTCAGCATTGAAAAAAACGCCATGGTTTTGTCTTTATCCAGAATCGGCTTAACTCCCAGTAGTTCTCCGATATCTTTAATAATTTTAACACCCTTGTCCTGATACCCGGTTTTATTGATGCAGATACCCTTAAAACCCTTTGCCGACAACTCACTGATCATTTCCTTAATGGGCCTGGCGCTTACCGCTTTCTGCCATTCATCCGTCTTTCTCCCTTTCATTGCACCGTAACTCCACCGCAGATTTTTTGAATGGAGATAACAGCGAAAATGATCATAAGTCCCCATTCCATAGAGCGGGGGCTCCTCTGGAAAGGGAATGTATGGCAATTGAAATATCATAGCTTTTTCCGGCATGATTTTCTCAATCCGTCCCACGAATGTCCCGTCATTCTTAAACCTTTCGGCCAGTGATTTGTAGTCAGGAACCGTGTTTAAACCGGTTTCATCATACACACCGCCGGCAAGTACCGCAAGCAGGAAGGTTAACCAGATGAATTTTGATGCATTCAGGGTATTCCCAAAAAATTTAAGGACCACTCTGTCTTTTATATAGTTATCATAGATAAAATCCAGCAACACGACTACGGCAAACAATGAAAAGAAGGCTATATAAATACTCATCCTGTTATAGGCTCTGATCCTGTAATTAACCGCAATAGAAATGAATGAATTGAATCCTCCGATAATTGCGATCAAAATCGCCGAAATGTTTAATATCCCCAATTGATGCAGCGTCTGCAGTCTGGCATCTTCATCCTTCGCGGAATTCTTTCTGTAACATAGCACAAACAGGATCAGGATCATGAAGCCGCAGCTCCCAACCAGACCGAGAGAAGCGCAAACATCTGTATTGACGAATTTGCTGATATAATTGGATTCTTTGTTATATTGATTTTTAAAGTCGGCCAGTAATTTGATCCTATGATCATTGACCGGGAGCAATAAGTGGGTGATCTTTAACGCGTATAACTCGGTATCATGGTATACTCTCTGTGTTGCTTTCAGATTTTTTCCGTTTTGCATCTGATATATCAGCGTTGGAGCTGTATTGATTAGCCCTCCCAGGACTATGATGAAAGCGAGAAAAAGCGCGGTAAATAAACGGCTGATTTTTTTCTCCCAGATGGCAGCGGTTAAGCCGGCTATAACGAGAAAGAGGCAGGCAAAAAATGAATAGTATATGCCCGCCGAGGAAAGCAGGAGGCATATTATTATGCCGGCGACAGCATACCCGTTCAGCCGCACGCCATATCCCTTTGATCTGTTGCCGGCCGGCCACAGATCGATCTGGCCGGAAAAAATCCTCATCAGGATAAGAACTATATAGGGGATCATGAAATATGAAGCCAGATAAACATGATGGACGCCGCGGAAAAAATGATACGGCGTGAAGGCGTACAGCAGGGCTCCGACAAACGCGTTCACCGGGGAAACATTGAATTTCCGGAAGACATAATACGATGCAGATGCAGTCAACGGGAATGTCAGTATAAAGAAAATATTCATAGTTGCGGCATAATTGGAGGAGAACAGCGAGATAATTTTCTGAATTATAATATTGAGGTTGTCAGACAGGGGATAGTCATGCAGATATTGGCCGTACGGCATGGCAACGAAGGGATTATGAAGATACCAGCCGTTATCCATCATTGACTTGACGAATTCCCCGAAAAGCAGGGAATCCCCGGAGTAACCGAAAGGCACGTTGATATCAGCGTTCCATAACTGCATTACCAGGGTTAACAGTATCAAAGAAGCAGCAACGATGAAAGTATAGGTAAAAAATTTTTTCAGTATATCCCTGCCGAACCGGTTCATAGTTGTCCTTATTTCCAGTTATATTTTCAGCTATTCATTCGTTCGCACACCTGACAGGCCGGTTATTCTTTCTTACCGTTCTTGACGGGCAGTCTATTTAGAATACTGATCTATAACGCAATGTATATTTTCTTCAAGCTTGTATTCCGGCGCGTACCCGAGGTGTTTTTGAGCAAGAGACAGATCAGCTATCGAGTACTGAAGTTCTCCGGGGACAGCGTCCGCGTACACCGGTTTAATCTTCGGATTGATTGCATTGCATAACATGTTAGCAACATCATTGACGGAATGCGCTATCCCGGTCCCTACGTTATAAATCCCGAAATGCACATCCGAGTACATTGCCTTGATATTTGCCTGCACAATATCTTTGACGTATATAAAATCCCTTTTCTGGTTCCCGCTGCCAAAAATTACCGGCGGCTCCCCCTTTAAAAGCTTGTTTACGAATATGGTGATCACGCCGACATAAGGGGTCAATGTTTGATTTTCCCCGTATGTGTTGAAATATCTCAGGCACACAATATCCAGTTCATTATTCTCCGATGCATTCTTCAGGTATTGCTCAGACGAGAGTTTTGATATGCCGTAGGGGGCAATGGGGGCAGTGACGTAACTTTCGGGGATCGGCGTATAATTAAGATTATCGGCATACACCGCCATGGAAGAGGCATACATTAATTTTTTCACCTTATGCTGTAACGCGGCACGTAGTATATTCAGCGTTCCCATTACATTCGTCATGGCGTCGTTATAAAAATTATTTATGGATGAGCGAATCGCAACTATAGCGGCTTCATGAAAAACAACATCTATTCCTTCCCTGAAGGTTTTTTGGATGAGGCTGTCATCCTGGATATCGCCAACGATCAATTTTGCCCCGGACGGAACATTTTCCCTCTTCCCCATCGAAAGATTATCGATCACAACAACCTCGAGCCCCTCTTCCAGCAGTTTCCCGCAGATATGCGATCCGATGAATCCCGCTCCGCCGGTAACCAGGGCCCTTTTGTATTTCCTGTCAGTCATGACTCAATTCCTTTTTTGTTATGATTACAGCTTGTAAATAATATTTTTATTATATAGAAGCACTTTCAATTTAAGGTACAGGAGAAATCTCAGAAAGTTAACCGCCGTCTTGAACGGCTTAAGTTTGGATATGCCGGCTTCCCGTTCCGTATGGGTTATGCCCACTTCTGCAATCCGTGCTCCAATCGCTGAAAGTTTCACGACAATTTCGGTGGGGGTGGGATAACCCTTTGCTTCTAAATCAATCCTGCGGATTATATCACCTTTAATCAGTTTCAGCGCGCAATTCGTATCTCTGAACTGTATATGGAAAAAGATCCTTATGATTAAATTCAGGATCCGGTCCAGCAGGACACGCATGATCGTGTCTTTTTTCTTTTTTCTGAAGCCGGTTACCCCGTCCAATTTTTCTTTGACCGCTTTGTTCAACAGCAATTCGTATTCCTTCAGGTCAAACTGGCCGTCAGAGTCGAGCATTACGATCAATTCGCCGGAGGTGTTTCTAATGGCCGATGTAAGAGCCTGCCCGTAGCCGCAATTTTTTTCATGATTTACGATTTTTAACCGGGGTATTTCTTTTTTTAATCTTGTTAATATAGATAATGTTTTATCAGTGGATCCATCATTGGTGACAACAATCTCACTGATGAAAGCCGCGGAATCCAGAATGCCGTTCCAGTAGCGAATCACCTGCTCAATATTTTTTTCTTCATTAAAAACAGGAGCGGCGACTGATAGATAAATTTTTTTTGTCATACAATTAACGGGTCAAATCAGATGTGTGTTTTATCATTATCCTTGAGACAATATGACGACGCCTATGCAGATGAAAACAATACCGGTTATTTTAAAAATGTTTAACGGCTCATTGTAAAAAAACCAGGCGAAAAAAGTTGTAAAAACGATACCGAGACTGATGAAAGGATAAGCAATTATGACATCAATTTTCTTCAGGACTGAAAGCCACAACCAGATGCTTATAAAATAACAGAAAAAACCGAGGTAAATATAAACATTGGCAGCCAGGACCTTGATAACCTCAATCAAATTGGTTATCCTGAAATCCAGGTTTTTTGACGCACGCATGCCAGCCTTCAAAAAAAGCTGCGCGGTCGCGTTCATTAAAACACTGATCAATATTGTTAAATAAATATTCATTTATGGATATCGCAGATTGTAAAGCAAAACAAATCAGAAAGACGAGCATAGATTCGTTGATATATCAATTATTTTTATAAAAACCATGCAACCCGCGGATTAAGTCAAGCCTTTTTATTTATTACATCATCAGCATTCCTACCCGAGACGGTAAGCGATCCATTCAGTTCCGCCGCCGTCCTTCTTTACCCTGAGCCGTTCCATGGCAACCAGCTCGGCAAGGACCGAGAGGATGCTGTTCCGCTCCCATTTGAGGCGTTCAACGGCACGTCTCACGAAGGCATCTTTGTTCAGAAGGCACCACCGGCCGGACCCGTCCCGCTTTCCCGCCGTGATCATTTCGGCAAGCACCAGGGAGTAGAGCCTCTGGACCCGGTCGTTTTTCGCGTAGACCATGAGCATCTCGTCGGT
>DAONAJ010000021.1:0-53144 GCA_035400945.1 Spirochaetota bacterium
TATCCAATATCGGCTTTTCCTACAGCGAATCCTTCGTGTCGAGCTTCCAGGTCTTCCGGGGGGCCGAGGTCGGGGAGGAAGCTCGACACGAAGGATTCGCTGTAGGAAAAGCCGATATTGGATAGTATCACCAGGACCATGGCCAGGATGATGCTTCCCGGCGATACGAAGACCAGCGCGGCCGTTGCGAGGACCGTCAGGAGGTAGCTCCCGAAGAGGAATTTTTTCTTGGCCGCCGTGTAATCCATGATGGCGCCGAAGAGGGGCGCCGTCAGGAGAACGATGAAGTAGCTGATGGAAAGGGAGACGCTCCAGAGGAGATTCCCGAGTCGGAATTCGGGGCCGTCGCCGACAATGAGCTTTGGAAAGATGACGCAGAAGACCACGGTGATGATGACGGTGGTGTAGGACGAATTCGCGAAATCAAACATGGCCCACCCGAAGATCTCCTTGCCCGATGCCCGTTTCACGGTTGCCATAATACGGCCTCCTTCAGATTGTTTCGAAGACGTCACTTCACGAAATCGAGTTCGCGTCCCTCCTCGCTTTTCTCATAGAAGACCCATGCCATTTCGGCGCCTATGATGAAGAGGAAGCAGGTGTACCATATCCATATCATAAGGATGACGATGGTGTTGAGGGATCCGAAGATCGAGGTGTAATCATTGATCTCTCTTATGTAATAAGAAAAAAGCGATTTCACGACCTCGTAGCTGAAGGACGCGAAGAGGGCTCCCTTGAAGAGGGAGATATTGGTCAGTTTTTTCGGCGGAATAAAGCGGTAGATGATGAACACCAGGACTGTGTTCATGAGCAGGGTTGTCATGGCTGAAAGGATCAGGGGGATGTCCTCGATGGCGGTAACAATTGTGTTCACGATGCCTACTTCGTTCAGGTTCGACTCAACCAGAAGGGCAAGGCCGGTGTTCTTGAGTATGGCGATAAAGTTGGAAAACAGGGTTATCGCCAGGATGGAGAAGGCCATTACCAGGATGATGAAGAAGTGGCGGATCTTCGCCTTCCAGTAGCGGCGGCTCTCGCCGATGCGAAAGGCCTTTTCCAGGCCGCGCTCGATGATATCGAAGATGAAGCTTCCCCACCAGAACAGGAAGGGAAGCCAGATAAAGGCCAGGTAGCGCTTCTTGTATATGATCGTATCGATGACGGACACGAAGCGGTCAATGTCGATTGAGGGGAGCTGGCTCTTGAGCTGCGCTGCGTAAAACGCGGCCAGCGCGTCAGACTTGTAAAAGAAGCTCATAAGGGCGATTATGACCAGGGAGAGGGGGATGAATGAAATGAGAAGAAAGAAGGCCAGGGCGCAGGTGGAGAGCTCCCCGTCGTGGTCCCCGAAGTTTTTCATGACCGAGCGGAGATCGATCAGCAGGAAGTTCCTGGCCGTCCTGATCGGCTTCAGCAGGATGTTCTTGAATGTATGCAGTATGTTCCTGATGTTCATAGATTGCCCGTCCGACATGGGCCCCTCCCTGAGTACTTACGGAACGGGCCGGTACCGTACGATGGATGTTATTCGGCGTGGAAGATGGGTGCGCACCTTCCACGCCGCAGTCTGATCGGTAGTGCCGGGAATTTCAAGAAAAAAATTAATCGTCCCTGCCGCCCAGCAGACCCGCCCTGATGAGGAAATAGAGAAGGGTCATGATGGAGGACGCCGCCGCCGCCACGTAGGTCATGGCCGCAGCCGAAAGGACCTTGCGGACCCCCAGGAGTTCGCCCTGCGAGATCAGTCCGTATGACGCGAGCATTTCCTTGGCGCGCGATGACGCGTTGAATTCAACCGGCAGCGTGATGACCTGGAAGACAACGACCGCGCTGAAGAGAATGATGCCGATCTTGACCAGGCCCATGAAACCGAAGATGAAGCCGGCGAATATGATGATCCATGAAAGAGACGATCCTATGTTGGCCACCGGCACCATGGTGTTGCGGAGGACCAGGGGCGAATAGGCCTTCGCGTGCTGGATGGCGTGCCCGGTCTCGTGGGCGGCGACGCCGATGGCGGCCACGGAATTGCTCCGGAACACGTTGGGGGAGAGGCGGATCACTTTCTTCGAAGGATCATAGTGGTCTGAAAGAAAGCCCCCGGTCTCAGTGACGGTAACATTGGTGAGGCCGTTCCTCCTGAGGAGCTCTTTGGCGACGTCGGCCCCGGTCATGCCGGATGCGGACATGACCTTCGAATATTTATTGAAAGTGCTCTTGACCTTGATGGTGGCCACCAGTGACAGTATCAGGACCGGCGCCATCATCATCCAGTAGAGCGGATCTATGCCATAGAACATGGTAATCCTCCTGTAAATCTAATTCACATTGTGATCGGACACTATTAATATATACATTGTTACAGGGATATTTGTCAATTTTTTATTATCATCCAGATATTATATGGATATTAACCTGATTTAAAATCAATCGCCATTTTATTATGCCGGATGTATGTCTGAAAAAATGTTTCATGAGATTTTGGATATTCTATTGCCCGTAACGAAGGGCAGTGATCCACATTTGATGAATAAAGGGCGATGATTTCCAAGATCTGTCCATTCCGTCCGGCGAGACGCCTTTTACATCCCAATATGATTGACAATAATGCCCTGCGGTACTATCTTTGTATTATCAAATTTATGATGGATAGTGTTTGTGAAAAAAATTTTTGCCGTCCTTCTGTGCTGTAGCGCCTTCCTCCTCGCCGTTTCTTCCGGATTTCAGCCGGTCATGGCCGCCGAGAAGAAAAAGCACGAACGGTCAGAAACCGGCTCGGATGTCCCCGCGATAACAACTGACTGGTCCCGGTACAGCTGGGGCCTCTATTACAAGAACATCGCCCTGCGGGACCGCAACTCATTGGAACGGGAAGCCTATCTGAAAAAGGCGATCCAGTGCTTCAGGGACGCCGGCGCCCAGGGCGCGGCAATGGATAAAATATATTTCCAGCTTTCAGAGTGTTATTTCTTCAGGAACGATTATGCCGTTTCGCTGGACTATGCCCGTAAAAGCCTTGCCGTGAACAAATCGGACATGCGCATTTACAACAGGATTTACAACATATACCTCAAGCAGAAGAAATACGAGGAGGCCGCCGCCATCCTCGAAGACTACCTTAAAGAGCGGCCTGAATCGGTCCAGATCATGTTCATTCTCGGCGAGCACTATTTCAAGAACATGAACGATGCCGAGCGGGCCACGGCCGTGTACCAGAAAGTTATCACCCTGTCAGACCAGCTTCCCATCGAGGACTATTACAAGGAACAGTCGTATCTCAGCCTCGCGAATATCGCCTACCGGAAAGGCGACCTGCTGCAGGCCGTTGCGATGTACCAGAACGTCCTGAACATCAACAAAGAGAACATTGACGCCCTCTACTACCTGGCCCTCACCTGCATGGACATGCATGACCTTGCCGGCGCCGAGCGGTATGCGCTGCAGTTCAATGAAAAGCGTCCCGGCGACCGGGTCATCCTGTCTATTCTCGGCAGGATTTATTACCTGCGCGACGACATCAGGGCCGTTAATCTCCTGGGGCAGGCGAAGAACACCGGATCGCTGAGCGGGATACTCGCCTGGGGGCTCTACTGCGAACTCATCCGCAAGGACGACATGGCTGAAAAGCTCCTGGCCAGCGTGCTCAAGTTTTCCTCCCGCACCATATCGGTCCACCTGGCCATGGCGCGGATCTATGCCCGGAAAGGCGACCAGGGCGCCGCCTTCAACGAATACGTGACCACCGGTGTCCTCATGTATAACAGCAGGCTGTACGAGGAATCGAAGCGCTGTTTCACGGAAGCCGGCAGGATCAACTCCGGGGTTCCCGGAGTCTACTACTACCTCGGCAAGGCATACGAGGAGACGCAGCAGTATTCCCTGGCGCTCTATAATTTCATCAAGGCGAACAGCATCCAGCCTGACCTTGACCTGATGCTCCACATCGGCTACCTCTACGGCATGAAAAAGGACTATGACTCGGCGATGCACTATTTCAACCGGGCGGCGGCGAAGGAGCCGTCAAACTCCCGGCCCTATTTCTTCAAGGGCCTTCTGTCGATCTGGCAGGAGGATTATCCCGCCGCGGAGCGCAATATCCAGCAGGCCATATCCCTCGACGAGAAAAGCGAAACCTATTATTTTTACCTGGCCATCGTTATGGAAAAGATGTCGAAGATCGACCTGGCTATCGAGTCCCTTGAAAAGGCCATCAGGTTCAACCCCCAGAGCGCCCGCGCCTATAACTACCTGGGGTACCTCTACGCGGACAACAACATGAAGATAGATGAGTCCCTGAGCCTGATACAGAAGGCCCTGGACCTTGAGCCGAACAACGGCGCCTATACCGATTCCCTGGGCTGGGCATACTACCGCAAGGGCGATTACCGGGTGGCCCTCGAAAAGCTCCTGGTCGCTGAAGAGCAGCTGCGCAAATCAAACACGCCCGATCCCGTTGTGTACGATCATATCGGCGACACCTATCTCAAGCTGGGGAAGGTCGACAGCGCCCTCAAATACTGGCACAGGTCCAATGAGATGAAAAAGACGGATTCGATCGAGGACAAGATAAGGAAATATGAGAACAAGTAACAGCGTACTTGCGAAAAACGGAATAATGGCGCTTATGCTTGCGGCCGCGACCGCGCTGGGGTGCACGACGGGCGCCTTCCGCGATGAGAGCGCCCCGGAAGACCAGTATCACCCCTCGGGAAAGGACGGGATACGGGTCATGGTTGACACCATAGCCGATATCAACCGGAAGTCCCCGGAATCATACTCCCTTGATTTCAATATTGACGGCACCTACGGCGAAAAGAAAAACAAGATGCTCGGCAGCATGGAATTCAACCGGAAGCAGCGCACGATGCATGTTTCCGTGGTAGACTTCATTTTCAGGAGCCCCGTCATGACTCTCCTCCAGGAGGGTGACGTGATACGTATCTATTATCCCGTGGAAAAGAAGATGTATGTTGACAATGTCAGGACGATTGACATGGCGAACTATGGCGGCGTCAGCATAGATTTCAGGATGTTTTACGACCTGATTACCGGCGTTATTCCCCTGATAAGCGGCTATTCCGTGAAGCAGGGCCTTGCCGCCAATAACGGAAAGGGATCGATGCTGATACTGGAAAATCCGAATTACTACCAGACCATTTCGTTCCGCGGAAACAATCCCGACAAGATACTGCTCATAAACAGGAAGACGAGGGAACGGATCGAGATATATGTAAAGAACCCGGTAGGCCAGGGCGCAAGCCGCATCTATTCGAATGTCATGATCGTCGCGCAGCGCGTCCCCCTTCGCCTTGAAATCACCTTCAAGAAAATCCAGCTTAACGCGGCGGTGAAAGTTAAAACCTACAAGGATATGAGGCTCCCTGACGGGCTGAAAGTAATCCAGATGTAGAAGAGGCTTGGTCGAGATCCCTCGGTAATTTATGTATTATATGAAAATAATTCTTGACATTCAGGGTTGAATAAATAGAAATTATGTCACATTAATAATTTGTGGAATCAGCAGAATACTTAAATCCGGTCGGCTCGCATGACGACTCGACTAACGGCATTTTAACCCTGAATTGTAATAAGATGAAAATGGACTATATCAAACCAGAAATATGCGGGAACGAAATGCACCTGCGGTTTCTCACAGGGGAACTGGTCTTCACAACCACCTCGTTTATCCTGGAATTCATCGAGAAGATGCTCCAGTCGAGCAGGGCTGAACGGATCGTCCTCGATCTCAGCAGCGTTATCCAGATAGATTCATCGGCCGCTGGCATGTTTATCGCCCTGAAGAACAACATGAAGAAATCAAACAAAACGCTTATCATTAAAGGGCTCACCGAAGGAGTGAGGAGGATACTGTATTACCTTGACGTGGTGGATTTTCTTGAGCTTGACGCGGCCTGAAACAGGTACGATTATCATCCCATGAAAAACAGACCCGCTTCGAAAGAGCGGGTTTTTCATTGCGGGTATATATCAGAGGGACGACCTGATCCACTGGGCCAGCTGGGCTTTCGGCATGGCGCCGGCGATTTCCTTTATTTTGCTGCCGCCGCGGTAAAGATGAAGGGCGGGAACGCCGCGAATGTCATGCTGCCGCGCCAGGTCCTGTTCCGCCATGGCGTTGACCGTCGCAATTTTCACCATGCCGGCCATTTCAGCCGCGAGTTCGTCCAGCACGGGACGAAGGCTCAGGCAGTGGGGTCAGGTGGGAGTCCAGAACTCGACCAGGACCGCCCCGGGGGATGAAAGAACTTCTCGGTTGAAGGACCCGGCGGTCACCTCGACCGGGCTCCGGGGGAAGTTGAGCACCGTGCCGCATTTGCCGCACTTGGGGCCGCTGCCGAGCTTATCGGCGCGGACCCTGTTGGCGGACCCGCAGGACTGGCATCGCAGGAGGACGGAGTCCATGGCCCCCTCCTATCCGCACCGCGAGAACCCGCATGCCCGGCAGACGGAGCACCCGGATTCGAATTCCAGCGGACCGTGACAGTCGGGGCATACGCCGACCATGACTGTTTCCCGGATTTTGCCGTTTGTCTCGGCGATGTTCTTGGCCGCTTCATGGATGGTCTCGTTGGGGTTTGAAGACGGGGTTATCCCGGAATGCCGTTCCAGGGCCTTGGCGATGGCGTCGGCGCAGGAATAGATCCGCCCTCCTTTTTCCCAGGCCTGGTTGGGACAGCGCACGCCCTTAATCTGCTTGATGATCTGCTCCTTGTCAATGCCGCTGCGCAGGGCCAGGGAAATGAGGCGGCTCACGGCCTCGGTCTGGCTCGCGGCGCAGCCGCCGCCCTTGCCCATCGCGGCGAAGACCTCGAAGAGACCCTGCTCGTCCTGGTTGATGGTGACGTAGAGAGAGCCGCAGCCCGTGGCTATCTTCCGTGTCGCTCCCCAGGTGATCTCGCTGCGCGGCCGGGGGGTGATGTGTCCCAGGGCTGCGGCCGCGGCATTCTCGTCATCCGATGCCGGCCTTTTTTCCGATCTGGACCTGGTCTCGAGGACCTGGTTTTCGCGGGACTGGTCGCGGTATACCGTGACGCCCTTGCAGCCAAGGTGGTAGGCCATCAGGTAGACCTGCTCGATTTCCTCCATGGTGGCGTCAGTCCTGAAATTGACGGTCTTCGATACCGCGTTGTCAACGTGCTTCTGGAAGGCGGCCTGGATCCTGATGTGCCATTCCGGCGCTATGTCGTGGGCGCTTACGAAAATGCGCCGGATATCCTCGGGGATCCCGTCGATGTCAGCAGCTGAGCCGTGCTCGGCTATGCGGGTCATGATGTCATCGGTAAGGAATCCCTGCTCCCGGGCGGTTTCCTCGAAGAGTGGGTTTGCTTCAACGAGGATGTTGTTGTCCATAACGTTGCGGAGGTAGGCAAGGGCGTAGATCGGCTCTATGCCGCTGGAGGTGCCGGCGATGATGCTTATCGTGCCGGTCGGCGCTATGGTTGTGGTGGTGGCGTTGCGAAGCGGCTTTTCCCCGTTGTCCGCATAGGATGAACGGGGAAAGTTGGGGAATGCGCCGCGCTCCCTGGCGAGCTCTTCCGAGGCCCGCTTTGATTCTTCCTGTATGGCGGACATGATGGACTCCGCGGTTGCTGCCGCGTCATCGGAATTGTACGGGATGCCCAGGCGTATGAGAATATCGGCAAAGCCCATGATGCCGAGGCCGATCTTGCGGTTCGCCAGGGTGTTTTCCTTGATCAGGTCAAGGGGATACCGGTTAAGGTCAATGATATTGTCAAGGAAGCGGACCGCCATCCGGGTAATCTGGCGCAGTTTGTCATAATCAATGACGTATGATCCCTTCTGTTTCTTGATGACCGTATTCAGATTGATCGAACCGAGGTTGCATGATTCGAAAGGGAGGAGCGGCTGCTCGCCGCACGGGTTGGTGCTTTCTATCATGCCTATCTTCTGAAGCGGATTTGCCGCGTTGATGCGGTCTATGAAGATAATGCCCGGTTCTCCGCTTTCCCACGCCTTCCTCACGATGAGGTTGAAGACCTCCCGGGCATTCAGCGTGGATGCTACCTGTTTCGTATTGGGGTTGACGAGGGGATAGTCGCCGTCGCGCTCCAGCGCATCCATGAATTCATCCGTCAGGGCGACGGATATGTTGAAGTTGGTCAGGGCGTTTTTATCCTCCTTCGCCCTGATAAAATCAATGATGTCAGGATGGTTTACGGAAAGTATCGCCATGTTGGCGCCGCGCCGCGTGCCGCCCTGCTTGACTGTTTCAGTGGCGGCGTTGAAAATGTTCATGAAGGAGACCGGGCCGCTTGAAACGCCGGCGGTTGATTTGACAATATCGTCCTTGGGACGGAGCCGGGAAAATGAAAAGCCGGTACCGCCTCCGCTCTTGTGGATGAGGGCCATGTTCTTGACCGCGTCGAATATCTTGTCCATGGAGTCCTCCACCGGGAGGACGAAGCAGGCGGAGAGCTGCCCCAGGGGCCTGCCGGCGTTCATGAGCGTTGGCGTGTTGGGCAGGAACTGGAGATCTGCCATCATATCGTAAAATTCATCAGCCAGCCTGTTGACCTCGGAGGCGGGTTTCCCGTAGATGAGATCCGCGGAGGCCACGTACATGGCCACGCGCTTGAAGAGGCCCACCGGTGTCTCAATGACATTGCCCTTGTCGTCCTTGGCGAGATAGCGCTTTTCCAGTACGAGGCGCGCATTCTCCGAAAGCCGGGGTTCTTTTTTTGACGAGATGATGATATCGGTCCACTCCATGTCGGTATCCTGTATATGCTAATAATAACTATGATGAACAGCAGAGCGTGATAACGGCGCGGCCGAAGGCGCTAGCCGGGAAATCATGCTTTTCTTCCAGTTTGCATTATGGCAGTCTTTATTACGAGTCTAACTGATAATTCGATATACCCGCCGGCAATTGCCGGTCCGGATGTTCCCTGAGGGTACGTATTAAAGAAAAAACTGCTTTTTCCAATTGAGATAAGCAGTTTTTTGAGGTCCCTATCAATAATAATATAGTATTGTATGAAATCCTATTCAAGAATATTGTCAACACTTTATTATGTCATATTGGAAAAAGATTTTTTCAGCTAGCCCTGAGGGGTCAAAAACCGGTGCCGGGCTGTAGCAGTTTCTCTATCCGGGGTGGATATCCCCATATGAATCTCCAACAGATGATGTCATCGATTACTTCTCTCATAATTATGTAATTTATATACCGATAGTTATCGGTCTTTTTTGCTTTCATAATGTTGTCGCCATATTTGTGGAAAGCATACGCAAGGATTGAAGAAACCGACATTTTGAGCAGTTTTCTGAGGTCCAGAAGATATTCATAATCATCAATCCGCAACTGTATATGAAACCTGTGCCAGTTTTCACGGTTGCTTCGTGGCTGATACTGGACGAGTCTCCCCATCCTTCCCGGGTCAGGAATGTTCTTCATTGCTTTCTTCAGCAAGAGTGTGATAATTTTTGAGCGGGACATGCCCAGTGCAAGAGCCGCCTTATTTATTTGCCCCAGTACATCAATATGAACATAGAGAGTGGTTTCCATTGCAGATCACATCCTTTTCTTCGTATCAACAGATATACGATTAGATATGGTCAAAATGAAAAAATTTTGATCTGTGAAGAATAATTTTTCGGAAGAAGTACCGATAACTATCCGGCAGTGGAATAGAGTATCTTGCCAGAATCCACGAAGCTGTAATCTCCAAGAGGTTCCACCGTCTTCCGGAACTTCTTCGACTGCAGGGATTCTATAAAGAGCTGAATCCCCTTTTCAAAGAAGGTGTCCTTGCCGATGACCATGTCGAAACTTTCCCGGGCGAGGGGTATGAAGGGAAGGTCCATGAGCTTAGAAATAGCCACGGTGGATATACCAGCGTCAGCTTTTCCTGAAAGAATGGAGAGGCCTATCTCGAAGTGGGTGTTCACCTCGTTCTGGTATCCCTCGATGGCGGTCGGGTTGACGCCCGCTTTCTTCAGGTTGTGTTCGAGGAATATCCGTATCCCCGATCCCTTCTGTCTGTTTATGAAGTGGATGCCAGATGTGAGGTCCTCGATTTTTTTCACTTTCTTTGATGCGTCCGGCGATACAAGGATGCCTATCTCACGGTAAAAAAGATGAACAACAGCGATCTTCTTGTCCGCCAGGTGCGAAGCTATGTAGGGTATGTTGTAGGTTTTTGATTCAGGGTCGAAAAGGTGGCACCAGGCGATATCTGACTTTGATTCCTTCAGGAACTCCAGGCCCTGGGTGCTCCCGATGTTGCAGGAGAAAATGGAAAAGTTTTCTGAATTGTTCTGGCTTATGAGCAGGTCCAGGACCGGGTCATTGCTCCCGGCCGCGAGGATCCGGTTGCCCGGTCCGGCGGATTGTTTCCGCTCCGGGGTGTGCCGCGCCGATGAATCGATCCACTCGTCGATAAGGTGTTTCGGGAAGATCCATTTGCCGGTTACCCGTGTGCACGGGATGGATCCCGCCTTGATAAGGGCGTAGACCTGTTTTTCGTTGATGCCGAGGTACTCGGCAACCTCTTTGGTGTTCATTAATTGTTCCGGCATTGGTGTCCCCTGAGACGATGGTTAACTGGACCTTGTTCCTTGTTACAGATGAAAAGATATAGAACCTTGTCGGATAGTCAATAAGAATAATATATGACGTCCAACTTTTATCGCATGCGGCGTCTATTCTATAAGGGCATTTCCTTTCCTGTGGGCCAGACTGGATAGAAAAGAGGTAAGCCGCCATACTCTCTCGTGCCGAATTCACTCAGTAATTTCTGTATCTCATCTGATAACAGGAAATCAGCCAGCATTTTCGCCCCTTTTGTATTGGCTCCGGGGACTCGTTTTGGGTTGGCTTCCATGACTATGTAAGGCCGGCGCATGAGGGGGTCTCCCTCTACCATTATTTTCATTGAGCCCAGCTCTATCTTTTCAAACAGCACCGGCATGCGGCCGAAAACCACGTAGGCGTCGTTCTTTTCGGCGAAGGTGATGATGTCCTTGGCCCTGTTGCCCTCGTCTTTGATGACCCAGCCTCCCCGGGGGCGTACCCCTGCCTTGGTCCAGAGCGTGTGGGAAAGCTCCCTCCCGCCTTTATTGAAGGCGTCAAGATAGGGGGCCTGCGCGGCTGCGATGAGCTTGAAGGCCTCGACCCCGCTCCTGAGACCCTTGATCTTTGCCGGGTCCGAAGGAGGCCCCACGATGACCAGGTCGTTCCGCGTCCAGGGCCGCATGTTCATGCCGTAGCCGTCGGCCACCAGGTCCGTGGTGATATCGCCGGAGTGCATGGTGAGCAGGTCAGCTTTTCCCTCGCGGAAGGCGCGGTCAAGGATGGGCCGCGGGCCGTGGGCAACCACCACGACCCTGTATCCTGTCTTCGCTTCGAAGCGCTTCGATATCTCTTTCCACAATCCGGTCATGATCATGCCGCCGATGACCGCGGTGCGGACTATTTTCGGGTCCGGTCCCACCGGCTTTACTCTATCCTTGCCCCTTTTTCCTTTGGCGGAAAGATAGAGGGGGGTCAGAATGATGGCTGTTATAGTAACTGCAATCAGAATCGCTGTGAGTGGTTTCTTGCTGGTCATGGGGTGTCTCCTAGTTTGCCTTTTCCTGCAGGTCCATCATGCCCGCGTCACGGAAGATCGTCTGGGCCCTGGGGCCTTTAAGGTAATCAACGAACTTTTTTGCCAGCGCTGGGTTCCTGGCTCCTTTCAGCACGATACCGAAGCATTCGCAGGGAGCGCCCTTGGCTTTTTCTATAGGTATCATATCTATCCCCTTGACCGGTGCTGCGACGATTCGCCAGGTGAAGGTAGCATCCGATTCGCCCCGGGCCACCATCTCGCTGCCGAGGGTCGACTTGCATCCCCTGTCAAGGCGCTCCGCCTTGGAGGCTGCCTCCGACAGGCCCCACATGGAAACGATGGAGTCGCTCAGCCTGCTGGCGCATCCGCTCCCCGGCTGGGGCAGGTTAAGGTGGGCCTTTTTCAGGTCCGCCGGGCTTTTCACATTGAGGGGATTGCCCTTTTTGACCACGATCACAAAGGGGTTCCACGCCACCGTTGAACTGGAATCAACGAGGCCGGATTTCCTGGCCAAATTCAGCTCTGTGTCCTCTCCCAGTATAAGGACATCGCCGTCCTGTTTCGCCTTGAGTTTTGGTATCAGTTTAGGCGCGCCGCAGCCGAAATCGCTTTTTAGTGTGACATTGTTTTCTTTTTCAAAGGCTGCTATGATCTTTTTTAAAGGGCTGTCCAATCTGTGGCTGCCGTAAACCATAAGGTCGGTTTTGGCGTGGGCGTTGCTTATAATTGCAAAGATAAGGATCAAGGCTGAAATATACATTTTCATGATCACACCTCTTTGGTTAGTTGTTGTCTAAAAAATTACAAAATAAAACTATTATTGTTGTCAAGGATATTACTACCATAAAATTACTATTGATGACAAATAATCATTGACACTTGATAAGTTAGAAAGATCATTAATTTATTTTTAACATACTAAGCGGCTGTGAAACTCTAGGAGGTTGCTATGAAAAAGATTATACAATTGCTTTGTATTGGCATAATTTTATTTATGATAAGCTGTAAAAAAGATACAGGGAATGAGATTAATCCTCTGGCGTTCCTGTCATTTTTAGGTGATTCCACCCTGACCGTTACCGCGACATATAATGGAACTGCGGCCGAGGTTGGCGCCTCAGGGAAAATATATGTATACCTCTACAGTTCACTTGGTATCACAACAAGAGATCCCGCCCCTGTTTATACCGGTTCTACCGATGCAGCGGTTACGATTGGTTCACCGGCAACCATAACAATACCCAGGATTGTAGCCGGTGAATATTATGTCTTTGCTTTTTATGATTATCATACCGGTGATAATCCTGACAACCAGACTGACCGGTATGTTCTGTACAGCGGCACGGCTTATACCAGCGGGGCATCTAAGGTCACCATATCGGGTGAGACCAATCTGGATATGGGAACCTTTGGTGATACTAATGTTCTTGCAGCATCCAGTGCTTTTATGACCACAACGACCTATACCGTTACCGTCCCGGTAACGTATACAGGAACGATTTCAACGGATGACTATGCAACAAAAATGCTGTATGTATATCTGTATAGTACTTTGGGTGCCACAACGCGAACCCCGGCTCTGCCGGTGAGGACCGGGATTTCATTAGCTGTGGCATCATCGGGCGTCCAGCAGAATATTGCGGTAAGTAATGTTGTCCCCGGCAACTATTATGTTCTTGCTTTCTATGATGCAAGCGCCGGTGCTAACCCGGACAGTGTTACTGATCCCTATGCATTCTTTGTCAATACGCAATACACGGCTAATGCGCAGAAAGTTGTCATTTCCGGCGATACCACTCTACCTGCTATGGACATTGGTGAAACCAATGTGCTGCAGTCCGGTGGCGCTTATTTAACGCCATCTTCAACATATACACTTACGGTCAATGCAGCCTATACAGGAACGAGGCCGGATGATACTCGAACCATGTATGTGTATCTGTATAGTGTGCTTGGAACTGCTACGCGGAATCAATATTTACCGATTTATACTGGAGTGAGCAGTGCTGTTTCATCAACAAGTCCTTATGCCATAACAGTATCAAGTGTAATCCCGGGTAGTTATTATGTTCTGGTGTTTTATAACTATAATTCAAGTGGTGCAAACCCTGATAATCAGAATGACAGGTATAGGTTATATGATAATGCTGTCCCTGCTGGGACGAGGTGTAGAAGTGAGGCGGACTCCTTCACAGTATCAAGTGATGGCTCAATTTCCGATATTAGCATTGATAACACCTATTATCTTCGTTCTGGCGCTGCTTATGAAACTTCAGGATGTCCGTAAAAACTAATGAAAATTTAGAAAATGAAAAGTTTAAAAAATATTATACCGCGCCTTAAATGGCGCGGTAAATTTATTTATATAATAATGTTATTGATAACATGTATTATTATCAATAAAACGCTATTATTGGCTGAAACAATTGGCACTACTGAAGATGCGCAACGGCAGAGAGGTGAGAACAGTCTTTCCGGCAGCATCGGCAGGGAGGACGCCGGGTCAAAAGGCGCCCGGGGAAAACGGGGCGGCCGCCACAATGTCTTCACCATCGGCGAGATCGTGGTGAAGAGCGAGTCCATCGCCCACATCGACCAGGCCGCCACTTCGACGGAGTTAACCGAAAAAGATCTGAAGGCCCGGGGCAACCGCACCCTGGACGAGGCCATGTCTACGGTGCCGGGAGTGCAGGTTGAGGCCCACCAGAAGGGGCACATGCGCGTGAAGATCCGCGGCTTTGACCAGGATAAGATCGCCATCCTGGTGGACGGCATCCCCGTGGCGGACGTTTATTCCACTGACATCGACCTCTCGGACCTTTCCGTGAAGAACATCTCCCGCATCTACGTGAACCGCGGCGTTTCGTCGGCGCTCTACGGCACCAGCGGCGCCATCGGGTCCATCAATATTGTCTCGAAAAAGCCGGAGAAGCTTTTTGCCCAGGGCGGCGCTGAATATGGCATGTATAACAACTATACCATAGATGCTGCCGTGGGAGGCCCCTATAAAAATTTCTACGGATGGATCACCGCGTCGGTGCAGAATTCCGGCGGTTACTGTCCCTCGCGGCATCTCGATACAGGGAAACGTCTTGCCTGGATTAACAGGCTGATGCCCTATTACGTCTACGGCGTGAGTCCGGCAGGCATCAATATCCCCGGACCCTATGACTATCTGTTTGACACGGGCAGGTGGGACCACACCAGTTCCAGGAAATACAATACATCAGCGCGGGTCGGATATGAATGGGGCGACCTCATTGATGCCGGAGTGGCGGCGCGCTTCAGCTACGGGACGAACAGGACCAATACATACCAGGACCGGTGCTACAGCGACTACAAGATCAATAACCTGGGATGGACCGATCCGATCTTCAACTGGGTATTTGCCAAGGATCTTAAAAAGGCCGGCCTCGTGAACCGCTCCTTCAGTTGGCCCGAGAAGTACAGCTTTACCGTCTCCCCCTACGCAAAAGTAAAATACAAATTCTTCAGCATGAAGGTCCAGGGCTTCTACTCCCAGAATTACGCCAAGCAGGAAGGGTACCTGGATCATGCTTCCCTCTTCCCGAAGGACGCGGCCGCGGTCATTTCCAAGAGCGCAAATCGCTACGAGCCTTTCTATGACTATAAGACCTATGTTTCCTATGGGATACAGGTCTATCCATCATTTAAAATCATGTCGTGGAACCGTCTTAATTTTGCCGTCCTTTGGCGAGGTGACGAGATTGACGGGCGTCAGCAGGCAAAGTCCCCCATCATGAGTCCCGGAATTTACACAAGGGAAGGCATGTCAATTTACAAAGTTAATTACCTGAAGGCCTATTTTCTAACCGTTGCAGTTGAGGACGAGATATCCATAAAAGACCGGGTGAAAATAACAGCTGGTGTTTCCTATGACGCGCAGGATTTTCTTACCCATAAAATTAGATATGAGCAAAATTCTTATGTCTACGGCAATTCGTATATTGTAAAAGGGAAATCAATGATTTGGGGCACCCGGGATTCCTTCAACCCCGTGGCCGGCCTTGTCTATAACGCGGTGAAGGACCTCCTGACCCTGAAGGGCGCCTTTTCCATGAAGACAAGGTTCCCACTTCTGGGGGATTATGAAAAGGTGTCCAACGCACTCTATGACCGCGGCCTGAAGCCGGAGCGGTCCTATAACGTGAATGCCGGGTTCCAGTTCTTTTTCCTGGACAGGGACCTTGAATTCGGATCTGACTATTTCTACAGCATAATAAAGAACCGCATTGAGAAGATAGCCGGCGGCGAGGAGCCTCCGGTGAACATCTCGCGTATTGATGCTCAGGGAGTGGAGACAACCATTACGTACCACAAGAAAAGGATAGCCCGCGTAATGGACATCGACGTGTCCTTCTTTTATACGTTCCTCCACGCGCGGAACCTGGACACATCGTGGGAAGAGGCTGTCAACAAGGGTAAATACCTTGATAATACGCCGGCGCACCAGGTCATTGCCGATGTCCGGTTTTCCTTTACCAGCGGGACTTCCTTCGGAATCTGGGGCACGGCCCTGATAGACCAGGTCATGTACGTCCAGAGGGTGGCTCCGCCGCCCGGGACGTTCTTTTATTCAAGGCAGTTCTTCGACACGGTGCAGCTGCACAACCAGTTCAACCTGAACGTCAAGGTGTCCCAGGTGATATGGGAACACTTCACCCTGTATGTTCTTTTCAAGAATATCCTTGACGATTACAATCCTGATCCTTTCAATCCCGGGCCGGGATTCACGTGCTACGGCGGGTTTGAGGCGAAGCTGTAAGTTATTTCTTTTCCAGCAGATAGGTGAAGAATCCCGCCTTCCTGAGGGCGGCAAGGGTCAGGGCGCCGAGCAGTCCCCCCAGGGCGCCGAAGACGATATAGCCGATGAGTGCCTTGGCCAGCCCCAGGGCGACAAACCCCACCGGCGCCCCCGCCATCATGCCGAATATCCACTTGACCATGTACTTGCACAGGTGGCCGAACACGCCGGCAAGCATGGCGCAGGCGTAGTTCTCCGGGTCGCGCAGCAGGAGCAGGCCCAGGTCCGCGCCGACTCCGGCCATGGTGTAGGAGAGGAGGGTGTTCAGGCCTCCCAGGTCTCCCAGGCCCAGGAAAGAGGCCATGATGCCCGACGTGAGTCCCACCAGGCTCGCCGCGCCCCGTTTCGGCACCACGCGGGCCGCCACGATGATAATGGCCATCCAGAAAATCCCGGAGTGGCCCGATAGCTGCAGGGGCAGGTGCAGCGCTATTTTCGCCACCACGATCAGGGCCGCGAACAGGGCCAGCAGGAAGAGCTGGAACGTGGAAAAGTACCGCTCCTTCACTTTCGTGCTATCTCGATCCTGTCAATGTCCTGGACCCACGATTCCCTGGTGTCGAGGTTCTTCATGGCGGATGCCAGCTTCAGGGTTCCCTGTTTTGAAACGGCCAGTATGATTTTATTCTGCGCATCGGCAATGTCTTTCCATTTCAGCTCCGCTTTCTTGCCTCGGCTGGAGCTTGCGACCGTGACCGCGGTGTCCGGAGACATCTCTTCCTTCTTGACGTACAACAGGAGTATGTCCCTGAGAAGCCATCCCTCCTGTTTCTTGTTCTCGGCTTTATCCTGGAAGCTCGTTTTTGCCAGTCCGGCTGTATCCTTCTGGCAGAAGTTCGCCAGAAGCTTGCCGGCGGAGTTGACGGGAACGCACCCTTCGGTAAATTGCTTTTCACCGGTGTTGCAGGTGCGGTACAGGTATCCGCCGCGGCGGGACGATTGAATGACCAGGATGGTGCCGACAACGGCGACGATAATGATGACGGCAATGATGATGCGGCGCGTGGTGTTCATGTATGGTTACCTCCAGATGATTATTGCTGCTGCAGCGATACAGGTTCCCGCAAGGATTGCCCAGTCAATGGCTTTCATGGACAGGCTGTTGTAGGCGCTCCGGCGGGGCGACTCGAAGCCGCGGGCATAGGCTGCCTCGGTCATCGACCAGGCACGCCGGGCCGTGAGCACCACTGCCGGCACGGTGAGGCTCACCAGGTTCCGCACCTGCTCGATGAGATACCGCCACCCTTTCGGAGCCTCGAAGGCTCCCCGCGCCCGCTGCGCCTCCAGTATCCCGCGCCATTCCGTGTCTATGCTGCTCACCGTCTGGAAGGACAGGCTGATGCTGAAGGCGTACCGGTACGGCACGCGGAGCCACACCAGGGCGAGGCAGAGTTCCGACGGCGTGGTGGTGGAAAAGAACATGGCGAACACGCCCGCCATCAGGAGGAGCCTCAGGGTCACGACCACGGCCAGGTCAAGGGATACGACCAGCCAGTCCACTATGAAGAGCACCATCAGGATCCACTTGAGTTTCCACGCCTGCCGGGCCGCTTCAGGGAGGAGCCGCGCCCAAAGAAGAAAGACAACATATATGATGGAGAAAAAAATAATTTTTTCCAGGGGGAGCATGACAGCCAGGGACGCGCACAGGCACAGGGCGAGCTTGGTGCGCGGGTCGGCCCTGCGGAGAGGCGACGACTCAATTATGTGCATGGTGTTGGTCATGCCATATGTAGAGCTGAGGTTCATGCTGTTATCACCTTCTGCCCTGTTTCCGTCAGCCACGGGGGAACGAAGAGTCCGGCCCGTTTCCACGCGGCTGCGTTGCGGAAGACCTGTTCAGGCGGTCCGTCCGCTGCGATCCCGTCCTGCCCGAGGAGGATCACCCGGTCGGCCATGGCAGCGAGGTGCAGCTCATGGGTGGTGAAAAGGACGATCTTTCCCCGGGCGGCGAGGCCCCGGCAGATATCTATCAGCATTTTCTTGTGGGCCATGTCCTGGCCCAGGGAGGGTTCGTCAAGAAGGATGCCGTGGGCCGCCTTGCGCATGAGCACCGTTGCCAGGGCCACGCGTTTTTTCTCCCCCTCGCTCAGGATAAGGGGCGGCGTGTCTTCGTACTGCCGGAGGCAGAGGGTCTCCATGAGCCAGGCGTACCAGGCCATGTCGGGGTCTTTCACGCGGTAGAGGATCTCGGAACGGACAGACGCGTTGAAGAGCTGGAGATCGGCGTTCTGGTAGACTTGCCCGAAGTCGGGACGCATGCCGCCAATGTCAATGCTGCCGCCGTGTTTCTGGAGTCCCGCCAGGGCGCGGACCAGGGTGGTCTTGCCGCTTCCGTTTCTGCCGACTACTGCAATGACCTGGCCCGGTTCAATGGAAAAAGACAGGTCCCTGATTACAGGTTTACCGCCGATGGTCACGGCGAGGCCCGAGACATCGAGCTTCGGTCCGCGCTTTTCATCGGAAGCGGCCCGGGCCCATCGTCCCGGCGCCCCGCTGCGTTCAGGAACTGTTGCGCTGTCAAGGGCCGCTATCCGTATCCCCGGCAGACCCGCGAGATAGTCGGACCGGTGTTCGAAGATGACGATGGCGGTCCCTGCGCGGGCCAGCTCCGAGAGATATCCGGCGAATTCCGTGGCGGCAGCAACATCGAGCATCGACAGGGGCTCGTCCAGGATCAGCACCGGCGGCCTGCGGGCGATGATGGCCGCCAGGGCAAGCTTCTGCTGCTCCCCGCCGGAAAGGGTCTGGGGGGCGCGGCCCCGGAAGCTGCCGAGGCCGAAGCGTTCCAGCGCTTCATCCAGCCTGTCCCGCATTTCCCCGCGGCCGAGGCCCAGGTTTTCAAGGCCCATCAGTATTTCTTCTTCGACGGAATTTCCCAGCATCTGCATGGCCGGGTTCTGGAAGACGAACCCCGCGGATTCGGCGAGCTTCCAGAGGGGGGTGCCGGCGGTATCGTGTTCCCCGATGCGGACGCTGCCCTTCATGGTGCCGTGGTAGATGTGGGGAATGAGCCCCGTGATGCACCGGGCGAGGGTGCTTTTGCCGCACCCGGACGAGCCGGTCATGTGCAGCATCTCCCCGGGCTTCACGGAAAAATCGAAGGGCCCGATCCCCCGGCCGTGCTGGGGATAGGCGTATGATAATTCGTGTATCTGTATCATGTCAATTCAGCTTGAGCGGCTCCCAGTGGTCATCGCGCCATTCCACGTACGCGACGGGCTTTCCGTCCCGGCGCGCCGGCCGTATCTTGTCCGACATCACCATTCCGGCGGTGACGTTTTTTTCATCGATGGTGCGGACTTCGGTCACGCCGGCGCCGATCACCGCTTCCACCGGCAGGAGTCCGCTCAGATCGCGCACCCGCCCGCAGAGAAGGTAGCGCCCGTCATTGCCCGTCGCGGTGAGCCCCACGGAGGCCAGGGCTCCGATGACGCCGTCCTCGGTGCCCCCCAGGCCTTCCAGGGCAATGCCGAGGGTACGGGCGAGGTCCCTCGCCTCGGCCTGGGTGACCAGCCGCTTCTGTGCATTGCGGCCGTGCTCAATGACCTGGTCAGGAATGTCCCGCGTCACGCAGAGCCCGGGGTCGCTGCCGACCTGGAAATCGGCAAGCATGAGGTCTTTCACGTTCCGGAACAATGCCGCCAGATCAGTGCCGTTTTTTTCTTTCAGGATGATGGTAGCGCTGCTGTTGTGGCTGGTGAAGGGGACACGCGGGTCTTGAAGGAGCTGGTGCCGCACCACGCCCAGCACGGCAAAATCGTTTGCCAGGATAGCGGCGATGTTCCTCGCAAGGCGGCCGGTGCCGCGGGACTTCAGGGTGTCCGTGTCATCTATGCCGATATATATCATTGTTTGCCGTTTATTTCTGCTATTGAATTCATATCACCAGGCAATTGTAGTTGAAATTGATGGATAATAGATTTTACCTAGTTAAGTAAAAATATTTTAATATGCTTTGATAGTCAAGAAATATGATTAAAAACAGTAATTTTTAGTTATTTCTTGGTATTTTTTACATATTGTGCTTTTTTGTAATAGAAAAATAGCTGAATTTGTAAAAAAATGACAAAAATTCAAATACAATTTATCAGGTATATTATTCCGATGATCTTAAAAAGGAGTTGTTTATGTATAACCTTACCGCATGCTTGCTATCGGTTTTTGCATCTCTGCTGCTTGTGATCATCCCCGCTGACGCCAGGCAGAAGGACATCATCTTCGCCACCACCACCAGCACCCAGGACACGGGCCTCCTGGATGAGCTGATCCCGGTCTTCGAGAAAAAGAGCGGCTTCAGGGTGAAGACCATAGCCGTGGGGTCCGGCCAGGCCATGGCCATGGGCGAAAAGGGCGAGGCGGACGTGCTCCTGGTGCACTCAAGGGACGCGGAGGAGAAGTTCGTGAAGCAGGGCCTCGGAATAAACCGACGTATTGTCATGCACAACGATTTCGTTGTCCTGGGACCGAAGGAAGACCCGGCGAAGATCAAAGGGCTTAAAACAGCTGCTGACGCATTCAAAAAGATCGCAGCGTCAAAATCGCTCTTCGTGTCCCGGGGAGACAAATCCGGCACCCATGTGATGGAGCAGAAGCTCTGGAAGAAGGCCGGGCTCAATCCTGAGAAAGACAAGTGGTACCAGCAGACCGGCCTCGGTATGGGCCAGACCCTGGCGGTGGTCGTGGAAAAGAGGGGCTATACCCTCTGCGACCGCGCCACCTATCTCTCGCGGAAAAATAAGATCGACGCCGCGGTCCTGGTGGAGGGCGATGCCGCCCTGCTGAACATCTACCATGTGATCGAGGTGAATCCGAAGAGATTCCCCAGGGTCAACGCGGAAGGGGGAAAGGCCTTTGCGGATTTCTGGGTGGCCCCGGATACGCAGATGATGATAAAAGACTTCGGCATCAGGAAATATGGCGCCATACTTTTCCATCCGGATGCGGTGAAGTAATAAGAATCATGCCCCCCCGACCCCCCGAGGGGGCGCGTGCAGGCATATGTTATAGTTCCCCCCGGGGGGACAGGGGGGGCATAGGTAGGGATATATACCAGCGGTAACATGGACCTTATAGTAAACGGCATCATCCAGGCCTTCAGCCTGATCGTCACCCTTGACCCTGAGGTCGTGGAGGTAACCCTCCTTTCCCTTAAGATATCGGGGGCCGCTACCCTGGCGAGTACCGTCGTCGGCGTGAGTGCGGGCACGGCCGTGGCCCTCCTCCGCTTTCCCGGGAAGCGCTTCGTTATCAGTGTGATCAACACCGGCATGGGCCTTCCGCCGGTGGTTGTGGGCCTCTTCGTTACCCTTTTCATCTGGCGGAGCGGGCCCCTGGGCGAACTCGGACTCCTGTACACGCCGGCGGCCATGGTGCTGGCGCAGATCGTCATAGCAGCACCCATCATCACCGGCGTTACCCTTGCCGCCATGCAGAAGCTCCCGGGCAGGCTGCGTCTGCAGATCCTCGCCCTGGGCGCCACACGGCGCCAGCTGGTGTGGCTCCTCATGAAGGAGGCGCGCCTTCCCCTGCTCACGGGCGTCATGGCGGGCTTCGGCGGCGTCATATCCGAGATCGGCGCCTCCATGATGGTGGGGGGCAACATCAAGGGCTACACACGGGTCCTTACCACAGCCACGGTCATGGAGACCGGCAAGGGGAACTTCGAGCTAGCCATTGCCCTCGGCGTGATTCTCCTCGTCCTCGCCTTCACGGTGAATTATATCCTTACCGCGGTCCAGCAGAGGAAGCAGAAATGAGCGGCCCCATCATGGAAATAACGGACCTCCAGGTCATCCGGAACAACATGCCGGCTCTTTCAGTCGCCGGTCTTTCCTTCAGCGAGGGACGCGTCTATTCCCTGATCGGGCCCAATGGCGCGGGCAAGTCGACTCTGCTCCTGTCCCTCATGGGCCTGGTGCGGCCAGACCGGGGCAGTATACGGTACCGCGGCAGGGAAATTCCGGGGGTCTCGTCGGCCCATCGGTACCGCCGGAACCTGGCCATGGTGTTCCAGGAGCCGCTCCTGTTTACCGGTTCTGTCTTTGATAATGTTGCGTCGGGCCTGAAGATGCGGGGAATGAAGCGGGAGAATATCAGGACCGTGGCGGGGCAGGCAATGGAGCTGCTGGGGATATCCCATCTGGCCAGGCGCCGGGCCGGGGCGCTCTCCGGCGGCGAGGCGCAGCGGGTCAGCATCGCCCGGGCCCTTGCCGTGGACCCGGAGATTCTTCTCATGGACGAGCCCTTCTCGTCCCTGGACGCGCCCTCGCGGGAGGCCCTCGTCGCCGACCTGGACCGCATCATCCGGGAACGGGGGATCACGACGGTCTTCGCGACCCATGACCGCGGCGAGGCAATGCGCCTTGCCGAAGAGATCATCGTGATGAACGGCGGCGCCGTTGTCCAGGCCGGGAGCCCCAACGAAGTTTCCCTCTACCCTGCCAGCGAGTTCGTCGCCTCCTTCATGGGGACCGAGACCATCCTTGCCGGCAGGGTCACCGGGTCTGGAGACGGTCTCCTGGTCCTATCGGTTAACGGCGCTGGTATTGAAGTTGCGGGGGATGCCGGACCGGGAAGCAGCGTCACCTTCTGCGTGCACCCGGAGAGCATTCTTTTTTCCCATGATCGCCCCGGGACAAGCGCCCGCAATTCCTTCAGCGGCAGGGTTACGAAGGTTGTGCCGACCGGGTTGTACCGGAAGGTGTATGTCGATTGCGGCTTTACCCTCATGGGGTATGTCACCGGCCGTTCGATGGAGGACCTCGGCATCAGGGAAGGTGGAGAGATAACCGCTTCCTTCAAGGCCACAGCCGTGCATATCATAAAGATAATCCCTCATTAAGAGATCCCGGCCTAATCAAAATCTGATCACTTTAATTCAAAATCTGATCACAGGAGTGCAAAATCAGATCGATCTGATAATGGCTAGAACTGTATACAGTATTTTAATAAATTTATTGCAGTCAGTCCGGACGGTTTATATAATTAACTTCGGTATTGATTCATATGTTTCATGCAGAAATTCAGGTTATTATTACCGATATTAAGGGGGTTTCTATGAAGGTTCGATTTTTTCAGCTTTTTATTATCCTGCCATTACTTTTCATGGGCTTTGGATATTCCCTGATGAGCTGCGCCGATAACCAGGGAGATCCCACCGCGCTCCTGGGTCTGGTTACCGATAACTATCCGGCGCAATCGAACAGCTATTATTACGACAGCGTCTATCCTCCCTACTGGCTCAACTGGACCACGGACGGTTCGCCGCCAATAGAATGCGGTGCATCATACCTGACCGGCGGGGTCAAATGCAGCGGCCGGTACTGCGATAATGTCAACCTCCTCTGCCGGGGCTCCGGGTACAGCCAGACTTCCAGCTGGTGGACCGACTATTTTTCTGAAGAAGGGACCAACTGGCGGGTGTGCGATAACAATGCCTTCGTCACCGGCATACGGTGCACGGGAAGCTACTGCGACAACATGTCCCTCCGCTGTTCGCAGCTGAACAACGGCGGCACACGGCGGGACTGCTACTGGACCGGGTACCTTTCGGAAGAGGATGGCGGGACCTTTGTCACGCCGGAATCGATGTTTGTGGCCGGCGCGCGCTGCTCCGGACGGTACTGCGATAACATGCAGTTCTATCTCTGCCGGGCCGACGGGAATTCGACGCCGGCCGACTTCAACGCCCTTGCGCGGCAGTTCGCGCCGCGTCTCAGGTTCGATCAGCTCTTCGGCACCGATTCCGGCCAGCAGAGCAAATGCTTCCCCAGCGATCCCCAGGTCTATTACACCCAGCGGGCCCTGGGCGTCGATCCCATAGCCCTGTGCAACAAGGATTATTCAACCATCGCGAACAACCGGGTCCCGGTCTTTTATATCGCCAAGCAGTGCGGTACAAACACGGTCATCATCCGCTACTGGTACTTCTACGCCTGGCAGAGCACCTGCTTCACCAGTTTCGGGTCGCACGCGGCCGACTGGGAGTCCCTCGCGGTCATGATCGTCGACGGCCAGCTGAAGCGGGTCGCCTTTTACCAGCATGGCGGCTGGTACTCGCGCAATGCCGGCAGCTTCGAGACCGTCGGCGGCACCCACCCGGTCGCGTACGTGGGCAAGAACGCCCACGGCTCCTACCACGATTCCGGCGGGTCCGGGGGATGCCTCTACTTCGAGGATTTCCGGAACCCGGGGAGCAACGATTATCACATGGACACCTGGAACAACCTGGCGGTCATAGAGCGGGGCAGCTCCTCGCCTTCGTGGATGAACTGCAGCGGCGACGGCTGCTTTGACGGTATCGGCCATCCCATAGACCAGACCGGGGAGGTCTGCGGCTTCGGGGGATGCAACAAGGACGGCTGCAGCAAGTCACAGGTCGGGGGCAACGTGCCCTTCATCACCGCGCCCTGACGGGACAGCCCGGGGAAGAGTGGAATTCAGGCGGAGGGCGGGTTCAATCCCGCCCTTTTTTTATGAATTCCTCGATCAGGTCAGCCACCGCTTCGGCGCCGCGCGTATTCAGATGGAGCAGGTCTGTCAGGTAGAGAAAGCCGTTTGCCTCGGAGATCTCATCGTAGGTTTTTCGCAGCAGGTAATGCTTGGCCAGGACAAGGTACATGGGCATGTCCGTGTCTCCCTCGTAGCGGACCACCGGCCGGGCGCTGCGAACTTCGATGCGGCGCGACATCGTCTCGTTCAGCGGGAGGTAATCGACCTTCTCCTCGGCCGCGACGTCGCGGATGATCCTGCTGTATTCGGCCGCGCGAAGGTACGCGGCGCTCCCCGGCTCTTCGCCGATGGGAGGGATCGAGAGCAGGGCGATGCGGGCCCGCGTGCGGGACTTCAATGTTGCGCAGATGGCCTTCAGGTTTTCGCGGAACCAGGCCCTGTCCGGCTTCCGGGGAAGGTTCATTTCGCTTATGGCAAGCTGCGCGGACTTCTCGTTCAGGGAGGCGTTGGCGTCGTTGGTGCCGATCAGTATGGTTATTGCTTTCGGGTCGCACCGGATGATCTCGTCCAGGCGCCGGCGGAGATTGTAGGCGAGCTCGCTGTTGATCCCGGCGTTGACGAAGGCATAGCCCTTCATTGATGGACGGCGGGAGAGGATGTCCACGTAGTTGACACTCACCCTGCCATGGGTGATGCTGTCGCCTGCGCATACCACTGCGGGACGCTTTTGAACGGCGGTCTCCCGTGCCAGATATGAGCGCGGATTGTTATCCGGGGGGCGCTGCGCGTCATGGTAGACATAGACATAGATGGAAACGGCGCAGGCGATGAGAAGGCCCGGGACGAGCAGCGCGATCAGTATTTTTCTTTTCATGGCTTGACTATACCGGGACCGGACAAAACTGCAACAATTAATTTCGCCATCCATGACAGGGCCGGCTGTCAGCCGGCCAGTATCCTGTACGCGGAAAATAGCGAGATGAAACCGAAGACGGTAAGGCACGCCCCGGCGAAGGTTACCAGGTATCGCCGGTATTTTTGGTTAATGATCCTGTGGAGCCTGCTGACCGCGTAGATCAGCGGGATGAACCAGGCCAGCACGCCCGCCATGATCACGGCCACGGTCATGACGGCGCCGGCGGCGGAACCGGGGACCCGGTCCCTCCATAGCAGGAAAAAATTGCCCGCGATGGCGATCCACCCGATGATGGTCATCGGGTTGGTCAGGGTGACCACGATACCGGATACAAAGGTAACCAATGGTCGCGACTGGAGGTTTTCAGGGCCTCCGGCGTCCGCACTGTCACTTTCTTTTGCCGATGCCATGGTGGCGACGCCGATCAGGACCAGGAGGAAGCCGCACAGGATCCAGAGAATGAGTTTCTTGCTGTCATCCTGAATGAATTTCGTCAGGCCGAAATAGACCAGGCAGATGTAGAAGATATCGGTGAGGCTGGACCCGATGGTGAAAACCAGGCTGTTCCTGAAGCCGTACTGGAGGGCCCTCTGGCAGGCGATGACCGTGACGGACCCCGGGGGGATGGCCACGATGACGCCCAGGACAAAGGCGGAGATGAAGTAGTTGATGGTCATGTCATCATGTCCGTTTATTGGGAGATCAGGGGGTTCGCAAAATCAACATGTCAATAATTATTTATAGTCGTCAGTGGTATCATATAACCGGGCAATTGATGGTCCTCCCAGAAGGCACTATTTTGCGGAATAGAAACGATTTGGATAAAAAATTGTGGACATTGAGATGAGAATTTCTAAGGTATATAAGCCAACAGCACATAACGGTTATCGGGGAACACCCGCCGGAATATAGATATGCCGGGAAAGACCGTTGTATCTGCAGTGGGGGGGATAAATAAAAATGAGATTTAAGATTGCTGTAATTATAATCGTGCTCTGCCTGATCGCAATTCCCCGGACAGGGAGGGCGGCCGGCATGGGAATCGGCATGACCACCTGGTTTACCTGGTGGAAACCGTATTTTACCCTCGACACGGGCGCGTCCATGTCCATAAAAAAGAAATATTCAAACAACCCGAATTTCCTCTACGGGCCGGTATTGACTTTTTATCTGCCAAAGCATTTCACCATCACGTCAACATTCTTATATGGTGAATTCCCGATAAAAAAAGATGAAGTGCAAGTAATTTATATATACCTCTACCCATACCATACAAAATACCTGATTAAAAGATATGATAGCGATTCCGCAATTACGTATTCTTTTGCCAGGTTTTTCAGTATGTCCCTCGGTTTCAAGTATACCAAATTCAAATATATTTCAAAGGAAAGTACAACGTTGCCGGATAATATATTTATCGACAAAAGAAATAAGCAGTTTGATGAATATGCTCCGGCCCTGGGGTTTGGATTCACCATACCGCTGGTGGATAAGACCCTGTACCTGATCATGAATGGATCGGTAATATTCAATTTTGTTATTTTAAAGGAAACCAGTATATCGCTCATAGGGATGCCATCATTCTTTTTTTGTGCTCCAAATAAACCGATTAAACAGCATCTGTACAGGATCGGCATGAACAGCGCCCTGTCTTTGGCCTATTATGTTGACGCGATTAACACCACCTTCTCGATCGGGTTCCGTTACCAGATGTTCAAAATGCTGAATACGGACTCAACAACCCCGGTGAAACTCAATAAGTTATATGATCACTTTTACGGCATTACGGCGGCCGTCATCTACCGCGTCAATTTTCCCGAGAAAAAAACTGAGGGTGATGATTCAACACAGACTAAAAAGAAATGAGGAATGACCAAACGGAACCATGGCGGGGTGATCTGTGACCAGCGGTGGCTGATCGCAGCAATAATGCATCACCAGTTTACGACGTTCCCCACCGGCTCGTCTTCAAAATCCTTTCTTTCTTTTTTTGGTTTTCCCTGCGTTTTGTTTGCCTGTTCGACTTTTTGTGATATTTTCTGCTGGATTTTCTTTTCTATTTCAACAGGCTGATGTGCCGTCGGTTCTTTCGCGCCAGCCTTTGATGGTGCCTCAGTTACTTTGTTTTCGACTACTGATTCTCCGGCATTGCCGACAGCCGTTTCTTTTCCGCCGTTGCATGTCAGATAGGCGCACACCAGACAGCCGGCCATGATCAGCAGGGCTGTCAGCGCCAGGATTATCCATTTTCGCGTTTTCCCGTCGCGGGAATCTTTACTGCGTGCCATGCTTCACTCCCTCCTATGGTTCGCCGGACTCTGTCTGATCACTGTTGCGTTACTCATGGGAATTTTCAACACAAAAAGCGCTGGACAGGTGATTTTAAGGGATGTCATTGTCTGATAGAGATTAATAACCAGTGAGGTCCATCATGAAGGTTCTCGGCATCATGGGAAGCCCGCGCGTCGGCGGCAACAGCGATATTCTCCTCGACGACGCCCTGTCAGGCGCGGAAAAGGCGGGCGCGGCGGTGGAAAAAATCATACTGGATAAAAAGAAAATCTCCGGATGCAGGGACTGCAAGAAATGCAACGAGACGGGCCTCTGCGTCCTGAAAGACGACATGCCGGATATCCACAAGAAGATAGTGGAGGCCGACGCCATTATCCACAGCGTGCCGGTCTATTTCTGGTCCATGACCGCGCAGATGAAAGCCTACCTCGACCGGTGGTGCGCCCTCTTTGACGCGGAATGGAAATGGCATAAACAGTATTATCCCCGGATGAAGGGCAAGGGCATCGGCCTGATAACGGTCTGCGGTGACGCCAATGTCCATACCGCAGACCCTATCGTGCATAGCTTTAAGTCAACAACGGAATTTACGAACATGCGCTGGCTCGGGTCGCTCATGGCCTCGGCCACCGACAGGGGGGACATCCAGAAGGACGAGGAGGCCAGAAAGAAGGCCTTCGAGCTGGGGAAGAAAGCGGCGGCGTCCTGATATATTCATGCTCTCCAGCGAAAATCAGAATGCTGATGTTGCGGAGCTCTGGCTCGCATAGCAGAAATCAGCAATATCTTTCGGAGGCACATTTGTGAAAAAACCGGTCATCATGATTCTCCTTGCAGTTGCTTCGCTTACTGTCATTTCAAGCGTCCGGTGTTCAAAGAACGGGATCGACGAGATCGAAAAGAAATGCGAAGATGATTGCAGAAGGATACACAGGGAGTGCAGAAAGGACCCGGCTGCGAATACTAGGAAAAAAGACGGGAAGCTTTCGCTCTGCGACAGCCAGTATTTTCGCTGTATCAGAAACTGCAGCGATTACCCTTCGCTGAAGGACCAGCTATAGATCAACAGCCTGCCCAATTCACCCCGATGGCACGCCGTAGTTTCTGAGTGTAATATTGGGTCGCCGCGAAGGAGGCGCGGCGGTGCGAGGATGCCGCAGGAGGCGGCTTCCGGAGCGAAAGCCGATAGGTATTTCTTGCTTTCTTAAAAATTACACCTGACAACGCATCATTAAAAACAGATAAACTAAAAAACCATAAACAGCATTAACCTTTAGCCCCCGCCGGCAATGAGGCGGCGGGGGTGATGAAGAGCACGAGAGGAAGAGGGGAAGTCACCCCTCTTCCTCTCGTAATAATCCAGACCCGCATCCGGGTCAACTATTAATACGCATAATCATTGGCCGGAAACTTCGCCCAGTTCAGGAATTCGTCCCACTGCGTGTCCGCGCAGATGTCCAGCCTGCGGTAAACAGGGGTGGCGCTTTTGAGCGTTATGGCTATGCCGAAGGCCCCGTCCTTCCATGCCGACCCGTGCCATTCCGAAACAACGAGCTTCCCGCCCGTGATAAGGCCCATGCAGGCCCCTGCCTTTTCCCTCGCGGCAGGGGCCACCTTCGATGATCCCTGCACGGCTTTCAGATAGACGTAAAGGTCCCTGGTGAAATAGCAATTACGGTCTCCATCGCTGTAGAATCCGAACATGGGGAGTCCCTTCGAGAGGGTTCGGAAGATCGCGGTCGAGGTGCCGCTCGATCGCGCTGCAGCGGCAAAGTCTCCGAGGGAGTGGCCCAGGGCGCCGGCATTGGCCAGGTAGAGCACGGACATGGTCGCGTCCTCCTCCCCCTGCTTGGCGTAGTAATTTTTATAGTAGGAGAGTGCATGTTTTGCGACGCTCCGCGCCGTAAGGGACGGGTCCGCCTTGATTCTGGAAAGGAAGGCATAGTCCCATCCGTCGCCGGGTTCGGACTGTTCGGACGCCACCATATAGGAGGCTGCGTCTTTGTACTGGTAGGCGATTTCCGCCGTGGCCATGAGACAGGCGTCGAACCCAACGATGTCGATTTTTTTGCCCGCCTTTTCCTTGAAATACAGCATGACATCCTTCTGCTCGATTTCAGTGAGATGGTCGCCGCCGTTCGTGTCGTCCCAGCACACGCCCTTCATCAGGGCCGCGCGGTCCACGGCGCCGCCATGGTTCCACCAGATCCAGAGGTAATGTTCGGCGGGAAAGTTCTTCACCGCGTAGGCGATGAAGTCTCTGGCGGTGGCCGGTTCCCCCATGTTGACCTCTCCCGTGTCCTTGAGAAGGGTCACGCCGCCGTGCTCGACGTAGTAATAGCCATGGCGATTCGCCGCCCCCTGGACATCCTGGGAAGGGTCGTTGTCCCATAGGACGACGATGTTCATGGCGCCGTCGGAACCGGAAGCCATCATCTCCCGTATGTCCTTCGATGAGTACCGCGACAGGTTGTTGTCTCCGTCCATGTAGACCAGGACCGTCCATTTCTTCTTCTGCTGGGGCAGGGCAAGTTTTCGTTCCGATATGCTGAATCGGGGTATGGGCGTTTCGTCGGCAGGGCCGCCCCCCGGGGCCAGGCCGAGCAGGGATGACCGCACCACCTGTTTTGTCCCCCCATCTTCGTACTGGCATGACAGGAGCAGCATCAATGCCAGTGCGGGGGCAAACATCTTCCTTATTCTATTCATGGTACCTCCAATGGTGTGATGTTACACCGGGCAGCGGCCCGGCATGGAGCCCCGGGACGCCATGCCCGCGGGGCTGTCAGGGAGGTAACGAAGGGCCGGTTTATTTCGTGAACAATTTTTTCGGCATGAAGAAAATTTTAGGAGCCACTGCCCGTTGGCCACCATTTCAGTGCCGCCGCCCTGGGGGCGGAGCACCCTCGAAATCCGAGGCGGCGGATGATGCCCCCGCCTGAATGCATGTGAACAGGGGGTAGATTATATATGGCACCTATATCCTTCGCCAGTAAAGAATCAGCCGGTTTTATTTAATATCAGGATCCAGTGAAACAAAAAGAGGATCCCTGTTGTCAAAGATAATACCCGGCCGGGGGAAGGATCCGACACGGCCCGATTATAGAGGAGTCACCGCATGAAAAAATATCTGCTGCTGCTTTTTGTTATCCTTTTAACCGCTACCGGCTGCGAGAGCACCCTGTACAAGTTCATCTACAATTCCATGGATTCCATCATATACCGCATGGCGGCGGACTACACGGACCCGAAACCGGACCAGGAGCTGCTGCTCCGGCAGAAAATCGCCGCTTTCATGAAATGGCACCGCGGCCGGGAATTGCCCCGGTACGCCGCGACCCTCAGGGATCTGCGTCCGCGCATGGCCGCCGGCCTCAGGGAGGCGGACCTGGCCTGGATGCGGCAGCGCCTTGAGCGCCACGGCGCCGACCTCTTCAACGCCACTTCCGGTGACGTGGTCGATTTTATCCTTACCCTTGACCGGGGCCAGGTCGACCGGATGGAGCGGAAGTTCGCCGAGAGCATCGAAAAGATGGAAAAGGAATCGGCGATAAGCGATGATAAGCGCTTCCGCGAGATGGAGCGCTCCACGACGCGGATGATGGAGTTCCTGTACGGCACCCTGACGGAGAAGCAGAAGAACGAGATCGCCCGGGGCGTGCGCCGGGTCGATAACCTTGACCGCGAGCGGATCCGCATGTACCGGGAGCGCCAGGCCGAATTCATAGCCTTCCTCAGGGGAAGGCCTGACCGGGACGCCCTCAGGGATTACATCAGGCGCGTGACGATCGATTCTGAGAAGTCATACCCTGACTATTACCGCGAGAGATCGGAGCGCCGCGACCGGGCCATGATGGAGGCGTTCATCAGATTCGACCGGGAACTGGTCACCCCGGACCAGCGGGCCAATGCCGTGAAAAAGATCGATATGCTCATCCAGGTGCTGAAGGAGCTGTCCGCCGGGTGAGCGGGGGCCGGTTCCCATGGCGGTCCCCGGCCTTTTTTTTATCATTGACATGCCTTCTGCGATGTGCAGGGTATAGATGTATTCCTTTTGGTTTTAGCGGGGGAATACGGCATGGACTGGTATCATATAGCATACATAATTATTGTTTTCCTTACCATCCCGGTCTTCCTGTTTCTTGCAGTCTATTCCTTTACGCACCGGTCCCTTGCCGGGGCTTATTCCTTCGGCTGGCTCTCTGTCATGGGATGCTGGGGATCGCTGATGGATATGCTTTCCTTCCTGCTTGGCGACCCTTTTATCGCCCATATTTTATATAATGCGCGCTATCTTACCTTCGCTTTTTTTCCCGTGTTCTGGGCCGATTTCGCCATCCGGTACACCGGCAGCGGACTACGGTTGCGCCGGTCGCTGCTTTTCATCCTGCCGGTGATTACCCAGGTCATGATATGGACGAACCCGCTTCATGGGCTCTGGGTTGTCCGTGATTCCGCCGCGGTGCGCACCGGCCCTTTTATACTCATGGACGCCGCCGCACGGATCCCGGCCCCCTGGTTCTGGGTCCATACCGCCTACGGATACGTCCTCCTTCTCCTGGGGGTTGTCCTTTTCATCAGGATGTCTTTTGGCATGGTCAGGATCTACCGGCGGCAGGGCGTTGCCCTGGGAGCCGGAACGATTATCCTTCTGGCCGGCTCCGCGGTCCCGATCTTCGGGCTTATACCCGGTTTGCCTGTCAACCCCCTGCCCCAGATGCTTGCCCTGAGCGGCCTCATCTTCGCCTGGGCCATATTCCGCTACCGCCTGCTGGACCTGGTGCCGGTCGCCCGGGGCCTGGTCCTGGAAAGCATCGATGATGCTATTATCGTCCTTGACGGCGGCAACAGGGTCCTCGACCTGAACCCGGCAATGAGGAACATTCTCGCGGAGGGCTTCAGGGCTGCAGGCCGGACTCTTCCCGGGGCCCTTGCGGGCATGCAGGCGGAAGAGCTCTTTGCTCCCTGGCGCGACCTTGCCCTCGGTTTCAGGGGGGTTACGGATGTGAAGACCGAGGTTTCCTCCACGGTGACGGGATCGGAGCGCCACTATGACCTGCACATCACGCCCCTGCCGGAGCGGCAGGGGAGCAGCATCGGCCGCGTCGTGGTGCTTCGCGACATCACCGACCGGAAGACGGCAGAGGTGGCGCTCCGTGAAAAGAACTGGGAGCTCGGGGAGCGGATGAAGGAGCTTAACTGTCTCTTCAGCATCTCCGAGATCGTGAGGAGGCCCGGGATATCCCTTGATGAGATCCTGGGGGAAACCGCGGCCCTGATCCCGGCGGCATGGCTGTATCCCGATATAACCTGCGCCCGGCTGACCCTCAACGGGCAGGTATTCCGGTCCGTGCGGTGCGGAGAAAGCCCGTGGCGTCTGGCCTCGGACATCATGGTCAACGGGGTGGCGCGCGGTTCGGTGGAGGTCTTCTATATGGAGGAGCGCGAACCCCGCGACGAGGGGCCGTTCCTTAAGGAGGAGCGCGCCCTGGTCGACGCCATCGCGGAGCGCCTGGGAAGGGTCGTCGAGCGGCAATGGGCTGAAAACGACCTGAAGCTCAGCGAGGCCCGCCTCGATGCCCTCCATACCTTGAACAATAAAAAATTTTCGGATGAGAATGAACTTATTCACTACGCCCTGGAGGAGGAGGTGCGCCTCACCGGGAGCGAAATCGGTTATTTTCATTTCGTCAAGGAGGACGGGGTGAGCCTGGAGCTGTTTGCCTGGTCCTCCCGGGTGATGGAGACCTGCACCGCCGCGGCCGACCGTCATTATCCCCTCAATCTTGCCGGTGTATGGGCCGATTGCGCGCGCACCGGCCGCCCGGCGGTGCATAACGACTACGCTGGTCTTGCGGATAGAAAGGGGATGCCCGAGGGGCACAGTCCCATTATCCGCCATGTGAGCGTGCCCGTGTTTGACGGCGACCGGGTAGCCGCCATATCCGGCGTGGCCAATAAGCCCGGCCCGTATAATGCGCCGGACATCCGTCAGATGCAGCTGTTCATGGACGGGGTATGGAAGATCGTGATGCGGAAGCGGGCGGAGGAGGCCCTGGTCAGGGCCCTGGAGGAGAAGCAGGGGATCCTGGAAGAGCTCGAGGCAAGCGAAGCCGCCCTGCGCGATCGGAATGAAAAGATGGAATTCGACCTCATGATAGCCCAGTCGGCGCAGAAGGCCATTGTAAGGGCTTTCAAGCCCGAATGCAGGGGCCTTACGGTTGAATACCGGTACAGCCCGATGGAGAAGGTGGGAGGTGATTATTTTTCCTTTTTTCAGCCCGATGACGCCTCCCTCGGTTTTTTCATCGGTGACGTGTCCGGCCATGGCATCTCCGCGGCCCTGTTTATCGCCCTGCTCAAATCGGTAACTGACAGGGCGTACGCTGAATTGGGCGACAGGCCGGACGCGTATCTGAGAATGGTGAATGACGAACTCGTTGATTATATTTCGTCAAATTTTATCACCGCAGTGTACGGAATCTTTTCTCCCGGTGATGAAAAAGGGACCATGAGACTGCGGTATTCAAACGGGGCCCATGTAAAGCCCATCGTGATGCCGGCCGGCGGCGGGTGTTTTTTTCACGGCGTCGCGAGCACCATCATGGGGGTCAGCGGCGGCATTGAATTTGAAGTCAACGAGCTGACGCTCAAACCGGGAGACCGGTTGTTTCTGGTCACTGACGGCATACCCGAGACCGTAAACCAAAAAAAGGAAATGATCGGTTTTGATAAAGGGCTTCTCGGCATGTTCCTCCGGTGCAGGCAAAACAGGCTCCGGGACACTCTCGATAGTGTAATTGAGGAAACAGCGCGCCACAGAAACGGCCTTCCCCCTCAGGACGATATAACCATCATCGGATTTGAAGTGCCCGAATAATTTCAGCCGCCGCACACCAGCCTGTGGAACTGGCCGAAGAGGTACTGCGAATCCTGCGGGCCCGGGCTCGCTTCAGGGTGGTACTGGACCGAGAAGATGGGAAGCTTTTTGTGGCGGAGGCCCTCCACGGTCCTGTCGTTCAGGTTGATGTGGGTGATCTCAATGTCCGGATCGTGCTTCAGCGATTCATAGTCGACGGCGAAACCGTGGTTCTGCGATGATATTTCCACGTTCCCGGTGAGAAGGTTTTTCACCGGCTGGTTGGCTCCGCGGTGGCCGAACTTGAGCTTGTAGGTTTTTCCCCCCAACCCCAGGCCGAGGATCTGGTGTCCCAGGCAGATGCCGAAGGTGGGGACGCGCTTATCCACAATTCCGTGCACCAGGTCCCTGCCGTACCTGACGGCGTCAGGATCGCCGGGGCCGTTGGAAAGAAAGATTCCCTTCGCGCCTTCTTTCAGTATTGTATCAAGGGGCGTTGTCGACGGATAGACCCGCACCGAGAACCCCGATGCCGACAGCAGGCGGAGGATGTTCGTTTTCACACCAAAATCGTACACCCCGATGAGGGGCTTTGATTTGTCGATGGAGCCGAAGTCATAGGGCTTCTGACATGAGACCCCTGACGCCAGGTCGAGCCCTTCCATGAGGGGATGGGCGAGGAGCCTCTGCACGGCGTTTTTCCTGTCGAGGAATATCCCGCCGCGGAGCGCCCCCTTGTCGCGAATGTGCAGGGTCAGCTTCCTGGTATCGATCCCTTCTATGGCCGGGACCTTTGCGTCAATGAGGTAGTCCGCCAGGGACCCCGTGGCGCGGAAGTTCGAATAGGTCTTGCTGTATTCCTTTACCACGTAGCCCGCGACCTGGACGCGGTCGGATTCCACGTCTTCAGGATTGACGCCGTAATTGCCGATCATAGGGTAGGTCATGGCCACGATCTGGCCGTTATAGGAAGGGTCGGTGAGGACTTCCTGGTAGCCGCTCATGGAGGTGTTGAACACCACTTCGCCGATGGTCTCACCCTCGTATCCGAACATGACGCCTTCGAACTCGGACCCGTCTTCCAGGATAAGGTAGGCTCTGGCTGGCATGGGGCTGTCTGCTCCTTGTTAAGTTACCCGTGGTTAATTCGATACCCCTATATTGTCAATAGTAATAATTTTGCAAGGATAAAATTTATGCCGTTTTGACAGGCCTTTTCGCCGATGGCCTACTATAGTGACGCTAAAAAAATATCAATAAGCCGAGGATGATGAAAATGAACCCGTTCGCTTTTTCAAGGTAATAAACCGCGCTCGGGTTCTGCCGCAACCGTTCGGAAATGCGGGAGGAACATACCGCGACCGCGAGGCACCAGGTGGTGCCCGTGGTCAGGAAGATTCCGCCCAGGAAGAGGAAGGACAGAAATCCGCAGTTGTTGACCGGGTCAACGAATTGAGGCAGGAAGGAGAGGAAAAAGAGCGCCACCTTCGGGTTAAAGAGGTTCGTCAGCACTCCCTGGCGATAGATCTGCAAACCGGTCTGGCGCGCCAGGTAGGTGTCGGTGCCCGGCCCATCGCCGGCCTTTCTGTTTACCAGGCAGCGTATGCCCAGATACACCAGATACAATGCTCCGGCGATTTTTACTGCCTGAAAAGCCCGGGGGGAGGCGAGGAGTATCGATGAGAGGCCCAGCCCCGCGAGAAGGGTGTGGCAGAGGCCGCCGGTGCCGATACCCAGTGCTGAGAGTATTCCCGCCCGTTTCCCCTGGGACAGGCCGCGGCTTAAAATGTACATCGTGTCCGGCCCCGGGTAGAGGTTCAGGCCGATGCCTGTGACGATGAAGGCGGCGAGGTTTATAGTCCCGAGCATTATAATCTCATATCTTTTTCATCTCCCACACGGTCCCCTTCGGGTCCGGGCAGTGGAGCTTGTGTATCTTCCGGTTCTCGCTGTTTCATGACGGAAAACCGAGGGCGACCCGCCAGGTGTAGAGGTTGAGCACATGGAGAAGGGCCTCGCACACGCCGTCAGGCTTCTTGTAGGGATTCTCGAAGATGAAGACGTCGCCGACATTGTGCCGGCACTCCTCTTATTTTTCCGCAATGACCAGCATCTCGAAATCCTCCGTGGTGAGCCGGTCATTTCTGCTGAAGGCGCCCAGCTTGGCGCCGAAGATGTCTATCCTTTTAAAGCCGAGTGATTTAAGGAGCCAGGTGATCTCCGACGGCACGTAATAGCGCTCGTTGCTCTGAAGCTCCTTTTTGTTTCCCGAATCGTCCTCGATGACCGTGGTATTGTGGTCGCGGAAGGTCATCAGGTCAAAGGAATTGCCCTCATAGGTTGCCTTGCCTTCTTTGGACGCGGCTGCGAGAAAATCCTTCACGGAATGGAACAGGGGGAAGAGGCCGTTTAGCGTGGTGAAGATCAACTTTCCTCCCGGCTTCAGGCTCCTGGCTGCGCTCTGCAGTATTTGATAGTTCATTTCGTCTGTTTCCATCAGGGGGAACCCCCCCTCGCAGAGCATGATGGCCAGGTCGAATTCCTCTTTAAACGGGAGGTCTCTCGCGTCGTGCCTCCGGAAGTCAATGGCCAGGTTTTCCCTCGCCGCCTTTTCCCGTGCCCATGCCAGCTGGGATTCCGACAGGTCGACACCGGTGATCGCGTACCCCCGCTTGGCCAGTTCGATGGCGTGCCTGCCGGTTCCGCAGCCGATGTCAAGGATTGCCAGGGACTTGTCGTGCCCGGTTTCCTTTTCTATGAAATCGCATTCGCCCATGGTCCCCTGGACAAAGCATTCCTCGTCGTATTTTTTTGCGTAATTTTCGAATAGCGATTCGTACCACTGTTTCATGTCGTTTCTTGCACTCATGGGATTATTTGATATAATAACCGGAAACCCTCCATTTCCCGTCGGTGTCCTTCATGGTTGTGACGGTTTCCAGGGAATCTTTTTTATTCTTGAATGAAGTCTTAAAGATTATGACCACGTACTCGCCGTCCGGGGCCCCGGGGAGGGACGTCATGTATTCCCTGGAGCGGAGCGACCGGCAAATGGTTTCGCCGAAGGGCTTGCGCAATGAGGTCATGGTGCTCACCCACTTGTCCCGGGGTACCGCGTTCCTGAAGATGCCGGCGGTCTCGGACCAGCTCTGGGCATAGTTCCCGTCATCGATAAGGTGCAGCCAGTCGGTGGCCAGGACCACGGCCCCGGTTTCCTGTTTCGAGAAATCGCCCTTTCTGCACGCCGTGATAAGGGCGATAACCGCGATCACGATGCAGGCGCTCAATGCCCGTCCGGTTGCATTCATGGATTACTCTCAATGGGGTGTCGTTAAATGATTGACTTTTAAGATTGTTCAGGACAATTATTTGTCAAATCATAATTGTTCCGGTTTTGAATTATAAGGTGGTGCCGCCATGCCCGGAGAGTTGGCCATTATCATGGGACTGTTCCTGTTCGTCATAGCATCGGTGAACCTTGTCATCGTCCTGTACGAGTGGCACTGTGACAGGAAACTTGTGCGCAGCGGTGTCGAGACGACCGGGAGAATAACGGACGCAGCCACCTATCCTGAAATAGAAAACGTGAGTTCGGGCCGGTACCGCTTTTACGCGGAGTTCAGCGTCAACGGCGTCACCTATCATGCAGGTTCGCGATTTAGCGGCGGAATGAAAGATGAGTTCCTCGGCAGAGAGGTCGCGATACTGTATGATCCGGATGACCCGGAGAAGTCGCGCTTCAAGAACGACATCAGCGTTATGCGCAATGAGGCCGGATACATAATCGTGCTGCTGGCCGGTATCGGTCTCGTGGTCTACGGCTTGACGTGGTGATTGGATAAGCATGCAAGGAGTATCACTATGAAAAAAATGTTATTTATTGCTGCGGCATGTGTCCTGCTGCTGTCCTGTTGCGGTATACGGATAAGCCATGACAATGAGGTCCGTGTAACCGCAAAGCCGCTTCAAATAGATCAGTCAGAGTACAGTGCCATACTGACGACCTTCAAGCTGCACCGGGTCATGCCGGTCAATGATCTGGCGGGCTCCCTGGTGCCGGGATACCCGATGGCCATGGGCAGTGAGCGCATAAAGCGCGCTGACTGCCTCTTTTATGCGGGCTGCACGGCCCCGGACGGGTTTACCCTTATAATCAAGACCGGCGGCGGATACCGGATTGCCCGGAACCAGGATGACCTGAAGAAATTCTTCGCCCCCATAGAAACCAGGGAAGAGGCCCTCAGCTACGCCTTTATTTCAACGGGGCTGAAGCCGGAATATACATTTGACCTGGGAAAAAACCCCAGGACCTTTGTCTGGAAGATTAACAGCACCTATTCCATTGAGAAAGACAACGGCTATGAAGTGAATCTTTTCGATTACCGGGAGTGCGGGTGCGGTCCGCATCCCTACAGCATGAATATCTATCACGTGGGCAGGAATGGCGACCTTACAAAGATCAAAACCGTGAAGTACTATGAAGACCCGGCCCAGGACGGCCTGTGCGTGGATTAGCGGTTTCCAGTATTTGCAACAGCCGGGATTTTAGAATGCGCCTCCCGGTGACAGCCCTTATGATGAAGTCCCTTCTGAATCTGAAGTGAACCAGGCCGTTGCGAATTCCATCTCTTTACCCGGGCAGGTAATGGTTATTTCCCTGATGGCGCCCGTGGCCTCTGCGATCCTGTTCAGGTCTTTTTTTATCATCGAATAGATTTGTCCGGCAATGGTGCAGTTGCACCTTCCCCGGAGGGTGAGTCCGGTATAGCTCCATGGTTCCGAGTCTTCCGATTCGTAGAACCTGTAGACTGGCCCGGTGCGGTGACAGAAGATATAAAAAATGGATTGTACCCCTTCCCTGAAATCCTCGGTTGTGCCGGTCGCCGTGATCGATATAGAGCAGCCGCTCCTCCAGAAGCGGTGATTGGCGAAGTTTCGAGAGGAGACAAGGTCTTCCCATCCTGTCACCTTAAAATGGAGTTTTTTATCCCAGTTGAGATAGAAGGGATAGGTGAAAATGGCGAATATCATCCATCTGAAGATGTATATCAGCCAGGCCAGAACGACAGCAGCCGTGACTATTCGCGCATTGAAAAGAAAAGGCGTGACCGGCCATTCGGCCGTGGCAATGAAAAAGTAGAGCGCGGCGAACAGGGAGGGCCCGCCCAGGAGCGCTATGATAAAGGCTTCTTTCCTGGAGGAAGCTTTTTTCCCGCCGTGCATGGCCCAATACACGGCAAAACCGTAGGGATTTCTCCGGTGCGCTTGCTTCTTCGCCGGTGTATCAGTTGTCCGCGTTTCCTCGCGCCGGATCTCGTCCATGATTTTGCCGGCTTTCTTTTTATATGATTTAAATATCTTGTCTTTCATTTCATCACGCAACTTTTGATATAATCGACTTGAGAATAAGATTCGCAAGAAGTCTTGATGGACAGTCGCGGGGCAAGTATAGCGATATTTGATAATATGGTGCAACCATAAATTCATGAATTTGCGGTAGTGCTGCTTCCTGAAAGTTTGAGATGGATATCTGTATGATCGTCGACGGATGGTGCCCCATGAATATCTATTGACTTTTCAGATAAAATGATGATATACCAGCCATAGCGAGGAAAGCCATGTCCGAAGGGAATGATATTGAAAAGATCATAGATAGAGCCGAGCAGCTGAAGGAGAAAAAAAGGAAGGAGGACGCGAAAAATCGTCCCGGGCCGGCCCGCGTCAAGCCCCGGTCAGTTACGCCCCCGGACGATGAGCGCTGGGAGGTGCACCGCGTCTTCTCCCTGTCGAACGTTTACTGGTTCCGCTGGCTCCTCCCCCTGGGCCTGGTCACGCTGCCGGTGACCCTCTGTGCGGGTAAACAGCTGACAACGGTGCAGAGCTGGGGCTTTGTCGCCCTGATCGCCGCTATACCCATTGGCCGCTTCGCCGTCGCCTGGATCCATACCCGGGTTTCGTTCAAACGGTTCCGCGCCTGGCGCAGCCGCCTGCCCTTTACACTGAAGGGCTGGGAAGAGCTGGTTGATTCAGAGCAATTCACAAACGGTGCTTACTGGCGGTTGGAAGGAAGACTGCACGTTGAATTAACGCCGCATCCCACTGTCGATGAAAAAGCGGTCAATGCCCTTCTCTATATATTCTGCCACGAGGCCAACCGGGAGTTCTATGTGCCCGAATTCAGCATCGGGGGATTCTCCGGCGATCCCCGCAAGGAGTGGGCCGTCAACGGGACCACGGCGCAGGGGAGCGTCAACAACGGGGTCGCCAACCAGATCTACCGCTTTCTGGACCTCCAGCTGGGGCCCCTGGCGGTAAAGTATAGCCTGACCGGACAGGTGACGATCACCGTATCTGAAAAGGAGTATGAGATCCCGCCGGAAGCGATCAGCTCCGAAGGAACCGCGAGCTGACAGCCTGTCCCGGCTGGGCGCGGCCGCTGAAAAAGAATTGCAATATACAACAGCGCGTTGTATTATAAGCCGAGGTGGCGATATGGATGAGTTCAGGATGTGCCCGTCGTGCGAATACACCCGCGGCTTCCACGCGGCCTTCAGGAAGGACCCGGAGGGGATACGCATTGTCTTCATCTGCCCCGAGTGCGGCGCCTCCTATGACATCGGCATCGTCGACAGCCTGGTCAACGACCTGAAGCCGAAGCGCGGCGCCGATTACTGAGGGTCGGATTTTTCACTGCCCGCCGGATATGGAGACCGTAATGCAGCCCTCGGGCTGCATCGGGGCGATTGTGTTATCATATTGATACCGCGGGACATCCCGGTTTCAATGAGTATTAAACCCTGCCCTGGATTCCCTTCTATTTCTTGACAGTATTTGCCCTGCATGGTTATATGTAATCCAGTGCTTGTAATGACATATCACAGGATTGGGTGCTGAAATTATGCGCGCAGTGATTCTCGGCGCGGGCGTCGTTGGGGTGCAGATCGCAACCCAGCTGATCTCCGAGGGCAAGGATGTCGTGATAATCGAGAAAGATCCGGAACGGGCCAAATACGTTTCGGGCAGGCTCGACTGTATCGTGGTGAACGAGGAGGGCACCGGGATCTCGGCCCTCAGGCACGCCGGCCTTGATGACTCCTCCATTTTCATCAGCGTCACCAATTCCGACGAGGTCAACATGATCGCCTGCGGCCTGGTGGCGAGCGAATTCAGCGTGCCGGTGAAAATAGCCCGGGTGCGGAACCTCGACTATTCCCGGGCGAAGATCATGGAAAAGTCTTTCCTCGGGATTGATTTCATCGTCAATTCCGAGGTGGAGACGGCGCGGCAGATCGCCAATACCATAGCCCTGGGCGCCGACAGCGACGTGATGCTCTTCGAGAACACCGATCTCCAGATGAGGAACGTCGTCGTCAGCATGGCGTCCTATTTCGCGAACAGGACCGTGAAGGACATCCGCCACGGCATAAAGGAGCCCTTCCTCATGGCGGGCATCGTGCGCGACAACGAATTCATAATTCCGACGGGAGACACCGTCATCAGGGAGCATGACAACATCTACCTCCTGGCCACGCAGAAGGACTTCACGAGGATATTCATCCAGGCGGGGAAGCGGCAGGAGACGATAGACCGCATCGCCATCGTGGGGGGCGGCCGCATCGGCGAGCTGGCCTGCCAGTACCTGATCAGGACCGGGAGAAAGATCACCATCATCGAAACAAACTACGACCGCTGCAAGGTCCTCTCGGACCGGTTCCCCGATGCCCTGGTCCTGAACGCCGATATATCGGACGAAACCATTTTCGAGGAGGAGGACCTCGGCAGCCGCGACCTGATGGTGGCCGTCACGGACAACCAGGAGCTCAACATGCTGGCGAGCCTCTACGCCAAGATCATGGGGGTCAAGCGGACCGTCGCCCTGGTGGCCAACGCGGGGTACCTCTCCATCGCGTCGCGCCTCGATATCGACGTTGCCATCAGCCCGAAGAACAGCACCGTCGACGCAATCATGAAGTACATCAGGCGGGGGAACATAAAGAGCCTCCACAGCCTCTTCGGCGGCAAGGCGGAGGTCATCGAGTTCCTCGCCAACGAAAAAAGCGGCATGGTGGGCAGGCGCCTCAGGGACCTCGAGTTCCCGAAGCAGTCCCTCATCCTGTCCGTGGTCCGCGGCGAGAAGAACATCCTGCCCCACGGGAACATGGCTGTTGAACCGGGGGACCTGGTCCTCATGGTGGCGGCGAAGGAATCGATCCCCGAGATCGAGCGGTTCATCCAGGACTGACGGGCTAAACGCCATGAATCCCCTTATACTGGTTAAAATAATTTCACTGCTGCTCATCATAATTTCCGGCTTCATGGCGATCCCGGCGGGCATCGCCCTCTACTGCGGCGAGGAGAGTCCATTTGCCGCCTTTGCGGGTACCATCGCCGTCACCGCTGCCTGCTCCGCGGCGGTGTTTTTTGTTCTGAGAAAAAAGAGGGCCGGAGCCCTGTCGACCCGGGACGGGTTCCTCATGGTCACCCTGAGCTGGGTGCTGGCGTCGGCCATCGGCGCGCTGCCGTTTTATGTTTCCGGGAGCATTCCATCATACACGGACGCCTTTTTCGAGACCATATCGGGATTCACCACCACCGGCGCGTCCATTCTTACCGACATCGAGTCGCTCCCCCGTTCCATGCTCTTCTGGCGCTCCCTAACCCACTGGCTGGGGGGGATGGGGATCGTCGTCCTCACCGTGGCCATCCTGCCCCTCATGGGCGTCGGCGGCCTGCAGCTCATCCAGGCGGAAGCGCCGGGCCCCACGGTGGACCGGCTCACGCCCCGCATCGCCGGCACCGCGAAACTTCTCTGGCTTATCTATATCGGTTTTACCGTGGCGGAAACGATCCTCCTGATGCTGGGGGGCATGGACCTCTTTGATGCCCTGACCCATACCTTCGGCACCCTGGCGACCGGTGGGTTTTCGGTGAAAAACGCCGGCGTGGGCCATTACCAATCAGCCTATATCGATGCTATCATCACAGTGTTCATGCTCATCGCCGGCATAAACTTCACCCTTCATTTCAGGCTTCTCACAGGCAGATTTAAACTTTTGCTGCGGGACAGTGAATTGAAGGCGTACCTCCTGATTTTTGCGTCGTCTACGGCTGTGCTGGCTTTTACCCTTTACGGGACATCGCATCAGACGGTCGGTCAATGTCTGCGTTACGCCTCGTTCCAGACAGCCAGCATTATGACAACCACCGGGTTTGCCACCGCAGATTATGAACAATGGGCGATCATCAGCCAGATCATCCTTTTTATTCTCATGTTCGTGGGGGGCTGCACCGGATCAACAGGGGGCGGCATCAAAGTAATGCGCCTGGTGGTGCTTTTCAAGCAGGCGCTCAACGAGATGAAGCTCCTGATCCACCCGCGCGGCGTCTTTACCCTGAAGCTAAGCGGGAGCATGGTTAAAAAAGATATTGTCTACGGAGTGCTGGGTTTTTTCTTCCTCTACGTGGCGATGCTGCTGGCCGTCACCTTCATCGTGGCGTCCGCCGATCATGATATAACAACGTCCTTTACCGCTGCTCTCACGACGGTGGGCAATATCGGGCCGGCCTTTGGGAAGATCGGGCCGATGGATAACTATGCTTTTTTCGAGGACTATATCAAATGGATACTTTCATTCGCCATGCTGGCGGGCCGCCTCGAGCTCTACACGGTCCTCGTTATCTTCCTGCCCGGATTCTGGCGCCGGTAAAGCGTTCCGCTGTTCAGTCCCCTGAATCCCCCGGTATGGAACCGGAGTGATCCCAAAAAGCCTCCCCGTGGAGGATCGGGGGCCATGGAACCTACTATTCCTCGAAGCGCACCCTGATTGATCCTCCGTGCTTGTCGTCAAAGCCTTCCACTTCCGACATGGCGCCCACCGGGCCGCGGGCATGGGCCAGGGCCTGGCGCGACACGAGCTGGTAGGTGGTGCGGCGCATGAAGGTATCCACGGACGTTCCCGAGGAGAACCGCGCCGCTCCCCCGGTGGGAAGTATATGGTTCGTGCCGGAGAAGTAGTCACCCACCGCCACGGGCGCGTAGTCCCCCAGGAAGAGGGAGCCCACGTTCCTGATCCGTTCCAGCCACTCCATCGGCTTCTCAACCATGACCTCCATGTGCTCCGGGCCGTAGCGGTTGGAGAAATCGACCGCTTCAGCGATGTCCTCGACGATCAGGATGAGGCCGTTCTTGTCTATGGATGCTTTTTTTATGGCGTGCCTGCCGGCACCCGACGCCAGGTCTTTTTCAATTTCATCGCGCACCTTCTCCGCCAGCTCCCGGGAGGGAGTGAGGAGGATGGCGATGGCCATTTCGTCGTGCTCGGCCTGGGAGAGGAGGTCCCAGGCGACCCATTTCGGGTTGGCCCGGCCGTCGGCTATGATGAGGACTTCGCTGGGGCCCGCCATGGAATCGATCTGGACCGCTCCCAGGCTGAAGAGGTAGGTCTTGGCCGCGGTCACGAAGATGTTCCCCGGCCCCACGATGATGTCCGCCTTGCGCACGCTCTCCGTGCCGAGGCCCGCCGCGGCTATCCCCTGGGCGCCGCCCGACTTGACCACGGAGGTGATATTGAGCATGCTGCAGACGGCGCCGACGATGTCCGGGAGCCGCCCGTTTTTCGCCGGCGGGGTGATGAGGGTGATGTTCCCGACACCGGCGATCTGCGCCGGAATGACGCCCATGAGCACGGACGACGGGTACGATGCCTTGCCGCCGGGGACATAGACCGCTGCGCTTTCGATGGCTTCGTGCTTGACCCCCAGGACCGAGCCGTCGCTCCGTTCGTGGCGGATGTTGTCCCTGACCTGGAGACGGTGGAATTCCTCAATATTGCGCTTTGCCTCCAGGAAGGCGCCGTAGAGGTCGCCGGGGGTGTTCCTCCGGCCCGCCTCGATCTCCTCGGGCGCGGCGATGATCGAATCGAGCTTCACGCCGTCGAATTTTTCGGTGTAGGATGCCACGGCGCGGTCGCCGTTCTTCCGCACGTCATTGATGATCGGTATGACCGTGTCGATCATGACGGCGGTGAAATCTTCGCCGAACCGGTTGAAGAGGCGGTCAAGCTCGGAGGTCGTGAGGTCGCTCAATGTTCTGATGGGGATCATCAGTTGTCTCCTTTGGCTAGGGTGCTGGTCTGCCCGGCTGTCCGCCGGAATCCTGACAGTATATCACGGCCCGTGTCATCCATGTCAATACTATTAAGAGAGGGTTGTTTTTCAAGCCCCCCTATATCCCCCGGAGGGGGACTTTTTCGTTGTTCAAATCCACAAGCCCCCTCCGCGGGGGCTGGATTAATTCCCAAGGCCCCATTGTGAAAAAGTAATTTTTAATATTCGTTAAGATGTTAAGGCTTTAAAAAGGGTGGCGCAACGGGAGGAGTTTTTTCTTCCTCCTCCCATTGAACGCCGGGGGGGTTATGAGGTTGTTTTAGAAGATTTGCTTTGCTTGATCGATTTTAATATACCGGATCTTTAATCGGCTGACAATAACGGAGTCCCGTGTTTTATCCGCTACGGCTCACGTTATCCGGCCGTCATGGATTCCATGACACCGTGTCAGGCGGCTCCCGACACGGAATTCTTCCTGAACCGTATGGTGTAGGCCGTGCCGCCGTCGGAAACGACGGTAACGCTTCCCCTGATCTGCTTGGTCAGCTCCCGTATGAGCTCCATTCCCAGGGTCGTGGCGCTTTCCAGGTCTATGCCGCCGGGGAGCCCGATGCCGTTGTCCGCTATCGTCAGCGTGTACGTCCCCCGGCCGCTCCCCTTGAACCGGATCGTGACCTTGCCGGTCTTTTCACCGGGGAAGGCGTATTTCAGGGCGTTGCTCAGGATTTCGGTCATGAGGAGGCCGCAGGGGATCGCTTCCTTGATGCCGAGGAAGATGTCATCGATGTCGGTGACTATTGACACCCGGCCGTTTTTCCCGTGGGAATTGAGCATTTCCGACGCCAGCTCGGCGGTGTATTCGTGGAAATTGATATGGGAGGGATTTTCCGATGTTGAGAGCTTCTCGTGCACCTTGGACATCGAGCTGATCCGCTCCCGGCACTGCTCAAACATCCTGGCGACGTTCCTGTCTTCGACCTGTGCCGACTGGAGGTTTATCAGGCAGGAGATCGCCTGCATGTTGTTCTTGACCCGGTGGTGGATTTCCCTGAGGAGGGTCTCCTTTTCGCCGAGCAATGACGCGGCCCTGGCGGCCGCGTCCGCGAGCTCGCGTTTTTCCGCCTCATGGCGCTCGCGCTCACGGGAGAGGAGCTCCGCCGCTTCACGCTCCCTGCGCTCCATCTCATTCTTCATGTCAATCACGGCCTGTTCGGCTTTTTTCTGGGCCGTGATGTCGCGCGTAAGGACCATGAGCCGCTCGACTTTTTTCGTTTCGCCCGCCACCGGGGTGATGTCCACGTCCAGCCATACCGGTTCCTGCCCTGCGAGGCATCCCTGGAAGTTGCCGCCCATGCCCCTGGCCGCCAGCTGGATAGCCATGTCGATGGCGGTTTTTTCAAGGCCGTTGAAATACTCGGCGAACTTATTGTGCAGCGCGTCGTCCATGCCGGCGACGCCCATCAGCCTGCATGCCGTTTTGTTCATATAAAGGATTTTCCCCTCGGTGTCGAGGAACAGGATGCAGTCGTTGTTGTTGCTGATGAAATGGGTGAAGAGCTGATTATAATCGCGCACGGCTTCGTCCGCGGCGATGGATGCGGTAAGGTCTTCCATTATAAGTATCCAGCAAACCGGTCCGGTTTCACGGTCTTTCATGAGATGGAACCAGAAGCGGCCGCGGCGAATGGTCCCGTTCTTGCGGATGTAATCGGTCTCTATCTGGGTGCCCGCTCCTATTTCAAGGTCCGGGCCCTTGAACTGGCTTTTCTCGCCGGAGTCAGGGATAAGGATATCCTGCAGGGTCAGGCTTATGAGGTCTATTTCATTGTATCCGGTCAGGCGGGTGAAGGCGCGGTTGGCCCGCATGATGCGCCGGTCCAGGCTTACAATGGCCTGCGGAGCGGCGGAGAGGTCGAAGGCGGTATTGTAGATTTCCTTGCTCTTCAGGATGGTGTCGAGCGATACGCTTGATGTTTTTACTATTGTTTTCATCCGCTTCCGCCTGGTGATGGTTAAATATACATCCGGCCGGCATCGGGGGACAATAGCATATAAGGCGATTTTCGCCTTCAGAATCTGTTAGGGGTGATGGTGGAATCCGTTGTAATGACGTCAGCTCTGCTGGGTGGAAACCCACTGTACCGCGGCTTTTACCAGCTCTGAGCCTTTCTGTATGCCCAGCTTGTCCTTTATCTTTTTCCTGTGGCTCTCGATGGTATTGACGCTGATATTGAGCTTTTTCGCGATATCGCCGGTGCTCATGCCGGTGCCGATCATCCGGAATATCTCAAGCTCGCGGTCCGACAGCACTTCGGGCATCGATTCGGCGCCCCCTTCCTTTCCCTGGAAAAGGCGGTCGATGATCTTCATGGATATCCTGCTGCTCAGATACAGCTCTCCCTTCATGACAACGCGGATCGCCTCGATAATGACCGCGGGGGCCTCCTTTTTGGCCACGTAGCCGCGGGCCCCCGCCTTGAGGGCGCGTTCGGCGTAGACGTTCTCGTCGTGCATGGACAGCACCAGGGTTTTAATGCGGGCGTAGCGGTCGCGGAGGGCCTTGATCAGGTCTATGCCGCTTACCTCGCTTTCCAGCGAAATGTCGACGATGGCGAGATCCGGCTCCTCCTGGCTGATATTGCGGATCGCCTCCTCGGCGCTCCCCGCTTCGCTGATGACCGTGAGGTCCTGCTCCCGCTCGATGACCTTTTTCATTCCCTGGCGGACCAGGGGATGGTCGTCGACTATCATTATTTTTATGTTGTTTTTATCAGCCATAATGCGTTTAACCCTCCATGGGTACCCTGGCCAAAGGATTTAAAAGCGCGGTCCAAACCGCGCTTTTTCTTTCTATGAATATAATAAATCAATATCAGGTGATTTGTCAATAATGAATCAGGGGATTTAGGGAATAACAGATTCCGCTATGGCTTTTGCCGTCTACAGGTAGTTATCTATGAATTCCTTTTTAACCGCCAGGCGGACGATAAAGCCGCCCGGGGTGTTCTCAAAGGAACAGGTCCCGCCGATTATCCCGGCACGGTACTGCATGATCCGCAAGCCGATGCCGGTTTTTTTCATGAAGGTATCCGGGGCCCCTTTGCCGTTATCCCGGATCTCGAGATAAATGAATTCCGCGTCGTCTGAGAGGGTCAGGTGGATCTTTCCCGCGCCTCCGTGCTTGATGGCGTTGTTGATCGATTCCCGGCTGATAAAGTAGAGGTTTATCACCACCTGGCTGTTGACGACCGGTTCCTTCATGTTGTTTTCCAGGCGGCACGTTATGCCGAAGAGGATCTCGGTGTCGTCGGTAAGCTCGCGCAACGCCTTCTCGGCGTCGTACGATTCAAGGCGGGTCGTCCAGAGCCCGCTCGATATCTTGCGCGCGTGGTCGATGGATTCGGCTATGTTCGTGGAAATTTCCTCGATGTCCTCCAGCTCCGGATAGCCCTTCTCCTTCATGGAGCCCTTCAGCGCTTCGGCCAGGAAGGCGATGCCGGTCAGCTTCTGGCCGAGGCCGTCGTGGAGGTCCTGACCGATCCGCTGGCGCTCCAGCTCGCTGATCGCCATGATGTCCTTCTGGAGCCTCCTGGTCTCGGTTATATCATGGGCGAAGACCGCCAGCCTGGTTATGGCCCCCTGGTGGTCGGGCACGGGGTAGATGACCGTATCGTACCAGCTGCCGCCGAGCTGGTTCTCGAAGCGGAGCGCCTTGCCGGACCTGATGACGAACTCCATCTTTTCTTTATAGCGCGCGGCGCTGGCCCGGTCTATGAACCCGAACATCGGTTTCCCGATGACGTCCTTTTTCGGCCGGCGGAGCCTCATTTCGAGCTCGGCGTTGGCGTCCAGGATGGTCCCGTCCGTCGACACCAGGAAGACCGGCTCGCTCGGCGAATTGATGAGGGCCCGCGCCAGCTCCTCCCCTTCCCGGAGCTTGATCTCGGCTTTCACGCGCTCATCGATCTCATTGACGAGTTTCTTGGTCCGCTCGCGCACCCGCTGCTCGAGCAGTTCGTTGGCCTGCTGGAGTTCGCTCTCGTACCGGAGACGCTGCAGGGCCATGGCGTACAGGTCGGCGAGGCGCCCCACCGTTTCAAGGTCGCGGTCCGTATAGCCGTTCGGCGCGTTCGCGAGGGAAATCTGCCCTAGGAGCGTGTTGCCCGCCACGGCGGGCACCGAGAGAAAATTGCTGAGGGGCACATGGCCCGGGGGCACGTCCTTTGACGAAGGGTGCTCCCGCGGAGCGTTGGTGTAAAAGGGTTTCAGGGTGTTGAGGGAATAACCCCAGAGGGCATCGTAGCCTCCCTTGCGGTTCACGGGGAAAACGATCTGCTGGGGCTCCCCCGCGACATCGCACTCCTTCCCCATCATGGCGGTCAGAGTGTGGCAGACGAGGGATTTCGTCCGGGGATCGATGTAGCCGACGTAACCATGGGCGCTGCCGGTGACGCGCTTGGCGTGCTCGAGCACCTCGTTGCCCATGTTCTCGATGGTGATCTCCGGCCGGATAATCGTTTCGGACAGATGGGCAAGGGCCGCGTTAACCGAGAGCTCCCACTGGAGGTTCTGTTCCAGCCTCTTGCGCGCCGATATGTCGCGGGCGATTATCTGGAAGCCGGCGATACGCTCGTTCTTCATGAGGGGTGAGATGAATATCTCAACGAACATCTCGGTCCCGTTGCGGTGGATGATGGGCAGTTCCATCCGGTGCAGCTGGTGTGTCTTCATGATCTCGCGGTAAATGGAAACGTAGTCGGGCATGTTCCGCCTGTCGAGGACGGGAAGGTCGGCCAGGTTGAGCCCGATGGTCTCGTCACGGGAATAGCCGGTATGGGTCTGGTACGCCGGGTTGACGTTGAGAACGAAGCCGTCGATGCTGAAGATGATGACCGGTTCGGGCGATTCCTCGAAGAGTGCCCGGTATCGCTCCTCGCTTTCGCGGAGGGCGACGTCGGCGCGCTTGCGCTCTATGATTTTCCAGATGTCCTCGGCGAGGAGCTCCAGCATGTTCACGTCGCTCTCGTCGTAATCGGTCTCCTTGTTCCCGACGCCGATGATCATGGTGATCCTGTTCTGGTCCGCCACCGGCACGGACATGTGGCGGGTGACGGGGGTGTGCCCCTCGGGGAGGCCCCGTTTCCATTCGGCGGATCCGTAATTGTTATGGATAACGGGCTTCCCGGTCCTCGCGCAGTCGGCCCAGATGCCGGCCCTGTCGAGGGGGTAGTGGGTACCGGCGGACGCGGTGCAGGTCCGCAGGGCTTCCTGCGACCATGCGTAGTACTCGACCATCTTCTGGTCCGGGCTGATGAAATGGAGGTAGGCGATTTTGCTCCGGGTCAGGCGTACGGCCTCTTCCAGGCCCAGGTCGATGATCTCCCGCTCCGGCAGCAGGGGGGCCTTCTGCCCCAGGCTGATAAGGGCCTGCAGCCGCGTCTGGTTCAGCTGGAGCTCCGCTTCCACCTCCTTCTGCCGGGATATGTCGCGGAAGATACCCTGGACAACGGTCCGCTCCTCCATGCGGGTGACCGCGGTGTTTATGGTCACGATCTTTACCGCCCCGGTCTTCGTTATGATGCGGACCTCCGCCGGTTCCACGCTTCCCCTGGCCTTTTCCGCGAAGATGTTCCTGATGGCCTCCTCGAAGTCCTGCGGATGGAGCATGGTGAAGTGACGGCCGACAATCTCGTCGCGCCGCATTTCGAAAAGCCATTCCGCGGAGCGGTTGCAGTCTATCAGGATGCCGGTCTCCGCGTCGGCCCAGAGCATGGCGTCCATGGCGTTTTCAAAGGCGAGGCGGAACCTGATCTCGCTGATGCGCAGTTTCCGCTCGAGGTCGCTCCGCTTCAGCGCCGTCTCGATCGTCGTGTAGAGGTCGTCCATGCTGACCGGCTTGACCAGGTAGCCGTAGGGGTTCGTCTCGAGGGCGCGCTTGAACATGTCCGGCGAGCTGTAGGCGGTGAAATAGATCACCGGTATGTCCAGGCCCTTCTGTATGCGGAGCACGGTGTCAATGCCGTCCAGGTCGCCTTCAAGGGATATGTCGGTGATGATGAGGTCCGGCTTCTGCTCCATCACCTTCGCCACCGCCTCGGTGCCGGAAGCGACGGGGTCAAGGACCTGGTAGCCGATGCGGCGGAGGGTGTTGCGGAGGTCCAGCGCGGTGAGGCGGTCGTCCTCGATGATGAATATCCGTTTTTCCCGTTTGTCCGGCATGTGCGTCCCTCTGTCAGGGCCTGAAGCGCTGGGCCAGGGGGATACGCCGCCCGACGCCGAAGGCCTTCGCGGTCACCTTGATGCCCGGCGCGGCCTGGCGCCGCTTGTATTCATTGATGTTAACGGTGTGCAGTACCGAGCGCACCGTGTCCCCGGGGAAGCCGTGGGCGATGATCTCGTCCGCGGACAGCCGGTCCTCGATGTACAGCTCCAGGATCCGGTCAAGCACCTCATAGGGCGGGAGTGAGTCCTGGTCCTTCTGTCCGGGCCTGAGCTCGGCCGAAGGGGGCTTGGTGATGGAGGCGTCGGGGATGATCTCGCGGTCGCGGTTGATATGTCGCGACAGCTCGTAGACCAGGGTCTTGGGGAGGTCCGAGATCACCGCAAGGCCGCCGGACATGTCGCCGTAGAGGGTGCAGTACCCCATGGCCAGCTCCGACTTATTGCCGGTCGAAAGGACCAGGCTCCTTTCCTTGTTGCTTACCGCCATCAGGATGTTGCCCCGGATCCGGGCCTGTATGTTCTCCTCGGTCACGTCCTCGGGCTTGCCGCGGAAGATTTCCGCGAGGGTGTGCCGGTACTTGTCGAAGAGAAAGCGGATCGGCACCGTCTCGAAGCGTATGCCCAGGTTCTCCGCGAGGATGCGCGAGTCGTCGACGCTCCCCGCGGAGGAATAGACCGACGGCATGGTGATACCGGTGACGTTTTCCGGGCCCAGGGCCTGCACCGCCAGCGCCGCCGTCAGGGCCGAGTCGATGCCGCCGGAAAGGCCGATCACCACGCTCCTGAAGCCGCACTTGCGCACGTAATCGCGGATTCCCAGGACCAGGGCATGGCGTATCTCCTCGATGTCGCTGTCAATGATTTCGACCACGG
>DAONAJ010000022.1:0-52043 GCA_035400945.1 Spirochaetota bacterium
GGCACCGGCAGCAGTTCCGACAGCGTGTACCAGCCGGATTTCCTGCCCGACATGTACGAAAGCGGCACGCTGAACGCGGCGGGTTTAAGCGGTCTTTGCGCCGGGATCAATTATATTTTGTCTTTACAGGAAGGGGTGCAGGGAATACATTTGCGCAAGAAAGAGCTCGCGGCCTATTTCCTTGCCCGCGCGGAAGAGCGCGTACGGGGCTTCGAATCGCCGGCATCGGCGTCCCTGGTCAAGACCGGCGTCATATCCTTCAATATCAAGGGCATGGAGCCGTCTGACGTGGCCTATCACCTGTCGGACCGGTACAACATCATGTGCCGCGCGGGACTTCACTGCGCTCCCATGGCCCACCGGACGATGGGGACCTTTCCGGAGGGCACGGTGCGCTTCAGCTTCGGCGTGTTTAATACGAAAGATGAAATCGATTTTGCGATCGGCGCCCTGGAGGAGATCAGCGCCATGAAGGATGCCGGATGAACGACTTCTCCATAATCCTCTTCTATTCGGCGACATCGTCGATATGGACGGCGCGGCTCCTCAAGAAGGCGGGGATCGAGAGGAAGATGGTCCCCGTACCCCGCAATTTGAGCCCGGACTGCGGATACTGCGTGCGGATAAAAAGCGATGACATTCCCCGGGTAAGGGAAGTCCTCGAGAGTGGCGGCGTGGAATTTTCCCGGATCGAGGCCTGGAAATAACCCCTCCCGACCCCCGCAGGGGGCGCGTGGAATTTAATTTAATCTCTGCTGGGGCCATGGACTTATCAACAATGCTCGGTATGAAGCCGATTGCCGCGACTTGAAAGGCGATTGGGATATTATATAAAAATGCGAATATTACCCCGTGCCCCCTCCGGGGGACAGGGGGGTACAAGGAGCAACGATGAGCGATACGTGCGACATCAGCAAGCTGAACGTCCTGCGCCTCACCGAATCGGTAACGAGTTCCGGTTGAGCGGCAAAGATAGGTCCGGTGGACCTGCAGGAAGTAATGAGGGGCTTGCCGCTGACATATGACGGCAATGTGATCGTGGGGCTGGATACCAGCGACGACGCCGGCGTGTACCGCCTGTCGGAATCGGAGGCGCTGGTCCAGACTGTCGATTACATCACGCCCATTGTCGATGATCCCTTCACGTTCGGGAAGATCGCGGCATGCAACAGTCTTTCCGATGTGTACGCCATGGGCGGCAGGCCCGTAACGGCGCTGAATATCGTATGCTTTCCGACGAAAAAGTTCTCCCTTGATATATTGAGAGAGGTGCTCCGGGGCGGCCTTTCCGTGCTGGCGGAGGCGGAGACCCAGATTCTGGGAGGCCACAGCGTCGATGACCCCGAGTTCAAATACGGCCTTGCCGTGACCGGTCTGGTCCGCCCGGACCGCACGGTGCGCAACGACACCCTGCGGGACGGCGATGTCATCATCCTCACCAAGCCGCTGGGAACGGGCCTCATCGCGACCGCGACCAAGGCCGGCCCGGTGAGCGAGGCGGTCATGGGGCCTTTCATCAGGTCAATGACCGCTTTGAACCGCGCCGCTGCCCTCATCATGGGCGGCCACGGGGTCCACGCCTGCACTGATGTGACCGGTTTCGGCTTAATCGGCCACCTCAGGGAAATGCTCGGTAAGAACGCGATGGAAATAACGATTGATTCAACGGGGGTGCCGGTGCTTCCCGGCGCGCGGGAAGCGGCCGCGGCCGGCCTGATACCGGCCGGCATGTACCGGAACCGCGATTTTGTCGGAAGCCTCTGTGAAACCGGCGCTTCCGTGGCGCAGGACCTTGTCGATGTCCTCTTTGATCCCCAGACCTCCGGGGGGCTCCTTATCGCCGTTGAAGAAAGGGTGTCACATGCCCTGGTTTCCGAGCTCCACGGCGCCGGCGTCACCGACGCGGCGGTTGTCGCGCAGGTGAGGAACAGTAAATCTCAAAGGATAATTATTGAATGACAATAGAATCATTGGTGCGTGAATTCGGCTATCTTGCCGTGTTTATAGGGACTTTTCTCGAGGGAGAGACAATTCTGGTCGTAGGGGGCTTTGCCGCCTACGAGGGCTACCTGGAACTTCCCTGGGTCATCGTGACCGCCTTCTTCGGCAGCCTCTTCGGAGACCAGCTCTATTTTTTCATCGGCCGCTACAACGGCAGGGCCCTGCTGAAGCGGTTCCCGGGCTGGCAGCCCCGCGTCAACCGCTTCAGGACGATGATGGACCGCCATGACACGTGGTTCATCCTGGTGTTCAGGTTTCTGTACGGCCTGCGCACGGTGGCGCCCTTTGCCATCGGCCTGAGCAACGTGTCGCTGAGAAAGTTCATCCTGCTCAATATCCTGAGCGCCGCCATCTGGGCGGTTACCCTGGGGGTCCTGGGATACTTTTTCGGCCGCGTCATGGAGGCAGTTCTCGACGATATCAAGAAGTACGAGCTCCTGATCATGTCCGGCATCTTCCTCATTGCGTCGATAATCTTCATTGTTAAGCGGATCAGGAGAAGGAGAAGGATGATGGCCCGGAAGACTGCACCCCCTTCGGGGGAGGCCGGTAAAGAATAAGCAAGGCGGGGGACCTCCCCGTCTCCATCGTTTCAAAAAAAAGTATTGATTAATACCCGCGGCCCTGTAGTATGAGTGGCGGGTGCGCCGCCATGTCACTCAACAAGTACACCATCCCGGAACTGGTTTCCCGTCTCAGGAACATTCCCGCCCTGGGCGGCCTTGAGCCGGCGTCCCTCTTTCAGGGGATCGGATTTTTCTCCGATGTCACGCCGGCGCTCCTGGGTGAGATAGCGGACAGCGTCTCGGTCTGCGAATTCAGCAGGGACGACATCATCTGCCGCCACGGCATGTTTGATGAGCGCTTCTACGTCATCCTCACCGGTAAGGTGTGGGCCGTAATCCCCACGGAAGAGAACCCGAAATACCGCCTCTACAGCCTCGGCCCGGGGGAATTCTTCGGCGAGGAGATCATCTACACGTCGGAGCCGCGGGAAAGCACCATCATAGCCGACGAATTCGTCTTCGCCCTCTCCATGGACGGGCCCAGCCTCCGGAAACTCGTGGAGTCGTCCGGCGTGGTCCGGTCCCTGATGGAAAAAAGTTACATTGACCGTCAGCTCAGGAGCGATCTGCGGCGGGTCCCCATCTTCACCAACATGCATGACCGGCTCTTTGAGGAGGTTTTGAGCAGGGTCGAGCTTGTTTCCCTGCCGGGGAGCAGGACCATCTGCACCGAGGGGGAAACGGGCGACGCTTTCTACCTCATACGCGACGGCGAGGTGAACGTCTACCGCCACCACGAGAAGGAAGACCGCCTTATCGCGATCCTGTCCGAGGGGCAGTTCTTCGGGGAAATGTCGCTTCTCTCCGATGAGAAGAGGAACGCCACGGTCATAACATCGAGAAAGACCGATATGGTCAGGATATCGAGCGGCGACTTCCTCGCCATCGTCGATAAGGACCTGCACATGCTGAAGGAGCTGATCGACGTTTCCGACGAGCGCCGCGTGCACCAGCGCGACGCCCTTGAAAATCCCAGCATCGCCATCATAACCCGCAAGCTGCTGGACCTGAACCGGGATGTCAACGTGCACCTGAACATCCTTGCCCAGTGCTCCATAGACACGGAACAGGGAAGCGCGCTCATGGCGACGCTCCCGGGATCGCGCTACCCCTACGTGTACCCGCGGGACAGCGCCTGCGCGTCCCGTTTCCTCTTCCGCCTTGCCACGAGCAGTCTCAAGTCCGGAGAGATCGCGCTGCGGCTCCTCGGCGAAATCGCGCGGTACATCATGAACTGCCAGCGCGCCGACGGCTACTGGGGACAGCGGTACGGCATCCGCGGCGAGGACAAGGGTATTTACCGCCAGGAGGACAATGTCGCCCACGGGGTATCGATCCTCTGCCGGTACCTTCTTGCCGCGAAGATCAAGAATGTCGATATCCCCGGCGTGGAAAAATACTTCGACGCCATCAGGAAGGGAGCGTCCTTCGCGCGCAAGAACTATTACCGGAAAGAGATCCATCTCTTTTATTCGACCACGTCGATCCACGAGTCGGCCATCGAGGAAGGATACACCATCTGGGTCAATTACGCCTACCTGCTGATGTACCGGCTCCTGGAGCGGATCGGGGAGGCCTACGGCATAACGGAGCGCTTCGCTCCTGAAGCCGACCTCAGGGCGGGGTTCCAGCCCACCGTGGAGAAGATCTTCGCCCAGTCGGGGCGCTATATCCGCCGCCTGAAGCCGGACGGCACCATTGACCTCAGGCCCGATATAACGCTCCTTTCCCCTTTTTTCTTCGGCACGGGCCTGGACCGGGATTATTTCACCGACAGCGAGACCTTCACCAGCTCTATAGCTTTTATCGAGGACATGCTCTGGGACCCGGAACTGGGCATGTTGCAGCGCTACCTCCCCTTCATCGAGGACCCGGAATCGCATATCCACGCGGGGAACGGCCCCTGGGTGCAGTACACGGCGATGCTGGCCCAGTACTATTTTCACCGGGGGGACATTGCCCGGGGGAACGAGATCATGGGCATCATCGATGGGTACCGCAGCAAGGAAGGGTACCTGTGCGAGCACCTGACAACGCCGGAACGCTTTTTCGAATTCAAGAAACTGGAATGGCTCACGGGCCGCGATTTTGACAAGGAGTTCGAGCCCCATATACTGGTTGACGACATCCCCTACGATAATATCGTGGAGGAGCTGAACCATATGCGGAACGCCTACGGGCGCATCGAGGAAGAGTGCAGGATGATCGGCGGGAACGGCCATATCTCTTTTGCCGCGCCCCTGATGTGGTCCCACGCCGAGTACGCCATGGCGCTCATGCTGAGGACAGAAAAAGAAGTGGAGAAGTACAGCCAATGATGCCGGGAAGAGCGGTTATCGCCGTTGCCATGTTACTCTGGGGAGCGCCGCTCCCTGCCGGGGAAGGTGACGCGGCGCAGAAGCTGCGGTTCAAATACCTGCCGGACGAGAAGTACCGGATCGTAACCGAGGTCGACGAGGACGTCCTGATCAACGGCGTCCTGTCGCATAGATCCCTTATCCTTAACAAGGTTGCCGTGGAAACCGCGGAGGTGAAGGGCGGGGCGGGCCGCCTCGAATGCGATTTCCAGATGTCCGAGTCGATACAGGGCAGGTTCAATTCCTTTTACCTCAAGGAAAGCTACCGGTCCCGGTTCTGGCGCGATGAACTGGGGGTGTTTACCATCGACCCGTCATACTTCATGCCGGTGGTGCGCAACGTGCCGCGCTTTCCCGCCGTCGGGGTGAAGCCGGGGGATACCTGGACCGGCGACGCCGACGAGGCCCATGACTTCCGGCGGAGCTACGGCATCGAGAAGGCCTTCCATTTCCCGGTGAAGGTTCATTATACCTATCTCAGGGACGAGGTAAAGGAGGGGGTGAAGACCGCGGTGCTGAAGGTCGAGTTCACCATCTTCCACCAGGTCCAGTATGACGGCATTCCTTCGCGGCCGGTGCCGGTGAGGATAACCGGCATGTCGTCCCAGCTCTACTGGTGGGACATCGCCGCCGGACAGTTCCATTCCTACCATGAGGATTTTGATTTTATCTTCTTTCTGTCAAACGCGGCTTCGGTGGAGTACCGGGGAAGGGCCGAAGGGCGCCTGCTTAAGTCGCCGAAGCTTGACCGGGACAGGGTTGCCGATGACCTTGGCAGAAGGATAAAGGAAGACGGCATAGCCGATGCCGCGGTCAGGAAGGACAAGAACGGCGTCACCATCGTGCTGGAAAACGTCCAGTTCCCGCCCAATTCGCCCGAGCTCATGGATGCCGAAAAGGATAAGCTGTCCCGCATAGCCGGGATACTGAAGCGCTTTCCCGAGCGGGACTTCCTGGTGACGGGCCATACGGCGCGGGTCGGCGAGGAGCAGACCTCTCAGGCGCTGTCGGAACAGAGGGCCATGGCCGTTGCTGATTTCCTGATATCAAAGGGCGCCTGCAAAAAGACGCAGGTGGTCACGCAGGGGAAAGGGTCCCGCGAGCCTGCCGCTGACAACGCCACCGAAGCAGGACGGAAGCGCAACCGTCGGGTGGAGATAACGATTCTGGAGAATTAATATGAAAAAACCGATCATCGCACGGAAAACAATACTGGCGAACAAGTTCGTGAAACTCATAGAGGAAAGCCACGAGGAGCTGACCGATATTTTCATGAACGATCTCCTCAAACACCCAGAGACCGAGGCGTATAGAAATTCCGACCGGGACGACATCTATCGCTTCAGCGATCTGGTGTACAAGGACCTTTCGGTCTGGATATCAAAGGAATTTTCCAAGGAGAAAATCGAGGAGCGCTACGGGAAGATGGGAAAGGAGCGCTGCGAGGCGGGGATCCCCGTCGAGCAGGTCCTGAAGGCGCTGGTGCTTCAGCGCCGCCACATCTGGCTCTTTGTAATGGATAAGATGTACGGCGACACGACCGACTACATGGAAGCCCTGGAGCTGAACAACAGGGTCACCCTTTATTTCGACCGGGCGATGATTGCCATGGTGAAAGGCTACATGAAAATGATGGACCGCCAGATACGGTAGCCGTTCCGGCTTCGCCCGTCCTGATGGATGAACGTTTGGCGGTGATAAAAATAGCTTGTCCGGAGAAAAATTATTGTACTTGGCGTCAGTTTCTGCATAATGGAGCCAAACTACGTTTCCAGTTCCCCGTTTATAACCCGGAAACGGCCCCGGCCCGGGGCCACTGGTAAGGATTGTGTTTGATTATGAATACCGCTCATGAGAATGATCTGGCCGGCAAGATCGGCCTCCTGAAAGGGGTGAGCATCTTCACCACCCTGGCCGACAAGGAACTCGTCGTGGTGGCGCAGAACAGCGAGTTCTGTTCATACCGCAGGGGTGATGTCATCTTCCGGGAGGGCAGCTACAGCGACGGCCTCTACGTGATCCGGGAAGGAGAAGTCCTCATCACCAAGCAGCGCGACGAGAACGAAACCATGAATATAGCCCAGTTCATCGCGGGGGAATCCTTCGGCGAGATGGACCTCCTTGAGAACAGGGCAATGAGCGCCACGGCCCGGGCTGATTCGGACGCCGTCCTGCTGGTATTCCCGGCGCGTGGAATGAAGTTCCGGGACGTGCTGGGCCAGTATCCGGACATATCGGCGCGTATCCTCCACGAGCTGATGGCGGCCATCGCCGGAAGGATCCGGGGCACCAACCGTCTGATCTCCGAAAAATCACAATGGGTGAATGACCTGAAGGAGCAGCTCTACTACGACAAGCTCACGGGGCTTTACAACAGGACGTATCTCGACGAGGAATTCCCCCGTCAGATCGACGAGTTCGGCCCGGCGTCGTCAATAATCATGATAAAGCCGGACAGCTTCAAGGCGATCAATGACCGCTTCGGCCACGAGGCCGGCGACAGGGCGCTGAAGCTTATCGCTTACGGCATCAAGTCCCACATCAGGGACAAGGACATAGCCGCGCGGTACCGGGGCGATGAGTTTGCCGTCGTCCTTCCCGGGGCCCGTCTCGACGAGGCCATGACCTGCGCCGAGCATCTCCGGACCCAGCTGGAGAACCTGAATTTCGATCAGATCACCGGGGGCGGTTTCGCGACCACCGTGAGCATCGGCGCGGCTGAATACAGGGAGCACTGCGGCGGTGCGGCGAATCTGGTGGACACCTGTTTTAAAAGGATGTTCGCGGCCAGGGAACGCGGCGGCAACCGCATCGTCAGCAGCGATTTATAACATCAAGGATATATACGGGCATGACTATTCCAGTTGATTTTCTCAGCACGGTTGAAATATTCTCTCTCCTGAAGCCGGAGGAGATAAGCAGCATTGCCGGCCTTTTCAGCACCCATGAGATTGAAGAGGGCGAGGTGCTGTTCCGGGAGGGTGACGAGGGGAACGAGCTTTTCATCGTGAAAAGCGGCGCGGTTACCAGCTCCATCCGGCTTCCCGACGGCGGGGAGAGGCAGGTTGCCCAGTTCAGGGCCGGGAATTTCTTCGGGGAAATGTCCATTTTCGAGAACGCGCCCCGGTCCGCAACCTGCCGAAGCCTTGAGAAGAGTTCGCTGCTGGGGCTCCATGAGAAGGATTTTTACCGCATGATCGAGGAATACCCGGACATCGCCACCAAGATCATGTACCGGATGCTCAATATTACGGCTCAGCGCCTGCGCGATACCGGCGAGTTCCTTTCCGACATGGTCCACTGGGGCGAGGCGGCCCGCCGCCGCGCCATAACCGACGAACTTACCGGTGCCTATAACCGCCGGTTCCTCGATGACGCCCTCGTCAGCCAGGCCGAACTGGCCAGGAACAGCGGAAAACCGCTGTCGCTGGTGATGGTCGACCTGGACTACTTCAGGGAAATCAACGAAAACTACGGCCATGAAGCGGGCGACCGCTGCATCCTGGAGACCGTCCATGTCTTTAACCGCCACCTGCGTGAAAGCGACATCCTTGCGCGGTTCGGCGGCGATGAGTTCACGGTGCTCATGCCCGAAACGGAGCCGGAAACGGCGCTTGAAATTACGGACCGTGTGCGTGCGGACCTGGGCGGGCATGATGTTCTGGAACAGTATGAGGGACCGGTTAAAAAACTGTCGATGAGCGCCGGCGTCGCGTCCTTCCCGGCTCACGCTGATGACGTCAAGAAGCTGAAGGAGATGGCGGACCAGGCCCTGTACCGGGCCAAGGAGGGGGGGCGCAACAGGGTCGCCTGCGCGGGTTCGTAACCGCGCGGCATGGTAAAGCCGGGATTATGAATAAAAAGTCAATACCGACCATTTACGAGAAAAACAGGATTGTTGATAACATCATCAACGCACTGCAGGAAAAGAGCCACTTCCTGTTTCTCGGCCACCAGAACCCCGACGAGGACTGCATCGGGTCCATGGTCGCCTTTGCCCTCATCGTGGGCAAGTTCTCCAAGAAGGCCGATGTGTATATAAGCGAGTCGATGCACGAGCATTTCCAGTATCTCCTGGATATCTGCCGTCATAATGCCATAAGCTGTTCGGAATCGATGAGTACTATCGATGATACCGTTGATGCCATTGTCGTGTGCGACACCCCGAAGCCGTCGATGATAGACCTGAATCCCGGCATTGAGAAAATATTCCGCAGAAAGGATATACTTAAAATAGAGATAGACCACCATTTGGGCGCCGACAGCATATATATCGGCGATGAGGGATACCGCCTGGTGACCGAGGCGACATCGTCCAGCGAACTGGTGGGTTTTATCGCCATGAAGCTGGCGAAGAAAGCTGACGTGCTCAAACGCTACAATATCAACAACCCCCTTTCCAGAAACGTGATACTATCCGTGCTGACCGGGATCGTGGGCGACACCAACATGGGCCAGTATATCAAGTCAAAGCGCCAGAAGAGGTACTACGACATCTTCAGCAACATCTACAACACGCTCCTGGTCAAGGAAACGACCAAGGAGACGAACTTCATGAACAAGGACGAGGTGTTCCACGAGATCCAGCGCCTGTCCGCAGTCGAGGACCGCTGTTTCCGGTACATCTACAACAAGAAGAGATTTTCGAAATCCATCGGGTTTGTCGTCCTGAACAGGGAAGACATGGATTATCTGTATGGTGGGTTCGACAGCGATACCATTGTCTCCGTCACGCGGTCTATCGCGGACCATCTCGCCGAGGAGAGCGGCCACCTGGGTTTCGTCGTTTATGATGATTCCGGCGTATCCGGACTTGTGCAATTCAGGCTGAGACGCGGCCAGGGTTTCAAGACCTTCGATCTCCGGAAGGTTCTCAAGTTGTTTTCTTTCACCAACGGGGGCGGCCACGAAGGCGCCATCGGCTTCAGGGTCTCCCGGAACGAGATCGGGGATATCGATGAGTATGTCGGGCAATTGATCGAAGGCATTGAAAAGGCGATTTCAAAGCGATAGCCTGTGAGCGGGAAATGGAAGGCATAATCCGGGATGCCGCGCTTCGCGGCACCCCGGAAGGTGCGATCAGGCTGATTTCCTTTCCATTGGTTCCCCGGGCTTCTTGAACGATTCAATGAAACGGATCTCCTTGCCGATGACCTTGATGCGGGACCGTTTCTTGCCGTCGGCTCCCTCCCACCGCTCCTGCCTCAGTGTACCCGCCACCATGACGCGCTTTCCCTTGGTGACGCTGTTTGAACAGATGTCGGCGAGCTTTTCCCAGGTCTCCACGTCGATATAGGAAACCTGCGGGTCGGCGTCGTCCTTCGAGTAGTGGTTCATCGCCAGGGAGAAGGAGCAGACGTTCTTGCCGGTCTTGGTTTTCTTCATCACCGGGTCCCCTGTCGCGTTCCCTTCGATTGTTACGTTCTGATAGTTTTGCATGGCATAGCTCCTTGAGTTGGTTTGAAGGGTATACGGTTAACACCGGGGGATATTAAAAATTTTTGTAAAAAATTTTTAAATTTCACCATGTCATTATGGGGAATTGATTTATTATTGCCCTGGATCAGGGCGAGGGTATTTGCCTCGGACCGGGACGGGGTTGTGCGAGGAGAAGAGGGTGGCCTCCCTCTCATCCTCGCGCTCCTCCTCACCCCGCGCCTGCGGCGGGCTTCGGGTGAACTCGTCGAACCGGCTTCGCCGGATTCGACTCGGGCATCCACCCTTGTTAGGTTTGTCCGCCTGCCGGCGGACGTTTTAGTTGCTTGATTGCTTCATGAATGTGCAAAGTGTAAATCGATAATCTCCATAACTCAGATACTTACGGTATCAAACCAGTCGCCGCGCAGGACGCGCGGCGGTGCGAGGATGCCGCAGGAGGCGGCTACCGGAGCGAAAGCCAATAAGTGTTTCTTACATTCTTAATAGCTAAAAACAACAACGCATCAACAAAAACAGACAAACTAAAAGACCACAAAAAAAATCAACCTTGAGCCCCTCGCGGCGTATGAGCGAGCGGGGTGATGGGGATCGAAAGGGGAAGAGGGAAGTCAACCTCTTCCCCTTTCAAAATTGCAGACCCGCGCCGGGTCAGTAGCCACTGCCCTGGCAAGGGCGCGTCATTTCGATTCAGCGATCCCGGACCAGCTTGTCGGGTCATGGGGCCCCTCGGCGGGCTTCACCTTCACCGGTATGCCGGTCAGGTGTGCCATGCCCGAGAGGGGGTCAAGGTGCCCCGGGCCGTCGGCGGCGAGAAGGTTCGCGTTGACGCCCCGCGTCCCGGCCGCGACCGAGAGGCCGCGGGCCGGCTGGTGGCCCCAGCCGTGGGGCAGGGCCACCGTGCCCGGCATCAGGTCCGCCAGGAGCCTGACCGGCACGCGCACCGTTCCGGTCGCTGATGACACATCGGCATACTCGCCTTCTGAAACGCCGGCTTTGGCAGCGTCGGAGGGATGCATGTAAAGATAATTGGTGTTGTTCTCCCCGCTGACGAATTCCTCGAGGTTGTGCATCCATGAGTTGTGGGTGCGGACAGCCCGTTTAGTTATCAGCTTCAACATCCCGCGGTTTGCAAGCTCGTCATGGTAAACGTTTTCCAGTGAGGAGATTCTCTCAACAAAATGCTCCGGAGCCAGGTTGACCCTGCCGTTATCGGTAACGACCCTTTTGCCGAGGAACGTCCCCTCCTCGTGGGGAGGCCGGAGCAGGCCATGAGGATGGCGCAGGAGTTTTCTGAATCCCGGCTGTCCGCCTGAGCGCAGCACCAGTCCCAGCATGCGCTCCGGCGTGAGGGCCATGCCGCTGAAAAGCCTGGAGCGGAGCGCCCTGACGTTGAGGTCCATGAAAGCCTGGACGGCCCTCGATCCGAACAGGGGAGCGCCGCAGGCGCGGGCAAGGCGGGTGTACACTTCCATGGGATGCCGCTGCTCGCCGTCGGGCTGGAGGATGGCCCGCGTCGCCTGCAGGTATGGCCGGTACTGAAGCCCGCAAAAGAGGGGGAAGATGAAGGGGATCCCCGGCATTTCAAAGAACGGTGTGACCGGCAGCACATAGTGGGCAAGGGATGCGGTCTCGTTCAGGAAAATGTCCGCCGATACCAGCAGTTCGAGCTTTTCAAAAGCGTTGCGCAGGCGCGATGAATTGGCCATGGTGTTAAGGGGGTTGCCCCCGGTGCAGAAGAGGGCCCTGAGCTGTCCCGGGCCGGGGGTCAGGATCTCGTCGGCCATGACGCCGCCGGGAAAACAGTCGCTCACCGAAGCGAAGCCGCCGATGCGCGAGCGGTCCTTCCGCAGGAGCAGACCGCGCTTCTTGCCGAACCGCTCAAAGGGCACGATGCCGCGGCCGACCAGTGTCCCGCCGAACCGGTCGAGGTTCCCGGTTGCGGCGTTTATGACCTCCTGGAGCCAGAAGGCCAGGGCGCCGTTGCGCCCCATGTTGACCCCGGTGGACGAGTAGAGGGCGGCTCCGTCCGCGGCAAGGTAGCCGCCCACGATTTCCCGCAGGGTCGCTGCCGCGATGCCGGTGACCTCCGCGGTGCGCTCAGGCGTCCATGGCTCGGCTATGCCGCGCAGAATCTCAAGGCCATCCATGAAGGCGGCGGTCTTTTCCCGGTCTATGGCGTCCCTCTCGAATACTTCCCTCAGGAACGAGAGATAGAAGAAGACATCCGTATCCGGCCTGATGAAGACGTGCTCGCCGGCGGCCCTGGCCGATTCGGTGCGGCGGGGGTCTATGAATATGACGCGCCCGCCGCGCTCGACGATGGCCTTCAGCTTTTTCATCGGATAGGGGAGCTGCAGGAAGCTGAACTTCGAGATCGCCGGGTTTCCCCCGACGATGACCAGGAACCTGGTGTTGGCGATGTCGGGAAAGGGCTGCGTGAAGGGGAACCCGTAGAGGTGGTGGGCCACCGCGAACTTGTTGGCGCAGTCCTGCGTGTGGGGCGAGTACATCTGCTTCGTCCCGATCCCGGTCATGAATCCCTGGGCAAAGGCGGGATGGAGCATGTCGAAGCCGGTGGCGGTGCCGACGTACATCCCGATGGAGTCCGGCCCGTGTGACGCGCGCAGGGATTTGACTTTATCGCCGATCTCCCGCATGGCCTGCTCCCATGATATCCGCCTGAATTCGGAACCCTCGCGCTTCAGGGGATGGCGCAGCCGGTCCGGGGACTCGTAGATCCGGTGCTGCCTCAGCCCCTTAACGCAGGCATGGCCCTCAGTGGCCACGTGCTCCCTGTCGGGTTCGATCTTCACCACGCGGTTGCCGTCAAGGGTCACCTTGAGGCCGCACAGGCATTCGCAGATTCTGCAGAAGGTGTATTCTGTTCTCATGGGTAGAAGGTCCTTGGTCTGGGTCTGATAATCGTTACATGGTGCCGGCATCCTGCATGATCCGGGGTTTTTGCGCAATGATAATTCGGCATGTTGTTTTCCCGAAATGCACATTGTCATGTCGCGGAAGCCGCCGGTCCCCGTGTTTTACTTTTTTCTTGATATATATCTGCGGTACTGTATCATGTGATCATTACCGGCACGGTTCGATTTCTGTTATAATTTCAAAAACGGCGAGGCGGTTGTCAAGTATAGGGGGAAATGGGGCATTATCAATAAAAGAGGGGAGTTCGTTATACAGCCGAAATACGGCCGGATCGGGCGGATGGGATTCGAAGAGGGGTTCTGCAGTGTCCGGATAGGCGGGAAATGGGGTTTCATTGACCGGAATGAGAAGCTGGCCATCAGCCCGCAATTCTGGCTGGTGGGACACTTTTCCGACGGCGCCGCCGTGTAAGCCCTCAACACCAACCGGAGCGGCCACCCGGTCAAGTACGGATATATAGACAGGACCGGCAGGCCCTTCATCCGGGCCCGCCTTGTCCTGGCCATGCCGTTTCGCAACGGCATGGCAGTCGCCCTTCGAACCGCGAGCGAGGGCCGCAATCCCTGTATCATCGACACGCGATGCCGCGAATTCCTCCGGGACAGGTGCAAGGGTGAGATGGAGAGGATGGACGATAACCACCTGATAATAGCGTAGGATGGGCAGGGTTGCCTCTACCTTGACCTGCAGGGTAATGTCATCTACCGCTATGTTGAAACCGGCGCTGACAATGTCAGGAAAGCTGAATTCTGACCGTCCCCGGATAGCGGCCATTCGCTTAAACGTTTTGACAGAAGCGTTTTGTATGGTACTCAGGCAGGGGATAAAACAAAAATGTGATTGCCGATACAAACGTAAAGGATGTAACAACGGGGAATATAGAGGACCAATGACCGGGGTCGTTAACGGAGCCCATGCTGTTTCATTTCAACATGAGGGGTGATGATATGAATCCCTGGAAGACTGAGCTGATCACTCTACATCGAATTGATTAATGGAGGCAAAAATGAAAAGGCTCATTGTACTGGGGTCCCTGCTGGGTGCTCTCTTGTCCGGTCATCTGTTCGCCGACTGCGTTTCAGGGGACTGTAAAAACGGCCGGGGGACCATGACCTACGCCGACGGCGGGAGGTACGAAGGCCAGTGTAAGGACGGCAGGAGGCACGGCGAGGGGACCATGTTTTTCGCTGACGGGGGGAAGTACGAGGGCCAGTGGAGCAACGACCGGGAGAACGGCAGGGGCACCAGGAACTGGCCCAATGGGGCGATGTATAACGGCGAGTGGAAAAATGGCACTATGCATGGCCAGGGAACGGGAATATTCGCCGACCTCGGGCAATACATGGGGCAGTGGGAAAACGGCCGGATGCATGGCGAGGGGAGGATGATGTATATAACCGGCGACACCTATGTCGGCGGTTGGAAAGAGGGCAAAAAGCACGGAAAGGGAAAGGCAGTATTTGCCGGGGGAGACAGCTACTCCGGCGATTTTAAAGACGACAGGATGGACGGGCAGGGCACCATGACCTACGCCGATGGCGGGAGGTACGTGGGCCAGTTTAAGAACGACAAGAAGGAGGGCCGCGGAGTTACCACCTGGCCCAATGGCGATTCCTATGACGGCATGTATGCAAACGGTATGATGCACGGACAGGGGACCTATATGTTTCCCGACGGAAGGAAGTACGAGGGACAGTGGAAGGAAGACAAGCCGGAAGGGCATGGCACATGGACCTGGGCCAACGGGGAAAAGTATGTCGGTCAGTGGAAAAAGGGGCTGAAAAACGGCCCGGGCACCCACTATAACGCCGACGGCACAGTGGCAAGGAAAGGCCTCTGGAAAAATGACCGGTATGTCGGCAAATAGGCATCGTGCCATTGGATGCGCAGTCCTCACGGACAAACAGTGGTACTCGTGTTCCGTTACCGATTATAAAGAATCCCTGTCGTCGAGCAGGAAGAACAGGTATATCTTCTGTCCGATACTCGCCCTCGTTGGCGCGGGTCTGTTCTTCCTGGGGTTCAGGAACAGGTAGGCGGAAATGATATGCCAGAGCAGGACTACAGAGACATAGATTTCGGCTATGAGTGCGACCTCCATTTCTTCGAGCCGCGGGAGACCGACGACGTGGTTCGTGAATTCATCCGGCAGGCCATGGCAAAGGGCCGCAAAAAGATACGCCTGGTCCACGGCAAGGGGATATCGGCCAAGAAGAGGCGGGTCTACGAACTGCTCCGGAACCATCCGGACGTTGCCGAATTCCGCAATGACGGCGCCAACTGGGGAGCGACGATTATTACGTTACGGTAGGCGGGGTCACGTGACCCCGCCTACCGTAACATATCATATGAAATAAAATTATTGAGGGTAATCATAATGTTGAGTACAAGTCATCTCGAAAAATACGCCGATGTCCTGATCTGGGGCCTTGAAACGGCCCGGACGAAGCCCTTCAAGCCGTACGATAGCATACTGCTCCGCTATGAATTGCCGTCGCTTCCCCTCGCGGAAGCGCTTCACCGGAAGCTCCTGCAGAGAAAATGGAACGTGGTGGTCCGGGGGCTTGCAAATCCAGCGATGGAAAAGGATTTCTTTACTTTCACCGATTCGCGCCAGAGAAAATTCATCGGTGAGTGGGAGGAGCGGCTTCTGGAGAACCTGAACGGCAATATCTTCCTTGCCGCGCCTGAATCTCTTACGCATCTTAAAAATGTTGACCCGAAACGCATAAACGAGGCCATGGTCGCCCGGCGAAAGCTCCGCCGGATCATGGAACGGCGGGAAGAGCAGGGGCTGTTCAGCTGGACCCTCTGCGCTTTCCCGACACCGGAGCCGGCCCGGCGCGCCGGTATTTCCATGAAGGAATATGCCGGCCAGATCATGAAGGCCTGCTTCCTCAACGACAGGGACCCTGTGGCCCGGTGGAAAGAAATATATTCCGATACAATGGAGATAAAAAAGTGGCTTAACAGTCTCGGGATTAAAACAATCAGGGTTGAATCAAAGTCCATCGACCTTTCCATAACCCTGGGGGAGAAGCGGCGCTTCCTCGGCGTTTCCGGTCACAATATCCCTTCTTTCGAAATATTCACCTCGCCGGACTGGCGCGGCACCGCCGGCACGTATTATGCCAACCTGCCGTCCTATCATAGCGGCAACCTGGTTAAGGGCGTGCGCCTCGAATTCAAAAACGGATCGGTGGTAAAGGCGGGAGCGGCACGCGGGGAGGCTTTTCTACGTAAAATGACAGCCATGGACCGCGGCGCCTGCCGCGTCGGGGAATTTTCCCTCACGGACCGGCGCTTTTCCCGCATCGACCGCTTCATGGCCGACACGCTGTTCGATGAGAATTTCGGCGGTCCCAGCGGGAACTGCCACATCGCGATCGGCAATTCCTACTCCGACACCTTTGCCGGGAACCCCGCGACCCTGACGGCCGCGGCGAAGAAAAAACTCGGCTTTAACGATTCGGCCCTTCACTGGGACCTGGTGAACACCGAGGAAAAAACGGTGACCGCCCGCCTGGCCGGCGGGAAGAGGATCCTGCTCTATGAGAAGGGAATGTTCAGGTTCTGATGTAAATGTAGTATAGAATAATGCGATACCGGTCAGGTGCGTGGCTTCCCTCCCGGGACGGGGATCACGACGGGTTCTTTATTTTCTCGATGACCCTGTTCAGCAGGTTCAGGTATTCCTTCTGGTTCTGTATGTATTCCTTGACCAGCGTGTTCTGCTCCAGCTCCTTCTGCATCATCTCGTATTCCGACGATTCCTGGCGCTCGACGGCGCCGCCGGCGGACAGGCGGTCGTTGAGCTCCTTGCCCATGGCGATCAGCCTCGCGTAGAGCTGCTGCGCCTGCCGGTCGTTGCTGATCCTCGCGAGGGTTTCATTGTACCGGAGTGTTATCTCGTGCTCCCTGATGGAGGAGGCGAGTTCCCTGGCTTTTCTGATGATGGGCTGGATTGAGTCGGTCATGGGCCGGGCCGCGGTATTGTCTTATGACGTGTGGTTCCCGCGCGAGCGGATCGCCTTGACCATGTTCTGGAACAGGTCGTAGAAATCCTGCAATTCGTCACCTTTCCTGAGGGGCCTGAGCTTCGGATCCCTTCCCTCGATGATGTCTTTCATGAAGTTCGATATGACATAGATGGGCCCTGAAATCCGGTGCGTTTTTCGTATAAGGATGATGTAGAGGGCCATGCTTTCGGCGAGGATAATGGCGAGGATCGATGCCAGGAGGATCTTGTTGTACCGTATGATGGTCGTGTTGAACGAGATTATGCGGTTCAGGGTCTCCATGTTCCGGTCGTGGTTTTTCGCGTTCTGGATGAGGGCCTGTTTCAGGGTGGGGTCCTTCACCGCTTCGGGAAGCGACGACAGGGAGACGAAGATGCTGTTCTCTATCTCGTAGATATTGGTGATCTTGGTGTTGTTTTCCGTCAGCTTGTTGTTGTTATAGACGACGCTGGCGGTTATGGCGACGAGGATGACGGCGGTGATGACGCTCACGACGCCGATTATCGAAAAGGTGTGCCGCAGCTGGAAGCCCTTGTCAATGATATACTGCTTTCGTTTCTTCATCGGATACCTCGTCGCTAACGCTTGTCCCGCCGGTCGGCAGATCCCTTGCCGGCATGCCCTATTTATGCAGGGAAGGCGATTAAAGTCAATATATTTTCAGGTGCAGGACCCTGTCAAGGATTCCCAGTTCTCCCAGCATCGAGAAAAAGAGGCGCAGCGGAAACCCGATAATGTTGGTTGCCGAACCCTGGAAGCCGTCGACGATGAGCCCGCCATGTTCCTGGAAGGCGTAACTGCCGGCCTTGTCCCGGTATTCGATGGTGTTCAGGTAGTTAATGATGCCGTCCCGGTCCAGTTTTTTAAAGGTGACCCCGGTCGTCTCGTGGCGGGTCAGCATGCGGTGCGGGCCCGCCGGCCGCTCCGACGCCAGGAGGGTGACGGCGGTGATGACCTGGTGCGTGCGGCCGTTCAGCCTGGAAATCATCGACACCGCGTGGTCGAAATCGTCGGGTTTGCCGATAACATGGCCGTCGATGGTGACAATGGTGTCCGCGGTTATGATGAGGAGCGGGAAGTCGCCGGCGGAACATGAATCCAGAATGGCGCGGCATTTCTCCTCGGCGATGCGCGTCGCGAAGGTTTCCGGGGTTTCCCCGGGCAGTGGCACCTCATCTATGGATGGATGGGCGATGCGGAAATTATCGACCAGGCCGGTGAGTATCGATTTGCGCCGCGGAGATGAGGAGCCGAGCAGTATGTTCATGGGTCACTTGAGTATTACTTTTTCGTTCAGTTTGTACACGTTGGTTATGTTCTTGATGTTCTTGAGCCTGGCCATGATGTCCTTGAGGTGGTCGTTGCTCCTGACCTCGAGGATAAACCTGAACACGGCGTGGTCCGCTTCCTCCACGCGCGCCTCGACCTTCACGATGTTAGTCTTTGCCAGGGCTATCTCGTCGGCGACGTCCTTGAGGAGGTTGGGTCGGTCGATGCCTTCCACCGCCACCTTGACCGGATAAAAGGTGTCGGGGCTCCCTTCCCACTTGATGCTGACGAAGCGCTCCTGCTCGTGGTTCAGGCGCTTAAGGGATGGGCAGTTCCTCTTGTGCACGGTGATGCCCCGGCCGCGGGTGATGAAGCCCACGACGTCGTCTCCCGGTATCGGCTGGCAGCACTGTGAAAGCCGTATGAGGATGTTGGTGGCGCCGTTGATGGTGATGCCGGCCTGCTTCTGCCTTTTCCGGGGAGTGCGTTTGAGCTTGATCTGGTCGTCTCCCTGCGCCGGGGCCGCCGGCTGTTTCTCTTCCTTCTGCTTTTCCTCTTCCTCCTCCTCGAACTTCGTCTCCGATTCAAGCTGTCTCCTCAGCCACTGGCGTATCTTGTTCCGCGCGCTGGGGGATATGGCGAGCTTGAGCCAGGACTCAGAGGGGTGGCCCTTTTTGCTGGTCATGATCTCGACGATGTCGCCGCTTTTCAGCTTAGCCTTGAGGGGGACGATCTGGGAATTGACCTTTGCGCCAATGGTGGTATGGCCTATCTCCGTGTGGATGGCGTAGGCGAAATCGATCGGCGTGGCGCCCTTGGGGAGCTTGATGATCTTCCCCTTTGGGGAAAACACGAAGATCTCGTTGTCGTAAAGGTCCATCTTCAGACTCTTCATGAATTCCCTGGTGTCCTGGACGTCGGTCTGCCATTCCGTGATGTCCTTCAGGAATGTCAGGTTCTTGTAGTCCTTCCTGATGACGCTCGGGTCCTCCTTGTAGAGCCAGTGGGCGGCGATGCCCATCTCCGCGGTAGCATGCATCTTTTCAGTGCGGATCTGCACCTCAAGGCGGTGCCCGTCGGGGCCGATCACGGTCGTATGCAGCGACTGGTACATGTTCGACTTCGGAACGGCGATATAATCCTTGAACCGCTTGATGATGGGGGACCAGAGGGTGTGAACCACCCCCAGGACGCCGTAGCAATCCCTGATCTCGTCGGTTATGATCCTGACAGCCCGGATATCGTATATCTCTTCGAAGGATTTTTCCTGCTCCAGGATCTTCTTGTGGATGGAATAGTAGTGCTTGGCGCGTCCGGTGATCCTGGCTTTGATGTTGAGCGCGGCGAGGCGCTCTCCCAGGATCTTCCTTACGTTTTCCAGGTACGCCTCCAGCTCGGTGTCGCGCTGGGCGATGTTGTTCCTGATCTCGTTGTACGCGTCGGGATCGAGGACGCGGAAGGCGAGGTCTTCCAGTTCGCTGGATATCTTGGACATCCCGAGGCGACGGGCGAGGGGAGCGTAGATGTCCAGGGTCTCATTAGCCACGCGTATCTGGGTTTCCGGCGGCTGGAACATGAGGGTCCTCATGTTGTGGAGCTTGTCGGCCAGCTTGATGATGATGACCCGGATGTCCTTTACCGTGGCGATAAGCATTTTCCGCAGCGTGGCGGCCTGTGCCGTGGCCTTGGTCCTGCTCTTGATGGACGATATCTTGGTGACGCTGTCGACCAGGCGGGCCACCTCCTCGCCGAAGGCCTTCTCTATCATGTCCAGGGTGGTTCCGGTGTCCTCGACGGTATCATGGAGGAGGGCGGCGGCGATGGTGTTGGTGTCGAGCTTGAAGCCGGCAAGGATTATACCCACTTCCAGGGGGTGGACGATATAGGGCTCACCGCTGAGGCGCTGCTGGCCCTCATGGGCGGCATTGGCGAACAGGTAGGCCTTCTGGATGACCGCCAGGTCAATGTCGGGATTGCTGTTTTTTATCATTTTCAGCAGTGTCCCGATGTCCCTGCTCCGTATCTTTAAATCTATGTCCGACATAGGTAATTTTAAACCTTATTTGATATAATAAATATAATAGGGATAAATATCAAATATGTCATTAAATAAAATAATTCTCGCGGAGATGCGGAGACGCGGAGAAAAATTGAGAATAAATATTCTGTATAATCAATTTCCTCCAAAGTTAGTTATTAATGAATATAATAGCTTATTTATTAAAGACTCTGCGTCTTTGCGCCTCTGCGAGAGGCCTTTTCCCTTTGTATAGTAAAATTTAATGTTAGCTCATAAAGGCACTATTTATTACTGACCTTTTTGGACATAAGAATACAAATAAAAATATAAAGATATATATTTTTTTTCCCGAAAATATAAAAAATAGTATATTAATCCCGGGGCAAAACCGTCGTTTTGCCCCGGATTAATGCTAAACCGGACTCGGATGCCGCCGGTCTTTGCCTGAATAAGGGTATTGACCGGGCAAATTATAGCCAAGGGGAATACATCAATGGGTAAGAAAAAGATACGGATTCTGATGTGGCTCGCGCCTATTGTTATTCTTTTTAGCCTCACCGGCGGGGTGAGCCTTTATTCCCAGTTCTTAGCGGATGAAGAAGAAGAGAAAAAGCCCGTTGAGGAAAAGAAGGCTTCCGATATAGCGATGAACATTAAAGCCGAATCGATCCAGGAGGCCGAAGGATCAAAATGCGCCATCAGGGTAACCTGGGACCTTGCCCCGAAGATTTCGGGGGAATATGTCGTGGCCACGTCAAACGAGGTCATAGATACTGCGGAAAAGGTGCACAGGGCGCGGGTGGTCCAGACGGTGAAGGGGGCGGAAAAAAACTCGATAATAGACCCTGAATGCACCCCCGGCAATCATTTTTACGTCGTCTTGTCGAAAGCCAGCATCACGGGGAATACCATCGATCTGCAGGCCGGTTCCAATTACATGTCGTCCCCCCTTGTCGTGGGAGCTGAAGAGCAGCTTCCCATCATCTCCAATATCCGCGCCATCGAGACACCGGATCTCAAGGTGCGCCTGACCTGGGACAAGGCGGATAAATCGGCCCTTTTTTACACCGTGTATCGGTCAAAACAGGTTATCAATACCGAAGAACGGCTCAAGGAATCTGAAAAGCTCGATACCCTGGTTGATAGTAGCGAATATATCGATGAAGGCATAGCAACCGATGTTCCGTATTTTTACGCGGTCACGGTGAAGGCCCTCAACGGCAGGGACAATATGACCCTCATACCGGACAAGAACTACACCACCACCGGGGCCATGGTAACCACGCGCAAGGTTGAAGAGAACAGGATCAAGACGATCAGCGCCCGTCCGGAAGAGGGCGGCTTCCTTGTCACCTGGGACTTCACCGGTCCCGGCGATGCCAATTTCCGGCTCTTCAGGTCCGAGAGGCAGCATAAGATAGGGAGCGAAGTCGCCAGCAAGGAGGTTCTCCTCAATGTCAATATCAGCGACGGGAGCTACATGGACGCGGCGGTCCCGCCGGGGCGTTATTATTACGGCCTCGTCCCCGGGACGGGCACGGACCTTTCTTCTTACGAACTGGTTCCCGGCGTGAACATAACACGCACCGCTGTTGTTGTTAAAATGAAGGAAGAAAAGAAACAGAGGATAGAAAGGAAAAGGGAGAAGGTCGAGATCGCCGAACCTGACGACATTGACCGCATCCTGAAACGGACGTTCTTCAGGAGCAGGTACAAGCAGGCGATCAAGGAATTGTCCGATTTTATCGAAGCCGGCGCCGATGAAACGGCGGTGGCGAAGGGGAGACTTTTCATCGGAAGGTCGTACATCGAACTGGGGCGGTACCGCAGGTCGCTTGACTACCTGCTGCTTACCGACGTTAAGAAGCATTTTCCGAAAGACGCGGATTTCTGGACCGCATTCGCTCTGGCGCGTATCAGGAATCATTAATACAAGGCATATTAATCGAGGGCATATGATGAAACAAGGGATAATAGTGGGCGCGGTGCTGGTTGTCTTGGGAATAGGCGTTTTTGCCTATTATGACCGTTTTATCAGGCACGAGCGTGAAGCGCAGGAGCTCCTCACCGAGGGGAAGCTGATTTATGAAAGGGGGTCGCGGGACGCGGTCAATGACTCGATAAATATCTTTTCGAAGGTGATTGCCCGCTATCCCGGCACCAGGGCCGAATCCGAAGCGTATTTCAACATCGCCCAGGCATACGAGAAAATGAACCTGAACCGCCTCGCCTACCTGAAGTACGTGTATATCCTCAAGAATGCCAGGAACATTGACGAGGGTTTTGCCCGTGAGATCAAGGCCAGGATTGCGCGCCTCAAGGTGATGAAGCGGTATACCGAGGAGGGTATCTACGAACTGATGGGCCTGCTCCATCATTCGGAAAACCGCGACTTCAGGAGCAGGGTCTACACCGAGCTGGGTCATACCTACCTGCAGATGAGGGAGCTTGAAAAATCGAAGCGGATGTTCGACATAGCCCTGACGGAGAACGGGGAAAACGAAGAGGCGTTGCTGGGCAAGGCCCGGGCGTACAAGCGTCTGGGTGAAGACGACATGGCCTACAACCTGTATGAATACTATCTCAAGTATTACGGCAACTTCAGCCCCTACGCGGATGACGTCAAGAGCTCCTACCTGCGCCAGGTATACCAATCCGGCCATCAAAACTACCGCAGCGGCAGGTACCCCGCGGCAATTTCCTATTTCAAGAGGGTCCTCAACCGTTTCCCGGAGAGCGGTTTCACGGAAAACAGCCTGTACTGGATCGGCCAGTGTTACTTTGCCATGCACAAGTACGGCTCTGCCATCAATTATTACGACAGGGTCCTGAACAACTACGACAGCGGCAAGGACGAGGCAGCCCGGATCAGGAAGGGATACTCCTATTTCCTGATGAAGAAATTCGACCTCGCCGCAAGGGAATTCCAGATCTACATCAACAATTATCCCCGCGGCGCCAATATCGACACGGCGAAAAAATGGAAAAGCATGAGTACGCAGGAGATGCTCTACCGCATACAGAACAGGATGATTCCCGATGCCGAAGAGGAAGAGGCAAAACCGGAAGGGGAGAAGAAGGGCGGTAAATCATCCGGCTCAGACAGGGAGCGGACCCCTGACGACAGGGCCATGACCGGCAGTCCCGCCTATGATGATGAAGCGGAGTACGAGAACGTGGGGGAACTCTGAGTTCCCCCGCATCACGGCCGCTCTTTTACCGTAACCCGCATGTTTATTTCGCTTTTATCCCTCCAGACCGTTAGCTGGATGTTCCTGCCTATCTCCGACCTGCTGACGATGCCCAGCAGGTCGTTGAAATCACGAATCGCTTTGCCCTCTATCCGGGTGATGACATCCCTGATTCTGAGCCCCGCCTTTTCCGCCGGTCCGTCCTTTTCAACGGCGCCCACCAGGGCCCCTTCCGGTTTCTGAAGCCCCAGTTCCCTGGCGAATTCCGCGGTAAGGGGCGATATCTGGACGCCGATGTAGCCGCGCTTCACCTTCCCGTATTTCTGGAGCTGGATCAGGGTGTCTCTGGCCGTGTTGATCGGTATGGCGAAGCCGATACCGAGGCTGCCGCCGGTGCTGGAATAGATCATGCGGTTCACGCCGATGACCTCGCCGTCGATGTTGATGAGGGGGCCGCCGCTGTTTCCCGGGTTGATGGAGGCGTCGGTCTGGATATGGGATATCCCCATGTCGTTGTAGACGTGGCGTCCCGTCGCGCTGATGACACCCGTGGTTATGGTCTTGTCCAGGCCGAAGGGGTTGCCGATGGCAATGGCCATGTCCCCGACTTTTACGCTGTCCGAGTTGCCGAAGTAGACCGGGGTGAACTTGCCGCTGCCGTTGATCTTGAGGAGGGCGATATCGGTCAGCTGGTCGGAACCGACCAGTGTCGCGGTGTAGTCCTTGTTGTTAACGCGGACCGTGACCGAGTCCATGGTGGCGACAACGTGGTGGTTGGTGCAGATATACCCGCTTTCAGAAATGATGAAGCCCGTGCCGAGCCCGCGGCGCTTCTGCGTGTCAGGAACCTGCGGCCTCCTGCCGAAGAACTCCCTGAAAAAGGGGTCGTCCATGAAGGGGTCACGGCGCGCGGTCTTGACCGTTTTTTCCGTGCTGATGAATACCACGCTGTTTTTATACTGCTCGTAGATATTCTGGAATGTTTTCTGAAGCTCGTAAACAGGCGAATTCTGGTTTTGTTTTTTCAGCGGGGATTCCCTGCCGGATTCGCCCGGGAACGGTTCGGCGTTCAATGCCCCGGCAGCTATCGCGGCTCCAATCATGATGGCCGGCAGACGGTATTTTCTCATGGTGTTCTCCCTTGTGGCCGGCGCCGCTTGCGGCGTCGGCCATGGATGTAATGCGCGCCGGGAGCGGCTTTCCCATCGGCCCGGTGAGGCAGTATGCAAGGTACTGCCCGCGCGGACATGAAACCCCGCGGCGCGTTTAATGACGATACGATCGTGTTATATGATTGGAAATAATGTTACAACAAATTTTTTTTTGCCGCAAATAATTTGGTTTTCTGCTCAGGTTGCCTATATCCGTTTGTCTGAGATGCCGGTGCAGGCGTTTTATATTGATGACTCCATGCGGTTCCTTATTTCTTAACCCGCGTCCCGACAGCCGGGGTGAGAAATCTTGAATTATGCATACGTAAGGCGGCTTTATGCAGGGCATATTTTTAAAGATATTGTGTTTTACATTGTTTACTGCTTGAAAAAAAAAGACATGCATTAAATTATTGATTCGCGCATCGCTTGCAGGATTAAGGCGCTGTGCGATACTGCCGGTCATTGATTACTAATTCGGAATGAGCTATTTTGGGGAGGACTTCTATGAAAAGGATTGTGGGCTTATTGGTTTCCGTGGCGGTTCTGATATCGGCCATGCCGCTTCTGTCGCAGGAAAAGGCCGATAAACCGAAGCCCGATAAGGACAGACAGGCTGTTGAAGCCGAAAAAAAAGCCGATACCGGCGAGAAAGACCCGAGCAAACTCTACGTCGACCTCTCCGCTCTTATGTACCTGGAATGGGCCTATTTCAGCGGCTTCAAGTATACGGGAAGCACAACCTGGGGCAAGGTCGCCCGGTGGGGAGTGCTGACCGACGCCTATTATCTCTCCGGCGATCCGGCGGACCTGGCCCCGGTGGAGCGCTACAATTACAAGAAAAACGAGAATACATTCCGCATGCAGCGCTGCTATCTTACCATTAAAAAGCAGCTGGGGGAGATATTCAGCCTGAAGATCACCACCGACATCGACACATCCACCTCGGACCTGATTTTCCTTAAATACGGTTTTGTGCAGCTCTACAAGAACTTCGCCACGCCGGTGGGGCCCGTGATCGTCAAGGCGCAGCTGGGGAAAATCGCGACCCCGGTCATCGGCATAACCGACAACCTGAGCGACCTGCGCTGGATAGGGATGAATTATCTCAACAATTCAAAGCTTGTCCTCAACGGCAAAAGCTTCGACGATTCGGCCGACCTTGGCGGCCTGGTCTCGCTGAGCCTTTTCAACCTTGTCAACCTGGAGTACACGATCACCAACGGTGAGGGCGCGAAGTCGGACAACAATGAGCGGTACGGCGGCAAGGCCCATACCCTGCTGGTTTCCGTTAACCCGGTTGATTACATCAAAGAACTCTATGTGAATTTTTACGGACGGTGGGAAGACACCAATAAAAACAAGATTGAAGGGTCGGGCACCTCGTCCATTATCTACCGCGGCGTTGAGCGGAGGGGTTACTACGGCGTCGGGGCGGCCTGGTCCAGCGACGTCCTCAAGCTTGGCCTGAACTTCTTCATGCCTGAAATGCAGAATTCAAGGTCTTTCTATTATGATGCGGCACTTGCACCCTACTTCATAAACATGTCCGTGCGGCACAAGCTAAAATACTACCTGATAGATTCCTGGTTTAACGTCAACCTGGGGGCCGTCACTCCGGCCGGCGTGCTGATCCTGGGGCGCGCCGCCTGGGGCAAGGAGTTCTCAAGCCTAGCCGGCAACATGAGGCAGGCCCATGTGACCCTGCTGCTGGGAGGCGGTGTCGGCTACCAGTTCAGCAAGTATTTCAGGATGGTCCTGTATTATGAGACGATACGGTACCAGGCCGGCCCGTACCTGGGCTTCCATGATATAACTAAAAAGGACCCGACGCCCAACAACAACGTGTATATCAAGGCGGAAGTGAAGTTCTAGAAGCTGCAATCAGGAGCGGTTCATGGACCGCTCCTTTCAATAGAAACTCCCGAGGATCTCCCATGAACCACAAGATCGAACAGCTCATCAAATCGAAAATACGGACCATTCCCGATTTCCCCAAGGCGGGTATCCAGTTCAGGGACATCACGACGCTCCTTCATGACAAAGAGGGATACCGGATGTGCATTGACGCCTTTATCCGGCGCTATGCGCGGCAGGATATTGATTCCATTGCCGGCATCGAGGCGCGGGGCTTTCTTATCGGCGGCGCCATCGCCTACGAGCTCCGCAAGGGCCTGGTCCCGATCCGGAAAAAGGGAAAGCTTCCCTCGAAAAAGGTTTCCTACGAATACGAGCTCGAATACGGCACCGATACCCTTGAGGTCCATGTGGACGCGGTCAAGAAGGGGGACCGGGTGCTGATAATAGATGACCTGCTGGCGACGGGAGGGACGTCCCTTGCCTGCGCCAAGCTGGTGGAAAAGCTCGGCGGGGAAGTGGTCGAGCTCGCCTTCATCGTCGACCTGCCGGACGTCGGCGGCCGCAGGAAGATCGAGGACGCCGGCTACAGCGTCTTCACCCTGGTGGAATTCGAGGGCGACTGACGGTTCCATTCGTACAGCGCGATGGAAACCGCCACCGGCGCGTTCAGCGATTCAACACCTCTGCTGAGAGGGATCGAAACCGATCCTTTTTTTAATGCCTCCGGCAGGCCGGGGCCTTCAATGCCCGGCAGAAGGAGAAAGCCATCGGGGAAGGTGAAGGAGTCAAGGGGTGCGCCCCGGGCATCAAGGGCGACAACGGCCGAAGCGCCGTTGCCCGGCAGGGCCGGCAGGTCGCGGATCGACGGCCCCCGCTCCATGGCGGCGCTGAAAACGGTTCCGGCCGAGGCCCGCACCGATTTCGGGTGGTAGGGATTGGCGGCCTCCTTCAAAATAACAATCCTGCCTACATTGAATCCCACCGCCGAGCGGATGACCGATCCCACGTTGACCGGGTCCTGGAAGGGCACCAGGAGCGTGCATCCCGGGATGATGTCCTGCTTCCATTCGGGCATTTCCGGCGGCTGAACAACCAGGAGCGGGCCGCCGGTGTTGAATAGATCCAGCTCGTTGAAGAGGGATTTTTTCAGGACAAGGAGCGTGCCCGCGTCTTCGTGCCTGCCTATCAGGGCATTGATGTCGTCGTCATCTTCCGAATACCCGTCATGGAGGATCAGCTCCCGGGCCGGTATCCTGCCGCTGCCTTCCAGTTCCGCGATAATCCTCCTTCCCGAGACCAGGACGGTGCCCGATTTCCGTATGCCGCTGCCGTCTCCCAGTTTCTTCAGCTCCTTGAAGGTTTTGTTTTCCGCCGAGGTGATTGCTGTCCCTGCCGTGGCCTTTAGGTCTTTAAGGATAGAGTAGGTCTTCCGCGTGCCGGACAGCTCCTTCCGGTAGACGATGAGACGCCGCTCATAGCTGGTATGGGGCAGGCGGTAGCGGCGGTCAGTTTCAAGGGAATAGGCGTTCATGTTGCCGGGGGTCACGGTGTCGAGGTCCCGGTCCGCCTCCGGGCCTTTCATGAAGATGACACGGCCGCCCCGGGGAAGGAAATGGTTCACGCGTGTCAGCGTGTCATCGATGGATTCAAGGGCCCGGGTTATGACTCCCTCGACCGTGAAGAAGGACCGTTCCGTCACCATGTGGGGATACACCTCGACATCGGCCAGGCGGAGGGCGCGGGCCGTATTTTCGAGGAAGGTCGCGCGCTTCTTCCTCGGTTCCGATAGTATCATTTTGAGCCGCGGAAGAAAAATTTTCAGCGGTATCCCCGGGAAGCCCGCCCCGGAGCCTATATCGATGATAGGCGAGGGTAGCTCGATGAATTCAGTGAAGAAGAGGGAATCGATGAAATGCTTGACCACGATGTCTTCGAAGGACGTTATCCTGGTGAGGTCAAGGGTCTCGTTGTTTGCGACCAGGAGATCGTAATAGGCGCCGAACTGATCGAGCTGACGCGGCGACAGTTCAAAGCCGCAGCTGCGGAATATCTCGTTCATGAGGCTGATGCGTTCTTTGTCGGGCATGGCGGTTTCACACGGTGCCGACGGGCGAGGGTTCCGGCAGGTCCATGTCGAGGTTCTTCTCCAGGAGGAGGACCGGCACTGTTTCCCTGTCGTCGTGGTTTTTTATCATGATGTCAAAGGGCTTGAAGCCCAGCTTCGAATAGAGCAGGAGCCCCCGGGTATTCTCGCACCAGCACGGTGCGATCAGCCTGGTCACGTGGTGCCGCGACACGGCCATGTCCGTCATCGCCTGGAGGAGAAATAACGCCGCCCCCTTTCTCCGGTGGTCCTTGCTGATGATGACGTTGCCTATGTGGCATTCGGCGTTTTCATGTATATTGAAGAGATCGGCAAAGCCGACGACTTTCCCTTTCGAGAGCAGGACGGTCGCGTCGGACCGGGCATCGACAAAGGACTTCAGCACGGCTTCGGTCAGCGGGTAGGCAACCCCGGGAAAGGCGTAATGGAGCTCCCGCTCGACGGCAAAAAATCCGCATATGACCGGGAGGTCGCTGTCGTTGATGGGTCGCGTGGTATACATGGCATCCTGTTTTTTGTAATAACTATGCCAGTTTTTTCCTGATATGGGCGGCTATGTCGTTGGCGCTGACCGCTTCCTGGTTGCCGCTTTTAAGGTCCTTGACGGTGCAGGTGCCGGCGGCGAGCTCGTCCTCGCCTATGACGATGGCGAATGCCGCGCCTTCCCGGTCTGCCTTCTTAAACTGCGCCTTGAAGCCCTTTGAGCCGGGGTCCATGTCGGCGGATATCCCCGCGCCCCGCAGCCCTCCGCACAGGGCAACGGCCTTTGCAAGTGTTTCGCCGCCGGTGTGGACGATGAACACATCGATGCCGCCCCCGGGAATTTCTTTGTTTTCGAGGAGGATCTCCATCCTCTCTATGCCCGCGGCAAAGCCCACGGCCGGCGTCGGCTTCCCGCCGAATTCCTCAACGAGGTTGTCATACCTGCCGCCGGCGGCGAAGGCGTTCTGGCCTCCCAGCCTGGCGGTGACGAACTCAAAGGTCGTCCTGGTGTAGTAATCGAGGCCGCGGACCAGGAGCGGGTCCTCGGTGAAGGCAATGCCGCCGCCGGCGAGGTAGCCCTTGACCGAGGCATGGTGCCCCTTGCACTCGTCGCAGAGATAGTCCATGGTCCTGGGGGCGTCCTTTTTCAGGGGCTGGCAGGAGTCCTGTTTGCAGTCCAGGAGCCGCAGGGGGTTCCGCTCAAGGCGCGACGAGCAATCGCGGCAGAGGAGGTCCTTCATGCCCGTGTAATAGGCGGTGAGCGCCCTGACGAAATCGGGACGGCATTTAGGGCAACCGATGGAATTGATGAGGACCGTGTAATCGCCTATGCCGGCCCGTTTCGCGATGGCGTCCATCATGGCGATCGCTTCGAAGTCGTGGTAGGGATCGCCGCTCCCGAAAATTTCGGCGCCGAACTGGTTGAACTGGCGAAGGCGGCCCTTCTGGGGCCGCTCGGCCCTGAACATGGGGCCGATGTAAAAGAACTTGCACATGGCCAGGCGGTTGTATTCTCCGTTTTCGACATAGGCGCGGACCACCGACGCGGTCCCTTCGGGACGAAGGGTGAGGCTGCGTCCGCCCCGGTCCTCGAAGGTGAACATCTCCTTCGATACTATGTCGGTTTCGTTGCCGAGGCCGCGCACGAAAACCTCGGTGAACTCCATGACCGGGATGACGATTTCCCTGACGTTATATAATCTGAATGCGTCCCGGGCTGCGTTGATGATAAGGTTGCGCCGCTCTATCCGGTCTGGAAATATATCTTCAATGCCTGGGGGTTTAGATAACATTTTGCAATCCTTACATAGTGTATATACCTAATGTGTTGCAGCGTTATGTTTTTGTCAAGAGTACAATTGTGATTTTCTACTATTTATTTTTTTCTCTTTAACAGATAGCCGGTTTGTAATCTCCCTGACCAGGGCTGGACGCGCCCGGATCCCCCGGGCGGGTATTTAAACTTTTCTTTTGTCACCAAAAGATAAGTGCCTGCCTGCTGTTTCGGCCCTCGGCTTCCAGTCGCCAGGCAGGAGGCCCGGCGTCGCGAGGATGCCCCAGGACGGGGCTTCCGGAGCGAACGAAGGAAAAATACTTGTCGCCTTCGCCTCAAAACGAACAATCAGCTCAAGCTTTCAAAAACTGATAAACATGAAGCTAAAAACGATATCATAAGTTCACGCCCCGGTCCGGGGCTATAACTAGCGCCTTCTGCGAAGAATCGCGTAATCATCCATCTCCTCATCGAAGATGAAACGATAAAGCGAGTTTGGCCTCGCCATCTCAACACTGTGCCCTTCCGTATCAATGATATCCTTAACGATAAAGCATCGATCACGAATCACATCGGTGATGGGAAATATCGCCTCCACGGTCTCGCCGCGGTATACGGGATTGAAGGTCTTGATTATGGGGGCTCCATGGGGGTCAGAGCCGGTCTTGTACCCTAAGAACATGGCCCTGTTGATATAGGGGATGCCTGAAAAGCCCATGCTGTCAAACTCGTTGAAAAGATCATCCGTGTAGGGGCGATGGCTTACCAGATCAAGCTCTTCCCGGTAAAAAGGAAGGCGCTTTTCGAATTCCGGCGTTCCGGCGGTGCGGACCGCGTCCCGGTAGATCCTCGTCGTGTTGGCCGTGTAATACACGGACTTCATCCGCCCCTCGATCTTGAAGGCATCGACGCCGGCGTCGACATATTCGCCGATGCGCCCGACCAGGCAGAGGTCCTTTGACGAAAGGATCTCCGTGCCCCTGCGGTCCTCGATGATGTCGAGGGGCGCGCCGGTCCGGTTTTCCTCCACGAGGGAGTATCGCCACCGGCATGCCTGGGCGCAGTCTCCCTGGTTGGCGTCCCGGCCGGTGAGGTGCCGGCTCAGGAGACAGCGGCCGGAATAGGCGATGCAGAGGGCGCCATGGACGAAGACCTCTATCTCCGCGTCGGTGTTGTCCCGGATCAACCTGATTTCGTCGACCGTGGCCTCCCGGGCCAGGACAATCCGGCTGATTCCGGCACTGTGCCAGAAGCGCACCGCCAGGTGGTTGAGCGTGGACATCTGGGTCGAGAGATGGACGGCGCAGGTCATGCCGGCGTCGCGGATCAGGGCCAACATCCCGGGGTCGGAAACCATGACCGCGTCGAAAGGAATGGCTCTGACCCCGGATATATATCTCTCGGCTGATGGTATTTCCCTTTCGTGCAGGAAGGAATTCATCAGGAACACCGTCTTCACGCCCCGTTCATGGCAGAAGCGTACGGCCCCGGCGATATCATCGGCCGTGAAGTTGTCCGATTGAACGCGGAGGTTATGCTCTGACCCTCCAAAATACACGGCATCGGCGCCGTAGATCGCAGCAAAGGTAAGCTTTTCCAGGTTGCCGGCCGGGGCAACGATTTCGGGGAGTTCCCTTTTTAATGAACCCATGGTGGGGCAATTGTTCAGCCTTACATTCCTCGGGCAAGTAGAAATTAGGAAATATATTGAATGATATTATAATTTATTCGGATTCAGTGTTTTTTTACTGCTGGTAGTGTTTCTATAAGATTGAAGGGTCATTAAAGGGTCAGAGCATTCATCTAAGAATCAAATAAACCGAAAGACTTTGAGCCTTGTGGTGGGCTCTGACCCCCCAATCACTAATTCATCACATTCCCCAAAAATTTATTCAAATCACTCTTTTATATTCGTATATAACATAAACAGAAACAAAGGAGAAACCAATGTCACGACCTTTAAGAAAAATTGAACAAGGATCAACCCATCATGCATTTTCCAGATGCCATGGTAAGAGAAATCTTCTTCAAGGCAAATATGGTAAGTTGTATTTCATTGAATCAATCACTATGTGCCAGGAAAAATATGATTTTGAACTTATCGCCGCAGAAATTGTTGCCAATCATATTCATCTTATTATTAAAACTTGTGAAGGTAAGGAAACGATATCCCGCATTATGCAGTACGTCAAAGCAAGGATTGCTGAAAAATACAATAAGGCTATGGGGGAAACCGGGGCATTTTGGAACGAACGATTTGGATCAACCATAATTGAGGAGGCTGAGAACCCCGAAGAGTATCTTTTGTGGCTTCTGTGGTATATAGGTTATAATCCCGTAAGGAAGGGCTTATCACGGGATCCGCGTAAGAACGATATTGGATTTATCAACTGTTATCTTGATAAGAACTTCAGCGCTCCGGTTAAAATTACGCTGCATCATTATTTCCTTGAACTGGGGGATACCTTTGAGATATGTGTTAAGAAATTTCTATCCTATGAAGAAGCATATCGGAAGAGACTGGCAGTTTACTTTTAAATAGCTGGCCGGGGGGTCAGAGCATCCTCCCAAACTTATATGATAGTGAACTGATGGAGGAGGTGAAAAAGGCTGGATCCTCTCAATTCGACATACCACCAGGAAGTGGCGTGTAAAAGATAAAATAACACCTCTCATATCTGATTTCATACTTAAAAAAGAACTGGACACTGATAAATACATGGCATAGCCTATGTTATGTAAGGTTATATAAATCTTGGAGGATTTGTATGAAGAAAACAGTGGTTATTACGGTCATCGCATTGGTCCTTGTCGCTGTCATGGGGCAGGCGCCGGCCGGTGCGGTGCAGGTGAAAATAGGGCTTTCCGGCATGTATGATATCTGGGAGCCTCCCTTTAAGAGTCTCCATGAGGGCAAGTCCAACAGCCTCATATATGCCGGTTTGAAGGATGATTCTGACGGCTCCCTCATGCTGGGGCCGGAACTGGACCTGAAATGGGGAGGGTGGAGGATGCAGATCCTGGCCCTTTTCGGCGTCATGAAAAACAAGTTTGATTATACCAACTACCGGTGGGATTTGACGCTGTGGAACCTGCCCGTTTTTGGCGAACGGTTGGATTGGATTACCGTCGGTGATTACTCGGCGCGGCGCTATGACGTAGACCTGAAATTCGGTAAAAGCATCGTCCAGTACCTTTATTTCAATTTTGGCGCCCGTTTCAATTACGCCGACGGCAGCGGATCCCAGTTCCGCTTCGCCCCTGGATTGGACCTTAATTTCGGTGATGACGATTTCCATTACTTCCAGGTGGGGCCGATCATAGGCATCGGCTTTGAATATGAAATCAGGGGTTTCTCCATCTATTTTGATGTTAACGGCATTATTAATTTCGGGAACCATTACCTTGAAAGAACGCATATCTTTCCATTCCCGTGGTCGTATGTCATTCCCTTCAAGTATGACACCGATGTCATCGGCTTCGGTTTTGACACAGACATCGGCATCGCCTATTTTATTGCGCCGGCGCACATCTCCATAGGTGTCGGCTTCCGCTGGACCGGCGTGGTATGCGTTCCGGGTGATGACGACAGTTCGATAATCGATTTTGCCTATCGCAATAAGTGGATCAAGGGCAAGTGGGACCATTTCTACGGCTTCACCTTTAACGTGAGCGCAAGGTTCTAGTATCAATTACTTTAGTGGGGTCAGAGCCTATATTGGCCGCTTATTGGGGTCAGAGCCATATACACTCATACTAATGATAGACGAATTGATTACGCGGCGGGATTTGCTGCCGCGTTTCTGTATAAATCTTCTGGCGTCATCGTGTGGTTGCTGATAATGCCGGTGCAGGCTGTTGCCGGGCAGATATGCTTCTTATCCGGGAGAACAATATGAACGGCGGAACGATCATCGCACACATGCTCAGGGAAGAAGGTGTCAGACAGGTTTTCACTCTCTGCGGCGGCCATGTTTCGCCTATCCTGGTGGGCTGCAGGCAGGACGGAATAAGGGTGGTCGATTGCCGCAGCGAGGCCGCCGCTGTGTTCGCGGCGGACGCTGCTGCGCGCATGACCGGCATCCCCGGCATTGCTGTCGTTACCGCCGGGCCGGGGGTCACCAACAGCATGACCGCCCTGGTCAACGCCCTCCATGCCCAGTCGCCGCTTGTGCTCCTGGGCGGCGCCGCGGCCACGGTCCTGAAGGGGCGGGGTTCCCTCCAGGACATCGACCAGCGCGGCATCGTCAGGGCCGGGGTCAAGAAGGTCCTTTCAGTAAGAAAGAAATGCGATATCGTCCCGGTCATCGAAAACGCCTTCAACTTAGCCAGGTCCGGCGCTCAGGGTCCGGTCTTCGTGGAGTGCCCCATCGATCTCCTCTATGACGAGGAGACCGTGAGGGAGATGTACGGCGCGAAGAGCAAGGATTCGGCCGCGGCGGGACTGCGGACCAGTCTGATCAACTTCTACCTGCGGCGCCATGTTGACCGCATGTTTGCCTGCGAGCCTGACATGGAGATGCCGAAGGCGAAGATACCCCCCGTCCCGGGAATAAGCCGCAGCCGAGTGCTTCGGGCCGCGGCGATGATATCCCGCGCCGCGCGGCCCCTCTTGATCATGGGGAGCCAGGCTCTGACCCGACCTGATGAAGCGGCCCTGCTGGCGGACGCTGTGCGGAGGATCGGGATCCCCGTCTACCTTGCCGGGATGGCGCGGGGACTCCTCGGCGTCAATGATCCGCTCCAGTTCAGGCACCGGCGAAAGGAGGCCCTGCGGGAAGCGGACCTGGTGCTCCTTGCCGGCATCCCCTGCGATTTTCGCCTCGATTACGGCCGCGGTATTGCATCCTCCGCGAAAATCATTTCGGTCAACCGCAGCAGGAGCGACCTGACGCTGAACCGCCGTCCCGACCTTCCGGTCCATTCGGACCCCTGCCTGTTTATCCGCGCCCTCGCGGAATTGTTCCCCCTTGATACCGCCGACACCGGGCCATGGCTTTCCGCTCTCCGCGCGCGGGAGCTGGAGCGGGAAAGCGAAATTGACGACCTCACGCGCGAGAGTGGGGACCGCGTCAATCCAGTGCTGTTGCTGAAGAAAATCGCGGACCGCATCGATATGAACTCCATTGTTGTCGCGGACGGCGGCGATTTCGTCGGCACCGCCTCCTATATCATCCGCCCCCCGGCGCCTCTCTCGTGGCTCGACCCGGGCGTTTTCGGGACCCTGGGAGTGGGGGGTGGCTTTGCCGTCGGGGCGTCCCTGTCGCGTCCCGAAAAAGAGATATGGCTCCTCTACGGCGACGGCGCCGCCGGCTACAGCATCATGGAATTCGATACCTTCACACGCCACGGCCTGCCGGTAATCGCGGTCATCGGCAACGACGCCTGCTGGAGCCAGATCTATCGCGAACAGATTGAGCTCTTCGGGGACCCGGTGGGCACGGAACTGCTGTATTCCGATTACCAGAGGGTCGCGGAGGCATGCGGCGGCGCCGGTTTTGTCATTCGGGACGCCGCTGAGGTCGATTCTGTCCTGGACGCGGTCATAGAAACCCTGCGCCGCGGGAAGCCGGTGCTGGTCAACGCCCTGATCGGGCGGAGCGATTTCCGGAAAGGGTCCATATCGATGTGAACCCACCCGTATTTTTAACCCCCCTGACCCCCTGAGGGGGCATGACTCATAGACCTTTAAGAAATATTGGCTTTTCTTAGATTGCATGATCATGGACAATGTCTTGGTTTTCACTAATCTATGCATTGAAGAGTGTAGATATTATCATGGAAAAGTATATCCCGGGTGCCCCCTCAGGGGGGCAGGGGGGTCCTTCTGATCCAATCAAAACCGCCCGGGATATCGTAGCGAAATCCCATTACCTCGCAGCCCTCACCGGCGCCGGCGTATCAGCCGGGAGCGGCATTCCCGGCTTCCGGGGCAGGGGCGGCATGTGGCGGAAATATGACCCTGTCCTGGCAACCATGGAGATGTTCCGGAAGGAACCGGGCATGGTCTGGGAGATGGCCAGGGAGCTTATTACTCTCACCCTGGCGGCCACGCCGAACCAGGCCCACCATTCCCTTGCCGCCATGGAGAAGAGCGGTGTCCTGAAGGGCCTGGTCACCCAGAACATCGACGGCCTTCACCAGCAGGCCGGCAGCAGGAAGGTCATCGAGCTCCATGGCAGTGTGATGAAGCTCCGATGCCTTGAGTGCAGATCGGATTTTGACATCTCCGGCTTTGACATCATGAAAGAAGACCCCCTCTGCCCGGCCTGCTCCCGGGTGCTCAAACCGGGGATGGTCTTTTTCGGCGAAACTGTTCCCCTGGGCGCCCTCAACGAGGCTCGCCTCCTTGCCTCCACCGCTGACGCGCTGCTGGTGATCGGCACGTCAGCGGTGGTCAATCCCGCCTCGGAGCTTCCCGTAATGACTAAGGGCAACCGGGGAAAGATTATCGAGATAAACATCGAGGCAACGGGGCTCACCAATTCCATTACTGACGTTTTTATACAGGGCAGGGCGGAGGATGTTCTGCCGGAGCTCTCTATCTTCTGACATCACTCCCCCCAGTACTCCTCTTCCTCGGGAGAGGGCGCGGCTAAGGCGGGGTGAGGTCTTCGCCCTGGATATCGTTTTATTTCTTGACAGGCCTGCTCGGCGGTATAGGATTCTCGGCGGGGAAGGGGAGTCATGTATAGTTGCGGGGGAGCATATGAATCGCCTCAATCTGATCGCAATCTATATTATTTCAATAAGCGCCGCCGTTGCTATCTCCTTTGCCTATGGGCAGGAGAGGGGAACGGAACAAACTGAAGCCGTTAGATACAAGGCGAAGAAGGGCTTTGTTGAAGTGAATTCGGTAAAATACCCGGTCTTCGTCGGCATAATGGAAGCCGGGGCGTCAAGGTTCGGCGGAATAACCTTTTCACTCCGTCAGAAGAAGCACAAACAGGCCCTTCTCGCGGCTGAAAAAATAAAGAGATATTATCTCGGGAAAAAAATAGGGAACATTATCCTACCGAAGTTTAAAAAAGTCAACAAACCTGATGCGACCGCATGGAGTTCGATACAATGCGGAAAAGACAATGAAGGCGCCCTTGCCGTGGTGAAGGTCGTTGAAAACACGGTTTCCGTGTACCTGCTCCCTTCCTGCGACGAAGGTGTGCTGGCCCATATTTTATGATACCTGATGTCGGGAGGTCCCCTCAGCCATGAAAAAATCAATTGTCCTGTTGCTGTTTCCCGTCCTGCTTCTCTCGTGCGCGTCCCTGACCAGCCTGCTGGGGAAAAAGCCCGAGGTCACCCTGAAGCGCTTTGACATTGACTCCATCAGCCTGAAGGATGTCACCTTTCTCTTTGAAATAGCCCTGAGCAATCCATACCCGGTCGGCTTCAGGCTCCAGGATGTGGGCTTCAATGTCAGGGTTGAAGGAACCCAGTTGTTAAAAACAAGGACCCAGAAGGGCATGACCGTCAAGGCCGGCGGGAGCGAGGTTACCCCCGTGAAGGTCACCATAGCCTATGCGGATATCATTCGCCTCATAAAGGATTACACGGAGCGGGAGGACCTGGACTGCGCCATTGATATCGATATCGTGATCCCCCTTCCTGAAGCGATACAGAAGATAAAGAAGAACATAACTTTCAATTACACCGTGCAGAAGAAAATCCCGGCATTGAAGCCGTCTTTCAGCATTGCCAATTTCAGGGTCAAGGCACCCACCCTCGACGAGATCAGGCGGTCCCTGGTCGATACGGGGAAGAAGAACCTCAACGCCGATACCGTGTTCAGCCTCCTGGATGGCCTTATATCGGGCAAGAAAACCAGTCCCGCTGACGTCCTGGACCTGACGTCCCTCGACGTGCCCATCAGCGTCAGCTTTGACGTGGAGGTGAAGAACAGCACCAGGGCACGCCTGCAGTTCCAGGACCTCACCTATGATTTTTCCGTGAATGAAGCGAAGATCCTGACCGGCACCACCGGCAGAACCGTCAACGAGGGGAGCCGGTCGGTCATCAGGATAGCCAATACCTTCAGCTCCAAGGCGCTGGGCAGGTCAGTGGTGAATTTTCTGACCAACCGCGCCGGCGATTACCAGCTCAAGGGCTACTCCAGCGTAAAGCTCCCTGACGAGATAAAGACGTCGCCGCTCAGGCTTGCCTTTGATGAAAAGGGCCGGTTCAAGATACAATAATATCAATGAGGCTGAGAAACGTATACCATGGAATTTTCCTTTGAAACAAGAAGTCTTTTTATAATACCGCCGCTCCTTTCTTTTCTGATTGGGATCACCCTGGCCCTGACCGCGGTCATACGGGGCAGGCTGAAGCTTGAAAATGTGCTCTTTGCCCTGGTATGCCTCTGGTGGTCCATGCTCATGCCGCTTTTCATAAGCCACCATTTTTTATGGGGCAAGGTCGATACCATAATGAAGATCGAGCGGGGGGTGCATTTCTTTTACGTGTACCTGCCGGCCATCAACGCCCTCTATTTTTTCCGGATGACCGGAACCAGGAGCAGGGTTATCCTGCCCGGTTCCTTCATTCTCAGCTTCCTTATATCGCTGACGACCTTTACCGACTACTACCTGGTCGGCCTCAATGAATACTCGTGGGGCTATATCTCCCGGGGAGGCGTCATGCTCCAGGTGTTCGGTCTTTATTCCGCGCTGATGGTGATCTATTTTATCGTATCGTTCATCAGGAGGATCAGGACCGAGAAAAACAGGATACTGCGGCTCAAGCTCCTGTATATCGTGCTGTCATTCATCCTGGTGGGGCTCCTCACCCTGACCAACCTGCCCGCCATGAACGGCATTGATTTCTATCCGCTGGGGAACCTCATGTTCCTGCCGCTGGCCTTCCTCGGGTACGGCGTCCTCTCTAACCGCCTGATGGACATCCGAAGCGTGCTCCATGTCACCTTCATCTGGGGCGCCATGTCGTCACTCATTCTGATTCCCAACATCGCGCTTTTCTATTTCGTGTCCCATTTCATCGGCAGTATCGGCGCGGTATACCAGTTCATGATCGGAACCGCGTGGTTCATCGGTAATTATTTTTATTTCAAGAGGGTCCAGCCCCTCATCGACCAGCTTTTCAACAGGCGGAAGTACAACCTGAATGCCATTGAATCCTCCTTCATTGACAGCATATCAACGCTGAAGACCCTGGGAGAGCTGATAGACCAGTTCACCGAGGTCATCAGAAAGACCATCGGCTTCAGGAGCGCCGAGATGGTCCTCTGCCGCCCCGATGAGCCGGTGCTTGCCGGCGCCGGCCTGAAAACATGCGCGCTGGACCCCGGCCTCGAGGCGTGGTTCGTCAGGTCAAACCACCTGGTGGACCATGCGCGGGTGGAGGCCAGGCAGGATTATCCGGAGCGGGAGGCGCTCCTGGCACTTTTCAGGGAGCTCGACGCCGCCTACCTGGTCCCCCTGGTGCTGAAGGGACGGCTGTTCATTCTGCTGGTGTTGACGGAGAAGCAAAATCTCCGCCAGATAACCAATTACGAGGTGCGTTTCATCAACAACATACGGACCGCAGCCGCGATTGCCCTGGACAACTCCGTCATGTACGGCAACCTCACCATGCTCACGGAACAGCTGGAGCATAAGGTGGAGGAGCGCACCGCGGAACTGAAAAAGGCCATGGACGCACTATGGGGCGAGATGGAGCTGGCGAAGAAGATACAGACGACGCTGCTTCCCCGCCTGCCGGCGATACGGGGATTCGAAATCGCGGCCTACATGCAGCCGGCCGACCAGGTCGGCGGCGACTATTATGACATCATAAACGCCGAGGGCCTTGACTGGCTTGTTATCGGGGACGTGTCGGGGCACGGCGTTCCCGCAGGCCTCATCATGATGATGGTGCAGACGGCCATACACATGGCCCTGGCTGCAAGACCGAACCTCAGGCCCGACGTGCTCCTGAACCGCGTCAACAATGTCATCACGGAAAACATACAGAAGCTGGACGAGGACCGGTACATGACCATCACCGTCATCGCCTGCATGAGCAGAGGCCGCTTCATCTTTTCGGGCCAGCACCAGCATATCATGATGTACCGGGCGGCCCTCAACGACGTTGAGCTGATAGAGACTAATGGCATATGGATCGGCATAGCCGAGGAGCTGAAGAAGCCCGCGACCGGCGAATTCGCCATGGAGGTCGGGGATACCCTGATGCTGTATACCGACGGCATAACCGACGCGTGGCGGCAGGGTTCCACGAGGGACCAGCGCAATCCGTCGGAGGACATGTTCGGCATCGACCGACTCAGGAAAGCCTTCAGGAAACTCGGCACGCAGAGCCCGGCGGACATCAAGGAAGGGATTCTTTCCGATCTGAAGGGTTATTACTTCAATGACGATGTCACCATGGTCATCATGAAACGGCTCGAATGAGCCGAAACGCCCCGGGTTGTGACCGCATGCCAGCGGTCATGGCGTAAAAGCTGATAACGCCTGTTGTATGTTTCCTTTTTTACATTAAATATCTCCGCCTCAACTTGACAGGCGCTTCTTTTCTTGGTATAATTGTTACCAGACACGGTCCTGTCAGAGTGGCACGCTTTGACTGTGTGAATACCTGACCATTTCAATTATCTTTTCATCCGGTTTCTGAGACTCCGAAGAACAAGGCCTGGGCGCCCGGCGTGCCCGCAATACTATCTTTTGGAGGTCGAGCCATGATGAATTACCCTCTCCTTCTCACCGATTTCATGTTTCGCGCCGCGCGGTATTATCCTAAAAAGGAAATAGTCTCAGTGTACCCGACGGAGACCTTCCGGTACGGCTACGGCGACTGGTACAGGCGGGTATGCAAGCTTGCCCACGCCCTTGATAAATGGGGCATACGGAAGGGCGACCGGGTCGCCTCCTTTGCCCTCAACAACCACCGGCACCTGGAGCTCTATTTCGGCGTGCCCGGCATGGGGGGCGTTCTCCATACCCTCAATATCCGCCTCTCCCAGGACAATCTTGTCTATATCATCAACCACGCGGAAGACCGGATCGTATTCCTCGACGAGGACGTGTTTTTCCTCCTGGAGCCGGTGGCCGACAGGCTCAAAACCGTGAAGCTCTACGTCATCATGTCCCAGACCGGGAAGATGCCCCAGACAAAGCTCGCCCCGGCCGTGCTTTATGACGATTTCATAAAGGACTTTCCCGACAGCTATGACTTCAGCGTCGACCGTGACGAGAACGAGCCGTGCCTCATCTGCTACACCTCGGCGACGACCGGAGACCCGAAGGGCGTCGTGTACAGCCACCGCGGCCTGGTGCTCCATACTTACGCCGTGGCGGCCACGCTGGGGGCCCTCGAGAGCGACTGCACCATGCACATCGTGCCGATGTTCCACGCCAATGCCTGGGGCGCGCCCTTCGTGAGCGTCATGCTGGGCATGAAGCAGGTGCTGCCGGGCCGGCAGATCCTGGACATGAAGTCGCTCTGTAAAATTATCGCCGACGAGCGCGTCACCTTCTCCTGCGGTGTCCCCACCATCTGGATGATGATGTACAACTATCTGGAAGGGGGCGGCGAGCACGACTTTTCGTCCGTGCGGAATTTCTACTCCGGCGGTTCGGCCCTTCCCGTGCACCTGATGGAGGCCTTTGAGAAGAAATACCATGTCAGCATGGCCCAGGGGTACGGGGCCACGGAAACCTCTCCGCTGGTCACCCTCTCGGGGACCAAGAGCTATATGGAGGGCCTTTCGGTCGATGAAAAGATAAAGTTCAAGTCCACGGCGGGTGTGCCGGTCCCCGGCCTACAGGTTAAAATTATAACGACAGAGGGGAAGGAGGCCCGGATGAACGGCGAGGACATGGGCGAGATACTGGTGCGCGGCCCCTGGATCGCCAGCGAGTATTACCGGGACCCGGAGACCAGCGGCCGCGTCTTCAAGGACGGGTGGTTCCACACGGGCGACATAGGCACCATGAACGGGGAGGGATACATCAGCCTGGTGGACCGGGTCAAGGACATGATCAAGAGCGCCGGCGAATGGATCTCGTCAATAGACCTGGAGAACACCATCATGCAGCATCCGAAAGTCCTCGAGGCGGCCGTGATCGGCATACCTCATCAGAAGTGGCAGGAGCGTCCCTGCGCCTGCGTGGTGCCGCGGCCCGAGCATGCGGACAAGATGACAAAGGAGGAGATCGTCGGTTTTCTGGAAGGCAAAATCGCCAAGTGGTGGCTCCCTGACGAGGTGGTCTTTCTGAAGGAAATACCGAAGACCAGCGTGGGCAAGTTTTCGAAGAAAGAGCTCAGGAAGATCGTCTATCCGATGCTGAACATCAGGGAGTTCGGGGCCTGAGGAGCTAGACCGCTTCCTTGGCCTTCATCAGGAGCTCGGTCGCGTTCTTGAGGATGGCGTTCGAGGTGCTGGCGAGCTCGCGGATCTCCAGCACCATCTCGGCGACGATCTGGTTCGCTTCGTCGATGGCCTTGGTGGTGTCCCCGATGGCCTTCTTCTGCTCCGATGTGCTGATGCCTATCTGCTTGGCCAGGTCGATGTTCTTGGTCATCTGCTCAATGATGACCTTGATGTAGCGCTCCTCCACCAGGATGCTCTCCTGGAGGAGCTTGATCTTGCCGGAGCTTTCCCCCATCTTGCCGATGAGCTTCTTGATGGTCTCCGCCGTGGAGGTGATGACCGCGACGCCCTCGGCGGTGGTGTTGGTGCTGAAGGAGAGGACCTTTTCGATTTCCTTGATGCTCTCCGTGGTCTGCACGGCCAGCTTGCCGATCTCGTCGGCGACGACGGCGAAACCGCGGCCGTAGTCGCCGGCCCGGGCCGCCTCGATGCTGGCGTTGAGGGAGAGGAGGTTGATCTTGTCGGCTATGTCGACGATGATGGAGACGGTGTCGCCGATGATCTTGCTCTGCTCGCTGATCTTGCCGATGGTGTTCTCCACCTCGCGGAGGCTTTCGTTGGAGATGCTGGTCTGGGCCACGATGTCTTCAATGTCCCGGTAGGTGTCGCGGAGCTTGCCCGTGGTCTCCTCCTTGATGCTCTTGAAGTCGTTGACGATGTTTTCCATGGCGACGTTGCCGTCCACCTGGTCCCTGGCGGTGCCGTTGATGCTTTCGGCGGCGCTGTAGAGCTCCTCCATGGTGGCGGACATCTCCTCGAAGCCCGCTGACTGGCTCTGCATCTTGTCGTTGAAGCGCGTGACCAGGCGGTCCTGCTCGTCCACCCGCTCGAAGAGGTGCCCCATACGCTCCTTGATCTCCAGGGTTATGGCCTTTTGAGCCTCGGCCTGTCTCTCGATCACCGCCCGCTGCGCCGTGGTGCGGCTGTTGAACTCCTCGATGACGGGAATGTTGCGGTACACCAGGTAGAATACCATGGACATCATGATAATGAAAAAAACTTCCCGCAGGATTATCACGCCGGTAACGATCGGCTTGCCGTCAACGATGGCGTCCATGTGGACTTCCGCGCCGTTGGCCACGGCCCAGTAAAAGAAGAAGCACCAGCTGGCGACGGCTAAAACCGAAAAAAATATGAAAAGCTTCCTGTCATACTGCAGGTACAGCATGACGACGAGAATGATCAGAAGTGCCGTTGAGTTATAAGACTGGAGGGCGAAGGTCCAGCCGTTGTGGATGCCGAAGGTAAACTTCGCGATGATGGGCACCATGATGGTGATCAATGCCGTTATCCATGCCAGTACCGCTGTTTTCTTGCGGGATTTTTTCCGCCGGTAGATGATGAAGGCGATTATTATTGCAATCATATCAATCAGTGTCGGCCGGAGGATATCACCGGCGCTCATTTTGGCGATAGCCAGGAAGCTCACGGCGAAAAATGTGACAATGCAGAGGCCGATGAAATACATGAAGCTTCCCTTTATCTGGAGGATCTCAAAGGGTGTGTACTCGGTCTGGACTTCAGGTTGTTTTTTATCTTTTGTCATAGGCGGGTTGCTGGTATGGTTTATTTAATTATTAATACAACATGACATGAATTATGCCATTTGTAAAGAAGAAAAAAGCCGTCATCTTGGCGGGTTCTGTTAAAAATAATGATACTTGCAAAATGGAAATAAATTGAATATTTAACGGGCGGACAAAAAATTATAGGCCATCCGGCCGGTTCTGTAAAAATAAAAATTAATTATTGACAAAGCCTGCTCAAACATCTATTGGCCAGTAAACTTTCAGGTTGCTTTTTTACCCTGGTGTACGGTATGACGATTATCATGCCGTTCATGTTATGCGATATAAAGCGTATTACCTTAAAACAAATAAAAAGAAAGAGGCCTGCATCATGGCGAACAAGTCCAGTGTACTCGGCATAGACATCGGGTCCATATCCGTGTCCCTCGTGGAGATTGATTTGGACAGAACCATCGGAAAGACAGCTTACGCGTTCCATCGCGGGAAGATAACCGAAACCCTCCATGAGCTTCTCTCCGGCTTTGATCTCTCATCGATATGCGGCATCGCCGCGACGTCTGCATCGCCGGAGATCATCGCCGGGGCGTCGGTCTATGACTCGCGGGTTTCCGTGATTCGGGCGGCGAAGCACCTGCACGAGAGGGTCGGATCGATACTGATAGTCGGCGGCGAGAAATTCGGCCTGGTCCTCTTTGACGGGAACGGGGAGTACCTCAATTATCGTTCCAACACCTCCTGCGCGGCAGGCACCGGCAGTTTCCTGGACCAGCAGGCGGCGCGCCTCAGCCTTTCCGGCATCCATGAATTCAGCGAACTCGCCTTCCGCAATACCGGCAGCGTGCCGAAGATCGCGTCGCGCTGCGCCGTTTTCGCCAAGACGGACCTGATCCACGCCCAGCAGGAGGGATACTCCCGCGAGGAGATCTGCGACGGCCTGTCCTTCGGCCTGGCCCGGAACATCGCGGACACCCTTTTCAGCAACGTGAAGCCGGAAGCGCCCATGGTCTTCTGCGGCGGCGTGTCCAAGAACCGGGCGGTGGTGAAGCACTTTTCCCGCATGCTTGACATCGACATCATAACCCACGAGCATTCGCACCTCTATGGCGCCATCGGCGCCGCCCTCAGTTATATCGATGAGGGAGCGCAGGGCGCCCCGGCGGATATCGCAAAACCTGAAGACATCATCCTTGTCCACGAAAAGAAAAAGGATTATTATTACGATGCCCTGAACCTTACCATGTCGGAGTATCCGGCCTTCGACAGCGTGGAACGGTACGAATACCGGCCCGTGCACAATGATTTCGCCGTGCCGGTGGAGATCGACATATACGAGCGCCTCGAGACTGGCGCCGCATACGGCGTGTACCTGGGCATTGACATCGGCTCCACCAGCACCAAGGCGGTGCTCCTTGACGGGGGGAAGCGGGTCCTTGCCGGGCTGTACACCAGGACTTCCGGCAGGCCCGTGGCTGCGGTGCAGGCCCTTTTCGAGGGAATTGACGACATGGCGATGCTGCACGGCGTGTCGTTCCGCGTCCTGGGGGCGGGCACAACCGGATCCGGGAGGAAGTTCATCGGCGGCATAGTCGGAGCCGATATCGCCCTTGATGAGATCACGGCCCACGCCCGGGCCGCCTGCGAGCTGGACCCGTCGGTAGACACGGTCATAGAGATCGGCGGACAGGACTCAAAGTTCACCACCCTGCGCAACGGCATGGTGACCTTTTCGATCATGAACCACGTGTGCGCCGCAGGCACGGGAAGCTTCATCGAGGAGCAGGCGAAGAAGCTGGGCTGCCCCCTGTCGGAGTACTCGAGGCGCGCCGAAGGGGCCCGGGCCCCGCTGTCCAGCGACCGGTGTACGGTCTTCATGGAACGGGACCTGAACTACTACCTCTCCGAAGGATTTTCCGTGAACGAGGTACTGGCATCGGTGCTCCACTCGGTGCGTGACAACTACCTGACCAAGGTCGCCATCGAGAAGAACATCGGGAGGCGGGTCTTCTTCCAGGGCGCCACGGCCAAGAACAGGGCCCTGGTGGCCGCCTTCGAACAGCGCCTGGGAAGGCCCATCATGGTGTCGAAGTTCTGCCACCTCACGGGGGCCATGGGGGTCGCGCTGCATCTCCACGACCAGGGCCAGGCGAGGACCCCGTTCCGCGGCATCGGCCTCTACCGCACGGAGATACCGGTGCGCACGGAGGTGTGCGACCTCTGCGCAAACCACTGCAAGATCACCGTGGCCGAGGTAATGGGCGAGACTGTTGCCTTCGGGTTCCTGTGCGGCCGCGACTACAACACCGGATCCTACGTGCGGCACCCCGACGCCTTTGACCTGATCAGGGAGCGGAACAGGGTGCTGTACCGGGACCTGCCGCCGGCGGGCGAGACCACGTCCGGCGGCACCGCCTCCCCGGTTACCGTCGGGATCCCCGCGTCACTCCATCTCTTTGACGAGTTGCCGCTCTGGAGAAAATTTTTCGATATCCTCAACATAAAGACCATCACCAGCGAACACTACCGTGAAGGCATTACCGAGGGGAAAAACCTCACCGGGGCGGAGTTCTGCGCCCCCATGGCGGCGCTCCATGGCCATGTCAACTACCTGTCCGGCCGGGCCGATTATATCTTCCTTCCCCATTACATGGAAAACAGGCAGAACAACCGCGCGGTAAAAAGAAACTACTGCTACTATACCCAGTACTCGCCGTCCCTGGTGCTGTCGGCCATCGATATTAAAAACAAGGAAAAGATCCTCACGCCGCTGATCCGCTCCAACCTGGGGACGTTTTACCTCAAGGTCCAGCTTTTCAGGATGATGAAATCGATCATGGGGTCCGGTATCGGATTCATGCAGGTCTCGGGCGCCTATGACCAGGCCTGCGAATATTTCCACCGGGTGAGGGATGAGCTCAGGGATCTCTACGCTCGGCAACCGGCCGGCGGCGATATCCGCGTCGTATTCGTCGGGCGGCCCTACACCATACTGTCCCGGTCGATGAACAACGGCATACCGGAGATATTTTCCCGTCACGGGATCAAGACATTCTTCCAGGACATGCTGCCGGATGCGGGCCATGATGGCGATACGGGCAGACTCCTCGAAATGATTCACTGGAAATACGCGTCGATAATTATGGACGCGGCCAGGTCCATCGCCGCGACAGACGGCGTGTACCCGGTTTTCGTGACGTCTTTTAAATGCACCCCCGATTCGTACGTGATGGAGTATTTCAAGAAGGTCCTGGACAACAGCGGCAAGCCGTACCTGATCCTTCAGCTCGACGAACATGATTCCAGCGTCGGGTACGAGACGCGCATCGAGGCCGCCATCCGCGCCTTCAGGAACCACCGGACCTCGTCCCGCGGCGAGTCGGCCTCTCTCAGGGTCATCCATGACGCCGGCATCTCAAAGGCAAAGGACATTTTCGCGGGGAAGACGCTTCTTCTCCCCAACTGGGACTGGATATCGTGCCGTTTCATCGAGTCAGCCCTGAGAAAGGACGGCCTGGACGCCCGTATCGTGTCGGAAAGCGCTGATTCGATCCACCGGAGCATGCGCTTTAACACCGGGCAGTGCATACCCCTCAATATCATCGTGCAGAACGGCGTGGATTACGTCGAGCGTCATGGCCTTGATCCGGCGCAGACCGTGCTCTGGAGCATGAACTCCCAGATAGCGTGCAATATCGGCATGTTCCCCCATTACACGAAGTACCTCCTGGAGTCCTTCGGAAAAGGCTATGAGCATATGGGCGTGTACATGGGGGACATCACCTTTGTCGATATCTCCGTGCCGGTGGCGGTTCAGTGCTACCTTGGCTTCATGTTCGGAGGGATGCTCAGGAAGATAGCCTGCCACATCCGGCCCTACGAGAACATTCCCGGATCCACGGACCGCGCCCTGGAATCGGCGGTGAACATTATCAACGATACTTTCATGACCGGCCGCTCCAAGGAAGAAGCCCTGGAGGAGGCCATGGGACTTTTCGAGGCCGTCGCCGTCACCCGGACCGACCGGCCCAAGGTGGCCATCTTCGGCGACCTGTACGTTCGCGACAACGATATCATGAACCAGGGCCTGATAAAGACCATCGAGGCCAACGGCGGCGAGGTCATTACCACGCCCTACAGCGAGCTGATCACGATCGTCGCGGACCGCTATATCAAGAAGTGGTTCATGCAGGGACTTATCGGCGACGCGGCATTGGCCAAGGTTCTATCCAAGGTTGTGACGGTGCTTAACAAGAAGTATTATAAGTACTTCAACCGGGTGCTGGGCGGCGGCGACTTCAGGGTCGTTGATAACGCTGAGGACATCCTTGCGAAATTCGGACTGAGCATCTATCACACGGGCGAGTCGATGGAAAACATCATGAAGATCTTCCATATTATAGAGCAGCACCCTGACCTGTCTCTCTTCGTCCAGACGAACCCCGCCTATTGCTGCCCCTCCATGGTGACCGAGGCCATGGCGGACCGGATCGAACAGCTCACCGGCGTCCCCATCGTCACGATCGAGTACGACGGCACCACCGCGTCGCGCAACGAGGATGTGATCCCCTATCTGAAATACCCGAGAAAGGCCAGGGGCAGGGAGTTCAGGAAGGCAATGTAGCGCGGCAACCTGCCGCGGTCACGGGCCCGTCGAGGACGGGCCGCGGCTCATTTCCTGAATACGAACAGCCTGCTCCCGGTGAAATTGAAGATCATGCCGGCCAGGATCCCGATCAGGGACGTGACGATATAATACCTGTGGAAAAAACGTATATTGTTGTAAAGGGAAAGCGAGACCGCCATGTTTATCGCCAGGCCCAGGAGGCAGGTGACGACGAATTGCAGGTACTGGACGGCCGTATTGGCCGGCTTTGACCTGCTGAAGGTTATTAATTTGTTCAGGATGTAGTTTGATGTAACCGCGAAGATAAAGCCGACGACCAGCGCGGTTGAATAGGGCAGCGACAGGACATCATAGGTTAGGTAGACGAACAGGAGGTTCACCGGAACGCCCGAGGCCCCTATCAGGCCGAACTCAATAAACTGCACCAGTTTTTCATGGCGATAGGAATAGAGGCGGTATAAATGGGCCAGGTAGAGGATCTGTTCTTTTAGCGAGAGCTTGCTCTCTCCATGGAGACGCTGCTGGAATTCGATGGGTATTTCCTTGATCTTTTCAGGCTCCGACTTGACCAGGAGTTCCAGCCCGATCTTGAAGCCGAGGGGGTTGAGGATTTCACGGGGAGGCATGACATGCCACGGGAACGCGAAAAAGCCGGACATGGGGTCCTTGACAGCGGCGAGGGGGCGGGCCAGCACCCTTGATACCCATGCGTTCAGCTTTCTGAACCAGTTGAAATGGGGGATGCTTCCGCCCGGGACAAACCTGCTGCCGATGACGAAATCCGCTTTTCCCTCCATGATGGGCTGTATCAGTTCGGCAATTTTTACCGGGGGGTGGCTCAGGTCCGCGTCCATCACGACATATATATCGCCCCGAGCGAGGGTAAATCCCTTGATCACCGCCGAGGACAGGCCCTTTTCATCGGTCCTGGTGTGGATCGTGACCGGGTACGTTTTTGACAGGGTTTCAACCGCCGCCTCGATGCCGTCCCGGGAATTGTCGTCAACGATAATGATCTCGTAATCCGCCTGGCCGGCGGCAAAGACATCGCTGATCTGGCGGACCAGTTCTGGTATGTTTTCAGCCTCGTGAAACGTCGGGACTATTATGGAAACAAGTGCTTTTTTCATGGTGTCTTTTTTGGTAATTGGAGTCATGATCCGCGTTTTCCCTCCGGCGCCGTGGTGCCGCACCGCCTTGTGCGTTACATCCTTTTGTATATGTCGTATCCTTCTATCGATTCGGCTTGCCTGTAGTTTTCCTTAATGAAGGCCTTCATCTCGCCGGCCTTCTGCTCGACATAGTCATTCCGGATGACACGGGTCACCAAATTGTCTTTTTTAGTGATAAAACCGCCGGTGTCATCAATAATTATCGCCGGTTTTTCCTTTTTGAGCTGCCTGAGGAAAATGTCCCACGCCGTGGTCTCGTTCTGGAAGTCGCCTGTATAATAATAATACCGGCAGAGAAATTCAGCAGGATAGATCATTGACGTGGCCATGATCCTGTTTGCCTTCAGGTAAATAGGATTCACGCTGACCCATGAAAAGATCCTGTCTTTATCGGAGGTGTTTTCTTTGATATATTCCGCCAGGCGCCTGTTTTCCTTGATGCTGTCGAGGAGCAGGGTCCGCGGGGTATTCATGTGGATGACGAAAAAATATGACGGGGACGATGCCATGAACAGCACCAGGATTACCCGCATCACGCGGGCCAGTCCCTTGCTTATTGTGTTGATCGCGACCAGATCGTATAGGGTGTTGAATCCAATGGCGGCGAGGAGGCACAGGGGGACGAACATCATGTAAAAATACCGTATGCCGGGCTTTCCTCCCGTGAAGAACGCCGCATAGAGGAGAATGAAAAGCAGCATCAGGAACAGGAAGGACTGTCGCTCTTCGTCCCAGGCGAACAGGCGCTTAACACGGCCCGCTTTCATCGACCATCGCGCGATCCATGACGGCTGTTGTTCCGGGGCGGGTTCGGCAGTCCGGCCGCCGGACGAAAGTTTTTCTCTCGTTTCGCCGACAACCTGGTATACGGCAAAAAAAACCAGGGGCAGGGGACCCGCAAAAAAGAAGAGGATCATGAGCCCCGAAGCCGCCTTCAACGAGAGGGGCATGATCGCCAGATAGTGCCGCACAACCGTCGATTGCCAGAAGGTGTAATAATCGAACACGCCGGCAGAGTAGTAATACAGCGGGACCGCGGCGAGGGCCAGGATGAAGGGAACAGAAAGGGCGATTCCGGCCTTTATCGATCTTTTCCCGATACCGTGCTTGTATAGTATGAATAACCCGCAGGCCGCCATGACTATGCCGAACCTCGTGTTATAAAGCGTAGCCAGCGACTGTAAAAAACTGCACATCAGGAGATCGAAGGTCTTCAGGGCAAAATCCTTTTTCATGAAGAAGTACAGTCCCGTGACGCTCATGAGGGTGGCATAGATCTCGCTCCTTCCGCCCAGCACTTCAGACCCCTGGGAGCATATGCTGTACGCGGCGAACAGCAGGGCGGAGGTGACGCCGATCCTTCGGCCCCCGAGGCTGTTGCCGATAAGATACAGGCCGAGGGCGATCAGGAATATGACGGCAATGGTGAACAGCTTGGACAGTAACAGCAATGATACGTAAGACGTTCCGGCCAGCCTGTAGATGAGGGCGTAGGTGTAGTAGATCAGGGGGGGCTTGTTGTCGCCGAAATCCCTGTAGAGCATTTCCCCGGCGAGGATTTTCTGCCCCCCGGCCGCGAATATCACTTCGTCAGGGTTCCAGTGCGCTACCCGGAACTCTACGCTGTGAAACAGGATAGTGACAAGTAAAAGCAATGGTATGAAGG
>DAONAJ010000023.1:0-52038 GCA_035400945.1 Spirochaetota bacterium
CAGATCGCGGGCTTCCTGATGGCGCTGCGGGTCCGCGGCGAGACGATCGAGGAGCGGGACGATCGCCCGGCGCCTTCCGGCGACACCGAAACCTGTTCAGGCGCCACGCCGGCCTCGACATATCCCCTTTTTATCATGGCGGCAATGTCAATGACCGGCTCTGAAGCATGGTAATCGATGACAAAGCGCACCATATAGGCGCTCCTTGACAGAGGTAGTTTCTGGGCTATGATTATCCGGCAGTCCGTTAACCGCACCAGGCATTTGCCGTACCGGTAATACCGGATGCGCTTTTCATCAACGGCGACACCATGCTCTTCGCAAATCACGATCTCACCGGGGATTGCCGCCAGGCGCGTCAGGGCCGAGCGGCGGTAGAGGAGATAGAGCATTAGGGCTATTATGGCAAGGAAAGCGATGATAATGGATACTGTTGACATCTTGACAACTCCCGGTAGTGATAATTACAAAAATTTCCAATCTGCATTGATATCTGCATATTAAGCATCAACAGTAAGACAACTCTCCCAAACCTCAGCGTCCTCTGCGCCTCTGCGTTGCAATCTTTATTCAAAACTCTACGCAGAGGTCCCAAAATTTCCGGAGAAACATCCTTCAGCTTACCCGCACCGACTGCTCCGGTGCAGGCACCCCTGACCGTTAGGGTTGTCGCAGCACCCGGGAAGGATCAGGCGCACCGACCGCTCGAAGAAGATATAGTCCCAGATCCAGTTGACGATGACGAAGAGCTTGTTCCTGAAGCCGATGAGGTTCATGATGTGGATCACGATCCAGATGAGCCATGCCACGAAGCCCCGGAACTCCCGTTTCCCGATGCGGGTCACGGCGGCGTTGCGGCCTATGGTGACCATGGCGCCGCGGTCCTTATATGCAAACGGAAGGGGGTCCGCACCCTTTGCCTGGCGGAGTATGTTTTCCGCGGCCCAGCGTCCCTGCTGGATCGCCACCGGGGCTATCATCGGCAGGGGCGCGCCCTGTTCCTCCAGGCAGGCCAGGTCCCCCGTGACGTACACTTCCGGCCTGCCCTCCAGCTGCAGGGTATTCATGGTTTTTATCCTTTTATTTGGCGAAAGGGGAACGACGGTCTCTGATTCAGGCACAATGCCGCTGACACCGGCGGTCCAGATGACCGTTTCCGTATCGATGAACGAGCCGTCGCCGAAGGCCACGCCTGCGGCGGATATCTCCTTGACCCTTGCCCCGAGCCTGACGTCAACGCCCATGCGGCAGAGCCGGTCGGCTGTATAGGCGCTCAGCTTCGGCGAGAGCATTGAAAGCACCCGCTCCGCGCCCTCCACCAGCACCACGGAAACGTCCCCGGCCGGGATGCCGGGAAAGTCCTTCTTCAGGGGCCCCCGCACCAGCTCGGTCAGGGCGCCGGCGAACTCGACGCCCGTGGGCCCTCCCCCGGCGATCACGAAGGTGAGGAGCTTCCTTCTCCTGGCCGGGTCATCGATGTAGGCCGCGCGCTCGAAGCAGGTAAGGATGTGGTTCCGGAGCACCATGGCGTCATCCAGGGTCTTCAGCGGGAATGCGTATCGCTCCGCCCCGGTCACGGTGAAATAGTCGGTCCTGCTTCCGGTGGCCACGATGAGGTAGTCATAGGATATTTTCTGGTTGTTGCAGAGGACGCAGTGTTCATCGTAATCGATCCGGCCCGCCTCTGCCCGGAGGTACAATACGTTCCGGCTCTTCCTGAGGAGGGACCGTATCGGATAGGCGATCTGCTCCGGCTCGATCTCGGCGGCGCCCACCTGGTACAGGAGTGGAAGGAAGGTATGGTAATTATTTTTATCGATGAGGGTCACCGCAATCCCCTTCTTACCGGCCAGGGATTTAACCGCCCAGAGGCCGGCGAACCCGGCGCCGATGATGACCACATGTTTTCTGTTTTTCCGATCCATAACAATCGATTTCCTTTTATACGATCATTGCTTTAATATCTTAAAGCAAACATAGCATATGAGATGATTCATGTCATTGATTTAGATCAATAGTATAACTTTATCTCGCAGAGCCGCGGAGACGCAGAGTTCGCTGAGGGTTTTAAAAGACGATATTGTTTCGATTAATGATAATGCAAGATTCCAATTTTCAGCATGCGCAACGACAAACCTTCCAATCTCTGCGCCTCAGCGCCTCAGCGAGATACCTTTTTTTATAATATCAGTGACAAGTTTATGTCAATCAATCAAAGGGCACGAGCTTCATCTTCTTTCCCTTGACCGTCACCACCGGCGTCCCGCCCGACACGTCAAGGCTGAAGGCATCGTTTTCATCGGTGCATACTCTGCCTGCCCTGTTCAGCTTCGGATCATAGGTCCCCCGGCAATGCTCGATGGACCGGCATTCGTAGGTATTATTGCTCCGGGGCCTGCAGCTTCCGGTCGTCCTCATGGGACAGGTCTCGTCACCGCAGGGCACCACATCGATGGAAAAGAGGTACCCCCGCGAAAAGACCAGCGCCCCATCGTTGACCGAAGACATCCCTTCCGCAGATACCCAGCTCTTGCCGGTTATCTTCGCGTAATTGTCCCGGCGGTTGAAGGCATCGCCCGGATCCGCAAGGGCCACTTCAGCCAGACAGGTGTCGCTCCACTTCTCTCCTTTATAAACAGATGATATGACTAGTGTTATCGTGTCCGTTGCCGTTCCGGGAAGATTGACCGTCTGGAACCCGGGTACGTCCTTCAGCGTATAGATCTTCCCGTTTATCTTCACGTCCTTTACCCGGTTGTTAGCCCTCCAGAATTTAGCAATGCCCATGCCGTTCTTGACGTGGAGCTTTTTAATCGCAGCGGGAGCATCGAGCTTGATGGTAATGCTCTCGCCGACGCCGTCATCCTTCTTTCCTTCGCACCAGGAATCGTCGGAGAGGTCCATGATGTTCCCCTGGTCATAGGTCCCCTTTTCAGGCTCGAGCACCGATGTGGCGTCAATGGACTTGATCCATAGGCCCTTTTCGGCGGCCGAGATCGAATATGACAGAATGACAGCCAGACAAAAGATCAGAAGAAATGATGTGATCATGACTCTTTTCATGTCACTACTCCTAAGTGAAATATTATATATCCCCCTGACCCTCCGAGGGGGTACTGGTAATGCTTATCAAATACTTCATTAGCCTGTCATTGTGAGCTCAGCGAAGCAATCCTGTTATTGCTATAAAAAATGATATGATCTCATAATTCAATTTTTTCTCATTTTCAAGATCGCTTCGTCGTTTCACTCCTCGCGATGACGACTGCAAAATATTCCCTCATGCCCCCACGGGGGGACAGGGGGGATATAATAAAGCCCGCACCGGGGCGCCTTCGACCCCGGAAAGCTTCATCGGCAGGCAAACCAGCTTATAATCTCCAGCCGGAACTGCCGATAAATCAATTCCCTCGAGTATCATAATATTGCTCTTCAGCAGGGCATTGTGCACCGGATTCCCTTCTTCAGCATGGAAAGTTTCGATGGAGAGATAATCTATGCCGACAAGGGCCACGCCCTTATTCGCCAGGTACTCAGCCGCGCTCAACCCCAGGGCAACGAAGTCCTCCCGGAAGGCGGCAACGCTCTCCTTCCAGAATCGGGAATTCCCTGTTTTGAACAATACCCTTTTACATCCGTCCATAGGGATTTTCTCTATATGCTTCTTTTCGATGAGCGGGGCCGCGTCAGTTTCAATGACACGGCAGGGCCCGATAAGAACCTCAAGGGGTATGTCATCGACGGTCCTCCCTCCATCAATAAAATGGAGCGGCGCGTCGATGTGCGTGCCGGAATGGATGCCCATGGTCAGTGCGGTAAGGTTGCACGCGTCTCCCTGCGGGATGGATTTTTTACTCACCATCCGCACCGGAGGATCACCGGGCCACACCGGCATGGCGCCGGTTATCGGGACGGTTATATCGTAGATTTTCATCTTTTCCACTCCGTCCTGAACAACGTCCCGGCCGGGGCGTCGACGCGCTCGTATCCGTGGGCGCCGAAAAGATCACGCATGGCCTGGAGCAGGTTTGCCGGCAGGCGTTCCGACCGATAACTATCGAAGTACGCCAGCGTCGAGGCGAGCACCGGAGCCGGGACGCCGTGCAGCACCGCCGAGGACACGGCCCTGCGCCATCCCGCCTGTTTTTCCCGCATCGCGCCGGCAAGGGGCTCTTCCATGAGGATGCTTCCGGCATCAGGCCTTATCCTGAACAGGGCCTCGATGTCATCCATCATCTTCGATTGTATGATGCACCCGCCCCGCCACACCCGGGCTATTGTACAGCGGTCGAGGCCCCATCCGTATTCCAGGGACGCTTTCCGAACAAGGGAAAAGCCCTGCCCGTGGGCAATGGCGATGGCGCAGTAGAGAGCGTCTTCCAGATCAGCCGCCAGCGCTGTGCCGTCACCGGTAAAGGCTTTTCCGGCGGGAAAGATACCGGCGCTCCGGCGCCGCTCCTCTATCATCGCGGATATGAACCGCTCCGAAACAGCCTCATCCATGGCCGGCACAGGGACACCCAGGCCGAGGGCGGCGATGGAGGCGTCTTTGCCGGTGCCCTTCTGGAAGGCCCGGTCCAGTATCGAGTCCACCAGGAGGCCGCTCCCGTCCTTCATGGTCAGCACCGGCGGGACGATACTGACCAGGTAGCCGCCGAGGATCCCGCCGTTCCACCGGTCGAACACGCCGGCGATCTCATCGGCCTTCATGCCGACAAGGCGCTTCATCATGTCATAGGTCTCGGCGATTGCCTGCATCATGGCGTACTCTATGCCGTTGTGGACCATCTTCACGAAATGCCCCGAACCGCCGGGCCCGATCCATTCGCAGCACGAGGTGCCGTCATCGAGCCGCGCCGCGATGGACTGCAGCAGCGGCCTCACCCGCTCCCAGGCGCCTGGCGACCCCCCGGGCATGAGGGAGGGGCCGCGGAGAGCCCCTTCCCCGCCGCCGGAAATGCCGCACCCGACATAGAAGAGGCCCTGCTTCTCCACAGACGCCGCCCTCCGGGCCGTGTCGAGGTAATGGGAATTGCCGCCGTCGATGATGATATCGCCGGGCTCAAGGCGCGGCGCGAGGCGGTGGATCATGTCATCCACCGGCGCGCCCGCCTTCACCATCATGAGGATAACGCGGGGCTTGCGCATCATGGCGACAAAATCATCAAGGATGCGCGCGCCGGCAATGCCGTCGCACCCGTGGGCCTTCAGGAAGTCCGCCAGCAGGTCCCCCTCGCCGGCGACATCGGGGTTGAACACAGCGACCGCGCTGCCGCGCCTGTTGAAATTGAGGGCCATGTTCCGCCCCATGATCCCGAGGCCCACGATGCCGATGTCGCAGTCACCCAAGGTTAAGGCTCCTGATGTAGGACTGGGGGAGAAGCTCCCTGCGGATGATCTCCGCTATAATTTCCGAGCAGATGTCCTCGGGCCTTTTCTCAATTGAAACCGTCACGGCTCCATCGGGCTCTTCCAGGTCCCTGAACTGACTCTCCAGCAGGGACGGCGGGAAGAAATGGTCCGCCCTGTTCTTCATACGCCCGAGGATAAGATCGCGGTCGCCCTTCAGATGGATGTAGGCGACCTCCTCCTTGCCGTTCCAGTCGAGCATGTCGCGGTACTGCTTTTTCAGGGCCGAGCAGGCCAGCACGGCGCCGCCGTGCCTGTTCCACTGGGCCACGTGCACAGCCAGGTCGAAGAGCCACGGCACGCGGTCCTCGTCGGTGAGGGGGACGCCGCTGTTCATCTTTTCCAGGTTGCCCTGCGAATGAAAGTCGTCGGCATCGTGGAAGGGAAAGGCGATGCGGCCGGCCAGCATCTTTCCCACCGCCGTTTTCCCGCATCCCGACACGCCCATCACGATGAATACCATGACCTTTAACACTTCTCCTGCGTTTTACAGTGAGTTTATATCAGCTTGAAATATTGTCAAATAGAAATAATGATTAAGAATTTCGATAAAACACAGTTTCAATTTCGAGACCGGGAGCTATCCTGCTCGTCCGCCTCGTATAACATCCTGTTGACTCGGCGGAATCGGCGACATCCCTGTCGCCTGCTCGCAGTGACAGCTCCCGGTCTTTGAACAACCTTCCGCTATAATTCTCATAGGACTCCAAGTTAATAGTAAAATCTTGAATTAGTACTCAAAATTGAATATTTTTTTAATAATTCCTGGCGGAAACGGCATTCACCAGAATTTCGCGAGTCATTGAAAGAATTTGACCTTCGTAAAAAGAAAATGAAAGCACGCGCGGGCAGATAGATATCCTGATCTCATGAAGTTTTCTCAAAGCAACTAATAACTAAGCGTTTTTTTATTGCCCTTTCAGCTGCAATAACTATTCTGACAAAAATCATTACATTTAAAAACTGATATTTTTTTGTGTTTTTATTGGGAATCAGACACTTATATTGTGAGAAGCAATTTATAAGATAAATTCAGTTTATATAATAGATTAATTGCATTTTGAAAAATCATATACCTATTTGGGGGAAATATGAAGAAAATATTTTATTTACTTTTATGCATACCCTTGTTTTTCGTATCCGCATGCTTTGATGGCTATTCTAAGTCGGATTCGATAAGTAAAAATCTATTATATTCTTTGGGCATACTTTCATTTTATAACAATGACGAATGCCTTCCAGCTAACGGCTATTATCATCCCAATATTACCTTTACTGAAAAAGATAGTATTGAAGGACCATCCGGATCAACAAAAGTTTCAGTTTTAAGCAATTACGCATTTATCCTTAGCAGAACAGCCTTGTCGGTTGTAGACATATCAGATAAAGACAATATAAATGAAAATTCATCATTTTCGACAGATATAACAGATGCTAGAGATCTTTTTATTGATGACAATTACATATATATTGCCGACGGTATTAGTAAAAATGTAGTTATTGCTTCCACCAGCTCAAGTCCGTCACATGTAATAAATCTTGGACATGAAGGACTGGCATCAAGTATCGAGGACGTTTATGCCAAGGGGAGTTACACATATGTTGTTGGATCAAGCAACTCAGGTTTAGACGGGTGTTTATTTATCTGGGACTTATCTAATCCCGACTCTCCAGCAGGAATAGGATCTTTAATTATCAGCAATCCGGTTAAATCGGTTTATATAACAGATTCTTATGCATACCTTGCAGAAGAAATTATCGGACTGCGTATTGTAAATATTGAAGATCCAGCAAATCCTTACAGCATCGGAGCCTGCGCCGTTACTGGGTCTGCTCTTGATGTAAAAGTTTCGGGAAATTACGCCTATGTTACCGATGGTTCAGGTTTACGAATAATTAATATTAACAATAAAAACGATCCTTTCATGGAAGGCGAGATAGAGACAAACGACACTGGCAACATGGCATATGAAGTCAGTCTTGACATCAATAACAATGTGTGCTATCTCGCAGACGCCAACAGAATCGTAGCCGTGGACGTTTCGGATCCTTCAGATCCAAGTATAATTGCTTCATACGATGTCTCAGGTATAGTACAGGGCGCAAATGCCAATGGAGGGATGGTATATCTTGCCAATAGCACGGGAATGCAGATTCTACAGGCAAATTATTATCTTCCGGAAATTATTACAACAGCAAGCCCGGCAGGAAAAACGTTATTTAAGAATAATACAAATACTGTTTCATTGTCATCAAATATTACCGGAACGATACATTACACAGTTAATGGTGATGACCCAACAACATGCTCAAGGGTATACACCAATCCAATTCGGATAACACAATCAACTACACTCAAATTTTTTACTATTGACGGTTACGGTAACAGGGAACAATTTAAAACCGAACAATATGATATACCTTCCAACATCACTGACTTAGGCAGCCATGGAACAAGTGTAAAGCATGACTCAGAAAAAAATATAGATATAGCTATAGACTCTTATGACGGTAAGCCGTTGATTATATTTTCAAGGGGTGGTTTACACCCCACTCTGAAAAAATGGGATAATGCTACTACATGGACTGATTTCGTCGGCTATCCTCAATCTGAATCAACAGATAATTCAATAGCAATTGGAAAAACTGACACCAGACCTGTGGTTTCTACTTGCAACAATCTAATTTATTATGATACATATATATACAAATGGGATGCAGGAACAGATTGGACAGGCTTGTTATGGATACCTGGCAACTCAAGCAATCTAACCAATGCAATACTTTCAATCGATCCAACAGAAGATAATCCAGTTGTTGCTTTTCGTGAAGATGGGAAACTCAAAGTAATGAAATGGTCATCAGGGGCATCCTGGACAGATCTTGGATATGTAAGCGAATCCGCATCAGCTATTTCACTGGCAATAGGATCTGACGGCAAGCCGATTGTTTCATTTAGTGATTTGAATGATTCATCGAAAAGGGCCAGGGCAATGAAATGGTCGTCAGGAACAACCTGGACGGATCTTGGGTTCGTGAGTACTGGCAGTACAAATTATCATGGGACATCAATAGTGATAGATGCTTCAGACGGAAAGCCATATGTATTGTTTCTTGATGGCTATGATTATTCTGTTAGGGTTAAAAAATGGAGTTCCGGCACCGAATGGGTTGATTTAGGGTCTGTCGGCAACGGGTGTCCCTCAGTTCTTGGAAAACACAGCCTAGCCCTAAACAATAACAATAAACCATTCGTTGTCTATTATGATCAGTGCAATCAATATGCGGTAGGGTTATACTCATGGGACTCTGGAACAACATGGGTCCAAAATGCAATTATCAAAACGAATGATGATCCATTTGAATGTTCTCTGGCTATCAATTCAACAAATGATATTTTTATTATATATGGTGAATCCGGTTCCAGCGATAATGTCCGAACTATAAGAATAGAATAATAAATGTATAATAACGTAATTGAACCTGAAAGGCCTCTCGCATGAGCGGCCTTTCATATAAAAATTACATAAAACTAGAACAAGGACCCCACTCCAACCCCGAAATCCAGGAACTGGATTCCCCGCACCTTTTCGATTATGCAATAGTATCCCGCATGGGCATTGAGGCTTACCCTGCCGTTGAACAGGTACCCCACCGAGATGCCGGGATTAACGATGGGCTCGAAAACTTTTTTCCCTGATTCATTGATGTGATTATATGACACGCCGCACCCCAGGAAGGGCGAGATGATGAAATTTTTGATATTGAAGATATATTTGAATTGTGCCATGAGGGGAACTATCGTGGCATATACATGGCTGTCTTTTCTGTGGAGACGGAAGAAGCCGGTTTTAAGGCCGATAAAAAAATTGTCGATAACGACGCCGCCGGTTGCCAAAACATTATAGCCGCGCCCCGCCTTCGTTCCCAGGAAAGCGAACGGCAGCAGGTATCCGCCGTTGATCTCGATAAAACCCCGGACACGCGCAGAGGACTTGCCGCCCGGATCGCTCGAATCAGATCCCTGCGGCTTTTCCTTTTTAATTTTCTTTCCCAGGGAAACGGCGAGGCGGTCTGCCAGCTTCTGCGACGCGTCAAGGACCTCTTCCTTTTCGTCCATGGAGGCCGAATCCGCGAAGACGATCATGCCGGTGACGACGTCCACGATCCTGACCGTCACCAGATACCGCCCGGCATAGGTCACGTCCCCCACCACGACGTAATCGGCGGCAACCATCTTTCCCTGGGACACGGCGCAGCTGTCATCGCGACAGACGCGTTCACGTCCCATTTCGAACAGAACTTTAGCGATGTTCTTGCGCTCCAGCACGTGTAGCTCTTTCTTGTAAAGGGCTATCTCGATCTTGTTGCGCAGGGCCTTGGCGTAGGAATCGGTGATATTATTGGCGGAAAACTCGAGCACCGCCACCCGTTTTTCCGGGAAGGCGTGCGATTTTACCAGCGCCGCATGGGCAATGAGCGCGGCGGCGCACAGGAATAGTGCCCTTTTATTCATTCGTTACTGGATATTGCCTGCGACAGATTGGGCGAACCGTACGGCCAGGTCACGGAGGCCCTCGGCCGTTGCGGATTCTTCCGAGGCAGCGAAGATTATCCGTCTCGTTCGCCTTTCGGTAAGTCTTATCGAAAGGAGGTATTGCCTGTCAAGCTTTTCTACTGACCCGGTGAGGACCAGGCCGGCACCATCCGGGGCCGCCGTCACCGCTATCCTGTCGCGCCCCTTCAGCCGTATGATTTCGCCCCGCATCGTGTCGGATACCCGGGCCACGAGGGGGCCCCCGGCACCGTTATTTTCCAGGCCGTAAAACTGTAGCCGATACCGGTATGCGATGGAGCCGCTTCCGCCGGAGACTTCGCCGCTTTTCGCGCCGGGTTCTGCCGCCGGAGCGTCCTTTTTATCACGCTCCATCTGAACAGGAGGACTTTGCACCATGGCCATACCGGCCAGCACGTAGCCGCCGGCGGCGACCGAGGACACGGCAACGACAGAGGCCGTGAACAATACCACGGCGCTCTGCATGACGCTCAGGCCGATGCCGATTTTTTTCATGAGAAAATACACCGCCAGAATCATCCCGTAGAGGGGCGAATAGATACCGAGCTTCTTCATCACGGCCACCAGGTTCTTCCGTTTCATGCGCATCGCCCGGCGCTGGATCTCCCCGGGCAGGGGGCTGGAAATCCGGTACCGGTCAAAGACGCGCTGCATGAGGGCTATTTCATCTATCATAACAGCTCCTCGATGTTGGTGATGCCTCTTTCATTGAGAAAACCCCGGATGTTCTTCACGATCAAGGAATAGCGGTATTCCGCCTGGCGCTTTGAAAACCCCAGGTGCTGTCCCGCCAGCTCGTAGGTCAGGTTCTGGACCGCGACCAGGTCAAAGAGTATCCGGTCGGGCTCGGCCAGCCTGCCCACAGCTTCATCTATGATGATCCGCGTGTCCCGGAAGCCGTTGACAAAGGTCAGGGACACATCGCCCAGGTAGTTCTCGATGTCCTCGTCGGTGGAGAATTTCTTTTTTCTCCGGTAGTAATTCATCAGGACATTATTTATTGTGCCGAAGAGCCACGCCCGCGTGTTCTCCACCTCGCCCATCCGGGAATAAAAATGCATAAACACTTCCTGGGTCAGGTCGTCCGTGTCGTCTGGGTTCGATATTTTAGAGTAGATGGTGCCGTACACCACCTGGTAGTAGTCAGCGTAGGCTTCGGTGAACTTTAACTTTTGTTTTTCAATGAGGGGCATGGCTGATTGATATGGGATCCCGCCGATTCCAATTGGAATTACACTAACGTTATTAACAAACGGAATATGCATCCTATATCCAGCGGATAAAGTCAATATCTTTTCCATGCCTGTCGCGCCATTCGACCCATCTTTGCAATCCTTCACTATAGAAGTGTTGATAAACAACAATAACAACAAATATTTTCATGTCATATATCTCATTGCCTTGCAGGTATCAATCGCAAAGCCCCTACCGCGCCTGACATGAATCGACATTCCTGTATCCGTACCATCCTATGTATAATTTTATACTTGTATTATTATCAATCATATGCATCATTAACCAGAATAAGGCGCATAACATATATATAAAGCGCCCGGGGCCACGGCCCCGAAACAGTATTACCATCTTTTAGGAGGATACCATGCCTGTAGATCATACGGCTTCTACACGTCTGCCTTCGCGCGCCCATTACACCGATCCGGCCTCATCAAAGAATCAGACAGCCGCCGGCAGCCGGGAAAAAGACATGCACATGGGCGAGACCGGCCTGCTGCACAAGCTTTTCCGGCGGCGGAAACTGGAGGGGGTCTTCCTCTTCATCACGTCGCGGTGCAACTCGAAATGCCGCACCTGCTTCTACCATGAAAAACTGAACAGCGATGACGACCTGACCTTCGACGAGATCCGGCGCGTCTCGGAAACCGCCCCGAAATTCGACAAGCTCTGGCTCTCCGGCGGCGAGCCCTTCCTCAGGAAAGAGCTGGTGGAGATCGTGAAGCTCTTTTACGACAACAACGGGGTCCGCGTGGTGAACCTTCCCACCAACGGCCTCTGCGGCGATCTCATCATCGATGAAACGGCGCGGCTCCTCGACGCCTGCCCCGGGCTCACCGTGCACCTGAACTTTTCCCTCGACGGCCCGGGTAAACTGCACGATGAAAACCGCGGCATCCCTGGCAACTTCGCGAAAACCATCGCCGTCATGGAAAAGGCGGCCGAACGGTTCAGGGGCAACAAGCGGCTCCTGATGAACGCCGTGACCGTCATCACCCCCGACGCCTACGACCGTCTCTTCGACCTGGGCGTCTACATCCTGAACAAGGACCTCGTGGCCACCCATTTTTACGAGATACCCCGCGGCGACACCCGTGACCCGGCCATAAAGACCCTGACCCCGGAGCGCGTGAAAGACCTCAGGAGAAAGATACTCCCACTTTTCGAGAAGCAGGCCGACGGCATCTTCCGGGACTTCGGCGGCATGAAAAAAAAATTCGCCAAGTTCTTCTTCCTCGGCTTCATCAAGTTCGTCAACGACATCCAGGACGCCAATTACGCCGGCCCCTGCGACTGGAAGATGGCCTGCACGGCGGGGATGACCACCTTTGTCATCGACCACAACGGCGACTTCCGGTCCTGCGAGATGCGGCCCCCCATCGGCAACATCAGGGACTACGGCTGCAACCTGACCTCGGCCCTCTACTCCGACGCCATGAAGCGCGAGGTCGCCGAGATCGGCGGCGGCTGGAAGGCCAACTGCTGGTGCACCCACGGCTGCTGGATCATGTCGTCCATCAAGTTCAGCCCCCGGGCGCTCCTCTTCCGCATACCGGCGGCCTACCGCCGCTTCCGGAAGGAGACCGACCCGGACTTCGTCCTCCCGGTTCTCGATACGGCCCGCATCGAGAACTACCGCTCGTAAGCCGCCCGGCGGGAGGAACGAACCATGAAAGTCGTACTGTCAAGCCGCGGCTCCCGCGGCGACGTGTATCCCATCATTGAGATAGGCGCGGCCCTCAAGCGGGCCGGATTGAACGTGTCGATCTGCGTCCCGGAGATGTTCGGGACCAGGGCGCTCAGCAAGGGACTGAAGCCCCTCCTCTATTCCGAGGACAGCGCCATGGTCATGGAGGAGCTGGGAAGCGGCATCGGCGCGATAAAAACGGCGATTGACTGGTTTTCCCGCGCCATAGACGAGCAGATGGATTTCCTGATACGGGAAACGGAGGATGCGGACCTCCTGGTCACCAGCGTCAACGAAGTGGCGGTCCCCACCGTGGCGGAATACCGGGAGATCCCCCACTACCGCATCGCCTACACGCCGGTGCTTCCCGGGTACCATCCGCCCCCCCTTATCCCCTGGCAGAGGCTCCCCCGCATCGTCAACCGGGGGCTCTGGAACGCGGTCAACGCCATGACAGGGCTCATGTTCAGGAAGCACATCAACGGCGCCCGGCGGAAGCTGGGCATGGCTGATATGGGCGGTGTAAATGAGTACTTTACCGGCCGCAGCCACACTATCCTTACAATAAACCCGGTGCTGGCGCCCCCCTGCAGGACATGGCGGAGTAACTATGACTACAGCTACACCGGGTACTGCTACGGAGACATCGACGGCGGTCTCGGCCCGGAACTCGCCCGGTTCCTTGAAGACGGCCCGCCGCCGGTCTATATCGGCTTCGGCAGCGTCAGCGTCGACGATTCAACGGCCTTCACCCGCGTCATACTGGAGGCCGTTAAGCGCGCCCGTTGCCGCGCCGTCCTGGGCACCGGCTGGACGGGACTGGGCAACATGGAGCTTCCCCCCGAGGTCTTTCCGGTGGGAGACGCGAACCACGCCACCCTGTTCCGCTTCTGCGCCGGCGCCGCCCATCACGGGGGCTGCGGCACCACACACACCGCCGCGCGGGCCGGAGTGCCGCAGTTCATCATGCCCCAGATAGCGGACCAGTTCTACTGGGGCCACCGCATCCACCGCCTGGGACTCGGACCCGCGCCGGTTCCTCCCCGCAGGATAACGGCCGCGAAGCTTGCCCGCGCCCTCGCGGAGATAATAGAAAACCCCACTTACGCGGAGAACGCCCGGGCCCTGGGAGAGGAGATGAAATTTGAGGACGGGATTCCCGGAGTTGTGGATATTGTAACGGGCCGCGGTGCCGGCAGCGAGCTGTCCGTCGGCGTTGGCGGGTTGTCGCGATAAAAGCGGAGGAACTCTCGCAGAGGCGCAGACACGGGATGTAGCAAATGAACGAAGGCGCGGTTTCGAAACTGCGCCTTCGTCATGATATCATTATTTCTTCTCCTTGAAGTGGTCCATGCTGCTCAGCAGGCCTGTGGCCCTTGCCATGACGTCCTGCACCCTGGCCGGAAACAGCTTCATGGAAGGTATGAGCTTTACGATGAAGGGCAGCTTCAGGTAGGTCCATTCGCTTTTAATCGATTTCAGCGTACGGCGCGCGACCTCTTCCGGCTTGAGGATCGGCGACAGGAGCGGCGCCTTGTAGCCGGGGAACATGCCGGTGTCTATTCCCGAGGGGCACACGCAGAGGGTCTTGACGCCCTTGCAGCCGTACTTGTTCAGCTCCATCCGCATGGTGTCCACGTAGCCGACAATGGCGTGCTTGGACGCCACGTAGGCGCCCATCCTCGGCACGCCGGTAAGCCCCATGGCGGACGCGACAAAGGCTATATGACCGGAATTCCTTTTCATCATGTCGGGCAGGATAAGCCGTGTCAGGTATGCGCCGCCGACGAAATTCACCGTCATGGTTTTCAGGATGTCCTCGTAATCGTATTCATGGGTAAATTTCCCGGACACGATGCCGGCGTTATTGATGAGGACGTCGACCTGGCCGAAATCCTTCGTCACCTTTTTCACCAGCCCCTCGATATCCTTCTTGCTTGAAATATCGCACTGGTAGGCCTTCGCGTTTGCGCCTTTCGCCGCGCATTCCTTTCTGGTTTCCTCCAGCTTTTTCATGTTGATATCCACAAGGGCCAGGTTTGCCTTTTCATCGGCCATCATGAGGGCCATGAGCCTTCCGATCCCGGTCGCCGCGCCGGTAAGAAGGACCTTTTTATCGTTAAAAGACTTCATTTGATTCCCCCGTAAATTATTGTTGCGGTTTTGCGCCGCCCATGTTACGAATGAGCCGAGATCCGTGACGGGCCGGCTCAACATGCGGCTGCATCACGCACTTCAAGCATGGCATCAGAGAGTCCGCCACGGTCAAGTACAATTAAGCGGCCATGAAAATGATCGAGGCTTTTTCCATAATTTTTTTCACATTGAACGCCGCAAGCTGATCATGTAATATTGGATTGTCCATCAATTTTTTGGACGATCATTCAATAAATAGCATTGCACCACTCACCGGAGGCCGTATGAGCCGGCACACCTGTCCCTCTTGGTTTTCATTTTCGCTGGACAATGTCCTGAGAAGGAGGTTCCACGATCCGGCCGCGATACTCCGCGGCTACATACGGCCCGGTAACAGCGTCATGGATATCGGGTGCGGCCCCGGCTTTTTCACCATTCCGATGGCGCAGATGGCAGGCGAAAACGGCACTGTTATTGCGGTCGACCTGCAGAAGAGCATGCTGGACAAAATGCTTTCGCGGGCGGAACGTCTCGGCCTCGGGGGCCGCATACGGGCAATCCAGTGCAGTCCCGATGATATCATGGCCAGGGAAAAGGCCGACTTCATCCTGACCTTCTGGATGGTCCACGAGGTGCGGGATGCCGACCTGTTCTTCAAACAGGTTGCCGCCGCCATGAAGCAAGGTTCTCGTTACCTGCTGGTGGAGCCGAAATTCCATGTCAGCAGAAAGCAGTATGACAGGATTAAGAAAACCGCAGAAACTGCGGGACTGAAGCCGCTGGAAGAGCCGGCAGTCCCCTTGAGCCGGTCTACTCTTTTTTCAATTCAATGAAGGTCTTTCAGGGTCATGGCATCTCAATGCCGGCTTCCTTTTCAGGGAACCGGAACGGCATTTTCCCTCACGAAGGATTCGATATGGAGCCGGTAATCCTCGATCTCGTCCATCATCTGCTCCAGTACCGCTGTCATTGACTCGCGGCTCTGGCCGATATACCCGAGGGCCCGGGTCCGGCAACTGCCGTCAGGGTCTTCCAGCTTGGTGACATCCTCCGGGTCCTCGTTGCCGGTCATGGCGCACACGATCCGGCAGTCCGAGCTGCAGCCGTCGAAGATCAATTCCCCGCCGTCGGACAGCCAGAATGGATAGGTGCGGCAGATAAGCGGCCGCACCGGGTATATCCTGCACTTCCCGTCCGCCGCCTGAAAAAAACAGGAACCGTCGCCCTGTTCCCGCAGCTGGAGAAGTCTTCCGTCACGCAGCGTCAGATCATAATAATAGCTCTGGTGCTTGTGGATATAAATGTATTCTTCTTTGTCCTTTTCATTCAATCCGCCGTAGAGGGCAAATGAATCGATATTCTCTCCCAGGAATTCGGCAATGCGCTGCGCGTCCTTCAGTGTCAGAAATTTCGAATGGGCCTCGCGGCAGCAATCCAGTCCCTGTTTCGCGCATTCAAGGCAATAATTAGACATAGGTGTTCCCCCCGTTTATCTCCCCCTGCGCGCGCATACATACCGGCGCGCAGCGTGAATTCATTCTGTTGTGCGATTTCAGACAAAGGAAGCGAAAGGTTCGCCGTGGCAAGATCGAATCAATTTGTGGATAACATCGGTCACAACCGTCAGGCTCTGAGCCGTCCATGTGTAAATTCCCCCGTGTATTTTTCCGCTGCCCTCACGGCAGCAGGAATCACCTGCGTGTCCTTCATGTTTTTGGACACCAACAAATAATTGCGCCGCATTATATACCCGGCCATAAATTTGTCAAGCTGAAATGTGACATAAATCGGAAATATCTCTTTGTTAATTTTACTATTATTATCGAGTATTCCCCCCCCCCCGCATCTTCATCCAGAATAGATTCTATCCTCGATGATCTGCCGAACAATTGCCCCATCAGGAAAGAATAATATATACTATCAACATGAAAATCAAAATTATTATGATGTTTCAGTGCCTTCCCGATTCGCCTGGTCGCCGGCGCCAATATTTTAAAACGGCGATGATTTTTTATTTGACTTATTGTATTACAATATGTCAAATAATGACATACCTTTGGAGGTGCCATCATGAAAGACGTATTTATCATCAGCGCCGTGAGAACGCCTGTGGGAAAACAAAAAGGATACCTGCGTGAATACTCCGCCCCGCAATTGCTGGCCATGGTGCTCAACGAGGTCGTCAACCGAGCCGGTATTGACGTGAACCAGGTGGATGACGTGATAACCGGATGCGTATACCAGGTCGGGGAACAGGGCTTCAACCTCGCGCGCATGGCCGTGCTTGAGTCAAACCTGCCCGTCACAATAGGCGGCATCAGCGTTAACCGCCAGTGCGGCAGCGGCCTGTCGGCGATTCAGCTCGCCTCCGGCATGATAGCATCGGGAGAAATGGATACTGTCATAGCCTCAGGCTGCGAGCTCATGTCCAAATACGGCATCGCCTCCGACCTGAACTGCACCCTTTCAAACGGACAGAATGCCGGCCATCCCATCAGCAAGGGCTACATAGACCGGTACGGCATTCCGAACCAGATGGGGGCCGCCCAGGCCATTGCGAACCAGTGGAAAATCACCAAGGAAGAATGCCAGGACTTTGCCATTGCCAGCCATGAGAAGGCCCTGCGGGCCATAAGGGAGGGCTACTTTAAAAAAGAAATACTCCCGACCAGGGGTCTCGACAAGGACGGCAACTCCTTTGTCTGTGAAACCGATGAGCCGGTCCGCTCCGGCGTCACCCGCGAAGGCCTGGATGCCCTCAAGGTCCTTCCCGGCACGGACTGGATGTCGGCGGGCCTCTCCAGCACCGTAACCGACGGCGCGTCGGCTGTACTGCTCATGTCCGGCGAAAAGGCGAAGCAGCTCAAGGCCCCCCCGCTTGCCAGGGTTGTCGCCAATGCCGTGGTCGGCTCGGACCCGAAGCTGATGCTCACCGGCCCGATCACCGTAACGCCCAAAGTGCTTGCGAAGGCAGGATTGAAAATGTCCGACATTGATATTTTCGAGGTCAACGAGGCCTTCGCGCCGATCCCGCTGGCATGGGCCAGGGAGCTCGGGGCGGACATGGACAGGCTGAACGTCAACGGCGGGGCCCTGGCCCTGGGTCACCCGGTCGGCAACAGCGGGTGCCGTCTCACGGTCACGGCCATACATGAGCTCATGCGGCGCAAGGCGAAATATGCCCTTGTCACCCTCTGCACAGGCGGAGGCCAGGCGCCGGCGACCATATTCGAGAGGATTTGAAGGAGACCACCCATGGCAGAAGAAATTCGAGAATACGGAAGCTGCTTCGTGACGGTTAAGGAAAACTACGCAATAGTGACCTTCAACAGGCCCGACAAGCTGAACGCCTTCAGCCCCGACCTGTTTGAAGGGCTGCAGAAGGCTTGGAGCGATTCCAAGAAGGACAAATCGATCCGGGCCCTCATCTTCACCGGAGCCGGAGACCACTTCTCCGCCGGCGGAGACGTAGCCCTTGACATTGACCCGCTGAAGAACCTCGGCCTCAAGGAATTCAAGGAATACTTCGATCCGCTGGTGGAGCTCTACATGGACCTCTATAACCTGGAGAAGGTCACCATTGCCGCCATCAAGGGCTTCGCCCTGGGGGCCGGTTTCGAGATGACCCTCCTCTGTGACTTCCGCATCGCCGCGGACACGGCCCAGCTGGGAGAGTTCTTCGTGCGCATGGGCCTGGTCCCGGAGATCGGCATGTGCCTTCTGCCGAAGATAGTGGGCCCCGGCATGGCCCGGTACATGTGCTATACCGGCGAGCTCATCAACGCCCAGGAGGCCTACCGCATCGGCCTGGTGGAAAAGGTTGTGCCCGCTGACCAGCTCATGCCGGAAGCCGAAAAACTTGCCCGGAGGCTCGCCCGGGGTCCGGCGGCCGTCGGCATCATCAAGAAGGCCATGAACCAGATCGGCGGCCAGCCCCTGGAACTTTCGACAGACGTGGGGGTCAGCTACCAGTTTGCCGCCACCAGGACGCAGGACCATGCCGAGGCTGTAAGGGCTTTCCTCGACAAACGAAAACCGAGCTTCACCGGCAGATGACCAACATGGCAATAAAGCCTTGACTCATTAATACAGAGGGCTTATCCTGTTCGGGCGCCAGGTGCGGCCGGTGGCGCCGGAAGGGGGACTGTCCGGCAACCTTCATCCATATTGATTTGACGGGCAAGCATGCAACTGAAAAGCATGGGAATTAAACGGGCCATTATGCATGATAGAAAGAGCAATGCGGGATCCCATCCCGCATGGAAATGGTTTCCGCACAGAGCACCGCTGAGCTCTATAAGCAGAATAACCATGTACACCTTCAATGCAATCATCACTCTGTCGCTGCTCTTTCTTCCCCATAACCTTCTCTCCGCTTCCCTTTCGGTCGGCGACAATCTCACAAAACAAAAAATGGGCGCTTATCTTGATTATTACGTAGACCCCTCCGGTAAAGCAGAAATTAAGGATATAGCATCCCCTGCATACCGAGACAGGTTCCGTCCACTGCCCAAAGAGGACTACAGCTTCGGATACACCAATGCCCCCGTCTGGCTTCGTGCCATTGCCGTCAATGCAGCAGGACGGCCCTCTTCATGGGCCATTGAATGCGAATACTCCCTCATTGACGATATTTGTTTCTACAAACCACGGACTGACGGCTTTGATCCCATATGCACCGGCGACCGGAGGCCCTTTCACACGCGGCCCGTTAACTACCGTACCTTCATATTTCCGGTCGACACCCCCCCGGGAGAACATGCATACTACATCCGTCTGACCAGCGGCGGGTCCCTCAATGTCTCATTTACAGCATGGGGATGGGACACCTTGCAGAGAAAAAACGAAAATGAATCCATAATAATCTGGATATTCTACGGCATCATGTTGTCCCTGTTCATCTACAATTTGTTCATATTCATATCCGTACGAGAACGGAGCTACCTGTATCTTTCTCTATTCACCGTTAACATCGCCCTGTTCTCCATGTGCCACAATGGTCTAGCTTTTCAACACCTCTGGCCAAACTATCCCGCATGGGCCAATATGGCACATCCCTTTTTCACCGCCATTGCTGCAATTTTTTCCATCCTGTTCACCCGGGGCTTTCTGGAAACCCGCACCGCCTCTCCGTTACTCGACCGCATCCTGCAATTGTTCATACTTATTGAAGCCGCGGTGATTGCTTCGGCATTCCTTCTCAAGTATTCTCTGACGACCCAGGTATCGACGGCCAGCGCCGCCCTGTTATCACTGTTTATTTTCATCATTGTTATCTATCTTCTTTTCAGAGGCTCGCGGCAGGCCCGTTTCTATTTGACCGCCTGGATCTGTTTCATAGCCGGCGTGATAATGATCATGCTCCATTCCTTCGGCATTATCCACGAAGGGTTCCTGAGCAACTGGGGGTACCAGATCGGTTCATCGCTGGTCGTAATGCTGCTCACCCTCGGCATAGCGGACAAGATAAATATCATGCGCCGGCAGCACCAGGAAGCCCTCGACGCGACCAAGGAGGCTGAAAACAAATACCGGGCCCTTATAGAAACGACCGACACCGGCTATGTCATCATCGATGACCGCGGCAAGGTCCTGGACGCAAACGCCGAATACGTGCGCCTCACCGGGCACCTGACCCTGGACGATATCATTAACAGGAGTGTTACCGAGTGGACCTCGCCGGCGGACCGGGAACGGAACGCCGCGGCCGTTGAGTCATGCATGCGGCAGGGGTTCATCAGGGACCTGGAGATCGGCTATATCCAGCCGGACGGCAAAACGGTCCCCATCGAGATCAATGCCACGGTCATCGAAGGCAAGGAAGGGAGCCGGATACTGACCCTCTGCCGCGACATCACCTACCGGAAAACGGCATTTGACAACCTGCAGGCGTCGCTCCGCGAAAAAGAGGTTCTCCTGATGGAGATACATCACCGGGTGAAGAACAACCTTCAGATCATCAGCAGCCTTATCGCCCTCCAGGCGGGAAAGATAACCGACAAAGAGGTTCTCATGCTCTACGACGACCTGAACAGCAGGATCAGGGCCATGTCGCTCATCCACGAGCGGCTCTACCAGTCGGGGGACTTCGAGCGGATCGATTTCGCCGAATACATCACCATCATAACCAGCGACCTCCAGAACACCTACCGCCTCTTCTGCGGCAACTGTTCCGTTGAGTACGATACGGACCATATCGAGCTGAATATTGTCAAGGCCATACCATGCGGCCTGATGCTCAACGAGATCATTTCAAACAGCTTCAAATACGCCTTCACTCCCGCGTTCGGCGGACAGGGAACAATCAGGATATCCTTTCATGAAAAGGACAATGGAACCATCATGCTGGTGGTCAGCGATAACGGCGTGGGACTGCCTCCGTCCGTCGACCCGGAAAAGAAAAATTCCCTGGGGCTTTCACTCATCTACCTCCTGGCCGAGCAGATACAGGGGACGATAAGCATCGACCGGGCGGGCGGTACGAAGTATACCATAGTATTCAGTAAAGCGTAATGCACCGAAGACCCGAAGCGGCGACGAGGGATCAATCACCGGTCACCGGCGCGTCTTTCGGCCCGGTTTCTTTGCCGGTTTTCCCAGGAACCACTTCTCCTCCCTGCGTTTGTTAGTTGAATCCCCGACGGTGACGGTAAAACCTTGGCCCTCCATGATACGGACCACCTCCTCCGCCGTGCGATAATGCATCGGAAGGCCTTTCATCCTGATCCAGAGCATCTCGATCATCCTCAGGAGCGTTTGTTTGCCGGCCGGGATGGTGCCCCGTATTACCAGGATACCGCCTGGGGACATCTTCTCCCTGGCGCGGCCGAGGAGCAGGGCAAAGTCTCCGTCGCTCAGGTAGTGTATCATGTCAATTGCGATGACCGCGTCGGCGCTGCCGGGAAAATCGGGAAGGTCCGGGGCCTTCCCGCTCTCCACTGTGCCGCGATCGCCCAGGGCCCATGCCGCCGCCCTTCGCCTCTTTTCATCAGGTTCGATGCCGAAAAGACGCGCATCGGGGAAAAGCTCTGCAAGCCATACCGCCGGAACCCCGTAGCCGGTCCCGATATCCACGATTGTTTTCGGCGAATCCAGCATCAGGTGGAGCTCCGAAAACATGGGATCAAACTTCATCTTGTACCGCGCAAAGAGACGTGGGTACGGCTCCATGTTTCGGTAGTGGCGCTCAACCCGCGCCGCATGGTCCCGTGAAGCCGGCTCAAAGGTGCCGGTGGAAACAGCTGCGCGGCCATAGATCCGCCTGAGGAGCGGCGGTACGATGAGGGCCGTGCCGCCGAATGAATACCCGATCCCCAGGAGCAGCGTGATGCCGGCATTCCTCAGCAGCGCGTGCTCCGCTATACCGAGGACGCCGAAGCCGATCATGGTGGAAACCGACGAAAGAAAAATGGTGAGCCGTATCAGCCCCACCGAGGGGTGGGCCTCATCCATGTAGCGCTGGTGCGCCCTGACCAGGTAGAGGGCGTAATCCGTTCCCATGCCGATGACTATGACCGCGACGATGATGGCCGGGATGCCGGGCTGCTGCCCCAGGAGCTTCATCGTGCCCAGGGTGCAGACGAGGGAAAAGAGCGTCGGGGCGAGGGAAACAAGGGTGAGTTTAAGGTCAAGGAGATAGAGCAGCGCCACGGCCGCCGTAATGGCCCCGACAATGAGTGCCATCCTGATGAAGCTGGAGAGAATTATGCCGCCGAGGCGGTCTGCAAAAAACGACGGGTCGAAGAGTTTCATGTCCGGTCCGGCGGAGACCCGTTCGTAAAAACGTTCTGCGCGGTATGACGGACCCGGCTTCAGCACCGAAAACTGCGCCCAGGTCTTACCCCCGTCCATGGGGTGGATGCCGAGCACCGCGTAATATTTTTCAGGTATAGGGCGGGGCCTGAAATCCCTGCGGCCCACGGTTTTGAAAAACGCATCAAAGGCGCCGGCGGCAAAGCCGGTCTCGCGGGCCGCTTCGCCCATAGTCCTTTTCAGGGCCGCCACACGGGACGGTTTCCAGAAAGCCTTCCATGCCGTGAGGTTTTCCTTCATGCGGTCTCTGCCGGGGAAAACCATCGACGGCACAAAGGCGGCGGAGAGCACACCCGATTCAACATCCGTATTGAGCTCATCTGCAATGCGGTCGCCCCTGCGCTGCAGCTCGTCAACGCCCCGGGCCTCGGTCATCAGGTACAGGTTGGAAAGCACGTTGCCCCATGTCTTTGTCACCAGCGCCTCGGCCTTCAGGGTGCCCGTGCTCACCGTGTTCATCGATGCGAGATCGACCTTGAAATCGGTCCGCGTGAAAAACAGCATGAAGACGAAAATGGCCAGGGCGACGCAGACCTTGAAGAGAGAACGAGAATCCATGATCCGGTCTACGAACCTCTGGAGGGGCATGAATCCCCCCCGCTTTGCAGGAGGCAAGGCCGGGAAAATTACCGGGAAGATGGTGTGAACGAAAATATAGGTGAAGACGACGCCCATGGCCGCGAAAAAGCCGATCTGCGCCAGGGCGGAAAATCCGCTGACGAACAGGAAGGCAAAACTGACCGCGGTGGTGAGCATCGACAGGAGGCCGAGACCCCACACCTCCTTCGTCGCTTCCATCCCCTTCGTCTCATAGGGCCGGTCCAGGAACAGGAGATAGGCGATGCCGTAATCCACGGTGAAGGAGATAATGGTGCCGCCGAACCCTATGGCGAGGATCGATATATCCCTGGAAAAAAGGGAATAGACGAAAGCCGCAGCTATGGTGCCCAGCACCGCCGGGAACAGGGCCAGGACCCCGATAAACGGCCGGGGAAAGCCGACAAGGAGAAGGATGACTATGCCGATGGTAGCGAATAGGACGGCCTTTTCCGTGTCCTTCCGGGCCGTGTCCTCATTGTCGAGGGCGGCGCGGTAGGCACCCACCGGCGTCAGGGTGAAGTATGTCCCCTGCGGCCGGTATGCTTTTTCGAGGTCTGAGGCGCAGGATCGGACCAGGGCGTCGATCTTCCGCGCCACCGCCGTATCCGTGGCCGAACCCTTCGGCTCAGCCGTGATCAGGAGGTGCCGGCCGTCGGAAGAGACCAGGTGCCCCTGGACTATCTGGATATTCCGCGACGGCGCCAGGTGGGCCATCCGCGCCAGGACCAGGTTCTTGAGGCCCAGGGGATCCGCGGCCATCATGTTCCCCTGACCGATACCCTCCAGGTTGAGGAGCTGCGCATAGTTATCGGCCAGGGTCTCCTTAACCTTCGCGGGCTCCAGAAGGGGTTTGACCTTCTCTTCGAGCTCTTGCGCGGTGAACAGGACCGGCAGGTTCTCCATTATATATGTTATGAGTTCCGGGAAAATGGACTGGTACTCGTCAAGGCCGACGCTCCTGAAAAGCCCGCTCTCCGAGAACCGGCGCTCTATTGCCAGTGCGCCGGCGATGAGGGTGTCCGTGTCGCCCCTGCTGCTGCTCAGGTCAATGACCATCCGGTCCTTGACCGGGTGCCGGGTCATGACATATTCCGCGTCCGCTATGACCCGGTCATTGACCGGCAGGGACTTCGTGACGTCCATGTCAATTGCAAGGCGGGATTTGCTCGCATAGGACATGGCCGCGGCCACGGCTATGACGATGATGGCATAGGGCCACCTGACGGTATTCAGTTTCATTCAGGATATCCTAATTGCAGAAGTCCTCTTCCATATCGCTGAAATCGTCATCCTTGTCGAAATCAGGGTCCGCGTCTATATCGTCTTCCCCGTCGTCTTCATCAGCTTCATCGTCTTCATAATCAGAATCGTCGTTTATGCATGAATCGCCCCGAGGTACGGCTGACTGACAGGCGCCGAGGCACCGGGCGCTTTCCTTCACGCACTGTTCTTCGCAGCCTGTATTATCGGCGCCCATGACCTGGCAGCGGATCGAGCATTGTCTCTTCTGGTCCTCGCATTTTTTCTGGCAGTCGGCCGTCTGGCCGTGAAGGATTTTATATCCGGTGAAAAGGATAGCAAGGGCGAAGAGAAGGGCTAATTTTTTCATACAAACCTCCGGGCATCGGCCTCGGCGCATTTCCCCGCACGTCGGCCGCTGAAACCCTAACGCTTGTATACCCCGGCTATTTTTTCAACAATAATTTTCGCAGTTCTGTCAGCCCATATTGAAGAAAAAGACCGCCGACGTTATCAGCATCGCCAGCGAATAGAGGGCGCCGGTCATTTCTATGACCTTCGAGGTCTTGCTGTCGCGCTTCGCCATGAAGGCGATCTCCGTCGCGAGGAAGAGCAGGTAGGCGGCGCAGACGATCAGGGTATACACTATGGAGCGGGGCATGGTTATGTAAAAATAGAGAAACGACGCCCCGGCCAGGAGAGCGACAATCTGATTCACGATAACGGCGCCGCCGATCCCCCAGACCTTGGTGTAGGAATCAGCCTGTTCATGCTCACGGTCCGGAGACCATGTCTTGCGCGCAATCTCGTAGTTAATGGTGGCCATCATGGTGCCGAACAGAAACAACGCGAAAGGGAGCGGCTGAACGGTCCAAAGGTAGCATAAATCCGCCCGCTGGGAGATACCGAAGAGGAGCGCCAGGGGGACCGATACCTGGTGGCTCAGGAGATAAAGTCCCATGTGCCTGTTGAGAAATTCTGGAACGAAGAACTCCTTGAACATGAAGAGGGCGAAGACCTGAATGGCGAGCCATACAGCGAAGGGCGCCGGTCCCAGGTAAATCGCCATGGCCGTCTGGAGCGCCACCATGACATAGAGGAGCTTCCGCAGATCGGCCAGGGTGATCTCGCCCCTGCTCAGCATCCGCTCCGGATGGGCGACCACGTCCTTCGCGTAATCCTTGTGCTCGTCCAGGAGTCTTATCTCGAACAGGGCCATGTAGAAGACAAGGCAGCCGATGATCGATTCGGCCAGGTTAAAGGGGCTCCTGTTCTGGATGATGTTGGTAAAAAAATATGACAGGTAATAGAGCGCCGCCGCGTACGCAAAGGTCGGCGGTATCGGGAAGCGCTCCTTGGTGTAGAGGTAGTATTTTTTAAATAATGACATGAAGACCTCCTTGATGATATTATTTATTGACCTCACCCCGCCTCCGGCGCGCCCTCTCCCAGGGGAGAGGGCTTCGAGTTGCATACGATCCGGCACTCCCCCTCTCCCCGTGGGAGAGGGGGCCGGGGGGTGAGGTCCAATCTATTTCTTATTGCTTTTCACGGCTTTTTTCACAACCTTCCCGCCCTTCGGTTTCTCCGCCTTGTCCTGAGATATCCTGCCGTCGGTCAGCCGGATAAGGCGTTCCGCCCGCTCCATCACCATCTTATCGTGGGTGGAGAAAAGGAACGTTATCTTTTTCTCCCTGTTCAGCCGGTGCATGAGTTCAATCAGCGCCTCGCCTGTTTTCTGGTCCAGGTTCGCCGTGGGCTCATCGGCCAGGACGATTGACGGCTCGGACACGATGGCCCGGGCCACGGCGACCCGCTGCTGCTGCCCTCCGGACATCTCTCTGGGAAGCCGGTCTATCTCGCTGCCCAGTCCCACTTCTTTAAGAATGGCCACGGAGCGGCGCTCCCTTTCCTCGCGCTCGACGCCCTGGAGAAGCAGGATATACTCAACGTTTTCCCTGGCGGTCAGGACCGGTATCAGGTTATAGGCCTGGAACACGAATCCTATTTTCTTGAGGCGCAGGTCAGCCAGCTCCTTCGGGGACATGCCGGATAGTTCCAGACCGTCCACCATGATGGATCCCGACGACGGCCGGTCAAGACCGCCGATAAGATTGAGGAGGGTCGTTTTGCCGGACCCCGAGGGACCGGCAATGGCGGAGAATTCACCCTGCTTGATATGCATGGTCACGCCCTGCACCGCGGCAACGGTAAGGCCGTTGTTTTCATAATTTTTTATGATATTGTTTACCGTAATGATTTCCATTTGAGTTCTCCTAAATAAACGTAATCGCTTCCAGCGGCTCTATACGCGCGCCCTTGCGGGCCGGGTACAGGGCCGCCGTCACCGTTGTCAGCATCACGATCACCGCTCCCGCCGCGACGTCGGTCCACCGCATAATGGGATAGATGACGGCGCCGCTGCCGAAGGCCCGGACCGCCTCGAAGTGAAAGGAAAAATTAATGCCGACCCTTGACAGTATCCCGATGATGATCCAGCTGAGGACGATCCCGGCTCCCAGGCCTATCATGCCCAGGTTTACCGATTCGAAGAGTATCATCGAGAAAATCCATGACGGCTTGGTGCCGATGGCCTTCATCACGCCGATCTCGTGGAAGCGCTCCATGATGGCCATGATAAGCGTGTTTGCTATTGAAAAGATGATGGTGATGAAAATGATGCCGAAGCTCACGTACATCATGGCGTCAACGACCATGATCGAGCTGACCAGGTAGGGGGCCATTTCCTTCCATGTCAGCACCGCGAGGGAGGGACTGCGGACCGCCCTGGCGATGACGGCCTTTGTCTCCTCGACCCGGTTACGGTCTTTCAGGGCGATATTGATCTCCGAAATCCTGTCGCCGGCGCCGGTCATTTCCTGGAGCCGCCTGATGCCGACAAAGGCCGTGAACTGGTTGATGGAATCGATCGGGGTCTGGAAGAGGCCGCTCACCGTCATCCCCACGCCCACCATCTCGTCATTTTTGTCCTGGACCATGACGACGATGCTGTCGCCGGGGACCACGTCGAGCTTTTCCGCCACATCACGGGATATGCAGATCTGGTTCGATTCTGCGTCCGGGAGGAAGGTCCCGCCGTCCCGGCCGGAGATGTAGGACCTGATATTGGACACGTTCTTTTCGCGTGCCGGGTCAACGCCGACAATGATGACCCCCTTGGAGGACTCGCTCGAGTTGAGCATCCCCTGCATCTTAAGGCGGGGCGCATAACCCTTTGACTGGCCGCCCAGCGCCGCCAGGGCCCGGTTGAGGGCCCCGTCGGGAACAAAGCTGTTCCGGAGGGTCATGGAATCGCGGAACCCCTTCGCCTGGACCGACACGTGGCCCAGGGCTATGTTGATATTATTGTCGATGGCCTGGTAGTAGACGCCGTTCAGTATCCCCATGGAGAGCATCATCGCGAAGATGCCGATGGCCACGGAGGATATGACGATCAGCGACCGCCGCCGGTGGCGCCAGAGGTTCCTCCAGCAGATCAGTAAAAATATTTTCATATTTGATTCCTTACATTCAAATTACGTTTTCGCGGGCGGGGCCACGTGACCCCCGCTTACCTGCATCCCGGATCATGTACTCTTACAAATGCCTTGCCGCCTCGACCGGGTTGAGCATCGATGCCCGCCGCGCCGGCACCAGGGAAAAGACCAGGGCCAGGATAAGGCAGAGCAATGCCGACACGACCACGTTCAGCGCCGTCAGGTCAGCCGGGAACACGCAGGTGTATACGCCCCACTGGGCAAACTCAGCGGAAAACCGCGAATAATCAAAGGGATGGGCCCGCTCCGCAAGGCTTACGATGGTCCCGAACACAATTCCGGCAGCAACGCCGATACCGGAAATCATCGCCGACTCGAGCATCACGATGGTAAACACGTTCTGCGGGCTCGTTCCTATCGAAAGCATGATGCCGAACTCCCGGGTTCGTTCATACACCGACATCTGGATCGTGTTGAGGATCGTGAAGGCCACCACGATAAAAAGAATGAAGGAAAATATGTATCCCGCCCCCTGGTCGATGCGCACGAACTGTATGATCTCTGGGATGAGGTCCTCCCACCAGAGCACTTCCAGGTCCTTTCGTTTCATTGTTTTTTCTATCGTTCCGGCGATGGATTGCGCCCTGCCGGCGTCTCCGCATTTGATCACCACGGCGTGGACAAAATCCATCATGGCGAAGGTGTCTACCGCCTGGGCATAGGGCATGAGGACCAGGGTCTGGTCCAGGATCGGGTTGCCGGTCCGCATGATGCCGACGACGATCAGCTTTTCGGCGGCAATGGACCCGTCAAAGGCGCGGGATATCATGGAGATCTCCGAACCGACTGCCGCGCCGAGGTTCTTCGCCATGCTCTCGCCGATAAGGACACTTTTAGTGTCCCCGGCATTCAGCTCCCTGCCGCCCGGAGCGATCCTCTTCTGGACCGAAATGATATCGCGGTCCCGGACAGGGTCAACGCTCTGGACCGTCGCCACCGAGGTCACGTCTTTAAATCCGATGACGGCATCGGCCTGTATCCGGAAGCTATACGACGCGATATCGCCTTTCTTTCTGAGCTCCTCAAGGAGCGCCGTGAGCTTCGTTCCGGGCTGAAATCCCTCGTCGATGCTCTTATTCTTCCAGTAGCCCTTCTGGTGGACCTGGATATGGCCCGCGTTCAGGGCCACGGCGTCGTCGACCATCTTCATTGTGCCGCCGTAGAACAGGGCGTTGTTGAAGATGATCATGCCGCAGCCGATCACGACGGTGAGGAGAGTGAGAACGGCCCTCCTCCTGTTCCGCCAGATGTTGCGCCAGGCGATGCGCGTCAGTATTTTATAATTGTTCAAAAGTTTTACTCCTGTTCACATGGTGATACATGTCTCACTCGTTCCGCCTCGTAGTTGCATCCTGCAAGACTCGGCTGCCGGCGGCATCCGTGCCGCCTACTCGTGAGACATGATATCACCTTCAGTTAATCCGGATCACAGGATCATCATGATCTGTGTATATTTTCTCATCTCGCCGCGCCGGACGGCGTGTAATGCTAAACTATTACTTATAATCTTTTTTCCATTTCAACATAAACAATACCCGCTTCACTGCCAGGGCCACCATCGGCGAAAGAATTACAATGGACAGGGCCGTGGGGCCCGGGATAGCGAACACGAGCCAGGTCGCCAGGGCCACGCCGATGCCGGAATCGAGCTGGTCCATCAGGATAAAGAGCGCCCTGAACCGCTTTGGCGACTCCCCGGGCTGTATGCCCAGCCTTCTCTTTATAAACGAATTGGGAAGCTCGAACAGGGCATAGCCGAGCCCCTGCACGATGCCCAGGAGCCAGAAGGGCATGCCGAGGATGTCCACGGTCAGGTCGGGCTGCCAGAGCCTGATGATCCCGTTAAGGATAAGGGCGCCGACGACGCTGAAGAGCATCATGAAAACAAAGCCCCGTATGGTCTTGTTGGAGCCGAAGAGCTTGTCGCTTACCGGTATCTTAAGAATGGAGAGCCAGTCCTTTGATACCGCCAGCATGTGAAGCGATCCGCCGATAATTGCCGGTACGCCGGTCAGGAAGCCCGACAGGAGATGGGCGCCGATAGTGCCCAAGCAGGGAACCCATTCCCGGGGATAGATAAAGCCGAAGCCCTCGAAGGCGAAAAGTATCGCCATGGTGAGGATCATCGTCAGCATGACGATGACGCTCTTGAACTTGTAAAAGTTCCTGTTGTAGACCATGAAGAAAGCGAAGAGCGCGTAGAGAACGGCCACGAGGGGGAATATAGCCCCATGGTTGAAAAACCAGTCCATGATATAGATAAAGCCCAGGAAAATGACGCTCCAGAACACGGGCATGCCCAGGTAGGCAAGCCCGCTTGTCTCGTCCTTGACATTGCCGATTTCATTGAAAACCGAAAGGCGCACGACCCCGGCAACGATAAACAGAACGAGGACGATGCTGTAATACCAGGTGTTGAATCCCCACTGGTACAGGAACAGTGATGGAACCGCCAGGTAGTCGAAAACATCGACAAAGCCGTCCAGGTAGCGGCCGAAATCCCGCTCCAGCTTGAATTTCCTTGCCAGCACGCCGTCAAGGGCGTCCACCAGCATGGCAATAAACAGCAGGCTCAGCGCAAGGGAGAATTCCTCCCTGAGCACCAGGGCCGCGGAACAGAGGGAAAGGATGATGCCGCTGACGGTCAGCCAGTCAACGGGGTTCAGGGTTACGATAAAACGTTTTTTCATAATTCACTCTTTCACATTTTTTTAATAGCTTTCTTAACCTCACCCCGCCTCCGACGAGCACTAAGCGACAGGATGTCGTGCATGCAGCAGCGTACACGGATGTACTAGCTGCTGCCTCCCTCGGGGAGAGGGCTCTTAGCACAAGTACTTTGCCTTGGCCATCCCCTCTCCCGGGGGAGAGGGGGACCGAGGGGGGGTGAGGTCTATTATCTCCTACCTCAGCATCTTCTTCAACGCTATCCGGTCGATCTTGCTGTTGTGCCGCCTGTCCACCGGCATCCGTTCGATCTCGCGAACCGGGATGTCGTTGCAATCGGCCCCCATCATCGCTTCGTGCACCTTGTTGAGTACCGCAAGGCGGTCAGCACTCTTTTCGATGACCAGGGCCATGACCGGCTTTTCATCATTCGCCACAAGCGCTGAACGGTTCACGCCCGGAATCTCATCGATCAATTGTTCGACCAGGTACGGCTGAATGACGCGTCCCCGGTGCCTGACGGCGTCCTTCATCCTGCCGGTGAGCCATATGCGTCCCTTCCGGTCAAAATAGCCGGTATCACCGGTGCGGTGCCACACGGTGCCGTTACCGCGGGGAATCTTGTTCTCCCGGTTCGCCTCCGGGTTGTCGACATAACCCTTCAGCACATGCTCTCCGCTCACGACGATCTCGCCGGAAGTCAAAACCGGCACGGTATAGGAGTCAAGTTCATTATCGGTGATGGCATCCGGGCTGCCGGGAAGGTCGACGATCTTGACCGAGATGAACGGATACGGCTTTCCCACCAGGTATCCCTTCCCCTCCGACTCGAGTATCTCGTCAACTGAAACGCTGCTGATCGGCTCCGCTTCGGTCGAGCCGTAAATGACCTTTATGTTAGCCTTCGGGAAGGCTGTCCGAAGATCGCGGCAGAGCTCTTTCGGCACCGGCGCTCCGCCGATGCCGACGCTGCGTACCGTTGTCTGGAACATCTTTTCCCGTATCATGTAATCCACCAGCTTCCTCATGAAGGCGGGCGCCGCGCTCAGGCGGGTCGGCCCGAGGTCCCTGATCTGCGACGCCACCAGGGCCGGGTTCGGATTCCCCACGGCGGTGAAGTCCACCGCGGTCAGGACGCTCGTCATGCCGCAGGCCATGTTGTGGAGCACTACCACGGGGAAGCAGGTCATGTCAATGTCCCGCGGAGTGTCGGGCCAGCTCTTGCGTATCGCCAGGTGCTGTTTCAGCAGGCCGTAATGGGTGCGGTCCGCGCCCTTGGGCCTGCCGGTGCTCCCGGAGGTGAAGGTGATGATGCCATGGGAGTCCCTGTCGCAGGGAAAGATTTCTATCGTGTCACTGCTCTCATCCCTGAGCTCCGAGGCATGGCGGAACCCGATCCCCTTCCCGTCAACGGCATAACAGCGGTACTTCCAGAGGCCGGGGATAAGGTACCGGATCCGTCCGAGCTTTTTAATGGTGATGATGGTTCGCGCTCCCGACTGGTCGAAGGCGGAGACCATGCGCCGGAGCCCCATGCCGGCATCCACCAGGACCGGCACCAGTCCCGATGCCAGCAGCGCAATGATGATGCAATAGAGATCGACCCTCGGGGGGACCATGATGATGACCCGGTCCCCGGAATGGTAGCCCGCTTTCTTGAGCCCCCCCTGGTAGGCTTTTATCTTTTTGGCAAGCTCCCCGAACGTGGCGGTCTCGTACCGGATGACGGCGGACCCGTTCCACTCGAGGGGGATGTACAGGGCCACGCGGCGCGGAACGTTAGCGGCAAGCTCGAAGAGAGGCTCGGCCATGTTGCCGGTGGATTTTTTTGTATTGCTCATATCATCACAGCCTTATATTAGAGGCACTTTGCAAAGAGACCGTACTGGTGCTCGATATCCTCAGGTTTTGAAAAAACCATCCGCCCTACCCGGAGCGAGTAATTGTCTTCCCGGGCCGTGGCTGCGGCGACGCGGCGGTAATAGGGAAGCGACCACTTGATCCCCAGGCAGCTCATCACCGTGAAGAGGCCGAATTTTCTCCATTTCGGATGCACTCCGCCGGTCTTGCCCAGGATCAGGGGATTCTTTATCAAGGGAAAATGCTTTTCATAATTGAGTTCGTGAACGGGCACGGCACTGTCCGCGCCCTGGCGGCAGACCTCCGAGTAATCGGGGAAATTGACGAAAAACCCGGCAATCCGGTCATCGGGATCAAGGGCAAGGACCGACGCACGCGGGCAGAATATTCGGGAGAAATAGGCGCCCATTGAGGCCCTGAACTCTTCGTAGGAAATCGGGGTATAAGCAAAATTGGATGAGAAGACTATGTCGACATATCCGAAAATCTCCTCGATATGGCTGTCCCAGTACTCCCGCGTCAGAGGGACAAACCTGATGCCGCCCTGCTCCGCCTTTTCCAGGAGGACCGGCACCATGAACCGGTCCAGGGGCGGGTACACGGTATCGAGATTTCCTATCAGCGTATAATAGCGATAGGCGATGGAATATCCCAGTTCTCCCATCAGCCGTTCATAATAAGGAGGATTGTACGGCTCCCCCGGAAAACAGCCGTCTTCAAAACGGTTCAGGCGGATACGGTACGGCCCGAATGTCGAAAAATTGATGGGTCCGTACACGGCGCCGGCACCCTTGCTCCCCGCCCATGATTCAAATTCGCTGAAGAGCCTGCGGTTCGCCGCGGCATCATCTATTGTTTCCCAGTAGCCGAAAAAGGCGACGTGACGGCCGTTGATCACCAGGGAAGGATTGTAGAAGCCGGCAAGGCGCGCCTTCCCCGCTTCGCAGCTCATCCACGCGCTGTTCTTTTCAAAATACCTGTTGGAGGGACTGAAGGCGCGCTCAACAGCCATGGGCAGTTCCGGGATCCAGTGGGGATCATCGCGGTACACTCCGCGCGCCACCGCGGTAAATTCTTCAGGCACTGTTGAGCCGGTTGTCCATTCCATGGCCGATACCTCCCTATGCCACCGTCTCTTTCGCGGAACCGGCATCGAGGCGCCGGATAACGCCGGAGGCGCCGTCCATGAGGACGCTCTCGCCGTCCGTGAGTATCTTCGTGAGGCCCGGTATGTTCACAATGGCCGGTATGCCGAGCTCCCGGGCTACCACGGCGGAATGCGACAGGGTCGACCCGCGCTCCACCAGGATGCCACCGGCAGTCGGGAAAAGCGGCGCCCAGCCGGGATCGGTCCGTACCGTGCAGAGTATCTGGCCGTTCAGGTTGAGTTCGTCCTGCGGTGAAAAAATAAGCTTTATCCTCTCCTCCACCTTTCCCGGGTAGCATCCGATTCCCTTGAGCTCCTCGGCGTCTTCCCGGACTTCGCCGGTGCTCCGGTATTCATACAGGTTATGGTGGTATACGGGCCCATGCGTTGAAAAGTGGTGCGGCAGTTCCTCCTTCTCGTAGGAGGAAAACTCCTCTTTCCGCGACGCCACCAGGGGCTTGAACCTGGACTGCACCGACCGGCCGTCGACATAGGCCTCGATCTCCTCCACGGTAAGGTAGAAGATGTCCCGGGGCCCGTCGAGTACGCCGTAGAAGGCGAGCTGGTTCCCGATCTCGAGATACACGTCGCGCATCAGGCCGAACATCCTTGTGCGCATGAGTCGCATGTTTTCCCGGGCCTTCACGGCCTGGCGCAGCTTTGCCAGGTCCTTCCTGAACTTCCGAACCTTCATGCGGCCCAGGTTCTTCCGTATCGCCTCGAAGGCCTCGGCCTCGGCTGACCCGCGGAACTCGCGCTCGCTCTTTGCCAGGGTCTCTATGGTGAGGTCTTCACGGGCAAGATAATTCTTTATGATTGCGAACAGGAACGACGGGTCCTGCCGCAGCGAGACGGATTCAAGCTTGAGCTCGCCGATGCACCGATCGCCGTAGAGTTCGATGTACTGGGCGCACAGCTCGTAGGCGCGGGGGTCTACCGTCTGGAGCATGTCCATAAGCACGCGGTTATCGCCCTCCCTGATCAGGTCTGCCAGGCCGGTCCTGGTCCGGATGTAGTCGCACAGCCGCAGGATGAACTTTGTGGGTTCGGTGCTCTCGATCCCCTCCTCCCCGGCCATCAGGTTGTTCTGGAGCACCACGGGATTCTCCACGCCGGCCTTTTCGAGCCAGCGGTGAACCCTGCCGTTCATCATCATGACGTAAAAGTCGTTTATGATCGGCGTCTGCCAGTTGTACATGACGCGGTCCTTCAGCCTGTCCGCTATGGCAATGTGCTCGGCGATGCCGAGGGTATGGAGCCTGCTGCGGTCGACGGAATCGTACTCGTTCCAGACCGCCGACTTGAACTCGTCCACCAGCCTGTCCATCTTCCTGAAGCAGGAAAGGAGCTTGAACAGCGTCTTGAAGAGTGGCGGAAGCTGGACGAGCTTTTCCTTCAGCGTCGTGCGCTTGTCCTCGACGAAATCGACCGGGTCCTGGAGGCCCATCATCCGCTCCAGGTCTGACTTGTTCGTCTTGAACGACGGAAGCAGTAAAAGCCCCCGGTACCAGTTGTTGATATTATAATAGACCCGCCCCTTAACCAGGCCCAGCATGTTCTGGAACACCGGCTTCATCTCGGCGAGGCGCTCCTCGGAAACCCCCAGGAGCCGCGCCGTTTCCTCGTACACGACGGAATAACCGCGGTTCGCGAAGGAGAACGTGAGGGGCGTGGTCACGCCGCAGTAGCTCTCCTGGATATTGGAATTGTCCCACACGATGGTCGCCCCCTCCGGCTCTGCCGGCGCCGGCAGCGATGTTATCGGTCTGGTCTGCAGTATATACAGCGTCTTCCCGTCATAGCCCCACTCGATGTCCTGGGGGAACCGGCATCGTTCGGCGATCCGCCTGCCGGCTTCCGTGATCTCGCGCACCTCATCGTTGCTGAGGCAGCTCTTTGTCCGGATCGACTCCGGCACCGGGACCTCCCGCGTGCCGGTACCCCGCTCGGAATCAAAGAGGATCTGCGTGTCCTTGTCGTTGATGACCGGAGTGACGTCCCCGTCATACAGGGAAACCGTATATTCATCGGCCGTGCAGCTGCCTGAAACGACCCCTTCGCCGAGGCCGTAACAGGCGGAAATGAGGCCCTGCTTCCTGCTCCCGTTCACCGGGTGCGCGGTGAAGAAGACCCCTGAGACCCGGGAGTTTATCATCCGCTGGACGATGACCGCGATCCTGGCGTCCGCCGGGTCCATCCCGTGATGCATGCGGTACCTGACAGAGCGCTCCGTGAAGGCGCTGGCAAAACAGGCAACGATGGACCTCGATATCGCATTGAAGCCCTTCTGGAACAGGAATGAGTCCATCTGCCCCGCGAAGGAGGCCGCCGCCGCGTCCTCGCCCACCGCCGAGGAGCGGACCGCGAAAAAGGCGTCGTCGCCCACCTCGATGCGCCCGAGGGCCTTTTTCAGCTCCACGGCCACAGCCGGCGCTAGGGCCATGGCGGATATCCGGTCCCGGATCCTCTGCGAAACTGTGCCGGCCCGGTCATTGTCGGGGGTCACCTGCGACAGCTCCGTCCTGACCCAGGAGCCGAGAGCATCATGGCGCATCTGCTCCATGAAAGCGCCCGTCGTCACCACGAACCATTCCGGGACCGGGAACCCGTTCCTCGTGAGCCACGCCATGTTCCTGGCCTTGCCGCCGAGGACGTCCTCCCCTCTGGCCGACGCGTCGCTCTGGGAAAGAATATATTCACTGTTCATTGTCGTTACCTGCCATTAATCGTCGTTATCATGTTCCTGAGGGAGCCGTACACACGCTCGATGAAGTCATAGTGGCGCACCGTGTGGGCCGTGATGTACATCATGAGCCGGTTTACGTGGAAATCCCAGCAGGCGCAGCGGAATCCTTCCCACCACTCGCCGGGATTGATCGTCATGCCCGTCCCCATCTCAAGCCGCCTCCGGTGATACTCGACCAGGGGCTTGATATCGTCCAGCGTCGCCGTATCCGGCAGCACGAAGGCGAGGAGCTCGGCCACGTCATGCTGCGGCAGGTGCAGGGTCGCCAGCTCCCAGTCGTAGGCGCAGAGACGAAGACCGTCCGGCGTGTTCCTGAAGCAGATGTTGCGCGGGCTGAAATCGTTGTGGATGAGCGTCTTCTTCATCGATTCGATCCGGCCCCACCATTCGGGGAGGGTCCGGATCTTCTTCTGCAGGCAGTTGAAATCCGCCTCGTTGAACCAGTTCTTGAATTCGTTGTAGGCATTGCCCGCCATCAGCTCCCAGAGCCGGTTGTACTCCTGCATGCGCGCCAGGGTCGGATAGGGATCGATCCATTTCTTCTTTTTCAGCTCTTCCTCGCGGCCGTACCATATCGAATGGATTTCGGCGATGCCGTCGATGGCCTTGATGAGATGCTCCTTCCTCCACCCCGACACGTCGCCGGCTGTGTCCATCAGGACCATGTTGTTCAGGAGCTCCTGTATGATGATATACCCCTCGCGGTCATCGTTCTGGTAAAGGCCGTACACGGCCGGAATGTGCCTGGTGAAGCGCGGGTCCGTCTCTTCGTATATCGATATTTCGCGGATGTGGCAGTTTTTGAACCCGGTCCCGCCCTCGGTTTTCTTGAGCTCGGCGCCGAGGCGCGCGTCCGACAGGGTGGCGATGCTGTTCATCATGTGTATGACTTCGCTGTCCGTGGGCTTCACCTTGATCATGACGTCGATGCTCTTTTCCTCGCGGTTTTCACCGAAGTAATGCATCCGGTACGGCAGGTGGCCCAGGAGCTTCCGCGACTTCTGCGCCGTCAGCTCGGTGATGATGCTGCTGCCCATGTTGTCATGGTTGAGCGGCTCCAGGCGGGAAATCGCGATGTCCTCGTCGCCGAGGGTGCGGCGGACGATCTTGTTCACGAAGGCCGTGTTGATGTCGTCGTTGGTTATATAACGCACCGGGCGGTTCCTGCCGAGGCGCTCGTGGGCTCCGGCGAACTGCCCGCTGGCGATGGCGCTGCTGGTGGAAAGGTCCAGGGCCAGGCAGAAGGATACGATGATCTCGGCGAGACGGTAGGCGCGGTCCGGGCCGGCGCAGTCCATCATCTCGAGGCATTCCCGCTGGTGCGGCAGGTTGGTCCCGCCGCCCACGGTGCCGACCACTAAGCTCGGCAGGGTCATGCTGGCGTAGAGCCCCTCGTCGTTGGGCTCGAGATGGTAATAGCCCACCGATGATTCGTGGACGCAGGCGATGTCCTGCCCGGTGGCGGTGAATATCGCGGCGATGACATTGGCGATGTTGACGTTCAGCCCGAGGGTGCCCGACTGTATGGCGCCGCTGACGCCGGCCTGATAGCAGGAATAGATCTGCCACGGGGTAACTTTCAGGACCTGCTGCAGAATCTCCGCAGGGAGAAAGGTCTCGGCGATGACGCGTATGCCGCGTCCCTTTATGTAGGACTGGTAGCTGACTTTCTTGTCGTTGGACAGGTTCCCGTCGACGAGGAAGTTCTCGAAGCGGATGCTCTTGAAGAACTCCATCTGCTTGAGGATCCAGAGGCTTGCGTGCCAGGTGCAGGTGGTGGTCATGTTCTGCCCGGACGCGTCGCCGGTTTCATAAATGAACTGCACGTGCACCGACTTGCCGACGACCAGCGTTTCGATCTCCCTGAGCTCGGCATGCTGCGAATATTTTTTGGTTTCTTCCTTGATATCGAGAAAATGGTCCTTTATCCAGGAGGCGAAGAAAAGGGCGGCGTGGATGTTCTCCAGCACGAAGAGCGGGACGCGCATCATGCGCTGGCCGAGCACGTGGGCCGTGACGCCGCCGCTCTTGGTGATCGCCATGGCGCCGCGGGTGGCCGACGCCACCAGGGCCCCCTCGGTCGTCGCCATGGGCGCGTAATAATATCCGCGGGCGTTCGCCCCGTTGATCCAGAGGGGACCGGCAATGCCGACCGGGACCTCGACTGAACCGATGAACCCCTCGATATTGCCCGTGAGCTTCTGCGCGTCAAGGGAGGTGCTGCCCACGCCGCCGAGGGAGGCGCCGGTCTTTTCACGGATGTAATCGAGGCGCTCGACGCGGGCCTTTTCGGTGTACAGACCCCGCCCCGGCACGCGGGGAAGGTTCTCGCGGTCGAGCCCAACCTGCGGCGCTCCCATCTGCGGCGACATGTGGTGATACATTATTTCCCAGAGCTTGTAGGCGGACTTTTTATCGGCGACATCGGCGATATTGAGAAATACTTCCTCTTCGAGGGTCTTGAGCTGCATTTTTTCATTGAAGACGAGATTGATGGTGCCCCAGGGCCTGTTGTTCATGAAGATTTCGATATCATTCATGGGGGTCGCTTCGGGGACCAGTGAATTCAGGCGCTCATCCATGAGCACGCTCAGGGACGACTCGGATATGTCGATGATCTGAACGAAGTACTCCGCGCCATTAATCAACAGACGTAAATGTCCGTCAAAGCCAGCAATGGTGGTCGGCATTTGATATTTCTCCTGGTTCTTTATCATTGGCCTTTGCTCCTTCAACGTGTGCCGGCATCGGGATATCAGCACCGTCAAAAACTTCATCTGTGAATATTACCGGGGTCCCATCAAACCCAAGAATATCACACTCCTTCAATATTATAATGTCCTCTCAAAATCAGTTATGCTCTAACAGTTTCCTGAAAAACGCCATCCATGGAGTTTTCAGTGGCGGTTTTACGAAGTGAATTCGTAAAACCTCGCGTTTTTCTCGGCTGATGCCTCGAAAAACAGCGATACATCCTTGTATCGCTTAGCAGTTTACTGCTTTTCAGTAAACTGCTAATAATAAGAAGGATCAATAATCATAATTTCTACTGCTTAAGTTCTCAATTATCTCATGGAACAAATAGTGAATGTTCTGTATTTAATAGTATGGTATACAATTTAAGCCCGATCAGGCTGATTTTTTTAAATTACTAAAAAAAGAATATGCCATGAAGACACCCTGGGGATCTTCATACTATATTCTTCACTTTGCTATGACTGTTTTAATGGAGTGTACAGCGATGCAATAAGCGATGTTTTATGTATTAAAACAATGACCGGCTTAACAACACTCTCAAAAGGCAAGGTAGTTATTTGATAACACCATGTCTTGCCAATTGCAGATCGATCCAAATCTGTCTCTTATTATAAAGACAGGCCCGTCTTCAAGACCGATAATAATGTTACGTTAATCCCCGGAAATCAACTATTGCTCTGTCACCTGTTATCCTGTTATAAAACCGTCGCGTCGGTATTTTTTTCTGATACCAGGTCAATCCTCAATTATCATATTTTTTTATCATGCATTATCTGTATTTGTTGAGGCCGGCTCTGCCCATGAGGCGCGAGCTGCATGATCAATACAACAACTGCACCCTGAAATATTTCTGACCAGAAACCAAGACATGGTTCAATTGTCAACATAATAATGAGAACAATCAAGGAAACGGATCATTGCGGCCCTTACCGGCGGCGGGCGGCGGCGCAGGCGGTAAACAATCCATTAATCGATTGTTACATTGGCATAGGATTTTCTGGATTTGTAATTAAGCACCATGATTATCACGGCCCATTTCAGGTCGCCGGTGTCCCTGAGGAAGCGCCACGCGCGCTTGAGCACGTTCTTCAGGCTGTAGAATTCAAGCCCCGTCTCCACAGCCCAGGCGCGGAGCTCGCGGGCGGTCAGGTTTTTCAACTTGAAATTAACGCCCATGATGAAATCCTTTTCAGCCTTCTTCCAGTCCTCGGGGAAATTTTTCAGGAACAGCCTCCCCTCTTTCTCAAGGTTCGCGTACAGCTTCGTGCCGGGGAGCGGCTGGAGGAGCTGGAGGCGCAGGATGTCGAGATTGCTGCGGGTCAGAAATTTCCTGGTCTCCTCGAGCACGGCCGCGTCGTCAGAATCGTTGCCCACGATGAACTCGCCCACCACGGCGATCTTGCGGCGGTGCGCCTTGTCGATGAGCCTGCCGTACGATTCCGGCCCGAACTTAAGGTTAAGGGCCTTGTTCATGTCCTTAAGCGACGCGGGGTTGATCGACTCAAACCCGACAAACAGCGCGCTGCAGCCCGCCTGAGACGCCAGGTCAAGGAGTTCGTCGTCATCAAGGGCGTTCACGGAGGCGTACCCCATGAAGGCGCGGGCGCGGAAGCGGCCGGCCTTCTTCTCTTCTATAATGCGGCGGCACAGCTCCTTGAACCGCTTCACGTCATTGGCCGAGTACCCCACCATGTTGCCGTCGGTGAAGAAGATCACGTAACCCTTCCCCGGCAGTTCCCGCAGTTCCCGGATCACGTCTTCCACATCGCGCTTTCGGTACTTCCCCTGGTAGAATTCGTTGATGACGCAGAAATGGCAGGAAAAGGGACACCCCCGGCTCGTGTTGACCGGCATGAAGGTGTAGCCTTTCTTGAAGATGTCTCGACGCGGCGGCTTCAGGCCCGTCAGGGGCCCCAGCTCCCCGGTGTACTTCTTTTTCAGCCTCCCCTTTTCAAAGTCCTCGATAATTCTGACGATGGCCTTTTCCCCGTCGCCGATGCACACGGCGTCGCAGAACCGTATGGCCTCGTCCGGGAGCATGGACGCGTGAACGCCGCCGATGATGACCGTGACGCCCCGTTTCCGGAACTCGCCGGCTATTTCATAGGCGCGGTTGGCCGTGAGGATGGTCGTGGTGAGGCCCACCATGTCCGCCTTCATGCCGAAATCTATTTTTTCGAGCTGCTCGTCGATGATTTCCACGTCCCAGCGGGACGGCACGTGGGACGCGAGGTATCCCAGGCCAAGGGGATACACGGTCTTGATGTTCCGGTCCACTTCACTATGGCCGAAACGCGGCTGAATAAGAACTAGTTTGGGCATTGATCCTCCGGGTAGACCCCCTGTCCCCCTGAGGGGTCATTTATTAATGATACTGTTTTAGCCTCAACCCATCCCCTGAGCGCCCCGAGCGATCGGACACGATATGCTGCACGGGTATGGAACGCACGAAAACCATCCTCCATCACGAATGGCAAGAGGTTTTACGGCAGATGTGTATCAAACGCGCCCCCTCCGGGCCAATGCCTTCGGTACATCCTGTTCCTGCATTGGCATCACCTCATCCTGAGAACGCTGGTCGGGCGGGCAACAACAGCCGGCATGAGACAATACCGGCACTTATTTGTCATGTCAATTTTGGACTGATCTGGAAATGTCCGTGCTGCAGGATAGTGCGGGATAAAAAGGTCACTAGCAATGTCAGTCCAGCACCAGGCTGGACTGTATGACCTCCCGGGTCCGCGCCATGAGCTTGTCCATGGTATCCTGTGTGAAGCCGCGGGTTTCGATCGGGTCTCCGACGACGACCGATATGCGGCCCGGCTTGAAGACAATGCTCCCCTTGGGAAGGACGTTCCTGCTTCCGTTCACGGTCAGGGGGAGGATGGGGAAATTCCGCTCAAGGGCAACGACGAAGCCGCCTTTCTTGAAATCACGGAGCCTCCCGTCGTGGGAACGGGTCCCCTCGGCGAAGAAGATCACGCTCACGCCGGCGGGAAGACGGTCCAGGCCCTTGCGGATGCTCTCGCGGGCGCGTTCCGGGTTGCTCCGGTCGATGAAGATGTTCCGCGACGCGTACAGGGCGTGGCCGAAGAGCGGTATCTTCAGCACTTCCTTCTTGATGGTCCAGCGGTACTGGATGCCCAGGGACGTCACGATGGCCAGGATATCGAAGACCGACTGGTGGTTTGAAATTATGACATAGGACTGGCCTTTTTTAATCTTATCCTTCCCTATTATTTCAACGCGGGCATTGGAAGCCATGAGCATGACCCGCGCCCAGATCTTGGAAATCGAAAAGGCCAGGTTCCCGGTCGTGCTCAGGAGGGACGCCAGCATCATCGGGAAAAAAAGTATGAGGGTCATGGTGATCGCCCAGAAGTAGATCCATACAATCTTAATGTACCTGATGACAATGCTCATCTGTCCCCTGCCTGCTGGCGCGCCTTTCGGAATTCCTCTTCACGCTTCAGCCGGTCCTGTTCAAGCCGGCGCATTTTGCAGAAATGGTCCCATTCGCCCTCGTCGATGACCTTCCAGCTCCCCTTCCCGCGCTCCTGCATGACGAAGTCAAGCTTCAGTCTGCGGATCACGGCGGGGACACCCAGAGCGACCCAGAGCAGGAAAAAGAGCGCCACTGCCGAAAGGATGAAGATCGTCCCAGCGATGGTCCCTCCCAGGTTTACCTTCATTCCGATAACCAGGATCCCGTAGGCCAGGGCTGACATCAGGGCGACCACCATGAGGGCAAGGAAAAAGTTCGGTATCCATGCCGGGCAGAGGAGGAACTTTGCCGTATCGACGCCCATTGCGTGGTCGCGGACGGCATTCATGTCATAGGAAAACTTCTTTGCATCACCCGAAGGATCGGGGACCATGGGGAGGCTCTTCAGCTTGTAGGTCCGTTTCATGAAATTGCTCCCGTAAGCAATCGTGTTCAATACAACTACCAGCTGTCGGGAAATATGTCCAATACTTTTTCTAACGACGGTTATAATCGTTGCAGCCGCGGCGGTATCAATGGTATAATGGAGTCCGTTGTACAGGCCATGACCGTCGGAACCGGACCCGCCTGTCATGAAATAATTTAAAAAACAATGCAATAAAAACCACGGGAATACGTCGTATATACCATGAAGGATGAAACAAGAAGCGGCACCATAGCCCGGTTCTTTGCGGCAGAGCGGTCGCGCCTGGTGGCCTACGTGCGGCGCCTCATAGACGACGCGGCAGACCGGGACGGCGAGGACATCGTCCAGGATGTGATGCTGAACCTCGTCAACCTGGCCGACGTTACAGTGCCGGTGGAGGACCTGGCCGCATACGTGTACCGTTCCATCAGGAACAGGGTGATAGATATCATGAGAAAACGCGACCCGGACGAAGTGTCGCTCGACGCGGACGGCGCCGGCGCCCCTTCCCTCAGGGACATCCTGAGCGACAGCCGCTATGACACCGCCACCGAGGCGGACAAAAACGAAACGAGGGACGCCCTTTACCGGGCTATCGATTCCCTCGATGACGACCACAAGGCAATCATAATTATGACGGAATTTGAAGGACGGTCTTTCAGGGAAATTTCAGATGCATGGGATGTTCCCATCGGCACCCTGCTTTCGCGCAAGTCGCGGGCAATGGCCAGGATACGGGAACAGCTTGTCCATCAAGTCAGATAAGGAGGATTCAGATGAACAATTCAGAACGCAAATCAAGGCGCGGGAAGCGGATACTCAGGATCATCGGCATGGTGCTGGCCGGTGTTGCCTTTGCCATTCTCTTCGCCCTTGTGTTTGGTCTCATCGTCCAGTACCTGTGGAACTGGGTCATGCCCGACCTCTTCGGACTCAAGGCGGTGACGTACTGGCAGGCCTTTGCCCTGGTGATCCTTGCCAAGATATTCTTCGGGAGTTTCAGCAGGCACCATGGAAGGAGCGGTCCCGGGTGCGGGCCCCGGCCGTGGCCTGGCCACGGCCCGGGAAGCCTTTCACGAGACGAAAGGAAGCACTTCGTCACCTACTGGCAGGAGGAAGGGAGGACCGCCTTCGAGGCATACATGAAGCGCATGGATGCCGGGAATGCTGGAAAAGAATAGACGCGAATCAGCATCGGCCGAATTTGCAATAAAAAACCCTGACATGGTCAGGGTTTTTTATTGTGAGCCAGCAGCCAGAGTTGAACTGGCGACCCCGTCATTACGAGTGACGTGCTCTACCGACTGAGCTATGCTGGCAGTTAAAATCGTTGTTTAAAATGCTGATGATTGTCAAAACTGTCAAGTTTTTAAGCGCGCGAACCTTATTTTTTTTATCCCTGCCTGTGATTATCAAATCAGCCCGTGATTCCGTACACCTGGACCTTGTTTTTCTTTCCCTTCACTTCTATCTTCCCTATCGGCTTTACCGCCAGGCCCATGCCCTTTATCTCGCCGTACACGGATCCGCTGATGATGATATCGCACTGGTAATCCTTGGTCTTTCCCTCGAGGCGCGACGCGAGGTTGACCGTATCGCCGATGGCGGTGTAATCATTCTTGGCTTCCCCCCCGATGTTCCCGACAACGGCCGTGCCGGTATGGATGCCTATGCCGATTTTCAGTCCGTCGGCCACCAGGCCTCTCCGGCGGAGCTTCTCGTTGACCGCGGCCATCCGCTCCTGCATTGCCAGGCCGCACCGGACCGCCTTTTCCGCGTGGCCCTCCACGTCATTGGGAGCGTTCCAGAAAGCCATGATGCCGTCGCCTATGAACTTGTCAACGCACCCTTCCGAAGCGAGGATTATCCCGCACATCTCCGGCAGGTAGACATTGAGGATATCCACCACGTCTTCCGGCCTGCTGATCTTCTCGGACAGGGCCGTAAAGTTCCTGATGTCGGAAAAGAGCACGGTTATCTCGCGGCGCTGTCCCTTCAGGATGCCCGTGTCGCCGGAGCGCACGACCCGCTCCACGACCCGCGGGTCAAGATAGCTCCGAAGCACGTTCTGCAGCAGGGTCCTGTCCCTCCCCAGGATGTAATGCTCGAAGAGGTATCCTGAACCGAAGCTCACGGGAAGCGCCAGGAGCGGCAGGATCACCGCGATTTCATAGCGGCAGAAGGCAAAAAGGGCAAAGGCTATGCCCAGGTACGACGTTTCAGACGCCGCGATGACGGCAATGCCCCTGGTCATGGTCGTCCTCGTCAGCAGGATGCCGCCCAGGACGAACAGGAAGCAGAGGGCCATGGCGGTGACGGCTCCGCTCTGCCGGATATAGCGCTGGCGAAGCATGGTGTCGAGGATTCCGGCGATGATCTCGACACCGTACATGCCGCGGGATACCGCGTCCACGGAAGAGACATAGGGCGTGTTGTGCACGTCCATGAGCATCCGGTCCCACACCCCCACGAGGACGATGCGGTCCCTGAAGTGCTTCTTCAGGTAGGATGGATCGTTTTTCCTCATGTTCACATCGATCATGGGCAGCGCCTTGAAGGTGCCCGGAGGGCCGGCGAAATTTATGACCATTGCTCCGTCTTCCAGGGGGACCGAATGGCTTCCCACGAGCAGGCGGTCGTCCCGCACCCTGATGCCGTCCCGGGCAATGCCATGGTACCGCATGTAGAGCTTGAGGGGAAAGCTTGCCCTGACGGGGTCCCTGCCGTCAGCCAGGACAGCCCGCCGGATAATGCCGTCGTCATCATCTTCAAGCTCCGCGAAGCCGAAGCCGATATTGGTTATCTTCTCGGCTATGGAGAGGATCCTTCTCCTGTCGGCGGGCTTCATCTCGCCGCCCAGGCCGAGCTGCTCTTCAAGGTGCCGGGCGATATAGATGGGGATATCGCCGGTTTCGGACGAGTACGGAAGCACGATGGCGTTCGTCTTCAGGATGGCCTCTTTCAGGCGCTCCTTCCGCGTTTTATACGGGGCCGTATCGGCCTGCGCCAGGTGGAGCACGTCAAAACCGATGGCCCGGGGTCCGGCGGAAGCGATCGTCCGGATCGTTTCCGCGAATTCACGGTCCCAGAAAATGACCGGCGCCCGGTATGCGCCAAGGGTCTTCCGGTCAATGCCGACGATAGTTATCGGCGATGACACCGCGGACGGCCTGACAAGGGAATCCCTGAGATGAAAAAAACTGTCGAAGATCTTGTTTTCCAGGTAAGGATAGAGGGACGTCTGGCTGAACAGAACGGCCAGCCCGAAGCATGCGAGAAACACGCCTGCCCTGCCCGCTGTCTCCAGTCTCTTTTTTTCCATAGGCAGTCCCTATTCCATGTTTTTTTTCATGAGGGCGATTCTCTCCCTGAGCCCATCATTGCCGCCGTCAAGGGACAGGGCCTTTTCGTAACATGACAGGGCTTCGGCAAACTGCCCATGGGCTTCATGGAGCCTGCCCAGCAGGATAAGCTGCTCGGGGGAATCCGCAGGAGTCATATCCCTGATTGCCGACTCGTCACGGCCCAGCGATTCAATTTCCTTCCCGCTGAAAAGGGAGAATGCGCTTCCGCCCCTGGCAAGGACATCACCCTTATCGTCAACAGCTTCAACGGCAGCATCATACCCGCGGCCTTCGGCGAGGCGTGGAGCGCTTTCAGGATATTCGCAGCGATTCTTCATTACCGTGGAGCTCCAAATCACCTCGTCTCCGCTTTTTATCACGATGCGATAGGAGGAGCTTCCCGCTGCCGGCGTCCAGTAAAGCACCGGCTTCTGCGGCACCAGCTTATCATTCAATATCTCGATTACCGGCACCTGTTTCCGGCTTCGCACCACGTACACGCCGCGGCGCTCGCTTTTCTTTCTGGACCTGAGAATGAGGGTTCCCTTCCGGTCCCCGGTGACCATTTCGGGGAGCCTGGCGTCGCTTTTACCGAAAACCTCGAGGGCCGCGGCGCAGGCCTTCCGGTCAACCGCATATGTCTTCGACTGCTTCCCTCGCTTGAATTGTATGCCTGTCCGGCCCATGATAAAAGCCGCCTCACCCCGGACTTCATAGCCCCTGCCGCCGCAGATGCTTATCCTGGCCTTAGCGCCCTTTGTGAGCCGCACCGTGTCGTCCCGGTAGAGCAGGTCCATGCCGGAGATCTTGATGGTGTCCCTGTTCCGGACGATATATCCGCTCCCCTGGATGCCTGCGACAAAACCGACCGCCGGAGTCTTTGCTTCACGGGCCCCCGCAGGCCCGCAGGGGAAGAGGCCGGCCAGCAGTATCGCCGCGATCATGATAAACCCGCCCTTCAACTTCATAGTGCTTCTCCTGAATACAATTGCCTGACGGCGCATGGGCAGATGCAGCGGCTCAATGCGCTGATCGCCCGCGGCCATTCCAGCCGCCACCTATCTCCCGTATAACACGAAGGCGCTCCAGAAATAAGGATCGCTGAACTCGCGGGACCTGATGAACTCCCGCTTGGTTTCCGATACCGCGGCCCCGAAGGTCATCTTCATGTGCACGGCCCTGCGGTACACGCCCACCATGAAGTTCTTGGTGGGCTCATCAGCCACCTCCCAGAGGGTGACGCCTACTCGGTTGGCCCCCGCCTCCTGGAAGGCCCGGGCCAGGCCGACAACCCCGTCGCCCTGGACGATCTTCCCGAGGCCCGTTTCGCATGCGGAAAGGTTCACGATGTCCGCCTGCAGCTTCATGAGGGCCACTTCGGGCACGGACAGGTACCCGTCTTCCGCGGATTTCACGGTGCCGGAAACTTCGGACATGACCACCGCCGAATAGGACGGGAGGTCGGCGTCAAAATAGCCGTGGCAGGCAAAATGCACCGATTTATACTTCATAAGCTCGTTTTTCCGCGAAAGCTCCTTGATCTTCGATTCGGATACGGCCGCGCCCCTTATGACCCGGGTCTTATCCTTCCGGTATACGTTTGTATCGATCTCGTTGACCTCGTCGAGAGTGCCGGGAATATTGTCCCACTGCAGGCCCAGGTTCCGGTAGTAGAGCGGCCTGCCGCGGCTCCCTTCTTCGGCAAAATACTCCTTTGACTTCACAGACACCTCTTTTGGCTGTGGTGACCTGCGCTTTCCTCTCTTTTCCCCTTTACCGTTTGAATAGACAGCTCCGCCGAAGGCGAGAAAGGCTTTCCTGCCGGAGCTGAAGCGCCGCTTCTGCACCATCAGCATCACCGATACCGAGGGGCTCAGGGTCACGGTATAGGACTCGCACAGGTAAGGGCCGCCCGACTTCCCCCTCAGGGCATCGAAGGGAAGAAAGGCCAGGGATCCATCCGGGATAATGATGATGTTTTTAATGCCACTGATTTCACTTTCAACCGGAGTAATCAGTTTGTCATACAGGGTTTCACCCAGTGACTCCCGGTCCTTCTTCTTACTCTGGTCTATTATGGAATCGCGGAAACTTGCAACCATCGCGGTGTAATCGAAGTCCCTGTCGAGGGTTACCAGTTTCTGTCCCTTCCCCGTTATGACCAGGCAGTACGACTGCCTGTGGGCATATGCGTCCGATTCGCTGTCCTTTTCCTCCCAGATAACATATTCCAGAATGGCAGTGTCGGTCCCGCAGATATCCCGCGCCTCGCCCAGCGTGGCGATGTGGGGTTTCCGCAGGCTCCGGTATTTCTCATTCGCCATCAGCGTGGCCTCCAGCTCGCTGAAGGCCTTCTCTTTCTGTTCCAGCTCCCTTGATATGCGCACAAGGACCTCGCTGTCCTTGCCCGATGACGTCTTCTGTATCTCCGCGCTCCTCCGGGAGGCAAGGGACTCTATGTCGTCGTTCAGCGCCATGAGGCGCTCCCGGTCCGCTTTCAGGATCCCTTCCACGGAAAGCGCGGTGCTCAGGGACATGCGGTCGAGAAACCCCCGGGCCCTCAACGCTTCCGCGGTGCTGAATACCGCGTCCATGTCTCCCAGCATCGCGCTCGACTTGAGGGAGTAATAGTACGCGTTGATGTAGCGTCTCATGAACTCGACCTTTTCGGCGCCCGCCTCGATCCTCGCCTTTTCAATCACGCGAATTGACTCCTCGAAATAAGGCCGCGCCTTCCGCGGCTCACCGGCATACAGGTACGTGACGCCGAGCACGTTCGAGGCTGTTATGGTCTGAGGGTGCAGGGACTTCCCCCGGTACTGCGCCATGGCCTTTTCCGCGAGGTCCCTGCCCCGCGCGAAATCGTCCCTGGTATAATAGAGCCTGGCTTCCTGGAGGAGCACGCTGGATACGTTGGGATGATCTTCGCCCAGGTTGGAGGCGAAAATGGAGCGGGCCTTTTCGAAATTCTGAAGCGCCCGGTCATAGTCGCCCGTCTTGGCGAGGACCATCCCGATGCCGGTATAGCTGCCGGATTCTTCATATCATGGATGGTGAAGGTGATCGATGTGGCCCCGGAAGCCAGCATTTCAACAATCGTGCGGATATCGCTCTTACCGGCATTCATGGCGCTAACGTCGAACATAAAAGTATTCCTTTCCTGATACGACCCGGCAACGACTGTTTTCATTTGAAACGACCCGGCGGCGGTTGTGACCTCAACATCAGCCAGTTTCCTTGACAGAGCCGGCGCGTAAGGTCCTTCAAAATTACTGCAGTCAAAACCCCTGATGGCATCCGCATCATGAACAAGATATGACAGGTTGATGGCACCCCTGTCGCCGGGACTGCACTGGATCAGCAGAGAAGTCCGCACCGGCGATTCGGCCGCCTTCCCGGTCATGGATATCTTCGCGCTTCGTAAATCATAGTTATTTGCAGAATAATGCCGGCCGGAAGACGCGCAGCAGGAGATCAGCAGGGCCGCGGCAATCGACGGCACGATTCGCGCCAGTTTCGGATGCATCTGGCAGTCCATAATTTCATTATCCCCCGGGTTTAGTGTGGACGGCGCGAAGAGCGCCTGTCCAGGGTTTCGGCAAGGATCGGCACAAGGAGCATGCCGAAGGGCAGGCTGAATAGTATCAGTACCGGGATATACAGCGACAGGCGCTTGAGATGCCGCTTCAGCTCAACCTTCTCGTCCCTGGTCCACTTTTCATCGGTATTGATCTGCTTCATCAGGAGCCTCATGAACCCCTGTATCTGAGAGGCTTCGTTGAGAATCAACGCCCTGTGCGTTCTGATAATATGCTTGATCAGGCTCTTCATTGGAAATAATGCTGCACCATTACTTGTTGTTGTCATAAAGACTTGTATACCAGCAAGCTACTATTATACAATCATTTTTCGTAAATGAATCCTTTATTTAGCTCTCCATTCGGCCTCTCTACCAAGCATCATATCGGCCCGCAGTACCCTCTGAGGGGGCGCGCATTATGTACTGTAATTATGTAGTATATCAATTTCATTCCAAGAAAAATCTCGATAGACTCGAGGTTACAGTGCGATATGAATTCCTGCTTCATGCCCCCTCAGGGGGACAGGGGGTGCATATATTCGTTGGAATGAAATCCATAAATACCGTGTAATTAAAAAAAATTTTTTATATATTATTTGACAAAAAGCGCCAATCCCGCCCTTGTGTCCGGAACAGTGGATATTCCCATGGTTCCATGCATCAGCATACCCTGAATAACCCCACTATAACAATCCTGAGTCCCGCTGTGAAAAGATCCCGGCATTAAACTCCGTGAAATCCGGCAACAGGGGGAATATGCGCCAAATTATTGGACCAGGAACAGGATATTACAGAACATTATAATTCATAAACAGGAGTTTTACATGGCAGACGTATCTGGTTTTACTATGTACAGCGGCGGTCACAAGGGGACCGAGGCTGAATTCGGCAGGCAGGCCGAGAAACACGGCATCAGGGAGGTCAATTTCTCCTTTGAAGGCCACAAGATGGAGCGCGACCGCGGCATCCAGGTCCTGAGCGCAAAGGAGCTTGCCGAAGGCAACGTGAGCATGGAAATCGTGTCCATGCGGATGGGGAGAAATTTCTCCGAGGTCGACATGATCCGCAAGGTCATCCAGTCGATCTTTCACATGGTCAACAGGGGCTTCCAGGTCTTTTCCGTGGGCTGGATCAACGAGGACAACACGGTGAAAGGCGGCACCGGTTGGGGCGTCGAGCTCGCAAAGCTCTTCAACCGGCCCGTGAGCGTCTATGACCAGGACAAGAAATCATGGTTCACCTGGAACAACAACGCCTGGGAGAAGGACAGCCCGGTGATATCGCACAAAACCTTCTGCGGCACCGGCACCAGGAACCTCACCGACGACGCCCGGAAGGCCATCGAGGACCTCTTCGACCGGTCGTTTGGGAAATAAAGTGATTTTTAAAAAATATAATCCGGCAGGTCAATAGCAACTGTCATCGCGAGCAAAGCGACGCGATCTTGTTAATGATTATTGAGATGATATTAAAGATATTAATTTTTTTCATAGTAATTTTCTTTGACAATAGCAAGATTGCTTCGTCGCTCAGCTCCTCGCAATGACATACTCAATCTAGTTATTGTTGGATAAATTCCTGGTTGTCACAAGAAACCCCGCTGCCGCGGGGTTTCTTGTGCCGATCGATTATTTCACATGGACGATTTTCGCGCCGTCAAACCCGTTGAACTTCGTCGAAGAGGCGGTGCTGTAGGCGCCGATGTTGGTCGTGAAGAGATAATCGCCTATCTCGAGGTTCCCCGGCAGGTGCACCGAGAGGGAAATCTTGTCGAAGC
>DAONAJ010000024.1:0-51343 GCA_035400945.1 Spirochaetota bacterium
TATTCCCGGACGGTCAGGTATATCTCGAATCGTGATCTTGGCTTCATCCCGTTTCGCGGTAACTCCGCTGATTACATACTTCTCCATCATTTCCTCCTTGGGCATCACGACCGTGCCCTCTTCATAATTAAAACTTGACCGAACATGCAGCCGGATATTGTATTTTTTCGAAAACTCGACCGAGCGGGAATGCAGCACCGCGGCGCCCAGGCGGGCAAGCTCGAGCATTTCATCGTAACTGATTTCCTTCAGTTTGAGCGGCTTGGATATGATCCGCGGGTCAGCGGTAAAGACTCCGTCGACATCGGTATAAATCTCGCAATCGCGCGTTCCCAGGACCGCTGCCAGCGCCGCCGCCGACGTGTCGGAACCACCCCTGCCCAGGGTGGTGATATTCTCCTCGGTGTCGATGCCCTGGAAGCCGGCTACGATGACCACCTTGTTCTCCCTGAGGGACTTCATGATGCGGTCCGTTGATATGCTTTCTATCTTGGCCTTGCTGAAATTTCCGTCGGTAACGACCTTGATCTGAGAACCAGTGTATGATATGGCGTCAATCCCAATTTCATGGAGGGCCATGGCGAGGAGGGCGATCGATACCTGCTCACCGGTGGAAAGGAGCATGTCCATTTCCCTGCTGTCAGGCTTTTTGGTTATGCTTTGCGACAGGGCTATGAGCTCATCCGTGGTCTTCCCCATCGCGGAAACCACTACCACGACCGATTGCCCCCTGTTGACGTAACTTTTGATTCGCTCCGCGACAGCCTTGATCCTTTCAGGCGTTCCAACGCTGGTGCCGCCATACTTTTGAACGATGATTTTCAGATCTGACATAGTAATTCCCCAACAGTTCATTGCACGGCGTTTTATGCACGCCGGTAACACCGCAGAGTCCGAAGTGTTAATCCTAATTAAAGAAGATGCCTGGTGAGGTCAATTAAATTAATAATGCGGCTGGTTTTTTTTACTTTGGCAGGATCCGGTGATCAGGGAACCGTTGCAACGGAGCCGGGAGAGACCGAGACGGTTTTTAAAAAGGTGAACTCGGACACGTAGACGGGATTGTTAAGAGCATCCAGATGATCAAAATGATTGTAATAGAGTTTGCCGTACTCCGGGGCCCTGTTGGCCACGTACACATCGTATGATCCGGGCATGACATTCTCAATAGTAAAGGTGCCGCTGGACGGAACATACACGGCGAGTTGCGGAAGGACCATATTGCGGATACTGGTCTCTTTCGCATAGTTGTTCCATTGGTCCTTGAATGTTTCATAGGAATCGCAATACGTGGTTAATTCAGAAAAATCAGGATACACAAATGTCCCCTGCGGAACCAGTTTGTTCCATTCGTATTTATAATTTTCATATTTCATATAATATTCCAGGGCACGGTATATGCTGGTACCAGTATAATAGGTTGGCTTTCTGGGCAAATTACATGGATTTAATGACCGCAGTGTCCCCATTGATTCGTCCCGGGTCGACGCAGTTGTTACGGCATGATCAATGTAAGGATCCACATTCAGCGTATAATTAAGAATACTGCTGCCGGCAGGAATAGCTATGACATGTCTACCCGCCGTTGCCGTGCCGCTGATCTTGCCGACAAGCTCGGGAACATAGGTGCGGGCGACGGCAAGCACATTGCCGCCTATGACCGTATCGTCCTTTTCAACATCGTTCAGCCAGTCCGAGAGAGCATGAAAATGCTTGACCGTGTACTCGGATGAACTAGTTGACTTCTGCTCGTATTTTTTGATGAAATTCTTCACGACAATGCGTATCTCAAGTATGGTATAGCTGAATTTGCTGCTGTAAAACATCCCGGCACCGCCGGTAAGCAGGTCATTGATCGGGATTACCAGCGGGTATACCCGGTTAATGGACGAGCTCTCGAGGCGAAGATTATCGAAGTATGAATGGATCTGGAGGGCGTTAAAATTGAAAGTCGGATATTCGCTTTCTTTAAATACGTCCCATACCACGGAGGGATACCATCCGTCATCCCGCGCCGTATACGACCTTGCGCCGTCCAGGAGCATCTTCCTTATATACAGGGCGATGCTGGTATAGGCTTTTGATGGAACATCGTCATTTGAAAGGGGATAGCCCGTGCCGTTAAACATCGGGTCATTGTCGCTGAGCGATGAGGCAAAGGTCTGCCGGTAATTGGCGAACTTGTACGACTTGCCGCGCGTGTCCCACAGCCTTATTTCAGAAAGATCAACCATGAAAACATTGGGGAGCGTGTCCGTGGTGGAATTGCATTCATACACGGAATCATCCTGCATGTTCGCCAGGTACTCCGGCGAATTAACGGCCGGCATGTTCCATTCCATAGGACTGTTGGACTCATAAGTTCCCTTGAGGACCACGATGAGTTTTTTTGTCTTCAGATCGGTCAGGAGCGGGTCCTTGTTGCAGCTTATTGCAAAAGCGAAGAGTAAAACCAGGATAACAGCTGTTGGTTGTTTTAATAATTTCATGCAAAACCTTTTATCAAATCTGCGGTGCGTTGTCATCCCTTCCCGGATTTAAATGTTAAAGTAGAGCTGGATGCCGGTATTGATGATATGCCCGCCGTTCTTGGAGCCTTTTAAATATCCTTCATATATATATATGTAATCAATGCGCAACCCGATATTGACGATCCTCCCGGCAGGGAAGGAAACCTCAAAGCCGCCCATGAATATAGGATCCCATCCGTTCTTGTTGTCGGGCTTTACGGATAGCCACCCGCCGCCCGCTCCGGCTTTGAACTGGAACCTCACCGGGAACTCAACGGGGATCTGGAACAGGAGGTTACCGTACACGGGAACAAACTGCAGTTCATTGACGCCCTTCGACTTGAACTTCTGGTATGAAGAGTCAACTCCAAACTTCAGGTACGGCCATGGAAACGTCACCCTGAAGAAGGCCCCGCCCCCGAGATTTGTCTCGACCCTTCGCCCCAGATCACCGGCGGGAGTAACGGGCCCGAACCATCCGCCGAACTGGGGCTTCGAAAAATAGTCTTTCCGCTCCTGATACGTGAAAGCATCGGAGGAGATTGCCAGCATAGCAATGGCTGCGGCTGCCCAATATAGATATATTTTTTTCATATGTGAATAAAATAGACTCTTCACCGGGGTAACTATTCACCAGGCACGCACAGTGGCGGAGGTGAAGACACGTTACCGATACAAAATCCGATAATTATTCGTAACAAGCCAGTCAATAATGTTACAGAAGATAAGTGTTAATAGATTATCCCGTGTTATTTATGTCAATAAAATAAAATGTTGCCGGGTTGGTGTACCCTTTTTTGCGCATACATCCGAATTGGCCTATTCCGGCTTTTTATAGCTGGAAACCGCCTAAAAGGCCGATTCAACTGTGGCAAGATCCGGTTCGTATAGCACCCTTACAAGATACAGCCCGTAAGGCGGGGCCGTGACCCCGCTGAACTCTCGGTCGCGCCTGGATACGATCTCCGCCAGAACAGCAGGCTCGGCATTGTTCTTGTTCATCTCCACGATTGTCCCCACAATGATCCGTATCATGTTATGGAGAAAAGCATTACCGGTTATCTCAAGGGATATCAAGTCGCCGTTCCTCTGCACCGTGATGTCCGTGATCCTTCTGATCGTGGTGATGTTTTTCGACTCACGCTTTTTGCAGAATGACGAGAAATCTTTTTCGCCTATCAGCTGGCTCGTCACGGTCGAAAGATAATCAGCATCGAGCCGTTCATGGACCCACATGGCGCGGTATATCATGAATGGCGAGCGTGAGGGATGGTTGTATATCAAGTACCGGTACGTCCTCTGAACCGCATCGAAACGGGCGTGGAACCCTTCACGGACCCGGTATGCATTTTTAATGGAGATATCTTTCGGAAGGATCCCGTTGAGGCCTATGCATAACCGCTGGAGCGATATTAAGCTTCGCGTGTCGAAATGCACTATCTGCCCCAGGGCATGGACGCCGGAATCGGTCCTTCCCGAAGCAACGGTGCGCGATTGTTCCCTGGTCAATACTTCAATTGCCCTTTCTATTTCCCCCTGTATCGTCCTCCCGCCGTTCTGGATCTGCCAACCGTTATAATGAGTTCCGTCATACTCAACCTCTATGGCTATTCTTCTTTCTTCGGAAGATTTTCCCTGTTCCATTCTTCAATCATCTCGTTAATTTTATCATAGAGGTCTTTCGTTTTATCAAGAAGCTCGGTCGGTCTCGATTTTGATGTTTTCCCTGAGCCGAAAAGGCGGCTCAGATAACGCTTGCACTTCTCAAAATTTTCCATTTTCTTTGCCGGATCCGGCTCCTTTGATCCTACTTTCACCGTCAGCACGGCGGTAAGGTACAGGACACCCTCGTATCCCCAGTTCTTATCAGTGTCCGGCCCCATGTTGCCTACTGCGTCCACCGGCTCTCCGCCCGTCTGCATCAGATCGAGGAGCCTGACATAGGACTGGTACGCCTTTTTGTAAAAAAAGACGGCTATCTTTCCGAAGGGGGCCTCGGGATTTTCCTTCGCAAGATCGCTGAAGAGCCACGCGGCGCGGATTGAGCAGAGGGCGATCTTAAACGTGGGAGCGACTTTCTTGTTGCGGTATCCATAGCTGTCCACCGCCAGCATGTAGGACGCGGCGCCTGTTTTCAGCTCGCGGTCCCCGTTGAAATCGATTGTGCCGAAAAATTTCTTTATCGCATTTTTGCGGGCAGTGGTCAGCTCCCGCATCTTGTCGATTTCCGAATCGTCAAGTGTTTCAAAATCCTTGGGGAAAGCCGAATAAAAACAGCTCGGGCATACCGTCAATACATAGGACAGCGGGTATACCTTGCCGAACTTTTTGCTGGCTTCGTAAAGTCTTCGTAATTCATCCGTCAATTTGCCGGCAATCAGCCTTCCCCCACCCGAGAAAAGTTCTTCCCGATGAAATTCAAATGAACAAACCGGGCAGACCGTAACATTTTTCTGGCGGTATGATACTTTCAGGTCTTTATCCATTATGATCTCCGATTTACATGCTGATTGAGCATTGGCTTCAATTTCATATTTAATCAAAAAAAAATCAATAACCTTTTTTATTAATTTTCATGTCCCGGCCGTTTTAATGCGTTCGACAGCCGGCTGATGCCTCAGGAATATTCCTTCAGCATTTGCCTGCCAATTTTCTCTTTTTCTTGCTGGGTGCGCCTTATTATCCCGATCCAGCCAAAATTTAACGTGACTGCTATTATATTAATAAAGATATGTTAAGGGCTTGTCGAAAATTAAAACGGGTAACTGTATTTTCTATTAATACTGGACCCTTATCTAAGATTTTCCATTGCAATTTTTTGCAATCTATGCCATTATTAAAAGAAGGAGCATGGTGCAGAAATGAAAAAACATGTTGCCGCCCTCATATTACTGATCATGGTCACAGCCGCCAGCGATTCGTTTTCCATTTCTCCGATAGAAAAATCGACAAAGGATTACGCACTGACCCTGGATGCTCTCCGGAGCATTCGCATCATGGTTGAGAACTTTGGAGATGACGACTTGAAAAAGAAATATGCCGATTTACGGCTGCAATTCCAGGATGCCAGCGAAAGCTACTACGGGCAGGATTTCACCAGTTCAGCTTCAAAGTATAAAAAAGTCAAGATGGAGATGATATCACTTCTCGGTCTTATCGACGACCTGTACTTGAAAAGGACCAAGGAAATTCTCGACTCCACGTCTAAAGACACCTTCGATTCTCTCATTGAATACAGCAAGGACAGCGGTCTCGCCGCATATTTCGCCCGTCCTTATGATCCGATAAAAGACGTCAAACCGTACGATTCCGACAAATATCACCTTTTTCATGACCGGGAGCGGATCAGCAGCTATCTGCGGGAAGGCTATAAAAAATATGAGGCGGCGAAAAGCATCTACGAAGATCCCGAGATCGCCCTGTTGAGAAAAAAAACAACGCTGACTGTTAAAAATACCAATTATCTGATAAGCCGGTACCTTGATGTGATATTCCTCTGCCGTCAGGCAAAAGAATGCGGGATAGAAATTCACCGGGTTAAAAATATAAACGAACTCGGCAAGAGCATGGTTAAATACAATGTGACCCATGGATCGATCATCCCCGTTTTCGACGACCGCATACCTGATAAATACAAGGTTGACGCCAATGACAACATGAGGTTCATCCATTCAGTGGAAATGAAAAAGCTCGGGAAGAAACAGGGATAGGTTTCTGCAACTCCTGAAAAAAGAAAGGGCCGTCTCGAGACCGCCCCTTCTTTTGTTGCGTTTATGTACTCTGTTGATTATTCTTTCTTCTTTTTTGCCTTTGTCTCTTTAGGCTCTTTCTCTTCCTTTTCTTTTTTTGCTTCTTTCTTTGCTTTTACTTTTTTTTCTTTCTTATCTTCTTTATCTTTCACTTCGGCTATCTTCTCGACAATTCTCTTCTCAACAAGCTCTATGATGGACATCTCGGCGGCATCACCCGGCCGTCTACCAAGAAGGTATATCCTGGTGTACCCCCCTTTTCTGTCCTTGTAGCGCGGCGCGATGTCTTCAAAGAGCTTCTTAATGATATCCCGGTCCTTTATGACCTTCATTACCTCGCGCTTGTTATGGAGCTTCTTGTTCTCTTCCTTCTCGGGAATATCCATGTTCCTTTTGGCCCTGGTAATGAGACGCTCGGATATCCGCTTCAGTTCCTTTCCCTTTTCCCTGGTTGTTACTATCCGCTCATGCCTGAATAGTGACGTTACCATATTGCCGAACATCGCTTTCCGATGGGCGTGGGTTCTTCCTAGTTGTTTTACGCTGTTCCTGTGCCTCATATGAGTCCTCGTTAATCCTTTAATCCCAAGCTTAAATGCAGCGATTCAAGTTTGGATTTGATCTCATGCAGAACGAGATCGCTGCAATGCTTTGACTTCTTCAATTCGTCTTCCGTTTTCTTTACCAGCTGTTCCAGGGTTGAAACATCCTGGCTCTTCAGAGTATTGTACGACCTGACCGAAAGTTCGATTTCATCGATTGATTTCGCAAGGAGCGTCCGCATCTTCTCGATGTTTTCATCAACTTCCTCGATCTCCGCTTCCACTTCCTCTTCGAAGTTGATAAAAATGGTCATGTGGTCTTTTATGATCTTCGCCGCGTGCGCGAGGGCGTCATCGGGGGTTATCGATCCATCAGTCCATATTTCCAGAACCAGCTTGTCAAAGTCGGTCCGCTGTCCCACCCGGGTATCTTCCACCTTTACATTGACTTTCTTTATCGGCGAGAAAATCGAGTCTATCGGGATGACGCCGACCGTTTCCGTATTTGATTTGTTCACTTCCGCAGGGACATAGCCGCGGCCGCGTTCGATCTGTACTTCCATGTCAATAACGGCGGAATCATTCAGCGTCGCCACGACCTGTTCGGGATTCATCACCTCGATTTCGGGATCGACATTGAAATCAGCCCCGGTCATTTCGCCGGAACCGGTTTTTTTTATGTGAAGAACTTTCTGCAGCTCACCGCTGTACTTGAACCGCAGCTTTTTCAAATTCAGAATGATCCTCGTCACATCCTCGTACACGCCGGGGATGGTATAAAATTCATGGGGAACGCCTTCAATTTTTATTGCGGTAATCGCTGCGCCCTCAATTGAGGACAATAACACACGTCTCAGAGAATTACCGATAGTTAAACCATAGCCCTTTTCAAACGGCTCAGCTACGAAGCGACCATAATTCGGCTGTAACTCATCATGCTCGAACGTTATCTTACTTGGTCTTTTAAAGCCCTTGAGCAGGTTACGTGGGGCCATTTTCACCTCCATTTTCAGTACAAAACAAATAAGGGAACCTCATGATATCCCGTGGTTGTTCCCTTTGGGACCCAGCTTTCAACGCCGGATATGGCATTATCTTCGCATGCCGTCCGGCTCTTTCGCGCGTCCGGTAAACTAATTATTTCGAATAAAGCTCAACAACAAGCTGGTCATTGAAATTAGACGTCAGATCCTCCCGCACCGGCAGCCGAACTATTTTTCCAGTTCTCTTTTCAAAATCAACTTCTATCCATCCGGGTATCGAGTCTATCGCTTTGGCCAGTTTGATTGAATCCTCAAGCATTACATTGCTCACAAACTTTTCCCTGATCGCAATAACCGCGCCTTCAACGACCCTGTACGACGGTATATCGACGATCCTGCCGTTGACCGTAACATGCTTGTGCTTGACCAGCTGACGGGCCTGGCTCCGTGACGACGAGAAACCCATTCTGAAGATCACGTTATCCAGGCGGCGTTCCAGCAGGGACATCATGTTATCGCCGGTGACTCCCTTCATCCTCAGCGCGTCAAAAAACAGCAGCCTGAACTGTTTTTCAAGAAGTCCATAGCTTCTCCTGATGCGCTGTTTTTCGCGGAGCTGGACCGCATAATCGGACAATTTAGCGCGCCTTTTCCTCGGAGGTCCCGGAGGATACTTCTTCTTCCCCTTGATCGGACATTTGTCGGTAAGGCACCGCTGGCCTTTCAACATGAGCGGCGTCATTTCACGCCGGCATAATTTGCACCGTGGACCGGTATATCTTCCCATACTGCATCACTCCATTATACTCTTCTTCTCTTTTTAGGCCTGCACCCGTTATGCGGAACCGGAGTCACATCCTTTATCTTGGTTATATTGAGACCGGACTGAAACAGGGAACGGACAGCCGCCTCCCTTCCAATTCCCGGACCCTTGACGAACACTTCAACATTCTGCAGACCGGCGTTTGCAATGGCATTCTGGGCCGCGGTCTTGGCGGCCATCTGAGCTGCGAAAGGAGTCGATTTCCGTGAACCTTTAAATCCCTCACCGCCGGCAGACGCCCACGAAATAACATTTCCCTGCATATCGGTCAAGGTTATGATGGTATTATTATAGGTGGCCTGCACAAAGGCCTTGCCGATAGGAACAACCCTTTTTTCCTTTTTTCGTGTTTTTACTTTTTTACCTTTCACTGCTTACTCCTTACTTGGCTTGAGTTTTCTTCTTGCCGCCGACGGGCGCTCCCCGTTTGCCCTTTCTCGTCCGTGCGTTATTTTTCGTATTCTGGCCCCGTACCGGCAGGCCCCTCCGATGACGGACGCCCCGGTAACAGCCGATATCCATCAGCCGCTTGATATTCATGGCGACTTCCGTCCTCAGGTCACCTTCAACCTTCGTTACCTTTTCAATGGTTTTCCGGATATCATTGATCTCTTCATCGGCGAGATCCTTGACCCTCTTGTCGGGATCAACCTTGGCTTCCGCCAGAATATTTTTGGATGTTGTTAAACCAATTCCATAGATATAGGTCAGAGCGACTTCTATTCTTTTATTGTTTGGTAAATCAACGCCAGCTATACGTGCCATACATTCCTCTTGATACTATTACATTAATGTTTTTTTACGGTCCTCACCTTCTGGCGTTGCTTGTGCCTCGGGTTCGTGCAAATGACCCGAACCACGCCATGCCGCTTGATGACCTTGCAATCATTGCATATTTTTCTAACTGATACTCTTACTTTCATCACGCACCTCTTTTAAACAGCTCCCTTTCTCATCAACGCCCGATTCGGCTTATCAGTTTTTCGAGCGGTATATGATCCTGCCCCGGCTCAAGTCATAGGGAGATAATTCAACTGTGACCTTGTCACCCGCCAGGATTCGTATGTAATGCATTCTCATTTTTCCTGATATATGCGCCAGAACAACATGTCCATTGTCCAGTTTCACCCTGAACATCGCATTGGGCAGCGGCTCAACTACAACGCCTTCAACTTCAATAGGTTCTTCTTTTGCCATATAACCACGTAATAGTCAGTATAGTGCTCCCGGTATTAATGACGCCCCTTCATTCGGGCGCCCTTCATGAATCCATCGTAATGTCTCATCAAGAGCTGTGATTCGATCTGCTGCAGCGTATCCAGCGCGACACCGACGATAATCAGGAGCGATGTTCCGCCGAACAAGTGCGCCATTTCGACCGATACCTGCTCCGGCCATATACTCAAAATCAAATCGGGGATGATGGCAATGAATGCCAGGAAAATGGACCCCGACAGATTGATCTTGTTCAGGATATTCATTATGTAATCGGCCGTGTTCTGGCCCGGCCTGATGCCGGGGATGAACCCGCCGTATTTTTTCAGGTTATCGGCGATTTCAGTCGGGTTGAACCGTATTGCCGTATAAAAAAAACAGAAAAATATAATAAGACCGCTGTACAATATCATATACGGGATCTGGCCCGGTGAAAGCCAGAACTGCAGCTTGTTCAGAATCCCGGAACTGGTTCCGCCGATCATATGGATCATCTGCGTCGGGAATGTTATGATTGCCGCTGCAAAAATGATCGGGATAACACCGGCCGCGTTGACGCGGAGCGGTATATACTGGGCGCTGCGCTGCACGCTTCCCCGGCTCGTCTGCTTTTTGCCGTACTGGACCGGGATCCTCCGCTGCCCCAGGGTAAGCAGTATTGACGCCGCTACGACCGCCAGGAAGACGCCAATTAGGATAATGCCGATGATCGGTTCCCCGGAATCGCCGATCTTCTTCATTGTCGACAGGAATGCATGGGGAGCCCTGACTACGATGCCGGCCATAATGATGAGCGAAATACCGTTGCCTATACCGCGCTCTGTTATGATATCGCCGAGCCATACCAGCACCATGGTGCCGGTCGTAATTGTCACGACAGCAATGATCACGAACATGATACCCGCATCTTCCGGAACCACCGAACCGCCTGTGGTCGTTCTCATGCTCTTCATCCAGAAGGTCAGGCCGAAGGACTGTGCCGCGCAGAGAAACACCGTGCCGTACCGGGTATACTGGGTTATCTTCTTCTGCCCCTCATGTCCTTCTTTTGCAAGACGCTCCAGAGCGGGAAAAACCACTTTCAGCAGATCAATGATAATCGACGATGAAATGTAGGGCATGATTCCAAGGGCAAAAATGGTAAAGCGCTTGAATGCACCGCCGGAAAACAGGTCGATAAAATCAAGCATGCCGCCCGCACTCTGGGCCTGGGTAAAATATGTCAACAGTGCGTCACTGTTGATGCCCGGGATAGGGATAATCGCGCCGATACGGTAGACCACCAGTACGCCCAGGGTAAACAATATCCGCTTCCTCAGATCAGGGATCTTAAATATGTTTACGACAACATTGGACATTATTTACCTTGAACTATTCCTGTGAACGTGTATAATCAATTGTCTTTAGTTTCCGTCTTTGCACGGACATTCGCTTCCCCGCCGGCTTTTTTGATTTTTTCCAGTGCCGTTCCGGAAAAGGCGTCAGCAGTAACCTTAACGGCTTTGGTTATATCACCTTTCCCGAGGATCTTCACCAGCTTGTCAACGCGGGTGATTGCGCCTTCCTTCTTTAATACTTCCGGGTTTATTTCTGAAAGCCCCAGTTTCTCTATAAGGGCAATATTGACCACCTGGAACTCTTTCTTGGTGTAGTTGTTGAATCCGCGCTTGGGGATACGGCGCTGCAACGGCATCTGGCCGCCTTCAAACCACGCACGGCGTTTCCTGCCTGCCCTGCCGAGCTGGCCGTCATGGCCCTTACCGCTCTGGCTGCCGTGACCGCTGCTGTTACCGCGGCCGACCCTTTTTCTGCGCTTTATGCAATCAGGCTTTTTAAGCGAATATATTCCTTCCATAATGCCGTCTCTCTACTGATCAATATGTTTTACGCTAACCAGATGACTAACCTTGTCGATCATGCCCCTGACGACGGCATTGTCATCATGGACACGCTCAGCTGAAATTTTACGCAGGCCAAGGGCCCTGAGGGTAGCCTTCTGCTTCGGCAACGTGCCGATACTGCTTTTTATCTGCTTGACTAACAGTTTTTTTGCCATATGTTCACCCAACTATTCCCATAACTTGTTAAGAGGCACATCACGCAGCTTGGCCGCTTCCTCGAAACTCCTCAGCTGGAGCAAACCGTCCAGGGTCGCCTTAACCAGGTTGACCGGGTTCCTGGATCCCTGCGCCTTTGAAAGAACATCGCTTATGCCGGCCCGTTCGAGAACCGCCCTTACGGATGCTCCGGCGATAATTCCCGTACCGGGCGCCGCCGGCTTCAGAATAACCTTGGCAGACTTGAATTTTCCGATCACCTGGTGTGGTATCGTGTTTTTATGTACGTTAACCTTGAAAATATTCTTCTTGGCGTCTTCTTTGCTCTTGTCAATCGCGTCAGGAACCTCGTTTGCCTTGCCGAAACCGATCCCGACATGGCCCTTACCGTCGCCTATTACCGCAAGCGCATTGAACGAAAAGCGCCGGCCGCCCTTGACGACCTTGGCAACCCGGTTGATGGTGACTATTTTTTCCGCAAGCTCCAATTCAGCGGGAGATGTTTTCTTTCTTTTCAGTTTCATTATCGCGTCTCCTAGAACTCGAGGCCGCTTTCGCGTGCCGCGTCTGCAAAGGCTTTCACCCTGCCATGATATATATAACCGTTTCTGTCAAAGACAACTTTCTTGATCCCGGCCTTTACGGCCTTTTCAGCAAGCATTTTCCCCAGCGTTTTCGCCCCTTCCTTGTTGGCCTTGTTCTTCATCGCGGGAAAATCCTTTGACAGGGTGGACAGGGCGACAACGGTATGCTGTTTCTGATCATCAATTATCTGTGCGTATAAATTATTATTATACTTGCTGATGCACAGACGCAGCATGTCTTTATTGGTGCTGATCTTTTTCTTGATTATGAATCTTCTTCTGGTGATCCGTTTCTTTTTTAATGCGATCTTATCCATTGCTATTTACCTGTCTTGCCTGCTTTTTTCCTTACGCGCTCGTCTTTGTAGCGGATTCCCTTGCCCTTGTACGGTTCTGGCGGACGGAGCTTGCGGATATTTGCCGCAACCTGGCCGACCTCCTGCTTGTTCGCGCCCTTGATCTTGAACCTGGTGGCTTCCTGCACTTCAATGGTAATGCCCGCCGGCGGTGAGAACACGATCGGGTGGGAGTATCCCAGCTGAAACTGGACGTCCTTTGCCTGCTGGGTGACCCGGTAACCGACCCCGACGATCTCCATCTGCTTTTCAAAACCCTGAGAGACGCCGGTGACCATGTTGCTTACGAGAGACCGCACCAAGCCCGATGCGGCAGCGACCTTCTTATCTTCTTTCGCATTTTTTGCTATTATAGAAATGACATTATCCTTAACTTCCAGATCGACGCCGTCCATCAGGGTGAGCTTGTCCTCGCCCAGGGGGCCCTTGACCGATATGGTCCTGTCCTTATAATCTACTGTTACACCGTTCGGTATTACAACCGGTTTCCTAGCTACTCGTGACATTGCCGCTACTATCCTATTATGATATTTCGCACAAAATTTCCCCGCCTACATTCATCTTCTTCGCGGTTTTATTGGTTATGATTCCCTTGGATGTTGATATGATCCAGATGCCTATATTATTGTAGATCGGAGTAAGCTCCTCTGCCTTGACATAGACCCTCCGGCCGGGCTTGCTGATGCGTGTCAGGTTCAGAATTGCCGGCTGGTTTTCTTCGCTGTATTTCAGGTAAATGCGCAGTATTTTCTGACGGTTGTCGTCATTCAGCTTGAAATTCTTAATAAAGCCTTCGTCCTTCAATATCTTTGCAATGGACACTTTCATCTTGGACGAGGGAACATCAACGATAAGATGCCCGGCCTTGATGGCGTTCCGTATCCTTGTCAACATATCTGCAATGGGGTCTGTAATAGCACTCATGTGTTCTTATCCTGAACGATTAATTTTTTACCACGATGATTTCACAACGCCGGGTATTTTTCCCTGGCTCGCAAGTTTCCTGAAGCAAATCCTGCACATTTCAAACCTTCTCAGGTAACCGCGGGACCTTCCGCAAATTTTACACCTGTTGTGCCACCGCACCTTGTATTTGGGACCGATTTCCTGTTTTGCCCATAAGCTCGTTCGTGCCACAGTTGTATCTCCTATGATCTAAAAGGCATTTTAAATTCATCCAACAGCGCCTTGGCCACTTCCTTCTTCTTCGCCGTTGTCACGATGGTGATGTTGATGCCATGTATTTTTTCGACTTTGTCGAAATCAATTTCAGGGAAAATAATCTGCTCCATGACGGAAAAGTTATAGTTGCCGAAATTATCAAAGGACTTCGGCGACAGGCCCTTGAAGTCGCGCACCCGGGGAAGGGCCACGTTGATGAGACGATCAAGGAACTCGTACATACGGTCGCCGCGCAGCGTCACGCGGGCACCGACGTCCATGCCGTCCCGGATCTTGAAGTTGGCGATGGACTTCTTGGAAAGTGTTTTAACCGCGCGCTGACCCGTAATATTAGTCAATTCCTCGACCACGGCCTTCATGCCGTTCGGGTTCGCGTGCCCATCGCCCATGCCCACGTTGAGCACTATTTTTTCAAGCTTCGGCACCTGCATGATGGAAGTGAACTTGAAGTTATCCATCAGCTTCTTTTTTATATTCTTGTCGTATTCTTCTCTCAGTCTTGCAGCCATTGCTACTGTCCTTTTCAATCCAAATGTAGTACTAATCCAGGCTCTTTCCGCACTTCTTGCAGACCCGCACCCTGGTCTTATCCTTGAACTGGATGCCGATGCGGACGCCCTTTTTGCATTTATCGCAGAAGATCATGACATTGGATATATCTACGGGAAATTCCATGTTCACGACCCCGCCTTTCGGCTGTTCCGGCCCCGGTTTCAGATACTTCTTCCTTTTATTGATTCCCTCGACAATGATCTTCCCGGTCTTCGTCCCGACCTTCAGCACCTTTCCGCGCCTTCCGCGGTCAGCACCGGCGGTCACGACGACATTGTCATTCTTTTTTATCCGGGTTGTAGTAGTTTCCTGCTTCATAAATATCACCTTTCTAAAGAACCTCGGGAGCCAGAGACACGATCTTGAGAAAGTTCTTATCGCGCAGCTCCCGCGCAACCGGCCCGAATATACGCGAACCGCGGGGTTCATTCTTGCTGTCAATTATAGCTACAGCGTTATCGTCAAACCTGATGTATGAGCCGTCTTTGCGGCGCACCGGGGACGTCGTACGCACAACCACCGCCCTTAGAACGGCCTTGCCGTGCACCTTCTTGCCCATCGAGTCCTTGAGTCCATATGACGGCTGCGAGTCCTTCACGGCAACGACGATGATGTCGCCGACCGTGGCGTACCGGCGTCTTGTACCGCCCAGCACCTTGATGCACTGGACCCGCTTCACGCCGCTGTTATCAGCAACTTCCAGCATTGTTTGAACTTGAATCATCGCTATTCCTCTACTTGGCTTTTTCTACGATTTCAACTAAACGGTATCTCTTGTCCTTTGACAGCGGCCTTGTTTCTTCGATTTTAACGATATCGCCGACGGTGCACTCATTCTTCTCGTCATGGCTCTTGAGCCGTTTTGTCCGGTGAACCGATTTCTTATATAGTGAATGCATAACAAGGTTTTCGATCTCGATTACGACCGTCTTGTCCATCTTGTTGCTCACTACCTTTCCAATTAACTGTTTTCTGTTCTTTGCCATGGTTCGACCATTTCCTTCGTATGGTTATCGGGACGCCTTTTTTTGTCTGATGCCAAGGGCATATTCCTTCTTGAGGGTCAATACTCTGGCTATCTGCTTTTTCAGTTCCTTGATTTTCTTCGGATTTTCGACCTTGCTGGTGACGGCTTTAAACCGCTCCTTCCGAAGCATTTCCTTTGATTCGTTGAGGCTTCGATCCAGTTCCTCAATCGTCAGTTCTTCCAGTTTCCCTTTCATGAATCTATCCTCACGTCTGCTATTCGTTTATTTTCACTATCTTCGTCTTGAGCGGAAGCTTGAACGCGGCGTTCATCAGCGCTTCCTTAGCCAGGACATCGTCGATACCGGCTATCTCAAACAGGATCTTGCCGGGCTTGACCCTGGCCACGAAGCCCTCGGGATTCCCCTTGCCTTTCCCCATCCGGGTCTCAGCAGGCTTCTTGGTGAAGGGACGATCCGGGAAAATTCTGATCCAGAGCTTTCCGCCCCGCTTGACCTTCCTGGTTATCGCGACCCGGGCTGCCTCTATCTGCCGTGCGGTAATTTCGCCGGGTTCCATTACCTTAAGCCCGATCTCACCGAAGGCGATGGTGGAACCGCGATGGGCGGCCCCGCGCATGTTCCCGCGCTGCACTTTCCTGAATCTCTGTCTTTTCGGCATTAACATGGCAGCTATCCCTTACTCACTTTGTTTTCCGTTTTACGGTGTATTTATCTTCTTCATCTTCGGCGTCTTTCGTCAGCACGTCGCCGTTGTATATCCAGACCTTGACACCAATAAGGCCGAAGGTGGTCAGGGCCTCGGCAAATCCATAATCTATATCGGCCCTCAGAGTATGCAAAGGAATCCTTCCTTCCTTGTAGGCTTCCTGGCGGGCCATTTCAGCGTTGTTCAGACGGCCGGAGCACACCACTTTGATTCCCAGGGCGCCGGTCCTCATGGCGTTGGTGATGGCCTGCTTGACGGCCCTCCGGTAGGGGAAACGGCCCTCGACCTGCTGGGCTATCTGCTGAGCTATGAGGCTCGCGTTCTTTTCGGGTTTCTTCACCTCGATGATGTTTATATAGACGTTTTTCGACGCTATCTTCTGGAGCTTCTCCTTCAGGGCCTCGATATCCGAGCCTTTCTTTCCGATGAGGACGCCGGGACGGGAGGCATGGATATTTACGTTGACCCTGTCCGGGAACCGGTCAATGGCCACTCTGGAAATACCCGCCGGCTTCTTTTCCTTTTCGACGAATTCCTTTATGGCGAGGTCCTCGTGAAGATATTTCGCGTAATTTTTTTTATCTTCGTACCAGATGGAGTCCCACGTTCTGTTCACTCCCACCCTCAGTCCTATTGGATTAACCTTTTGACCCATACATGGATACCTTTATTATTTAATTTTCATCCGATAATACAATCAGGATACTGCTTGTTCTCTTTTTTATGCGGTTCGCCCGGCCGCGGGCCCGGGGGCGGAACCTCTTCATGGTAGGACCGACATCCACAACTATCTTCTTAACATACAGGTCCTTGTCCATTATATCGGGCTTCTTATACTTGGCGTTCGCGCCGGCCGAATAGAGCGTCTTCAAAATGAGACGGGCTGATTTCTGCGGCATCGCCTTAAGAATCTCAATCGCGTACAGGAGCTCTTCGCCCCGCACCTCGTTGGCGACCAGTCTCGCTTTTGAGGCGGAAATCCTGTTAAATTTCGAAAAAGCTTGCGCTTCCATTACTACTTCCTCTTGGCAATTTTATCGTCTTTGGTTCTGTGGCCCCGGTAGGTCCTTGTCGGCGCGAACTCACCAAGCTTGTGGCCAATCATGTTTTCCGTGACATACACCGGAATAAAGTTTTTCCCATTGTGGACCATCAGCGTATGACCGATCATTTCGGGGAAAATCGTCGATCTGCGCGACCACGTCTTGATAGCCTTCTTCTGATTTGAGGAGTTCATGTCCTCAATCTTTTTGAACAACTTGATGTCAACGTATGGACCTTTTTTAACTGACCGAGCCATTACTTCTTCCTTCGATTAACAATATATTTATCGCTGATTTTGTATTTTTTCCTCGTCTTATATCCCTTGCTGGGAACGCCAGTCGGCGAACAGGGGTGACGTCCGCCTGATGATTTTCCTTCGCCGCCGCCCAGGGGGTGGTCGATCGGGTTCATGGCAACACCGCGCACCTTGGGTCTCTTGTTCATCCACCGGGACCTGCCGGCCTTGCCGATGCTCACCAGGCCGAAGTCCTTGTTGCCGACTTCGCCGATGGTCGCATAGCATTCCTGGTGAATTTTCCGGATTTCACCTGAGGGGAGCTTGATCAGGCAGTACGAGCCTTCCTTCGCCGTTATGACTGCCGAAGCGCCGGCCGACCGGACCAGCTGACCGCCCTTCCCGCGGCTCATCTCAATATTGAATATATTGGTTCCTAGGGGTATGTTTTTCAGGGGAAGGGCATTCCCCACCTTGATCTCGGCATTCTCACCGGACAGAATCGTGTCCCCCACCTTGAGGGTGTCAGGAGCGACGATATACCGTTTTTCTCCGTCTATGTAGGTAATGAGCGCTATATTGGCCGAGCGGTTTGGATCATATTCAATCGTGTCCACGCGTCCCGTTATGCCGAACTTATCGCGCCTGAAATCTATAACGCGGTACCGCCGCTTGTGGCCGCCGCCCCGGCGCCGAACGGATATATGGCCCTTGTTGCCGCGGCCGGCATTTTCCTTTTTGCCCCTGGTCAAGGGTTTGTACGGTTCGGTCTCCGTTATCTCGGAGAAATCGAGCACCGTTTTGTATCGCGTTGTCTGCGTTATCGGTCTAAATTTTTTCAGTCCCATATCTGGTTCCTCTTCAACCTGGTAAACCGGGTGTTACCGGCCCTTATTGCGCTTCAAAGAGTTCGATCTTTTCGCCCGGTTTGAGCGTAACGATCGCTTTTTTCCACGCGCTCCTCTTTCCGGTACGGAAGCGAAGCCTCCTGTTCTTGCCGCGGACGGTCAGCACATTCACCTTTTCCGGCTGAACCCCGAATAGTTCCTTTACGGCGTGTGACACCATGAGCTTGTTGGCCTTCATGGACACCCGGAAAACGTACTTGTTTATCCCCATCAGCTCGGTTGTTTTTTCCGATATAACCGGCTTTAAAATGACATCATTTGCATTCATTACTTGCCGCCCTCGGCATATCGTTCATTCAGCTTCACCACGGCGCTTTCCGTGATGATGAGCTCTTTTGAATAAAAGATATCCTTGCTAGATATTCTGTTCACGTTATTGAAAGTCAGCCACGGAATATTCTTCACTGACCTTTTCAGCATCGAATCATCGCTGTCGGCTATAATGGTCCCCTTCGATATAGCCAGGGCCTTGCCGATCTTAGCGACTTCCTTTGTTTTACCGTTAACTTTAAAATCCTCTACCACCTTGATGCTTCCCTGCCTGGCCTTGAGCGAGAAGAGGGCGCGGTACGCGGAGCGCTTGAGGGTGCGCGGAAGGTCAATCCGGTAACTGCGGGGAACCGGCCCGAAAACCGTTCCGCCGCCCTTCCAGATGGGGGACCTGCTTGATCCCGAGCGGGCCCTGCCCGTCCCCTTCTGGCGCCACGGCTTCACGCCGCCGCCGCTTACTTCAGAACGCCCCTTTGTTTTATGGGTGCCCTGACGCAGATTGGCGTTTGCGGATTTTATGAGTTCATATATTAAAATATCATTTACTTCAGCGCTGAAAACGCTGTCAGACAGCTCAACCGAACCTACGACCTTGCCGTCTATGGAATATTTATCAACTTTCATCGCCAGCCTACCTATCGTTCGCAAACAGTGATCAATGTATTTTTTCTGCCCGGCACTGCTCCGGAAATAAGCACTATGTTCTTGTCCTCAAAGACCTTGACTATCTTCAGGTTTTTCACCGTTACGGTACGGTATCCCATCCTGCCCGGCATCCGCTGTCCCCTCCAGACCTCGCTGGGATACGCGCAGGCGCCGATGGATCCTGGAGCGCGGTGGAAGGTGGAACCGTGGGTTTCGCGGCCGCCATGGAATCCATGCCGCTTGACGACACCGGCGAATCCTTTTCCCTTTGATATTCCGGTTACGTTGACCACCGTATTCTCGGCAAATATGGAGCACTTTATCTCGCTGCCGACTTCAAGGGAATCATCGAACACCGCCACCTCGCCGAATACCTTGAGAGGCCGGATGTTTTTCTTTTTGAGATCGGCAAGAACGGGTTTCGTGACACGCTGCTCCTTAGCTTCGGAGAAACCCAGCTTCAGCGCCGCGTATCCGTCTTTTTCCACGTTCTTTTTCTGCACGACCACGCAGGGACCAAGTTCGCACACGGTGACAGGGATCGCCGTGCCGTCCTCATGCAAGAATTGGGTCATCCCGATTTTTTTGCCAATAAGCGCCTTTTTCATCACTCATTCCTATCCAAATATAATTAGATGATAAGGATACTAAGATAAAGAACTATGCAAGGTCAGGATTTAATATCAACCGAAACACCGGCAGGCAGCTCCAGTTTCATCAGAGCCTCGACCGTATCAGAATTCGGATCAATGATGTCAATCAAACGCTTGTGTGTACGTATCTCAAACTGCTCGCGCGACTTTTTATTGACGTGAGGTGACTTGAGAACGCAGAACTTTTCGATCTTTGTCGGCAGAGGTATAGGACCTGCAACCTTGGCGCCGCTACGGTTTGTCGTCGCGACGATCTTCTCGGCAGACTGATCCAGCAACTTTGCGTCAAATGATCTTAGCTTTACCCTTATACGTTGTCCAGTAGACTTTGCCACTTTCATTACCTGAAAAAAATTTTTATATCATGAAAATACACAGGTCAGACCATCAGTGTGATGGTCTGACCATTAAGTACTATATTCACGTCCTCGGCAGAATATGTTACTCTATTACCTTGGTAACAACCCCTGCGCCAACGGTCCTGCCGCCCTCGCGGATAGCGAAACGGAGTTCCTCTTCCATGGCAACCGGGGTGATAAGTTCAACAACCATATCAATGTCGTCGCCGGGCATAACCATCTCGACTCCCGCCGGGAGGGTTACGATGCCGGTAACGTCAGTTGTTCTGAAATAGAACTGCGGCCGGTAGTTCCCGAAGAACGGAGTGTGGCGACCGCCCTCTTCCTTCTTAAGAACGTAGACCTTGCCGTTGAATTTCTTGTGCGGCGTGATTGAACCGGGCTTCGCGAGGACCTGGCCGCGCATAACTTCATCCTTGCCGGTACCGCGGAGGAGGCAGCCGACGTTATCACCGGCCTGGCCTTCATCAAGAATCTTCCGGAACATTTCAACACCGGTACATACCGTCTTTTTGGTTTCGGTGAAGCCGATAATCTCGACTTCGTCGCCGGTATGGACGACACCCCGCTCGATCCTGCCGGTTACGACAGTACCGCGGCCGGTGATCGAGAAAACGTCTTCGATCGGCATCAGGAAGGGCTTGTCGGTGGCGCGCTTCGGCTCGGGAACATACTCGTCCAGGGCTTCAGCTAACTTGATAACCGTGGCAAACCATTCACCGTCGGTTTTTTTAGCATCGGCTTCTTCAAGAGCCTTGAGGGCCGAGCCGGGGATAATAGGAACTTCGTCGCCCGGGAATTCATACTTCGAGAGGAGTTCTCTGATTTCCATTTCAACCAGTTCGATCATCTCGTCCCGTTCGGACTTATCAATCATGTCAACTTTATTGAGGAAAACAACCATGTAAGGAACATTGACCTGGTGGGCCAGGAGAACGTGTTCCTTGGTTTGCGGCATGGCGCCGTCTCCGGCGGCAACGACAAGGATAGCGGCGTCCATCTGGGCGGCGCCGGTGATCATGTTCTTGATGTAGTCAGCATGACCCGGGCAGTCGACATGGGCATAGTGCCGCTTGGGCGTTTCATATTCCTGGTGTGACGTAGCAATCGTTATACCCCGTGCCTTTTCTTCCGGAGCATTGTCAATCTGATCAAATTCAATAGGCTTGCCAAGACCATATTTCAAAAACAGGCATTTCGTAATAGCCGATGTCAGTGTTGTCTTGCCATGATCGATGTGACCAATCGTGCCAACGTTAACGTGAGGTTTGGTCCGTTGAAATTTTTCTTTACCCATTGGATTTCACTCCTTAATTATTTTTCCTGCATAGTATTGAGTAAAATATCTACCCACAAAAAAGGATGATATTAAAATAGTAACAACTAATAATAAAAATTGTTCTTAAGGAAACATCTGCAAAAGCTGAAATTGTTTCCTTTCCTGGTACTCTTTTAAGGAAAAAATCGCCCTTTTTGAAAAAAAACTTCAAAAACAGGCAACTTTCAGGCGTACCACTCAATTTTGCCCATACAAATTGCGGGTTTTAGAATTAAAAAAAATGTGCTTATTCTGTCAAGAAATTAATAAAAAAATATTGAAAATTAGGGTTTTTTCAAAAAAAATTAAAAAAAATTCCTCCCGCATTCTAATAATAGACGCCCGTCATCCTGCCGATAATGCGGTCCGTGATCTCTTTCGGGACAATTTCGTAATGGGATACCTGCAGGGTATGGGTCGCCCTCCCCTGGCTCATGGAACGCACGCTGGTGGCATAGCCGAAAACCTCGGACAGGGGCACAAAGGCGTCGACCACCTTAAGCATGCCCCGTATGTTTATGTTCTCAATCCTGCCGCGGCGCGAATTGATATCGTTGATGATATCCCCGGTATATTCATCGGGGCATACCACTTCAAGCTTCATGACCGGCTCCATAAGGGCCGGTCCGGCCTTCCGCGCCCCCTCCTTGAAGGCGTTGTTGGCGGCGATGCGGTATGCCATGGGTATCGAGGACGTCTCGTTATATGAGCCGCCCGTCAGAGCTACGGCGACATCATCCATCTTGTAGCCTGCGATCACGCCGGCCTGCATGGCATCGTTCAGGCCGGCCTCGACGTCCTTGATTAATGCGGCAGGGATCTCTTCCCCCTTGAGCTCATTCTTGAACACAAGACCGGTACCCGGCTGGCCCGGCTCCATGCGGATGACGACATGGCCGAATTGGTCCTTGCCGCCGATCTGCTTCTCGTAGCGGAATTCCGATTCAGCCATCCTGGTGATGGTCTCCTTATAGGTTACCTGCGGCTTACCGACGTTGGCCTGGATGTTGAACTCGCGGGTGATGCGGTCGACGATGATCTCCAGGTGGAGTTCCCCCATGCCGGATATAAGTGTCTGCCCTGATTCAGGGTCGGAATTGACATGGAAGGTGGGGTCTTCCTCTTCGAGGCGCCTCAGGGCCGCTTCAAGCTTTTCCTGGTCCGCCTTCGTCTTCGGCTCGATGGCAACGGAAATCACCGGGTCCGGAAATTCCATCTTCTCGAGCAGGATCGGGTTGTTCTCGTCGGCAAGGGTATCGCCGGTGCGGGCGCTCCGCAGTCCGACGACCGCGACGATATCGCCGGTATAGACCTCCTTGATGTCCTCCCGGTCGTTGGCGTGCATACGGAGGCACCGCTGCACGCGCTCCTTCTTGCCGGTCGTCACGTTGTACACCTGGTCGCCGGTCTTCATGTGCCCGGAGTAGACCCGAAGGTATGACAGCTTCCCGACATAAGGATCGCTCATGAGCTTGAACACGAGGCCGCAGAAGGGTCCCTTGTCGTTCGCCTCCCGCGTGATGGTCTGCTCGGTATTTTTGGGATTATGACCCTCGACCGGCTTGACGTCCCGGGGCGACGGGAGATAGTCCACGATGGCGTCGAGGACCGGCTGTACGCCCTTGTTGCGCAGTGCTGAGCCGCACAGGACCGGGAACACGGCCGTCTCGCCGGTTATTTTCCTGATGACGCTCCGAATCTCCTGCTCCTCGGGCTCGATCCCCTCAAGGTACTTATGCATGATGGCGTCGTCGTTCTCGGCCACGGTCTCGAGGAGCGCGTCGCGGTATTGTTTCGCCTTATCAGCCAGATCGGCCGGAATTTCAACTTCCTGTATTTCCATCCCGAGTTCATCGGTCCAGACCAGAGCCTTCATGGTCACGAGATCAATGACCCCGCGGTGTGCGTCTTCCAGGCCCATGGGGATCTGGATCGGCAGCGGCCGTGCATGGAGTTTTTCCCTGATCATGTCCAGACACCGCTCGAAATCAGCGCCGACCCGGTCCATCTTGTTCACGAAGCAAATGCGCGGGATATGGTAGTGGTCCGCCTGGCGCCACACGGTCTCAGACTGCGGCTCGACGCCGGCAACGCCGTCAAATACCGCTATGGCTGAATCGAGAACCCTGAGGCTCCGCTCCACCTCCATGGTGAAATCGACGTGACCCGGCGTATCGATAATGTTAATGATAGTGTTCTTCCAGAAGCAGGACGTCGCCGCTGCCGTAATGGTGATCCCCCGCTCCTTCTCCTGCACCATCCAGTCCATCTCCGCGGTTCCTTCGTGCACCTCGCCCATCTTGTGCGTCTTTCCGGTGTAGAAGAGTATCCTCTCGGTAAGCGTGGTCTTGCCCGCATCGATGTGCGCCATGATGCCGATATTACGCGTCCTGTTAAGCGGCAGTTCCCGTGGCATAATATTCCCGTTTAAATATTTTTATCAAGACGGATGGTTTTGTTTTATTACGGAGTGATGCTCAGGCTCTATTATTATTCAGCCCAACCACGAGCAAACGCAGAACCAAACGCAACATCCTGTCGCGGCTCTGCACTCGATCGTCCTGATCAGCGCAAAGGCTTTGCGTGAAGCGAGGATGGATGCCGACTTGATCTTGACATCATGTCAGCGTCGGCACCGCCAGCCTCCTGTTGGCAGCAACTGAACCTTCCTCAGCATAACAACCAACAACGATGGATAAACAATCTAACGAGTAATAAAGCAATACCATCCGTCTTGAAAAAAAATTTCATATAAATACACCAAGATACCAGGAGCACCTGGTATCTTGGTATTGCCTATACATATAAAAACCCGCCCCCGCCGAAGGCGGGGGCGGGCGAATTTCTCATTTTACCATTTATAATGGGCAAAGGCCTTATTGGCCTCGGCCATCTTGTGCGTGTCTTCTTTCTTCTTGATGGATGTGCCGGTGTTGTTAAAGGCGTCCATCAGTTCTCCGGCAAGCTTTTCATACATGGTCTTCTCCGAACGGGACCGGGAGTTGGTGATAAGCCAGCGGATTCCCAGGGCCTGACGGCGCTCCGGCCTGATCTCGACGGGGACCTGGTAGGTGGCACCGCCAACGCGGCGAGACTTGACCTCAACCAGGGGTTTGGTATTCTCGAGGGCCTGGATAAAAACTTCGATGGGGTCCTTCTGGGTTTTTTTATTGATGATGTCCATGGCCTTGTAAAAATTCGTTTCAGAAACGCCCTTCTTCCCCTCCATCATCATGCAGTTGATGAATTTCGACACGAGCTTGCTTCCATATTTAGGATCGGGCAGCTGCTCCCGTTTGACTGGTCTTCTTCTGCGCATATTGATTCCTCGCTCTTAATGATTATGCCTTGGGCCGCTTGGTCCCATATTTTGAACGGCTCTTTTTCCGGTCGTCCACGCCGAGCGTGTCCAGGGTACCCCTGATGATGTGGTACCTGACGCCCGGAAGGTCCTTGACCCGGCCGCCCCGGATAAGCACCGCGCTGTGCTCCTGCAGGTTGTGGCCGATGCCGGGAATATAGGCCGTCACCTCAATGCCGTTGGTGAGGCGAACCCGTGCCACTTTCCGCAGTGCGGAGTTCGGTTTTTTCGGGGTAAAGGTCATAACCCTGGTACATACGCCGCGCTTCTGCGGGCAGCTTTTCAGGGCCGGGGACTTCGTCTTTTTCCTCTTCATTTCCCGTCCCTGACGGATTAACTGATTGATTGTTGGCATTATTGCTCCTGTTCCTGATTACTTATAATAATATCGTATATATTCACACCATCACAGAGATGTCAGAAATAGATAAAATGGTATTTGTGAATTATGATATTTTTTGTCAAGTTATTAATTTGATTAATATCGGATCCGCATGTCCCCGCCCGGTTCCCGGGCGGGGATGCAGCTGCTCCTACTCGTTATCAGCCGCAACCTCTTCGTCAGCCGCAATCTGCTCGCCTTCACCCGGAGGCGGCCCTTCAAGGTCACCTATTTCATTCTCATATACAGATATGTTTCCGTACTGACGGACGCCGGTGCCGGCCGGGATCAGGTGGCCGATGATGACATTCTCCTTGAGACCCCGGAGATTGTCCACCTTGCCCTTGATCGCCGCGTCCGTAAGGACCCGGGTCGTTTCCTGGAATGACGCCGCGGAAATGAACGATTCCGTATTGAGGGCGGCCTTGGTAATGCCCATCAGTATCGGTATGGCCGTCGCCGGCTTCCCGCCCTCGTTGAGCACGCGCTCATTTTCGTCAACGAAATCAAACTTGTCCACGATCTGCTCGATGACGAAGGTCGAATCGCCCGGATCGGTGACCTTGACCTTGCGGAGCATCTGCCGAACGATGACCTCAATGTGCTTGTCGTTGATCGACACACCCTGGAGGCGGTATACCTCCTGGATCTCATTGACCAGGAATTTTTGCAGCTCCCGGGGCCCCTTGATCTTGAGGATCTCGTGGGGGTCAACGGCTCCGTCATCGACCTGCTCGCCCTTGGCGATGAAGTCGCGGTCCTGGACGCGGAGGAACTTGGAAACGGGAATCGAATACTCCTTCACCGTCCCGTCCTCGCCGGTGACTATGATCTTCCGCTTGTTCTTGACCGTGTCGCCGATCTCGATGGTGCCGTCCAGTTCCGAAAGGGTTGCCGCGTCTTTCGGCGCCCGGGCCTCGAAAAGCTCCGCGACCCTCGGCAGACCGCCGGTGATGTCCTTGGTTTTTTCGGCGCCGCGGGGTATCTTCGCGAGAATGGTCCCGGCGGTAACCCGGTCGCTGTTGTTGACCATCAGGTTGGCCCCTTTCGGCAGGAGGTAGGTGATTACCTGCTTCGACGGCCCTATGATGTCAATGCGCGGCTGCAGCTTTTCCGTCTTGTATTCCACGATGACCCGCTTGGTGACGTTCGATGACGGGTCAATTTCCTCGCGCAGGCTCTTGTTGAGCTCGACATCGACGAACTCGACCTTGCCGGTAACCTCCGTCAGAATCGGCTCGAACCACGGGTCGAAGGCGGCCAGAATTTCGTTCCTGTCGTAAAACTTCCCGGCTTTCGCCCTGATCTCCGTTCCGACGTTGACCGGAATCGAGTGGGGATCGCCGAGGATATATACCTTGTTCTTCACGAGTTTGACAAGGCCGGAATTTTTCGCTATGATATCCTCGCCGTCATCGGTCTTCGCAATCTTCACGCCGGCGTACACTTTCTCGTTTTCGCTGACGAGGAGTTCCGGCTCGCCTTTCAGGGTCATCTCGGAGACGACCCGCTGAATGATGAGATACCCGCGGCGGACGGAAATGGTCTTCTTCTCCTCCGATGTCTCGTCCTCGGTCCTGATTGTTTTTGAGGTTATTTCCTTAACATATGAAGGGTAACTCAGCTTGATCTCGCTTTCCTCGACCGCCCGGGATGCGATGCCGCCGATGTGGAACGTACGCATGGTCAGCTGCGTTCCCGGCTGCCCGATCGACTGGGCCGCGATGATCCCGACAGCCTCGCCGATGTCAACCGGCATGGCGTTGGCCAGGTTCCGGCCGTAGCATTTGCTGCAGACGCCGTGCTTGGCCTCGCAGGTGAGGACCGACCTGATTTCAATGGCGTCAATGTCAAGCTGGTCTATCAGTTCCGCTATTTCCTCGGTGACGATTTCATCCGCTTTGCAAATCACATCCCCCGTGACCGGGTGCAGCAGATCGTAAAGAAGGGTGCGGCCCAGGGCCCTGTCGCCCAGGGACTCGATCACATCGTCGCCTTCTTTAATCGCGTAAATGTCTATGCCGATGGTGGTCCCGCAGTCTTCCATCGAGATGACCACGTCCTGGGCTATATCGACGAGCCGCCGGGTCAGATATCCGGCGTCGGCGGTCTTGAGGGCCGTGTCTGCGAGACCTTTCCGGGCGCCGTTTGTCGATATAAAATATTCCAGGACCGTGAGGCCCTCTTTGAAGTTCGTGCGGATGGGCACCTCGATGATCTCGCCGGACGGCTTGGCCATGAGGCCCCGCATGCCGGCCAGCTGCCGGATCTGCTGCTTGCTTCCCCGGGCGCCGGACTGGGCCATGATATAGATCGGGTTGAAGCCGTTGGCGTTTCCGGATAGCTCCTCGAACATCTTGTCGGCGATGATCTCGTTGGCGTTGGTCCAGAGGTTGATAACGCGGTTGTACCGCTCCTCGTTGGTTATGTAGCCGTTGCGGTATTCGTTTTCTATCTTTTCAAGCTTCCTGTCTTCCTCGGCGATGATCTCCTTCTTGACCGTCGGCACGATGATATCCGACATGGAAATGGTCGGCGCAAAAAGGGTCGCGTACCGGTATCCGGCCTCCTTGATGTCGTCGAGCATCTTGACCGTGACATTGGGGCCGTACTGCCGCAGCACCACGGAAATAAGGTGCGACAGCTCCTTGTCGTTGATGACCCTGTTCACGAAGGGATGGCCGACGGGCAGGAGGCTGTTGAAGATGAGGCGCCCCGCCGATGTTTCAATTATTTCATTGTTTTTATTGATATACTTGATCTTGGTCCTCAACTTAATCTGGCCGTAATCCACGGCCCGGTGCACCTCAGCTTCCTCGTCGAAGAGCTTGCCCTCGCCGGGCGCGCCCTCGAGAATAGAGGTGAGGTAATAGATGCCGAGAACGATGTCCTGCGTCGGCGACACCACCGGGTGTCCGTTGGCCGGCGACAGGAGGTTGTGCGACGAGAGCATCAGGGTCCAGCATTCCATCTGCGCCCGCGGCGACAGGGGAACGTGCACCGCCATCTGGTCGCCGTCAAAATCCGCGTTGTAGGCGTGGCAGACCAGGGGATGGAGCCGAATCGCCTTGCCCTCGACCAGGATCGGCTCAAAGGCCTGGATGCCGAGGCGGTGCAGCGTCGGCGCGCGGTTCAGCAGCACGGGGTGTTCGGATATGACTTCCTCGAGGACTTCCCACACCTCGGGGCGTTCGTTCTCAACCATCTTCTTGGAGGACTTGATGTTCTGCACGTAATCCTTGTCCACCAGGCGCTTCATGATGAAGGGCTTGAAAAGCTCGACCGCCATTTTCTTGGGTAGGCCGCACTGGTACAGCTTCAGCTCGGGGCCGATGACGATGACCGATCGGCCGGAGTAGTCGACCCGTTTTCCCAGCAGGTTCTGGCGGAAGCGCCCCTGCTTTCCTTTGAGCATGTCGGAAAGCGACTTGAGGGGCCTGTTCCCCTTGCCCTTGACCGCGCGTTTCCGCCGGCTGTTGTCGAATAGGGCGTCCACGGCCTCCTGGAGCATCCGCTTTTCGTTCCGCACGATGATCTCCGGCGCTCGGAGCATCAGGAGCCGCTTCAGGCGGTTGTTCCGGTTGATGACCCGGCGATAGAGATCGTTAAGGTCGGAGGTGGCGAAGCGCCCGCCGTCGAGCTGGACCATAGGCCTGAGCTCGGGAGGTATGACGGGAATGGTGTCCAGTATCATCCAGTCGGTCTCGTTTCCCGATTCCTTGAAGGCCTCGATGATCTCCAGCCGCTTGATCAGCTTTTTATCGATCTTCACCTCTTTTTCTTTCTTGGCTTTGGTCTGAATGAGCGCCCGTATCTGGCGGGACTCCTCGTCCAGGTCGATCCTGGTGAGAAGATCCTTGATGGCCGTGGCGCCCATGCCGCAGACCAGGGTGTCGCCGTATTTTTCATTCATCGCCAGGAAGGCGTCCTCGTCCAGGGCGTCCCCGACCTTGATGTCCTCTTCCGCAGCGTCGCCGGGATCGATGACGATATATTTCTCATAATACAGAACTGATTTCAGCACATTCACAGTGAGGTCCAGGAGGAGTCCCAGCCTCGACGGAACCGAGCGGTAATACCAGATATGGGCGACGGGGCATGCCAGTTCAATGTGGCCTCCCCGCTCGCGGCGGACTTTATAGTGCGTGACCTCGACGCCGCAGCGGTCGCAGATAACGCCCTTGTAACGGATCGACTTGAACTTGCCGCAGTAGCATTCCCACTCCTTGGTGGTGCCGAAAATCTTCTCGCAGAACAGGCCGTCCCGCTCCGGCTTCAGGGTCCGGTAATTTATGGTTTCAGGTTTTTTAACCTCGCCATAGGACCATTCACGTATCTGGTCCGGCGACGCTAATTTTATCTGGATTGAGCTGAAATCGTTAAAATCTCTCATGTGTTGCTTCCTCTGAAAGAGTTAATTACTGCTATGCTATTCTTCCCTTCTCTCCCCCACTCCTTTTCTTGATGGAGAAGGGGCCGGGAGGGCGAGATCAGATATTCTTCAGCGAATCAATTTTGATCCTCTTCTTGGTTTTCCCGTATCCTTCGCTCCATTCGGAGAGGCTTATCTCCTTGCCCTTGTCGTCGTAGATCCTTACATCGAGGGCCAGACCGCGCAGCTCCTGGATGAGAACATTAAACGATTCCGGAATGCCCGGCGACGACGTATTGATGCCCTTGACGATGGCCTCGTAGATACGGGCCCTTCCGAGCATATCGTCGGACTTGACAGTGAGGAGCTCCTGCAGGGTGTAGGCGGCGCCGTACGCCTCGAGGGCCCACACCTCCATCTCGCCCAGTCGCTGTCCGCCGAACTGCGCCTTCCCGCCCAGGGGCTGCTGGGTGACCAGGGAGTACGGGCCGGTTGAACGGGCATGGATCTTGTCGTCCACCATGTGCGCCAGCTTCAGCATGTAGATCTGGCCCACCATGACCTCCTGCTCGAAGGGCATCCCGGTCCTCCCGTCAAACAGGACCGACTTGGATGTTTCCGGCAGCCCCGCCTTCTTCAGGAGGTCGCGGATATCGCTTTCCTTGGCGCCGTCGAAGATCGGGGTCTCGAAAAGCGTTCCCAGCTTTTCAGCCGCCCAGCCGAGCTCGGTTTCGAGGAGCTGGCCGAGGTTCATCCGTGAAGGAACGGACAGCGGGTTGAGAACAATGTCCATCGGCGTTCCGTCGGGCAGGTACGGCATGTCGTAAATCGGGACGATCTTGGATATAACGCCCTTGTTGCCATGTCGTCCGGCCATCTTGTCGCCGACCGATATCTTCCGCTTGTCGGCTATATACACTTTAACCAGCTCTTCCACGCCGGGGGCCAGTTCGTCCCCCTGTTCGCGGGAAAAGCGCTTCACATCTATGACTATTCCCTCCACGCCGTTGGGCACCCGCAACGAGGTATCGCGGACTTCCCGCGCCTTTTCGCCGAAGATCGAGTGGAGCAGCTTGTATTCCGGGGTCAGGTCCTGCTCGCCCTTGGGAGTCACCTTGCCCACCAGAATGTCATCGGGCTGCACGTATGCGCCGCGGCGTACGATGCCGTCCTGGTCAAGGTCGCGGAACGCCTTTTCCGACAGGTTGGGGATGTCCCTCGTGATCACCTCGCGCCCGAGCTTGGTCTCGCGCGCCTCCACTTCGAACTGCTCGATATGGATCGAGGTGTAGGTGTCCTCCTCGACCAGTTTTTCCGAGATGAGGATCGCGTCCTCAAAGTTATATCCCATCCATGGCATGAAGGCCACCAGGATGTTCTTGCCCAGGGCAAGACGGCCGTTGTCAGTGGCAGGGCCGTCGGCGAGGACATCGCCCTTCTTGATTTTCTGGCCCTCTTTGACCACCGGGCGCTGGTTGAAGCAGGTGCCCTGATTGGTCCTCTTGAATTTCATCATGTCATAATTGACGTACTCATTGGAGCCGGTCTTTATCTTGATGGTCGCTGCATCGACTGACTCGACCGTGCCCGCATGGTTGGATATCATAAGGACGCCGGAATCGTAGGCCGCCTTCGGCTCAACGCCGGTCCCCACGTAAGGCGCTTCTTCGATCATGAGGGGGACCGCCTGGCGCTGCATGTTGGATCCCATCAGGGCCCGGTTCGCGTCGTCATGCTCCAGGAAGGGAATCAGGCACGTGGACACCGAGAATATCTGGCTCGGCGCCACGTCCATGTACTGGATCTCCTTCGGTCTCTTGTAGGGGAAGTTGCCCCGGTGCCGGCAGGGGATCATGGTTTTCACGAAATGCCCCTTGTCGTCCAGTTCCTGGTTCGCCTGGGCAATGAAGTAAAGGTCTTCCTTGTCCGCGGTGAGGTACTCGACCTGGTCGGTCAGCTTGCCGTTATCGACATAGCGGTAAGGCGTCTCCAGGAAGCCGTAATCGTTGATGCGCGCGTAGGTGCTGAGGGAGACGATGAGGCCGATGTTCGGTCCTTCAGGCGTCTCGATGGGGCACATCCGCCCGTAGTGGGACGGGTGCACGTCCCGCACCTCGAAGCCGGCCCTTTCCCGCGAGAGACCGCCGGGCCCCAGGGCGTTCAGCCTGCGCTTGTGGGTGAGCTCCGCCAGGGGATTGGTCTGGTCCATGAACTGCGAAAGCTGGCTTGACCCGAAGAATTCGTTGATAACGGCCGTTATCGGCTTGATGCTGATAAGCGCCTGCGGGGTGATGACGTCCAGGTCCTGGATGGTCATCCGTTCCTTGATGACGCGCTCCATCCGCTGGAAGCCGATCTTGATCTGGTTCATGATCAGCTCGCCGACGGAGCGGACCCGCCTGTTGCCCAGGTGGTCGATGTCGTCAACGACGGTCGGGATCATTTTTTTCTTGGTCTTGGAGCGGGGATCATTGTCCTCGATCTCGTACCCTTCCGCTTCGGCTATAAGGTATAAAAAGTATTTCAATGAATAAACGATATCTTCGGGCTTCAGGGTCTGGGTGTCGAAGTCATCCATCCCGAATTTGCTCGATATCTTGTAGCGGCCGACGGCGCCCAGGCTGTAGGTCTTGGGATCGAAGAAGAGGCGCTTGAAGTGCTCGGTGGCGTTTTCCAGGTTCGTCGGCTCGCTCTGCCACATGATGGCGTGGATGGTCAGGAGGGCCAGGTCCGACTTCTTGAGCTCGTTGACGGCCGGGGACTTCACGTGCTTGTTGATGAACTCCTTTTCGACCTCCAGGGTCGCGCTCAGGTAGGAGTCCTCCTTGTTGTTGGGGAATTCGATCACCTCGACGTCATGGACCTTTTCCTCTTTCAGGCGGTCAATCATGTCCATGCTGATCCGCTCGCCGACCTCGATGATGACCTCGCCGGTCTGCTTGCTCACCACGTCGCGGGCAACCCGCTTGCCGTTAAGTATCGCAAACTCCTCGTCGCCTTTCAGCTTTATGACCTTCGTATTGTAGAAGAGCTTGACCACCTCTTCGTCCGTTTCGTATCCGAGGGCCTTGATGAGGAGCGTGACCGGGAATTTCTTCTTGCGGTCGATCCGGGCAATGATGTATCCCTTGGGGTCCATCTCGAACTCAAGCCATGACCCGCGGTCGGGAATGACACGGTAGTTGTAGATACGCTCCGCTTCCTCGTAGAAAAAGAAGATACCGGGGGAACGGTGCAGCTGGTTAACGACGACGCGCTCCGCTCCGTTGATGATAAAGGTCCCGCGGGGCGTCATGAGGGGAATGTCCCCCATGTAGACCGACTGCTCCCGCACCTCCATGCTGTCCTTCCTGATGAGCCGTATGGTGGCCTTCAGGGGCGCCGCATAGGTCACATCCCGCTCCTTCGACTCGAGCTCCGAATATTTCGGCTCGCCGATCTCATAGTCGAGATATTCGAGCACGACGTCCTCGTGGGGGCTCTCGATGGGGAATATTTCCTCGAACACGGCCTGAAGCCCCTGGGGCTTCTTCTTGACCGCGCCCGGCTGGAGGAACCAGTCATAGGACTTCAGCTGAATTTCTATCAAATTGGGCAGCTCAAGACCCGTCATAATCTTGCCAAAATTAACGACTTTTTTTGACTCTTGCATGGATGTTTAAACCTTTACCGAGATGTTTAAAAAACGCCAAAAGGTTTGATTGTTGCCAACCAAACCTGTTGCCCGTTTATTGTGGAAAAAAATGATTATCACTCGCCAGATTATTTAACCTCAACTGTCGCGCCTGCCGCAACCAGCTGCTGCTTGATTTTTTCAGCTTCTTCCTTGGAAACTTTTTCTTTGACCGGTTTGCCGCCGGCTTCGACGAGTTCTTTCGCTTCTTTGAGACCGAGACCGGTGATGGTCCTGACTTCCTTGATGACCGCGACCTTGTTGTCGCCGAAGCCCGCCAGTATCACGTCAAACTCGGTTTGTTCATCAGCTGCATCAGCTGCTGGTGCGGGACCTGCCGAGGCTGCCACTGCAACCGGAGCGGCGGCCGAAATGCCGAACTTTTCTTCCATCGCCTTGACCAGTTCCGCCGCTTCGATGAGCGTCAGGGTGCCGATCGCATCGAGTAATTCTTGAACCTTAGCCATTGTAATTCTCCTTTATACTTAGTGAATTTCTTCAAGTTAATACGATTGATTCGTAAAAACCTATAAAGGCATTGTATCCGCATATTATATATACACTGGAAACAGAACCTTTTCTAATTAATTATTATGGTTTTCCGCCCGAAAGCGGTTATCATCCAGAACCCTGCTACTGCCGGTTTTGCGCCTCGGCCACCGCCTTTATGCCCCGGGCCAATGAAGCCATGATCTGATTCATGCCGACGGCGATGCCCCGGGCCGGGCCGTTGATCATTCCCAGCAACTGGGCAAGGACCACCTCTTTTGAAGGAAGCTCAGCTATCTTCTTGATCTGGTCCTGGTTATACAGCACCTTGTCCACATATCCTGCCGAATAGCTGAATTTCTCGACGTCCTTTGCGAAGTCTTTGAGGGCCTTCGCTATATCGCCGACATCATCCTTGGCGAAGGCGACCGCGACCGGCCCCTTCAGGTACTCGTCCAGACCTTCAATGCCGACTTCCTTCAGGGCGCGCTTGAAAAGGGTGTTCTTGACTACGCGGTATTCAGCGTTCTTGCTCCTGAGGGTCTTGCGCAGCTTGCTCAGGTCCTTGACCCTGATGCCGGAATAGTTCGTAAGGATAATGTTCCCCTTATCCTTGAGCTGATCGACCATGGATGAAACTTCATCAATTTTATATTGTTTTACCATTATTTTTCAATCCCCTTATGATTGAGTTTGATGCCAGGCCCCATGGAGGAGCTGATGAATACCGATTTTATGTAATTGCCCTTGGCATCGGAGGGCTTGTCTTTCATGACCTGGTTGAAGAAGGCGCTTATGTTGCTTATGAGGGCATCATCGGCGAAGGATATCTTGCCTATTCCCATGTGGATGACGCCGGTCTTGTCCGATTTGTACTCGACCCGGCCGCCCTTGAGCTCCTTAACGATTCCCTTAATGTCCTCGGTCACGGTGCCCGATTTCGGCTTCGGCATAAGGCCCTTTTTACCGAGCGTCTGTCCCAGTTTTCCTACTTCCTTCATCATGTCGGGGGTCGCGACAACAGCCTGGAAATCGATCCACCCGGTCTTGATCTTCTCGATCATGTCCTCTGCGCCCACGTAGTCGGCGCCGGCTTCCTGGGCTTCACGCTGCTTGTCGCCCTTGCAGATGACGAGAACCTTCTTTTCCTTGCCGGTTCCGGCGGGAAGGCTCGCGGATCCGCGGATGTTCTGGTAGCTCTTGTGTATAAGCTTGATCTGTATGTCCACCGTTTCGTCGAACTTGGAATACTTGCACTCTTTCATCAGCTTGACCGCTTCGTCAACGTTGTACAGCTTGTTCCTGTCGACCCTGGTCCTTGCCGCAATTATTTTTTTACCACGTTTCATTGCTCACGTACCTCGAAATTGTATCTATCAGGCGGCCGATTAATCGACGACATCTACTCCCATTGAACGGGCGGTCCCGGCTATGATCTTGACGGCCGCGTCTAAATCATTCGCATTAATGTCGGGCATCTTGGTGTTTGCGATCTCTTCAAGCTGCTTCCTGTTGATGGCGCCCACCTTCGTCTTGTTCGGCTCCGGGGACCCCTTCTCCAGCTTCAGCGATTTTTTTATCAGAACCGCCGCCGGGGGCGTCTTGATGACAAACGTATAGGTCCGGTCATCATACACGGTGATGATGATCGGGAGGATCGTTCCCATCTGGTCTTTCGTCTTCTCGTTGAAGGACTTGCAGAAATCCATGATATTCAGGCCGTGCTGGCCCAGGGCGGGACCGACCGGGGGAGCGGGGTTCGCCTGGCCGCCCGGAATCTGCAGCTTGATTTCAGTAACAACGGTTTTAACTTTTTTTGCCATATTATTCCTCTATAGTAAACAAAAAGAACTTTCTTATTACTTATTATAATAGTAAATTATTGCTATATCTTGCCGACCTGCAGAAAGTCAAGCTCCACCGGGGTTCCGCGGCCGAATATTTCAACCTTCACCCGGAGCCTGCCCTTTTCAGGATACACTTCCTCGACGACACCGCTGAAATTGTTGAACGGACCGTCTATGACCTTCACATGTTCTCCGACGGAGAAGTCCACCACGGTGGTAATCTTTTCTTTCGCCTTCTGTTCGCCCATCTGGTCGAAGAGGGAGCTCACTTCCTCCTTGGTCAGCGGCTTCGGTTTGTTCGACCCGTAGGCGCCGACGAAATTGGTGACGCCGGTGATGCCCTTGACCAGGCCCCAGGTCTCATCATCGAATTCCATCTCGACGAGAACGTACCCGGGAAAGAATTTTTTCGACCTGACCCGCTTTTTCCCGTCTTTGACCTCGGGGACCTCCACGGTCGGTATCTTTACCTGGATCAGCTTTTCCTGCAGGCCGCGCTTCTCAGCTTCTTTCTCGAGGGCAAGCTTGACCTTGTTCTCGTGACCCGAATAGGTGTGAACGACATACCACTCTTTCGCCATATTCTATTTCATTACCGTTTTTATCAGATACATGAGCCCGGTATCCACTGTCCAGAGAAAAATCGAAATCGCCAGCAGGGCCACCACAACCACCATCGTAAAGCTCGTCACCTCGTCCCTCGTCGGCCAGGTGACTTTTTTCAATTCATCCTTCGCTTCGCGAACAAAGGTCATCATCCTGCGGATCGGATCAAGAATTTTATTCACAGGGAACCTACGCCTTTGTTTCTTTGTGATTCGTATGCTTATTGCAGAACTTGCAATACTTCTTCACTTCTAGCTTGCCGGTCTGGTTCTTCTTATTCTTGGTGACGGAATAATTCCGCCTCTTGCATTCCTGGCATGCCAACAGTATTATTTCGCGCATATCCCGTTCCTCGGCTTTTTGACAATTTGTACAAAAAAAATCGCAGTTACCCTGCAGTCAACCAATTAATGAAAATTGGAAATACCCCTTGCGGTGTTGGAAACAGTGAGCTCAGTCGTCCTCGCCCACATGAGCCCACGACCAGAATCGAACTGGTGACCTTTTGCTTACCATGCAAATGCTCTACCGACTGAGCTACGTGGGCAGAGGTAGGTGGAAATCATAGAAACCACCCTCTTTTTGTCAATAAAATTTTGATATTTTATCAAATCAAGGATTTTTTTGATATTTTTAAGAACTCTGGCATAGGTTTATACTTTGACCTTAAATATGAACGCTAACTCAATTTGTCATTGCGAGGAGCACCGCGACGAAGCAATCTTGAATTTATAACCCGCAATTTACATGAAAAACCTTAATTTCTTTAAGGCATATATACCAATCATTGATAAGACCGCTTCGCTACGCTCGCGATGATACAATAAATAATGCGTAATATCAAAAACAAGAAAAACGGCACTTCCGTGCCGTTTTTCTTAATAATTTTTAAAGTATGCTCTATTCATGCTTTTTGATCATATATGAAGGAATATCTTCATTAGAGAGGGATTTTTTCAGCCTGTTCACTTCATGTTTTGATTCAAGACCCTCTATCCGGACCTTGAACATATCACCGTCATTGACTATGACGACCGGCTTGCCGGTTAATCCCTCGATCCTGGATTTCAGCTGCTCGGCATTATGCCTGGAATAAAAGGCCCCGGCCTGAACGGCATAGGAGCCGCTGTCTGAAGGAGTGTCACTGCCCGTCTCGTCCGATACCGCTTCGATATCTCCGTTCTTGCCGCTGTTCATATCACGGTCATTCTCCTCGGCGTCGCCGCCCTTCTTGACGATCTGTATTCCAACCTGAGTCTGACCATCCTTGATCATCCCGAGTTTTTTTGCCGCTCCATAGGAGAGATCGATAATCCTTTTACCGCGGTAGGGACCGCGGTCATTAACCCGCACCGTTACGGTCTTGCCGTTATCAAAATTCTTCACCTTGAGGACCGTGCCGAAGGGGAGGCTCTTGTGGGCAGCCGTCAATCCATTCATATCGAAGCGTTCGCCTGAAGCGGTTTTCTTTCCATTGAACTCACGGCCGTACCAGGAAGCCAGGCCTGTTTGATAATAAACGCCTTTTTTATATGAGGAATCTCCTTCCTGACGGTCGCCCTCATCCTCGTTGCCGGACTTTTTGTTCGACCATATGGCATCGCCCTTGCTGTCCTCTGTGCCGAAATCATTGTTTTCTTCTTCGAACTCAGAATCCGCCTTGTCGCCCGCCTTGACAGTGCGATAATCGCGCTGTTTGGCGTAGGAATTATCCGTGGCACAGCTTGCCAAAAAGAAAAGCACCAATATTCCCGCCAGCATAAAGGCGCCATTCCGTACTATTGATCTCATGATATACCTCCAACCTGCTGCACTGCATATAATGTTCTCCTTAGTATATCGGACATAATAAAAATAAGCTTTATAATAAAAAAACACTTTCCCGGGGCACGGCAATACAGCAACTCATTCCCCGCGGTTTTCAACGCAGAGACGCAGATGTCACAGAGAAACGCTGAGATTCTTGAGGTCTGGCTTTATTATAATAACTTACTGCAGCAGACTCATATCCATCGATCCATGATCTAAATTAAAAAATAGCCACCTGTAAAAAACGAAAACATCATTAAACAAACATCCCTCCGTTACCTTTGCGGTGTCAGCGCCTCCGCGTTGCAGGCTTTTCTTGCATAATTACCATAAAAATCCGACCTAGGGCGTTTCATGTATTAATTCATCCTCAGGAACAGGTTTTTTTCAATGAGACATAAAACATTCTTGACCATATTGAAATAATTTAGTTAGTGGAGAAAAAAGAATACCATATGAACAATCCATCAGTTATAATACCGGAAACACATGCGAAAGGGAAGGGTATGAAGATCGTTTCCAGCAAGCCCACCATTACCCGGAAAGAGCTCGAGGCGGTCCTGGACTGTCTCATTAACGACGACCTGGTCGCGGGCGAATCGGTGAAAACCTTTGAATCAACCCTGGCAAAAATGATCGGCCTGAAATATGCCGTTGCGACAAACTCCCTCACGGCGGCTTACCACTTGATCTTCAAGGCCCTTGAAATCGGGGGTGAAGACGAAATAATCATGCCATCCTATTTTTCACAGGCCCCCCTGAGCGCCCTCTCCATGACCGGAGGCAGGGCGGTCCTGGTTGACATTGAGAAAGACTCCCTGTTCCCGAACCTTGAGGACATAAAGGGGATGGTGTCCGAAAAGACAAAAGCCGTCATCATCGGGCATCTTTTCGGCTTTCATTTTCCAGCCCAGGGCCTTGAGGAACTCCGGCTGCCAATCATAGAGGACATTTCCCATGCCATCGGCACCGAGATAGACGAGGTTCCCACAGGCAGGCTCGGCACCTTTACCATCGCATCCTTTGATCCGGCCGGAATCATCACCACCGGAAACGGCGCCATGATATTCACCAATAATTCAAAAAATTATTCAATAATTAAGGATTACCGGGGCAATGGAGAGGAACACCTCCATTTTGACTATTCCATGACGGATTTCCAGGGAGCCATGGGAATTTCACAACTGGCAAAACTGGCCGATTTGCTTCACCGGAGAAGGGAAATTGCCCGGATTTATCACGAATCTATCCGCATAACCCCCCATAAAACCCCCTTTCAGTACAATGACCGATTTGCCTATCAGGCCTTTCCCGTACAATTCAACCTGTCCAATGAAAAGGTTGAAACATACTGGAGGAAGAACAGGATAGAAGTGGTCAGGCCCATAGCCATCCCCCTGCACAGCCTCCTTGGGCTGAACGGATCAGATTTTCCCAACAGCGAGCGCCTTTCAAAGAAACTCTTTTCCCTTCCTCTCTATCCAACCCTCAGCAGAAAGGATGTGGAAAAAATATCGAAGAATCTGGCCGGATTTATTTAGTTGGATGAAGATTTAAAAAAAAATATAAAAAAATTAATAAAATATATTGACGGCGTATATTTTTTTGTCTTATATGTCTTGAAAATCATTGGGAATAAAAGAATTTCAAATTTATTTTATCATGATAAGAATTTGAAGATTTTTTATTTTTTTAATTGATTTTTATAAGGCATTATACTAATGATGCACAAAAATTAATAACACAAACAGAAGGAGTACATTCATGAAAAGAATTTTTACTTTGATCTTCGTATCTATCTTTGCTCTCGCTTTCAGCGCTGGCTTTGTTGCTTGCAAAAAAGCTGACAAACCGGAAGAGCCCGCAGTAGAAGAACAAAAAGCTGACGAAGCAGCTCCCGCTGGCGAAGAGAAAAAAGAAGAGAAAAAAGAAGAAGTCAAGAAGTAATCTTTCAACAAAGAATGCTAAAAAGGATGCTCTCGAGCATCCTTTTTTTTTGCCTTCGTTTATTGCAGAGTCAAGGGCCTATCAGGCCCGCGCGGCAAGTATCTCTCCAACCTTGTCCTTTATTTCATCAAGATTGGAGGATTTTGTCACATAGGCATCGGCGGTCCACGTCATGAAATTGCTTTTATAGTTCGAATAGGCGGTATAGATGATGATGGGTATTTTTTTATCCCGCGACAGTATTTTACCCAGCGCCTCGATTCCATCCATCTCAGGCATTCGTATATCCATGATGACCAGGTCATATTTATTTGCCTTGACAAGTTCCACGGCCTCTTTCCCGTTGGAGGCCTGGTCCACCTCGTAGCCCTCGTCCTCAAATTCCATCGCGTAGAGCTCCCGCTGGTGCTTTTCATCCTCGACGATCAGTAACTTGGCCATAAGAACCTCCCTCCCTGACAAACTGGACTGCAATTAATAATCTATAAGAATCGCGGTATTTTTTCAATCAATTAATTTCACCCGAGGCGTCCAGCTGTCCGGTTAAACAGCGTTTACAGCACCGCGCGGACGCGCGCCTATCAGCCAGGTACCGGCAGACGTATGGTAAATTCCGCCCCGCCCCCTTCCCGGTTTGAAGCGCGGATGGAGCCGTTGTGGTCCTTGATGATCTTTTTTACAATGGCGAGGCCCAGTCCGACGCCGGTGACCTTGGTGGAATAAAAGGGTTCAAAGACGACATTGGGGTCATCTTCGCTGATGCCCGTCCCGTTGTCACTGATGGTGATTTCGATGAGATCGGCTTCGCTCTTGGACCTGACGCGTATGACCCCTCCAGCCGGCGTCGCATCCAGGGAATTCTGAAGCAGGTTCAGCATGACCTGCTTCATCTGGTTGAAGTCGGATTTGACAAGGGGGATCTCCTCGCTCAGCTCCATGTCCACTTCCACCTTTTTCTCCTGGAAAAGATTCTTCAGGAGGCTGACCGTGTCCCGGATGACCTCGTTGATGTTGTTGAATTCCTTGATGAACTTGGCCGGACGAGAAAAGTCCATCACGTTCGAGAGGGTCTTTTCAAGGCGCTCGCACTCCTTGAGGATTATCTCGGCCGAGGTATCTATCTTCTTGTTGACCTTGGATTTTTCCTTGGGTATCTGCATGATCCGCCTGGCGTATCCGCCCATGGTCACCAGCGGATTGCGTATCTCATGGGCCATATGGGCGGCGATCCGTCCCACGGCGGCGAGCTTCTCCGATTCGACGATCGCCTCCTGCCGCTCGGACAGCTTCTGCATCTCGCTGCGAACCGTGTCCAGGTTGGAATAGCTTTCTATGGACATGGCCGCCTGCGACGCAAATATCGAAAGCAGCTCTATGTTTTCCTTCATGATCGGCGCGTTATTGAACTTGTTGTCGGCCACGATGATGCCGATGCCCTTGTTCACGACGACGAGGGGCGTGACGATGAATTCCCTGACGTCCATCAGATCCCTGACATCCTTGCCTACCCGCTCATCGTTCCAGGAATCAGCGACATGGACGTTCTCCCTCCCGTTCAGCGCCCTGGTGAAGACGTTTTCGGTCTTCACGGGAAAGCGGGCCGAGAGAACCCGGCTGAGCAGGTTGACCCCCGCCTTCATTTCCGCGCTTTTGATCTCCACAAACGATTTATCGGTGGAGGTGGTCGAGGCGGCGGTCCAGATCTGGATTGCCTCCTCGAAGGAGTCGGGGCCCACCGCCATTTTTCCCACCAGCATGCCGTCCTCAACGAGGAACAGCATGGCCCGGTTGAACCCCAGACCGGTCCCCGAGGTTACGCCGGTCAGTATCGTGAAAAGGACCCGGTCAATCTCGTCGTCCTTCTGGATCGATTCAGATATCTGGCTCATCAGGGAGATCTGGTAATCATTCCGGAGCTTCTTGGTGACATCGTCGATGATGATGATGATCTGGCTTGCGTCCTTCATCACGATATTGGAGATTTTAATGTCGGCGATGATGGATATCTTGTTCAGCGTGAGAAGGTGCGTCTTTTCCAGCACGACGGTCTTGCCGGTCTGCCTCACCTGGGTGATCCCCCCCTTGAGCCGCGCGTTGACGAAATAAAAGATATCCTCTATCTTCTTGCTGTAGACCTCGTCGCTCTGAAACTGGAATTTCTTGTAGAACCCGTCGTTGGCAAAGAGAACGCGGTCCTCATCGTCAAGGACAATGAAGTAGGAGCTGATGGAAAATATGATGCTGTTGTAGAGTTCAATGAAGTTGTCGATCTCCTTCTTCTGGGCCGTCATGATGCTGTCCAGGTGCCTCCCGGCGACCACGAGTTCCCTCAGGATTTCATCAAGATCGTTTACGACCTTGACCTCCTGGTAGCTCTGGGCGAACTTTCCCTTCTTGAAATCGGACACCACCTCTTTGATTTTATTGATGCCCTTCCGGTAATAAATCCAGTTCGTCATGAAAAAGAGGAAGGCCCTGAGGGCAAGCATAAGAATGATGCAGGCGGCGAGAATGTAAACCATCCTGCTGTGGATGATATGATACCGCGAATAGAGGAACAGCAATGCGGCAATGACCGCGCTGTCGGAAATCACGAGAAAAACGAAAGTGATAAAATTCAGCCGCATGCACCCCCCGCCATTATCCGGTTATCTAAATAATATTTGATAAATTTCGGCCGGTATTTCAATCTGTTTTTTTGCGATACTTGAAAAATCTTGAAAGGAACGGCGCCGGGGCCCTCATCAGGCGCCGGATCAATGAAAAAAAGCGACAGGAACACCGCCAATGACAGAAACGAGAAAGATGGAGCGGCTCAGGCTGGTTATCGCCACAGGAAACAGAAACAAAATAAGGGAGATCCAGGAAAAATTTTCCTCCATTGAAGGGCTCACCCTGGTCCCCCTGAGCGATTTTCCCGACCCCCCGGAAGTGATCGAAGATGGCGCGACCTTCCTCGAAAACGCCATGAAAAAAGCCGCGCAGATCGCCGCCTTCACCGGCCTCCCCTCCATGGCCGACGACTCAGGCCTGGTCGTCGACGCCCTTGAAGGACGGCCGGGCGTTCTGTCGGCACGATACGGCGGCGAGTCAGCCGATGACACCGCCAAGAACCGGATGATCCTGGAAGAGATGCGGGGCGTTCCGGCGGGACATCGCGCGGCGCGGTTCATCTGCGTCATCGCCGTGGTGTTTCCCGACGGCAGGAATTTTTCCGCCGAGGGGACCTGTGAAGGCATGATTGCCGAATCGGTGAAAGGTTCCCACGGCTTCGGCTACGACCCGATCTTTTTTCTTCCCGACAGGGGGAAGACCATGGCGGAACTTCCCCTTGAGGTGAAGAACAGGATCAGCCACAGGGCCCGGGCGCTGGAGGCAATGAGGGAGATACTACGTAATGTCAACCCATGATCATTAAATTCATCAACTAGTTTCATGCTGACCCCCCTGTCCCCCTGAGGGGGCATGCTGCAACGGATTTTTCATATTACATTTCAAGGTATAAATTTAATCATGAACAGATAACATTCGACCACACGGAATAGTCCATGTTTGATTTCAGCGCTAGTCCTTTATTTATGTATATTGAGTCTTGAAGTATCAAATCGCGATGGTTAATCAGAGGCATTCCTTCACTAATATGCTTGATTTCATATGAAGCTGATATTTCATGCCCCCTCAGGGGGACAGGGGGGGTATAAATGAGTAGTGGTCAGGAGTCTTGAAACGATGACCAACATGACAAAATCATTATCCGGCAAAATCATCCGTCGATTAATAAAATTTTACCCCGATGTAAAGCCGGATTTAGAATACCGCAACCTGTACCAGCTGGCCGTGGCAGTGGTGCTATCGGCCCAGACAACGGACAGGCAGGTCAACGCAGTTACCGGCGAGCTCTTCCGCGCCTATCCCGATTTTAAAAGCCTGGCGCAGGCCCGTAGTGCGGATGTGCGCCGGATCATACGGAGCACCGGCTTTTACCGGAACAAGGCGAAGAACATCGTGGACATGGCGCGGGGGGTGATGGCGAATTTCAGCGGGAAGTTGCCCGACACCCGCGAGGAGCTCGTAACGCTGTCCGGCATCGGAAGAAAATCGGCGAATGTTATCCTCTCGATGGGCTTCGGGATTCCGGCCCTTGCCGTGGACACCCATATCATAAGGATCGCCAACCGCCTTGCCTACGCGGATTCGCGCGACCCCCTGGTTGTGGAGAAGCAACTCACGAGGTTCATACCGGAGCGCCTCTGGACCCACGCCCATCTCCTTCTCATCCGCCATGGCAGGGCGACCTGCAGGGCGCGGCAGCCCCTCTGCGGCGGATGCCCCGTCAGCGGGCTTTGCGCGAGTCCCGATAAAATTTAATGAATGACGCGATGACCCTGGGATTATTGATCCTTTCCTTCATCTCTTTTGCCGGGTCCAGTCCGGTCACCTTGGTGAGGGAGAGGTACGCCTCCTGGGAAAGGATGGGACTGATGTCGGTCAGGACCGTGACCAGGAAGGGAATCGTCTCCAGGCTTTTCGATTCCGAAGTGACCCGGATCAGCCAGATCTTGAAATAGCGGTTTCCCTTGCCGTAGCGCTCAGCCATGTCCGCCATGTTCTTCTCGCAGTACCGCGACATGTACCGCGAGTAATAGGCCGAGTTGATGAGGGCCTCGCCGGAATCGACGGACCGCCGCTCGGCGTAGGAGATCAGCTGCAGGTACTGGATGTCGATGTCCAGGTACTGGATATAGAAGGCGATGATGTTGGAGACCTCCATCGAGCCGGAGAGTATCAGGTTTTCCCATTCGGTAGCCGTGATGGCGACGGGACGCTCGTAGGCCCGCGAATAATATATGTAATCATACAGATAATAGGGATTCGATGTCCCGGTCACGATCGTCTTGAAGTTTTTCAGCGGGAAGGAATATCCCAGCCGCATCAGGATCTGCGCGGACCGGGCCTGCGGATACGAAGCGAAGGGCGTGAACTCATAGAGCATAACAAGGGTCAGCACGATGCAGGAGTACATGAGCATCGCCATGATGAGCCCGGCGATGATCGATTTGCGGATCTTCCGCACATCGACGGCTATTTTTTCGGTCATGAATTCGTATATGAGCATGATAAGGCCGATGGTTATCTGGAAAATCTTGAGACCAGACATCACGGCGCCGCTGGGGGTGAAGTAGAACACGAGCTGATATATGAGGAAATAAATCGCCGCTCCGCCGACGAAAAGCAAAAGCGTTATCTTCGGGCGCCGGTTGAATTTCAGGATGAGGAGAAGGATGAGAGAATAGAACACGGTGTTGAAAAACCTGCCGTCCAGGAGCTCCAGGATCGGGTTCCACGGCCAGTTCTCCTTGTCCAGGTAATTGATGAGCGTGTAAATGACCGTGGTGGTGTACACGAGGACGAAGGGGAACACCCGTGTCTTGACGAAGAGGATCAGGATACCGAAGCGGCGGTACAGGTTTTGGTACTCCTCCTTCAGGGGCGGAATGTCTATCATGGAAAAATTGAATATGAGATAGAAGGAGAACACGTAGAGGTACACGTTCACGATGATGGGGATCACGTCCCACTTGTACTTCAGGACGAAGATGACATTGACAATATACAGAAGGATCAGGATATAGACAAAGGTGGTGATTTTCTTGAACTGGTTTGTAAGGATCGGTGTGGCAGCCATATTCTCCCGCCGGTCTTATTTTTTCATTACCGCTACCCGGGGCAGGCCGGAATAGTCATTCAGCACGGACACTGTATAGCCCGCACCGGTGCCGGTTTCTTTCACGAAATCCTTCATCCCGTCCCCGATCTCCATGATGAGAACGCCGTCGCCGGTGAGGAACGGCCCTGCCTGGCTGATGACCCGCTCGATGGTCTCCCTGCCGCCCTTTTCCGAAAACAGGGCCTCTTCCGGCTCAAAGGCAAGATCTTTTTGCAGCGAGGCGGTTGCATCTCTGTCGACATAGGGCGGATTCACCGCTATCACCTGGAACCGCATGCCTTCGAGGGGCTCGAAGAGGTCCCCCCGGTGGAACCTGATCCTGTTTTTCCCGAGGATTCGCGCCGCGTTCCTGCGCGCCACCGCCAGGGCCTTTGCGGAAATGTCGGTGGCGTGCACCTCCAGGTCGGCCCTGCTGTGTTTCACCGATACCGCGATGGCGCCGGAGCCGGTCCCGATGTCGACGACCATGGCGTTCTGCTTTGCGTAATATACCGCCATGTCAACGAGGAGTTCCGTTTCGGGGCGGGGTATGAGGACGTCCCGGTTCACGTCAAAATCAAGGGAATAGAATTCCTTGCTCCCGAGGATATAAGCCACCGGCTCGAAGCCGAGCCTGCGGCGGGCAAGGCGGCCTATCCGGGCTGCTTCGCCGCGTTCAAGCTCGCGGTCATCGGCGACGCGGAGCCGGTACCGGTCCGTATCGAGGACGCTGGCGACCAGGAGCTCCGCGTCCAGCGTCGGGCTCGGTATGCCGGCGTCCTTCAGCTGTCTCGCGACAGCCGCAAGCATCTCGGATACGCGCACGCTTATACCTCGCAGCTATATATCGACCTTCTTGAGTTCCTGTTCGATTTCATTTTTCTTGAGCGCCTCGATGACCGGGTCAAGCTCCCCCTCGAGGATCTTTTCAAGGGAATAGAGGGTGAGGCCGATGCGGTGGTCGGTCAGCCTCGACTGGGGGTAATTATAGGTTCGGATGCGCTCGCTCCGGTCGCCCGAACCGACCTGGGACTTGCGCAGGGCCGCCTCGCGCTCCGCGCGCTCCTTGTTGGCCTTTTCGAGAAGACGGGCGCGGAGGACCCTGAGGGCCTTGGTCTTGTTCTTGAGCTGGGACTTCTCGTCCTGGCAGGTGACGACCATGCCTGTCGGGAGGTGCGTTATCCGCACCGCCGAGTCCGTCGTGTTCACGGACTGGCCGCCGTGCCCCGAGGAGCGGTACACGTCGATGCGGAGGTCGTCAGGGCTGATGTCGATCTCGTCTTCCTCCGCCTCGGCAAGGACCGCCACTGTCACGGCGGACGTGTGGATGCGGCCCCCCGCCTCGGTGGCGGGGACCCGCTGCACCCGGTGGCCTCCGGACTCGTACTTCAGGTGGTCATAGGCCTCCGGGCTCCGGACCGAAACGATGATCTCCTTGTACCCGCCGAGGCCGGTGTCGCTCACGCTCAGGTACTCCATCTTCCATCCCTTGAGGTCAGCGTAGCGGCTGTACATCCGGAAGAGGTCGGCAGCGAACAGGGCGGCCTCCTCGCCGCCGGTGCCGGCCCTGATCTCCATGATGACGTCCTTGCCGGAATTGGGGTCCTTGGGGAGCAGCATGATCAGGAGCTTCTGGTCCAGATCCTCGATCTTTTTCCTCAAATCGGCCACCTCGGCCTGGAGCATCTCCCTCATCTCCGGATCTTTCTCCTGAGGGAGGAGGGTTTCGGACTCTACGAGCTCCTGTTTCAACCTCCTGTAGTCATCGTAGGCGCTGATGATCGGGGCGAGCTGGGAACGCTCCCTGGTCAGGACCCTGAAGCGGCTCTGGTCCGCTATGACCTCGGGTTTGCTCATCTCCAGTTCCAGCTCGCGGAACCGCTCGGCTATCTTATTTAATTTATCTTCCATCGTTTTCCCGCGTAAAAAAAGAACGGTCAGGGCCGCTCTATAAATAATGCGCTCCCGGGAGGACTCGAACCTCCGGCACATGGTTTAGGAAACCACTGCTCTATCCTCCTGAGCTACGGGAGCATTGTTGTTCTGCTATGTGGGCATAGACTCGTACGGATCGGTAACGATGCGTTGGGGCCTTACTGGTACATGCTCTTGCGTCGAGAAGCAACAAGCCGCTGGAATTCCCTGATCTTCTTTACAACGATCTTGTCACCGAACATTTCAATTTTGTCAGTGCGGCTTAAATGTGTCAATTCTTTTTGCGCGTCGTCCTCGGTAAGGCCCGCCCACCGCGCCACGTCCTGCGCCGTCACCTGAAGGGTTATCTCGTTCTGGAGGTCAAGGTGCGGGTCCTGCTCGGCGAGCATGACCAGGACGTCCATGACCTTGAGCTGGGGTTCCTCCAGCAGGAGGATCATGAGGCGCCGCTTGGCGTCATAGATCCGCTTTGAAAAAATTACCAGGAGCTTGAACGCCAGCTGCGGGTTTCCTGCCATGAGGGTGTCGAAATTATCGCGGTGGAACTTGAGGAGCTTGACGTGGTCAATGGCGATCGCGGTCGCCGAACGGGGCTGCTCCTCGAGGATCGCCATCTCGCCGAAGACGTCGCCGTCAGTAAGCACGCTCAGGTTCTTCTCGCGGTTCTGGATGAACTTTACGATGCGCACATTGCCGGACTGGATGAAATAGAATTCATTGCCCGGCTCCCATTCGCAGAAGATGATCTCGTTCGGGGCGTACTCCACGCCGAACTTCTCGAAAAACCGTTCATCAAGAGCCATCGCCATAGAGCTACTTCCCCTGCAGTTGCTTGATCTTGGTCAGCGCGTCGCTGTTCAGCTTGTCCTTCGGCGACATATTCAGGACTTTATTGTAATAGGTTATCGCCTTTTCCTTCTGGTTCACCGATTCAAAGATCATGCCGATGTGGAAAATCGCCGGCTTCAGATAGGGCGACCCGGTGAAATTCCGCAGCACCTTCGACATGAGGTCCAGAGCCTCCTTCGGTTTGCCCATTTCAATGTAGCACCGGCCGGCGTCGAAGTGCGCCTTTTCGTACAGCTTCTTCTCCTCGGGGCTGGCGGTCCTGTTCAGGCTTATGATCTTCTGGTACATTTCAAGGGCCATCGGGTAATTCCCCCTGCCGAATGAGGTGTCCGCCGCGTCGTTCAGGTCCCTCGGGGAATCGCTCATGGTTACATCGGCATCGAAATCATCCAGCGCCGGGGCCTTGGTGTCGGCGAAAAAATCGTCCATTTCGCTCGAGAGCGATGTGCCGCCCGACGCGCTCCGGGAGGGAACGGGCGCCTCGTCCTCGTGGGTCGAATCGTCGAAATCGATCATGTCCTTCTCCTTTGACTGGTCCGGCTCGTCAAAGGAGAAGTCGGCCTCGGCCTGCTTCGGAGGCGCGGGCGCCGGTCCGGCGTCATGGCCGCCGATATCGGGAGGCGCCGGCTCCCCGGCGTCGATGCCCCTGATCCGTTTCATGGCCAGGGCTGCCTTTTCCCCGTCGGGATAATATTCCATGTAGCGCTTGTACGCGTACTGGGCGTGCTTCACCACGCCCGCCTTGTAGTAGTACTCGCCGATCTTGAAGAGCTCCGCGTCCGGGTTGACGATCTCGGTCTCGCCCAGCACCGAACGCTCCATCTTGACGATGCGCCGCAGCTGGTTGCTGAAGACGCGGAGCATCTTTTTGACGACATTGGCGTTTTTCAGGACCAGGCGCTCGAAATCGGCGGGGGTGAGGACAAGCACCGTGGTGTTTCCCACGGTCTGGGCCGTGTCCTCGCGGGGATACTTGCCCAGGGCAGATTTGACGCCGAAGAACTCACCCTGGCGGACCTCTTCCTTATACTCTTCCCCCGTGTCCAGCTTTATCGTTGTGAGAAACACCTTGCCGGCCTTCAGGATATAGATGTATTCGCTCTTGTCGCCCTCGAAATATATGATAGACCCCGACTTGTACGTCCGGGTTATGATTCCAGATGGCCCTCCGGCGCCGTTGGACATTGCGCGACCCCCGTGTTCTATATGTCAAAATCTATGGGAAGGAACGGAAATTCCTTTTTGAAACCGACGGCCCTGCTGATCCTCCGCAGCAGCCCGGCAGGGTCACCGATGATAATCTTGTCAACGCCGTCCATCACGACCCGGCTGTACGCGACGCCCAGGTCGTCGAAGACGTCCGCGTAGGCGGCATCGCCGTACACGGGCCTGCCGTCAATAACGACCAGCATGACATCGCGCAGATGCGCGTTGACTATCGATCCGGCGGGCGATCCACCGCGGTCCCTGAATAGGCACAGGTCGGCGGTGCAGCCCTCCTCGATGCGGCCGAGGTCGTTCCGGCGGAAGGCCCGGGCCGGGTTTACGGTGACCATCTTGAGTATGAGGTCGTCAGGCAGGTCTTCGCCATAGAGGCGGTGGTATATCATCTTGTCGTATTTCATTTCATAGAGGAGCGTCTCGCCGCCCGTTGCGGACGAGTCGGTGCCGATGCACAGGTTGATGCCCTTCTTGAGGAATTTCTTCGCGTCCATCGTCTTGTTGTACATGAACATGTTGGAATCGCAGCACCAGACGCAGGAGGCGCCGCGCTCCTTGACCAGGTCCAGGTCGTCGTCGGAAAAGGCGATGCAGTGGATGAATACCGAATGGTCGCCGAGGCCGCCGAGGCGGTCTATGACCTTCAGGTCCTGCTTCGTTTCGTCGTCAAATCCCTCGGCTATGTGCGTGACATAGGGGATGTTTTCCTTCAGGGCCTTCTTGTACTCGACGGTGATGCCGTCGCCCCAGGCAAGGGCAAAGGACGCCACGGAATGGGAAAGGGCGAACTTCTTGATGGCCCGGGTGGGCAGGATGTCGTAAAACTGGTCCCCCACGAAATGGGGCATATGGTCCGACACCAGGGTCACGCCGGAGACCAGGTTTCGGTACGCCCCGAGGAGGTACAGGTCGCGGTTTTCTATCTGGCACCGCTCCTCGTATACGGGGGAACTCTTCAGGTCGTTGTCCCAGGGGAGCCAGTTGATATAGGGCCCGTTCCCGATCTTGGGGTGATAGGTGCCCAGGAGGTGATCGTGGGCGTTGATGAGGCCCGGTACGATGACGCACTTGCCAGCGTCAAGGTTAATGGACGCGCCCCCGCCCGCGGATACCGATGAGAACTTCCCATTGTTGATGACTATGGAGCCCTTCTTGATTGTTTTTTCGGGAGTTAATATTGTACCGCCGCTAATTGACCATTTGCTCATTCCACAAACCTTACATTAAATATTATGCGGTTACTATAATTTCGACTTCCGGCAATAAAATAATTAGTCTCCGGTACTTTTTTATTGGTGGCGCCGGGTTTCCGTGACATCAGACCGGATAGACCCTTTTTGTCTAACAGTTTCCTGAAAAACTCCTCCCATGAAGTTTTTCAGGGCCGGTTTTACGAAGTGAATTCGTAAAACCTTACATTTTTCTCGGCTAACGCCTCGAAAAATGGCGATACATCCATGTATCG
>DAONAJ010000025.1:0-48246 GCA_035400945.1 Spirochaetota bacterium
ATTAAGAAATAGCGTCTCTATGCTTTTGCCTGGCTTTTGTTTTACTCTGACACCATCCTCATAATATTGTAATTATCACTCCGATGATTGAATATTAAATAAATGTGAATAGAAACAATTGACTTTTCCTAAATAATCTTTTTATTGTCTATTTTTTAAGTATATCAATTTTTATTGATCAAATATCTAATATTTTGAATAAATTAACTAATGTTCGCAGATGTATATATTTCATATCCTCTAGATGAATATTATACCTATCGCATACCTATAGGCATTAATATCTCTATGTATTGCCGTGTCAGAGTAAATTTTGCCGGTAGGAATATAACTGCCATTGTTATAAAAATCCATGAAAATGAGCCGAAAGATTTTAAAGTAAAGGAAATCATTGATATTATAGATAATGAGCCGATTTTTGACGATAGGCTTATGGATCTGGCGCGCTATACTGCATCTAATTATCTGGCTTCAGTTGGCGAAACACTTGCTATGGCTCTTCCTTCTGCGAAGAAACCATCATCACGGTATACAATACCATTTAAAAAGTCAGAAAACCGCCAGGGATTAGTTCTCAATGAAGAACAGAAACTGGTATTGGATCAGATAATGACTGAATCCGGTACTGTTACTCTGACCCACCTGATCTTTGGAATCACGGGGAGTGGGAAGACGGAGATTTATATAGAAATAGCAAAGAGATTAATAACACAGGGCAAATCTGTGATTTACCTGGTACCAGAGATATCCCTCTCATCCATGATATTCGAACGACTCTACGGTGTCTTTGGTGATGATCTTATCATTTATCATAGCCATCTTACCCCGAATCAACGTCTTTACAACTGGATGCGTTTCTATCGGGGTGAAGCCCACATTGCTGTTGGAACACGCTCTGCTGTATTTCTCCAGTGCCCCAAGCTTGGCATGATAGTTATCGATGAAGAACATGATGGTTCATACAAGGAACACAGCACGCCCCGGTATAATGCCCGTCGAATCGCCCTGTACCGCAGCAGAGCGGAAGAGGCCCTTGTTGTCATGGGGTCGGCAACGCCGGCAGTGGAGACACTCTATGCCTGCGAAAAGGGGGTTATGAAGCTTCATACTTTAAAAAACCGATACGGGAATGCATCCTTACCGGAGGTCAATATTGTAAAAATCAAATCCACCAAGCCGAAGCATGTCATATCCCCGGTTCTTAAATTACAGACAAAACGCGCTATTGATGCTAAGCGGCAGGTTATTTACCTTCTTAACCGGCGCGGTTTTGCACCTATCGTTATCTGCAATAGCTGCGGCTGGACAGTAGAGTGCCCCCAGTGCAACATCAGCATGAACTACCATAAGGATCGGCGTATGCTGTGCCATTATTGCGGGTACCAGCAGGCTGTGCCGTCGATATGTGGAAGGTGCGGGTCAGAGCAAATTGATAAAGTTGGCTCTGGAACCCAGCGCTTGGAAGAGATTATAGAGAAGGAGTTCGCGGATTTTTCCATTTTCCGGCTTGATCAGGACAGTTCACGGAAAAAAGACACTGTGCCGGAGCTGATCGAAAGGATGAATCGGGGCGAAGTCGATATCCTCGTGGGAACCCAGCTCGTGGCCAAGGGTTTCGACTTCCACAATATTACTCTGGTCGGCGTGGTCCTGGCTGATATCGGCATGAACCTGCCTGATTTCAGGTCGACCGAGAGAATTTTCTCGCTGCTCATGCAGGTTGCCGGCCGTTCCGGCCGCGGCGACGTTCCAGGCAAGGTCATAATCCAGACCCTTGACGATCAGAACCCGCTGTTCCGTTTTATCAGAAATCACGATTATTACGGGTTTTACCGTTCCGAGCTGGAAGTTCGTAGGATGCTCAATTATCCGCCCTTTACCAGGATGGCGCGGCTCCTGGTGCGGGGAAGCAACGAGGATAGAGTGATCGCTTCGATCAACGCATTGAAGCAGGCCATTGATGAGCAGGTCAAGCCGATCAGGGAAGGTATCAGCGTCCTGGGCCCATCATCGGCGCCTTTTGGCAAGATCGGCGGCAATTATCGCCACCATATCATCATAAAGTCAGGGAATGTAACAACCCTCCAGGAGGTAATAGCCGCCTCCCGGAGCGCTGTTGCAGGAAGGGATGTCTATCTTGAGATTGATATCGATCCCTATGAGTTGATGTAATTATTTAATTTTGGCCAGTTCAGTCTGAATTATCCGATCCATGATCTCCGCCGGGGGTACACCCACCAGTCTCCTGCCTCCGATAAATATGGTCGGGGTGGCATCAACGCGGAGTTCCTTCGCCAGCCGTATGTGGTCGTCGAGCTTGCGCGTTGTTGCTTCCGAGTTCATCATTGCCAGAAATTGCCGTTCATCAAGCCCCTTCCGGTCACTCGCCCTGATCTGGTTGAATGCCGTGAGCGCCAGTGCCGGGCTGTACCTGGTATGGGTGTTCTGGTAGTCAGCGAAATGCTTCAGGATGTATTCATCAAGTATTCCTGAGTCAGAAGCTGCGATGAAGGCCCTGGAGGCAATGCAGGAGTTGGCATACACGGTCCGTTTCATTTCGCGGTTACACCCCTGGTCGAGCGGGTAATTATAATACACGGTCCTGACGCGGTCCTTGTATTTTGCAAAGAGGATTGATTCCATCTTGTAAAACTCATAACAGGCGCTGCAGAGGAAATCCGTGAAAGCCACAATGGTCAGGTCGGCCTTGGGGTTGCCCAGGACGATGCCCGTATCGGGGAGGTTTAATTTCTCCACCGGGGATTTGTAAAAATTTGTAATGAATGCTGCGGCCCTGTCATCCGGGACCCGGGCCTTTTCGGTTTTCATTCTTAGTATGTAGGATGTTGAAAAAATGGCAAAACCGAGTAAGAAAATAAAGAGCACAAAGGAAGAATAGAAGGCCTTGCGGTCCGGGGATGGCTCTTTGGGCAGCAGCAGTTCACGATAGATCCCCGGAAGGGATATCTGCCCGTCCTTTCGGGCATTCCGGTACCAGACGATAACCAGTGCCAGTATGCCGATGTTAACCAGATATGTGGCGATGCAGAATTTGCATAAAAGATGGGTAATGATGAGAATAATCCCCAGGACCGCGTCCGCAAGGACCGCTACAGCGGAAAGGGGAAGGATCAGCGCAAGGGCGTAGGCGTGATAGCGGCCCTCGGCATAGTCCGCTATCAGGAGGATGAACATTGCCAGCAGGTACCAGAGAAGGCCGTAGGCCGCTATGGGAATCTTGAAAAGTGTCGCATAACCTGACTGGGCCAGGGATTGACATGGATTGTTTATCCCTTCACCGCATGATACTATACCGAATTTTACCTCAGGGTAGTAATGCTGGATAAGTAGAAGCCCGGATAATACGGCACCGGCAATGGCCAGGGCGAGAAGTGGGTAAATGAATTTTTTCATTATAAGTCCTGCTTGATATGGATTTTTTCGCCGCAAAGGGTGAGATAAAATTGCCCGTCGACTTCATCCAGCCGCTCCATCAGATGGTAAAACGGCGAATTCCTGAACCGGGCTATCATCCTTCCACCGAATACGCGACAATACATCGTTTTATTTTTATAATAAAGGGAATGGATGTCAAGCAGTTCCTCTGTGCCGTTGGTCAGGTTGATGGTGATTTTTTCATATCTTCCAAAACCCTTGAACCAGACTCCGGTCACGAAGAGGGGGGCATCTTCAACGGTGATCGGGTAGGTGTATTCGCCGTAATGGATGACATAGGTGCCGTCACGTGTTACATTAATAGATCGGTTGAAAAAATCGATGATCTTTTTATTTGTGAAGGGCTCGCCGTTATGGAGCCAATTGCCGTCCTTGTCGAGACGGATATCATCATCCAGTTCTTTTTTCTCAAAGAGCTTTTTTATTTCTTCAGGGATTTCAGGGAAGTCATTATCCATTATTCCATCCTTATTCCTTGGTACCGGATTGCGTTATTCCGGAATAGTCAACAAAGATGATGTTCATGAATAGAAATATATTCAATGTGTCTACTATTTTTCTGATAGGGATGATCCGGGTATAGAGACATTGAATCGGTTGTCTGACCCCGCTTTCACCCGGTCAACCGATAACTTCGAATGTAATGGTATTTGCTCTGACCCCCGGTTGTAATTATATGCTCGTTGATATGGAAGTTACTCTGACACCATGATAAACGATAAGTATCGGTGAGTGAAACGATAGATTTAGCGCAACAAAAAAATGACCAAAAGATCAAAAGCGTCAGAAAAAATGAATTCATTCGATCGCAATCGTGGCCATCCAGACTCCTAGTAACCTGTAACAATCGATTAAATGACGGTTACTCTGACCCAAAAGAGTTAAAAAGAGTTAATAACCACGAGTTGTAATGGATATTGCTCTGACACCAATGGAAACTGGTGGCAATCGGTTACAGGGCGTTCGCACTACCCCGATTAAACCCGAATCATCGGGTCCGTCAGCTTCTGGTGTTCTTCCAGGGCAAAACGGTCGGTCATGCCGGCAATGTAGTCCCGCGCCGTGATGACCACCCCGTCTTTTGGGTATCTCTTCTGGTAGTCCTCCGGCAGGGTGTCCGGATGGGTCGTGTAAATCTGGAACAGGTCGCGGATCACCATCTCCGCCTTGATGGTCATGCGCGCCACGCGGTAGTGCTGGTAGAGGTTTTCCATCAGGAATTTCTTTAGCTCGGTGTTTGCCGTTTCTATCTTGCGGGAGAAGGCAACGGTCTTGTTTTTGGCCCTGATAACGTCGGCATAGTTCTTTATCGAGGACTGCCCGATCCGGTGCAGGGTGTTCTCGATCAGGTCCGACACCAGGAGGTCGATGATCGACCGGATGATGCCCTGGCGCCGGATCTTCGGGTCCCCCTTGGCCTCACGGTTATAGCGCTCCTCGCCCATGTTCCAGAGGGCGAGCTTTTTCACGTCCCCGGCCGCGAGGATTCCGGACGAGAGGCCGTCATCCAGGTCATGGTTGTTGTAGGCGATCTCGTCCGCCAGGTCAATGATCTGCGCCTCCAGCGACGGCTGGGTGCCGGGGGAGAAGTCCTTGAACTCGGGGTGGTCGTGGGCCGATGAATGCTTGATGATGCCCTCGCGCGTCTCCCAGGTGAGGTTCAGGCCGTTGAAGTCGGGATAGTGCTTTTCCAGCTCATCCACAACGCGGAGGCTCTGCCGGTTGTGCTCGAACCCGCCGTGGTCGGCCAGGAGCGCGTTCAGCTCCCGCTCGCCGGCGTGGCCGAAGGGCGTGTGCCCCAGGTCGTGGGCCAGGGCGATTCCCTCGGCAAGGTCCTCGTTAAGCCGCAGGGCCCGGGCGATGCTCCGGGCGATCTGGGCCACCTCGATGGTGTGGGTAAGGCGGGTCCGGTAATGGTCCCCCTCGTGGTTGATGAACACCTGGGTCTTGTATTCCAGGCGGCGGAAGGCGCGGGAGTGTATGATGCGTTCCCGGTCGCGCTGGAATTCGGTCCGGTAGGGATGGGGCTTTTCCTTGAAAATCCTTCCCCGCGACGCTGAAGAAAGGGCGGCGTAAGGCGCCAGGCTCTTCTTTTCAAGATCTTGAAGTAGATTGCGATCCGCCCGCACCATCACTCCCTGCTCAGCTCCGCTTCATAGGCCTGCGACGCGGCCTTGCGGTTCATCCGCAGCTCTTCGTTCGCCGGGTCTTCGTCAATGCCCCTGGTGAAGGCCTGGAGGGCCTTCTTGTACTGGCGCTTTTTAAAATAGCACTTGCCGATATTGTTATACGCGTCCGCGACGAGCTTGCTGTCGCTGGTGCCCTTGACGACCTGGTAAAAGGTGTCAGTGGCGTTGTCGTACATCTCTTTTTTCATGTAGATGATCCCCAGGGCCAGGAGGGCGTTCTTATCCTCGGGCTTCATGAGGAGGGCCTTCTGCACCAGGTTCATCGCCTTCTCCATGCTCTCCTTGTTTTTCGCGTCTTTTGATACCAGTATGGCCTTGTTTATCAGGGCCTTCCGCGCCAGGTCGGACAGGGGATCTATTTCGATGACCCTGTTGAAGGCGTTCATCGCGTAATCGAAATTGCCCCGCTTGTAGTACATGGTCCCCATCTTGAAGTGGGGCTCCTGGATCTCAGGCCACCGCACCGTGATCTTCCGGTACTCGGTCTCCGCCAGGTCGTAATGGCCCTGCTCGTAATAGTAGTCGGCGATGGCGACCATGGGGGCCGGGTCATTGGTGTCGAGCTCGGACGCCTTCTTCCAGGCCATGATGGCGAGCTCGGGCTTGCCCGCGTGCTTGTAGGCGATGCCCAGGTTGTAAAACACCGAATCGTCCTTGGGGCTGATCGAAAGCGCCTTCTGGTAGGCCTCGATCGCCTCCTCGTAGCGCTGCGCGTCGTCCAGGATGTTGCCCATGTTCAGGTAGGCCACGCGGGCGTTTTCCGTAGCGGGCTCGAGTACGGTAATCTTCCGGAACAGCTCGTAGGCATTGTCCAGTTCGCCTTTTTCATAGTAGATCTCGCCGATGCGGGACAGTATCTTGACGTTGCGTTCGTTCGTCTTCCTGACCCTGTTGTACACCTCGAGGCTCTTGTCGTAGTTCTTCATCGAGAAATAGGCCTCGCCGATCCCTTCCAGCATGGCGGCATCGTTTTCGCCCAGCGACTCGGCCTTCGACAGCTCTTCCATGGCCTCCGCGGTCTTCTTCTGCCGCAGGTAGGCGATGCCCAGGTTGTACCGGTTCATGGCGTCGTTGGGCCTTATGGCGATGGCTTCCTTGAGGTATTTCTCGGCCTCGGCGAAGTCCTTACGCTCGGTATAGATGACGCCCAGGCGCGAATAGGCCTTGTGGGCCACTTCTCCGATCCGGTCAGCGGCGCCGGCCTTCTTGAAATATTCGATGGCCGCGAACTCGTCCCCTTTCTGCATCAGGGCCGAGCCCATGTTGTAGAGGACGCGGGCGTTGTCCGGCGTCTTGTCCAGGACCTCGCGGTAGGCGGCTATGGCTTCGTCGTACTTCCCGGTTTCGAAATAGATATTGCCCATGAGGGTTTTCGCCTCGGTGTCGTCGGCATTTAAGGAGGCCGACTGCTCGGCAGCCTCGAGGGCCTTGGTGAAGTCCTTCTTGCGGCGGTAGGCCAGGGACAGGTTCTTGTATATGTCCGGGTTCTTCTTGTCATAGGTCAGGGCGCGGTTGTAAAACTCGACAGCCTTGTCATATTCGCCCTTGTCGTCGCTGATCATGCCCAGGTAGGTGAGGGCGATGGCCTTGTCGCGGTCCGCGGCGTCCGATTCGACAACGGCGTTGAACTCGCTGACGGCGTCGGTCAGGTATCCCCGGGCATAGCTTTCCTTGCCCCGCTTGATGCCGGGATTGTCCGAAGTCAGGTTGTCGACGCTCCGGGCCCCGTCAAAGGGCGCGTTGGTGTCCTTTCCCGACGGCGTGAAGAGCGTCGGCTTCTTGTACACGAACTGTGTGAGTACCAGGACGCCGATTATCAGCACCGCGGCGACAATTGAAATGATGATAAGGGGTTTCTTGTCGAATTTCTTTTTATCCGGGGATTCTGACGGTTCGGCTGGCCTGGAACGCCGGTACGTTTCCTCTTCATTTTCGGCCCTGATGCCGACTATCCTGTTTTTTTCAAGGTAGGCGTCGTCCGGAGTGACCAGATCTTCCGGTGGAAGGGTGTTTTTTTTATCCTGTGTCACGGGTTGTCCTGTTCCTCCCCTTTGAGCTCATGCTTTCGCACAGCGTCAAGGATGCCGTTTATGAACTGGCCGGAGCTTTCTCCGCCGTAAATCTTCCCCAGTTCGATGCCTTCATTGATGGTAACGATAACGGGGATATCCTTGAGAAAGAGCATGGCATAGATGGAGATCCTGAGGATGGACTTGTCCACCGCGCTCAGTCTCTCGAATTTCCAGTTCTTTGAGTACTTGACGATCAGTTCATCGATTTCAGCCATCTTCGCAATGGACCCTTCGATAAGCGTGACGGCGAACTCGCGGATGGGATCGGGAATCTGGTTCTCGACCCATTCGAGCCGGGTGAGGGTTTCAACAGGGGTTGCCGATAACTCATGCATATACAGGCCCTGGAGGGCGTATTCCCTGGCTTTTCTTCTATGGCCCATTATCCTATTTGTTTATAGAGATTCGCCATTTCTATGGCTGACATGGCCGCGTCAAAGCCCTTGTTTCCCGATTTGGTGCCGGCCCGCTCGATGGCCTGCTCGATGGTATCGGTTGTCAGGACCCCGAAGATGACGGGAATCCTGGCATTGAGGCTGATGCTGGCGATTCCCTTGGAAACTTCCGCCGCCACGTAGTCAAAGTGCGGCGTGGAGCCCCGGATAACCGCACCGAGGCAGATGACCGCATCGTACTTATTGGAAGAAGCCAGGACCCGCGTAACAGCCGGTATCTCGAAAGCGCCCGGCACCCAGGCAACGGTGATGTTGTCCTCGTCGGCGTTGTTCCGCTTCAGGCAGTCCATGGCACCGCCGAGAAGCTTGTTGGTTATGAATTCATTGAACCGGGAGACGACGATTGCCACCTTGAGCCCGGTCGCGTCGATTTTACCTTCTAATGGTTTCATGAATATAGCCTTATTGTTTATAATTGGGGCGCGAACGTATATGCCCACTACTGTAAACATCGGCATTTTTACCCCAAGTCAAGCCTTTTTTACATCATTCCCTGGCGCCTCATGATTCAGGGTTCCAATCTCCACTGAAGTTTTAATAAAGACCAGCCTGTGGCTTCATAATATTCTATTCGTATTGAATGTATCCCTTTGTTCAACCTGACCCGGGCCGTGTAGCTCGTGGAGCCTTGATCAATCCATTGGTCAATGACATTTTTATCGTCAATATACAGGCGCACGCCGTCATCCGCGGTGGCGGTAAAAACATAGGTCCCCTCGGTTTTACATTCGAGCTTCCTGCTCCAGCGCACGGAAAAATTATTATTTGGCATCAGCTCATCGGGAGATTCGTTACCCCAGGTGAATTCAAGGAACCCTTCACCGTCATCGCGCACCAGTGACGGCTGGCCCTCAAAGTTCCTGTTTGGAAAATATTCGCCTTTCCAGTTTCCCTCAGGAATATGGGATTTTTCGTTGTTTTCAGACGTGATCAATACCAGATTTACGGGTTTCTGCCGAGAGCCTTTAAAGGGCACCGGCTCCGCCTGTTCGGGCCTGGTAACCATGCCGCCGGTGCTGTAATATCCCCGGCGTGCATAACCTCTTCCCGTGAGGTATCCGACCCTGTAACTTTTCCCTTTTTCAATATAGCCTCTTATATAAAAGCAGGCCGATCGGCTGTTTTCAGGAATGATTACCCTTTTCCTGAGCACCTTGTTTTCCGCATCAGTGCAGGTGATTATAACCTCCTGGCCTCCCGCCGGGGCAAGATCGGTCCCGGGAAGCGACACGGTGCCGTAAATCGTATAGGGAGCGTATTGCAGCAGGTCTATATGCTCAAGGAAATCCTCCTTCACCATATCGTTGCCGACAGTGCTTCCGTAAAGCCCCATTGTTGTCCCGCCCCCGGCGGACCAGTTCTCGGCGCCCTGGCTTATATGGGACCGGATGCCGGCAGTCATGACCTCTCCTATCGATTTTCCCTTCAATCCGGGCATGATATCATTGAAGTGATGCGTAAAAGAGCCTTCCGTGTAATTGTGGATGTAGCATTTCTTCGGTTTCCATGGCGTAAGCCCGTTGAGCTGTTCCGTGAATTTGTCCGGGTCCCCGGCCGCGTCATAGGCGGCCATTGTCGCGGCCGAGCATATCATATGGTTGCCATGGCCGTACTCTCCGTTCACGGCGTGGCTCATGATGATATCGGGCCTGTAGGTGCGTATAAGCCTGACCAGGTATCCGATCACGCGTTCCCTGCCGCCCCATTTTTCCCAGTTGCCTTCAAGGTTCTGTTCCGGTGTCTTCCCCTTCCAGTTGCAGCAGTCGGGGAAGCGCGCGAAGTAGGGCGGGTTGGGCATGCCGTAAATCTCCGCGGCCCTGCGGGCCTCCTTCTCCCGAAGGGCGCCGCATTCCGGCCCCCACGACGGCGCACCCTTGGCGCACCATCCGTCACCGCTGGTCATCTGCACCCAGAGTACCGGCAACTTGAGGCCCCCGGCGTAAAAGGGGATGGTCCCGCAAAAGGCGCCTTCGTCGTCCGGGTGGGCCACCACGACCATGATGCAGGCTTTTTTCGGCTGTGAATCATTATCGTCGGTTTTACCCAGGACATACGTCGGGGAATGCAACAGAGGAATGATTGAACATGCCATCGCGCATAAGAGACTGATAATTTTTTTTCTATTCAAATGTTTCAACCAGCGTTATGTTTAATAGGAAGAACAGGTCTTTTCATATCGTTCAATCGCTTTCATGTCAAGAAGAACGTTGAATTAATGACAAATCTTCGGCTTGGTTTTTATCCTGCCAGGCACATGTGTGCTTACTGCGCGATCCCGCGGCAAGGCAGGCGAGTTCAGCAGTCCCCGCGCCTGTCGAGAAGCGCACGAGAGCCGAAGGCCGAAACAGGAGGCGGGCACTTTTCTTTTGGTGACAAAAGAAAAGTGTGGGAGATCCCGCCCGGATCCCGGGCACAAAAAAGCGCGGTCATGGCCGCGCCTTCTGTCAGCTCCGGGTTTAAACCCGGAGCTAATGGTTTAAATATGCCCCTATTTTTTCGGGTGCTGCATCATCGCGCCCAGTTCCAGGAACTTCCGCGTCTGAGGGTCGAACATGATCTTAAAGGCCGACTGCCAGTCTTCGTCTTTCAGGCGCTGGCGCATCCGGTCCTCGTAGGGCTTCCGCATGGAATACTTGAGGAGCATGAAGGCCCTGCCGGGGTTGTCGATCCACTTGCACACGATCTCCTTTGCGCGGGGGATGAGCTGGTCCTCTTCAACGACCTCGTCCACGATGCCGAAATTCTTGGCCCCGGTCACGTCAAACATGTCGCCGTTGTACATCAGGTCCCGGTATTTCCTGTCGCTGTCCATGCCGAAGCGGACCACCTCGGTCTGCACGATGGAGAGGCCCAGGCCGATCTTTATTTCGTTCATGCCGAGCTTTATCTTCGGATGGTTCTTGACGATGCGGTAGTCCGCCGCCATGGAGAAAATGAAGCCCCCTGCTATGGCCGCGCCGTTCCAGGCGGCCACCACCGGCTTTTTGCACATGAACAGGTTGATGAGGACCTCTTCTTCCTTTTCGAAGAAGGTGACGACCTCTTTCAAGTCCTTGAAGGCGAGGAACATGGGCAGGTCAAAGCCGGAGCAGAAGGTCTTGCCGGCGCCGGTAAGGACGAGTCCCTTGATGTCATTGTTTTCATTGACCTCTTTGATGATCGAGGCCAGCGTATCGACGGCGTCTTCGGTTATGGTATTGGTTATCCCGTCATCAAAGGTGGCGATGATGATATTGTCTTCGATCTGTTTTTTTAACATGGCGGTACTCCTTAATAATGATTTAGAATGTATTAGGATATTCAGGAACTCACCTCGTTTAACTCGTCGAAATGACAATCTGATTCTGCCATTCCGGGAGGGGTCACCATTCATCCTGATTTCAATTGTCCGGGTGACGTTCCGGAGCCTGTCACATCGAGCAGGGCGAGAAATCTGATAATTAAGACTTGAAAGCCGTGCTTATTTAGACAAGGAAAAAATCATCAAATCGGGCATTTTTTATTGATGTATGTGGGTATTGATCGACCGATAATTATTGAAAGGTCATTATGTTGAAAAAAGTCATTATATATAGCGTTTTTTTTGCCCTGGTCATGGGAGAGGTGATCTCTTTTTCACAGGACATCGAGTCGGAAAAAAAATCAACCTCAAGCCAGTCCCCATCTGACGATTATACCACTGACGGGCGGATTCCCAATCTTTATAAGCGGCTTACCGAAGCCATCAAGAGCCTCAAGTTCAAGGCCGATGACGAGGGGAAATATACCTTTGTCATAAAGGCCGGAAACCAGTATGACCTGGTGGACCGGGTCTTCCTGGTCTATAACAAAAAGGCCATGGTCTACGGGTCGCAGGGCCGCATCACCAGGATCGTGTTCGAGTATTACCAGTTTAACATGACCACCCAGGTCCGCGAGGTGAAGACCTTCACCTCTTCAGCGCCGGACAGCCCCGATCTCCGGCCGTTGTTGATCGAATATGTCAATACCATCGGGCAGAACGATAAATTCACCGTGGGCGAGCTGCAGAAACCTGAATCGCGCCGGGATGTCCTCAAGCAGTTTTATTCCTATTACCTGGCGCTGGTATACAAGCTAGAGCTTTACAAAGACAAGACCATCAAGACCGAATCCAGCAAGATCGACCGCGCTATCCAGTTGGGCGAATGATCTTCCCCCGTTGCAAGCAGGTACGGTAACATTTCTTTTTTTATCCGTCCCGGAAAAAGGGTTTGCTTTTTTATCATTCATCTAACAGCTTATTGCCTGGGAAGGAGCCGGATCGGGTATGAAGGACAGGCGGCAGTCGCCCCGCATTAAATTTTCCAGAAAAAAGACGGGATTTTTCGTTAAATTGATAATGAAGAGGTTCTTCTTCAAGGCCAGGGAGATCACCTGCACGCTGAGGGACCTGTCGGAAGGAGGCGCCTCGCTCCTTGTCAAAGAAGAATTTGAGAAGTATATTAGCGAAAAATCCGTCGGCAACAGCGTTCAGCTTCTATCCGAAAATCCGGAAATATCCTTCCGCCTTCACCGCAAGGGGAAGCTGATAAGGGTGATCAGCAATGAGGACGGCGTTACGGCGGTGGTCATGTTTCACAGGTCCGCCGGTTAGCAGTCATATAAAAAAATTGTTGACAATGCCCGTTACTAAAAAATAGTAACCATAATTTGCAGATTCCATGGTTTCACGCCATCGGGCGATTAGCTCAGTTTGGTTAGAGCGCCTGCTCGACACGCAGGAGGTCACTGGTTCGATTCCAGCATCGCCCACAGACAGATCGGATTATTATCCGTACCCCCCCGAACCCCCCGAAGTGAAAACCCACAACACCAGGTGACACCGGGGACAGAGAGGGGGTTTTGTGTCTCCGGAAATTGCGTTTACGCGGAGTATTTCATTGAGCAGTCAGATCACCATAACACTGCCTGACGGATCGACCCTCACTGCCGAACGGGGCGAAACCGTTGCCGGCATTATCGGGAAGATCAGCCCGGGGCTTCAGAAGACGGCGATTGCAGCCGTACTGGATGGCGTTCCCGTCGACCTCTCCCGCGCCGTGGAGGGCAATGCGTCCCTGAAGGCCATAACCTTCGATTCCCCCGAGGGAAAGGATGTGTTCTGGCACTCCGGGTCGCACCTGATGGCCCAGGCGGTGAAGCGGCTGTTCCCGGACGCGAAATTCGCCATCGGTCCGTCGATCGAGAACGGCTTTTACTACGACATTGACATGGGTGCCACCCTCGCGCCTGAAGACCTTGCCCGCATTGAAGAGGAAATGAAGAAGATCGTTGGCGAGGACCTGGAAATACGCCGCGAGGATATCAAAAGGGCCGACGCCATGAAGCTCTTTTCCGATGCCGGAGAGACTTATAAAGTGGAAATGATCAGCGAGCTGAAGGATGAAACGGTCTCCATCTACCGCCAGGGCGAATTTTTCGACTTCTGCCGCGGGCCCCATGTCCCCCGGACATCCTATCTCAAGGCCTTCAAGCTCCTTTCTATAGCCGGCGCCTACTGGCGCGGCAGCGAAAAAAACAAGATGCTCCAGCGTATCTACGGGATCGCTTTCCCGGACAAGAAACAGCTGAACAGCCATGTCGAGTTCCTCGAGGAAGCGAAGCGCCGCGACCACCGGCGTCTCGGCAGGGAGCTCAATCTCTATTCGATACACGACGAAACCGGCGCCGGCCTTGTGCTCTGGCACCCCAAGGGCGCCTGCCTGAAGAATACTATAGAAGATTTCTGGCGCAATGAGCATTTCAAGAACGGCTATGACCTGGTGGGGACCCCCCATATCGGCAAGTCGCAGCTCTGGGAAACCAGCGGACACCTCGGATTCTACACCGAGAACATGTATTCTCCCATGGACATCGACGGGCAGCCCTATTACGTCAAACCGATGAACTGCCCCTTCCATATCATGATCTACATGAACAAGGGATGGTCGTACCGCGAGCTTCCGCTCCGGTGGGCCGAGCTCGGCACCGTGTACCGGTATGAGCGCAGCGGCGTCCTCCACGGCCTCCTCAGGGTGCGCGGCTTCACCCAGGACGACGCGCACCTCTTCTGCCGTCCCGACCAGATGCCCGACGAGATCGACCGGGTCCTGGCCTTCTGTCTCTACATGCTCCGCTCCTTCGGGTTCGAGGACTTCAAGGTCTACCTGGCGACGCGTCCCGCGGAAAAGTCTGTCGGCGAAGAATCGATGTGGCAGGAGGCGATCGAGGCCCTCGAGGCTTCGGTGAAGCGCGCAAAGATTGACTACGAGGTCGACGAGGGCGGCGGCGCGTTTTACGGCCCGAAGATCGACATCAAGATAAAAGACATCCTCAACCGGGAGTGGCAGTGTTCCACCATACAGTTCGATTTCAACCTTCCCGAGCGGTTCGATCTGACCTATGTCGATTCCGACGGCAAGAAGCATCGACCCTACATGATCCACCGCGCCCTCCTGGGATCGCTGGAACGCTTTATCGGCGTCCTGGTCGAACACTACGGCGGGAAGTTCCCGGTATGGCTCGCCCCGGTGCAGGTGATGCTCATCAATGTCTCCGACGAGGAGGCCGATGCGGTCGAGAAGCTGCGCCTCCGCATGGTTGAGCTGGGCATCAGGCCGGAAATCGACCGCCGTGACGAGACCATGGGCTACCGGGTGCGGGACGCCATCGCGCAGAAGATCCCCTATATCGGCGTCATCGGAAAGAAAGAGGTCGCCGAAGGCACGATCTCCGTGCGGAAACTGGGCGAGAACAGGTCTGAATCCATGAAGGTCGACGACCTGATCAAATTAATCACCGAGGATGTTAATAATAAACGGTAAAGTGTTGTTGTAGATTCTTAGTGGGGTCGGGAGCTATCCCGCTCGTCCGCCTCGTATAACATCCTGTTGACTCGGCGGAATCAGCGACATCCATGTCGCTTGCTCGCCGGAATAGCCCCCGGCCCCTGATAAAAAACTTTTATTAAAAAATGTAAATTTTATAAAAACTAGTTGATTTTGACAAGTAGTGTAGCAATTTTGTAAAATTCTTAAATATCATGCGAAACAAAGAGGTGTCAGCCGGAGTGCGGTATAAGAGAACAATTATCCAGGGGGTGTTTAACGCTTGATAGACAAGGGAAGGCGATCCAGCTTAGATAAGTTCGATAAGTATAATGTCAATGAGGATATCAAGTCACAGCAGGTGCGTCTCGTAGGCGAGGAAGGGGAGCCGAAGGTCATCCCCACCGCGGAAGCCCTGAAGATGGCGAGGGAGAGGGAGCTTGATCTCGTGGAGATCTCCCCGAACCAGGATCCGCCGGTCGTGAAGATCATTGACTACAGCAAGTTCAAATTCGAGCAGATGAAAAAGGCCAAGGAGGCCAAGAAAAAGCAGAAAGTCATCCATGTGAAAGAGATCAAGATGCGGCCGAACATCGACTCGCATGATTTTGAGCACAAGATCAAGCACGCGAAAGAGTTTTTGGACGGCGGCGATAAGGTGAAATTCACCCTGATGTTCCGCGGCCGGGAGATGGTCCATCCCGAACTCGGCTTCGAGGTCATGAACAAGGTAAAAGCGCAGATAGAAAGTTTCGTCCAGATAGAGAAGGACATGTCTCAGGAAGGCAGGAATATAACGATGATCGTTTCCGCCAAAGCGGGCGGAGGCAAAGCGAAATAATAACCGGAGAAGGGGTAGCACAATGCCAAAGGTGAAATCAAACAGCGGAGCAAAAAAAAGGTTCCGCATAACAAAGAAGGGAAAGGCAATACGCGCGCAGGGGTTCAAGAGCCACCTGCTCGAATCAAAATCGTCCAAGCGTAAGCGCCAGCTCAAGGGAACGACTGTGTCGAGCGAGGCCGAAACCAAGCGGATTAAAAGGATGATTCCTTATAAATGATGCCCGGTGCCGGGTTCAATGCCGGGACGGCGGTTTCAGGAGTGTGCCGCCGCCATGCCGGTTCCGGACCGCAACCACAGACACAAACTATTAATACGATACGAGGGAGAGTACCACTATGCCGAGAGCAACAACGGGTAGAGTGCATCGCAAGCGAGCAAAGAAAATATTAAAAGACACCAAGGGGTTCATCGGCGCCCGGAGCACCATTTTCCGGACCGCCAAGGACGCACGGAGACGGGCCCTCCAGAATTCCTACATCGACCGCCGGAGAAAGAAGCGCGACTTCAGGGCTCTCTGGATCCTCAGGATCGCCGCGGCCGCCAGGCTGTGCGGCATGTCGTACAGCAAGTTCATCGCCGGCCTGAAATCATCCAACATCGAGCTCAACCGCAAGATGCTGGCTGATCTGGCGGTACGGGACATGAACGCGTTCCAGAAAATCGTCGACAAGGTAAAGGAAACGGCGGCATAACCGCAGCGGAACATCCCGCCATGAATCGCCTGAAACAGATGATTAGCGCTATCGGTATAGCGCTAATTCTGTTTCCGGCCGCCGCGGAAAGGGCCGCGGCCCTCCCGCTCACCGAAACTATCTATATGATCCCCGAGTATACCGTAGAGCTGCTTCTCCGCGACGAGGTATACCAGACTGACCGCTGGTCGAGGAAGGACACCGTCGGCCTCGGGTTCGGGGCCACCGACGAATTCTCCCTCTGGATGTTCTTCGATTACCTGAGCCAGAGCGCCTTCAAGGCGCGCAAGTCCGACATCGGCGACCTGTTCATCAAGGGCAAGTTCTACATAGGCGATTATGCCAGGAACCAGGTGCATATCGGGTTCCTGATGAGCCTGCGGTTCCCCCTGGCGAAGAATGCCTATAACAGCGATGAATGGCGCAACCTGGGCCTGGGCAAGTACGAGTTGAAGATGGGCCCCTTTTTCCGGTTCGATGTCCTTGATGTATTCTTCATCCATCTGAACCTGTTCTATACCTTCCGCGAGGCCAACGGGGAGGACTTCTGGGGCGGCTTTTACCTTGACATAAGCAAAAAAGAAACCTGGGAGAAGGTCTTCGGGTTGAACCCGAAGGCTAAAAACACCTTCTTTAATATAGACCGGATCAAGAACGATTACATCTCCTTTTCGATGGCCTGGAATACGAATTACTTTTATCCCTTCGTCCCCTATATCGAATGTTACGGATCATTCAGGGTAAGCAGGGACCATATCGATTCGGGCGATGTCCCCATAGAAGCGGCCAAGTACAACACCTTTTTGATGAGCGCCGGTCTCCGGTATTTTTTCCTGGAAGCCGTGTACCTCGGCATTTATACGATCCAGAACCCTCTCCAGGGATCGCAGAAGGATTACATCAAGGGCGTCTATGGCATCGAGGTGAGCGCTCAGATATAGGCGAACCCGGCAGGGGCGGTTTCGAAACTGCGCTTTCCGGGTTTGCTGCTGTCCAATTAATCCTACAGGGGAACCGCATTTCTTCCTACAATCTAAATAGCATGCCACCTACGGCCCGGCTACGGCACTCTCAAAATAAGTGTTGACTAGAAATATAAAAATTAGTATTAATTAAGTGTTATTATCGGTTTTTTCCGGGCATTAATAGAAGGATTGTATTAATGCTGGCTGACCCAACAGCCGAGAATATATTTATAGCGATTTACTTCCTTGCGGACGTCATGCGCAGGGTAACGGAGGTAACCCAATGATTTCCATGCAGCAACTCGAAGAGCTTGAAAGCCGTGTTATCAAGGCCCTGCAGCTGATAGGCGATTTACGGACCGAGAATTCCAAACTTGAAAATGAAAATGAAGAAATTAAAGGGGAACTTGAGGAAGCCAGGCTTTCCCTCGAGGAGAAAGAGCAGGAAGTTGAAAAGATAAGAAAGGAGCTCGATGAAGCTACCCGCGAGCTTGAGGAATTGAACGCCAAGGAAGAGGTCCTCGAGAAGAAGGTGATAGGGCTTCTGGGCAAGCTGGATACCCTTGCCCCGGGCAGCAGCATCCCGGCCGGGGAAAAAGTCGAACGGAAATCCTTCGATACCGCGAAGCCGGCGTCTCTCCGCGCGCCGCAGAAAAAGGCCTCCAGGCCGGTCGAGGACGAGGATACCATCATCCTCGACGAGCCGATAGACGAATACAAGGAAGAGGAAGTGAAGGTCGAGACCGTTAAGAAGTCCGAGACCGTCAGCATAGACGACGATGAAGACATCATTATCATCGATGACGAGGGGGATCTCTCCAAGAAGGGGAGCGACGGCGTGGCCCTGGAGACCGTCCGCGAGAAGGACGACGATATCATACTGCTCGATGAAAAGGACGAGGAAATAATCATAGAAGATGTCGATAATGACACCATCATCATTGATGAAGAAGAGCGGGCTCCCCGGAGCAAGGACAAGAAAAAAGACAAAGATGATGAATTCCTGATCATCGAAGACGAAAAGTGAGTCTGTGGCGAGGTGTGCCGTGGAAGAAAACAGCGTTAAAGTGACAATATTCGGTCAGGCCTATACCATCAATGGCGAGGCCCCGCGCGAGTATATCCACCAGATCGCCGAATACCTCGACGGTAAGATGGAAGAGGTGCGGGCCGCGAGCGCCGTCACCAATCCGACGCAAGTGGCAATACTGGCGGCGCTGAACGTGGTGGATGAGTACTTCCAGCTCAAGAACCTGAAATCGGGCGCCGATAGCGAAGTGGAACGGAGGGCCCTGGCCCTCATATCGATGCTCGATGAAGGGCTTATCGGCGACGTCTTTTCCAGGACCGCACAGTCCGTGAAAAACTGAAACAATCCTTCCTTAACCGGTACATCTGACCAGCCCCGGTTTTCGAAGCCCGTACCGACAGTATACCGCCCACGCTGGTTTTATGCGTTGCGGCGGGTTAATTCCGCGATGAGCCTTGTTTTACGGATTAATTTACACTTTTACCATATCCAGAGGTATAGTAAGTAAGTCGATGCAGGATTTCGAGCGGTTTACCGACGAGGAGCTTGTACGGGCATTTAAGAGCGGGGATGAGCCGGCCTTCACCGTGCTGTTCAACCGGTATGAGCCGAAGCTCAGGCGCCTCATCTACTATTATGTTCCCAATGTCGACGAGGCTGACGACGTTCTCCAGGAGGCGGTCATCAGGGTGTTCAGGCATATCGGCACATTTGACACGGAAAAATCCTTCTCCTCGTGGATTTACCAGATCGCGATCAACTGCAGCAAGAACCACATGAGCAGAAGCAGAAGGGAATCCCGGCTGCTCGAGCAGGAGCGGTACCGGATGGCCGGGAACCAGCCGCGCGAGGGATCTCCCGAAGACATATGCATCTCGGAACATGATATGGAGGAGCTGAGCCGGTCGGTTGAGAATCTGAAGGATAAGTTCAAGACCGTGTTCATCCTGCGTCATGACCATAAAATGAAGTACTCTGAAATCGCCGAGATCATGAACTGTTCCGAGAGGACGGCAAAATGGCGGATGGAGAAGGCGCTGGAGAAAATAGCGCAGTACCTGACTGAGAAAGGGGTAATCTGAACGGAGCATATAATGACCAAACCGGGACCGGACATGCAGCAAGCCCTCGATGCCCTCAAATCGAAAAAGCGCTTCCGCGACATCAACCACGCCAAGCTGGCCCGCATGCTGGAGTGCGCCGAGCTGAGCGTCCCCGGGCCGTGGCTGCGGAAACACGCCGACCTCGCGTCCCTGCCGGCGCGGAAGGACGCTATATCCCTCATTCACCGCAGGCCCCGGTGGGCGCTCGTGCCGGTAGGCGCCGCTGCGGCGGCGCTGATCGTGCTCATGACGGGACTTTTCGATTTCATGGGCGGCCGGAACAGCGGGACGGCCGGTATCGTGACCGGCAATGCAGCGTTGTTCCATGGCGGTGACCGGCGGGTCCTCCGGGCCGGCGATGCCGTTTCCCGCGGCGATGTCGTTGTCACTGCCGCAAGCTCATCAGTCGACATACATTTCGGGAACCTGCTGCATATGCGGGTCCTCGGCGGAAGCCGGGTGAATATCGGCTCTGTCGCGCTGAAGGGAGCGCGGGACTTTGACGTGCTGGTGAGCCGCGGCGGCTGTCTCCTTGACGTGAGCAGGCTCGCCCCCGGTGAAACGGTTTCGGTTCACACGCCGGGGTCGGTAGGCGTTGTTAAGGGCACCAGGTTCGGCGTCATGGTCGGCGCGGACGGGGCCGCGCGCTACGAGGTCTTTGCGGGCACGGTCCGCGTCCGCCGGTGCCTTCCGTCTAACGGCGCGTTTGCGGAAAGTGCCGCCAGGCTCCTCGACCGTCACTTCAGGGAGCATGCCCTTGATGTGGCCGGCGGCCAGGCGTGCGCCATCGCTCCAGACCCGGTCCCGCTGCAATCTATATCGATCAATGACGAAAAAAAGAAGGGCCTGATCGCGTCGCTGGCACTCCCGGAACTGGTCCGGGGCGCGCCGTTTTTGCGGGACGACATGGAGAGCCTGGTCAGGTCATCCTACGGCCGCGGCGTGAAATCGGAATCCGCTCCGGCGAGGGACCTCTTTGCCGGGCGCGAGGCCGATCGTGAGCGGGGCAGGGCCCATCTTATGTATATTCCCGTCCTTGACTGCGTCGTCAGGTTCGGCGACCGGTACCTGATGGCTGCCCGTTCCGGAGACGTGCTCTGGTCAGTTCCCCTGGACGGCCCGGTGACCTCTTTTCCTGTATTTGAAGCCACGTCGATGTATGTGCCCACCGCCAGGGGCGTGATCGTCAAGGTTGACCTTTTTACCGGCGCGACCCAGTGGAAGGTCACTGTTCCCGGGGGCGCGTTTGTGGGCATGACGCTGACCCTTGACGGAAGCGGACTCTACTGCGCGACAGCGCGGGGCACCCTCTTAAAATATGACCGGGGGGGTGAAATCCTCTGGAGCGTGGCCACCGGCGAAGCCATCTCGGCCATGCCGGTCATATCGGAAAAGCTCGTTTTCGTTTCGACCCGGAAGGGGAGCCTTTTCGGCTTCGATATTGCGAACGGGTCCAAGGCCATAACGGTAAGCATTACCGGAAGCATCATTTCGATCGCCGCCCGGAAAAACCATATCTTCCTGGCCACCGACTCGGGCCGTCTGTATTGCTATGATTCCGGAAACGATGTAATGCTCTGGGAATACCGGGTCAATGACGCTCTTGCCGGCGACATGTCCGTAAGCGGCGATTCGGTGTATCTTTTCGGCCGGGGAGGCAGGATATACCGGATCAGCAAGGAGGGCAGCCCGGTCTGGGAGCGCAACCTCGGCGTTTCACTGCTGAAACGCCCTACGGAGGACGCGTCCAGCTTTTACGTCCCCGCCAGCGAGTCGCTTTTTGTCGTCGATAAAGTCACCGGCGATGTCACCTGGTCGCTCCTGCTGCCCAACATCTCGTCGGCCAACGTGGCCGTATCCAATGGGCATATTTATTTCGATACCGGGAAAAAGAGACTCTCCAGCCTGAAAAAATAGACATTCCGCTGTTGCGGGCCCTTATGTCAGGTTGAGCCGCGATCACCCCACCCCATTTATTTAAAAAAAATGCTTGAAAAGTACGGCTTTTATTTTACAGTAAATTGTTTATGGGCATATTATTAATATCAGGACGACCTCTATGGATCTGAATGAACTCATGGATAAGCAGGAAGAGCTGAAGGTTAGGATATCCGGAGAGGAGGAAGAAGAGCTCATTGCCGAGGGTTCTATAATCCAGCTGGTGAGTTTCGTTCTAGAAGACGTTGAGTACGGGGTGGACATTCTCGCCGTACACGAGATACTCCGGTTCCCGGAAATAACCCGCCTGCCCAATACCCCGGATTTCATCAAGGGAGTCATCAACCTGAGGGGAAATGTTATCCCGGTGGTCGATGTGCGCAAGAGATTCGGCTTCTCCAGGGCGAAGGTGACCGATCTGACCCGCATCATCGTCATAGAGACCAGCGACAAGCTGACGGGGCTGATGGTGGATAACGTCCACCAGGTCGTGCGGATTTCACGGAACAATGTCGATCCGCCTTCGGAACTGATCGAGGGAGTATCGGAAGAATACATATGGGGCATCGGGAGATTAAAGGACCGATTGATAGTTATTCTTAACCTGTCGAATATTCTGTTCCTCGAGGAAGACGAGGAAAAGGCGTGATGGCGTACCGCCCGGGTCATGCCTCCGGTACGGCTTTCAGGCGGGGTGAGCGTTTAACGGTGATACCATGTTGGTATTTCCTGTTCCAGGCAGCGACGGATCGATGCCTGTTAATTGAAATCGTGGAGACCGATTATGGCTTTCTCTCTTGGCGAATACCAGGATATTTTTCTCGAAGAGGCTGACGAACAGCTCCAGGAGCTTAACCAGAACCTTCTGGAACTTGAGAAAAATCCGGAGAATCTGGAGATAATTAATAACATTTTCCGCGCCGCTCATTCCCTGAAAAGCTCGGCCGCCTTCGTCGGCCTGAACGAGCTCAGCGACCTGGCCCACATGATGGAGAACCTTCTCCAGGGGATCAGGGACGGCAGCATGGGCATCACACCCGAAATCATAGACATCATATTCAAATGCTTTGACGAGATACACAACGTTATCGACACCATTGCGTCCGGGGAAAAACCCGAGCAGGACCTGCAGTGGCTCATAGACGACATCAAGGCCATCTGCGAAAAATCGACCAGTCCGAAAAAAGAAGACAGGAAGGCCCCCCGGGAGGTTGTAACCGACGGCCAGCGCCAGTACGAGGTCCCCAAGACCATGCTGGACGCCGACGCGAGGAAAAAGATCAAGGACGGTCTGGACCGGGGCAAGTCATGCTGCGAGGTCACGGTGTTCATCGATGACAAGGCCCAGATGAAATGGGTGAAGGCCCAGCTGGTCGTCAACAACCTCGGCAAGATCGGTGAAATCGTCTCCACCTTTCCCTCCATGGAGGATATGAGCGATGACGGGATAAACAACGTCGTCAAGATAGTCATACTGACGGACCAGCCCGGCGAAGACATCCGCCGCGCGGCCAATATTGATCTTATTCACCGGATAGACATACGCACCATACGGCTCAGCAGGAAGGACGGCAAGCTGATGCTTCAGTTCAGCGACAGCGAGACCTTCTACGGAGACCAGCTGCTGACGGAGAACGGCGGCGCCCCGGCGGGTGCGGTCCGGGAGGATAGGGGGTCCGCCGGGATAGAGGAAGAAGTCGAAGAAGCCGTCGAAGATGAAGAGGAAGAGGAGGAAAGTCCCGAGGCGGACCATGCCGCCAAGGGGACCGATAAGGACACCAAGAAAAAAGTGGCGATGCTGAAGACCGTGAAGGTCTCCATCGACAAGCTTGACCTCCTGCTGAATAACGTGGGCGAGCTGGTCATCGCCAACTCCGGTTTCTTCAAACTCTACGAGGAGATGCGGAAGATCAGCGAGGAAAAATCGATAATCAACGAATTCAAGAGCCGCATGGAGCAGATGTCGCGCATCGCCAAGGATCTGCAGAGCGGCATCATGAAGACCCGCATGGTTCCCATCGGCCAGGTCTTTACCCGTTTCCGCCGCCTGGTCAGGGACCTTGCCAAGGAGTTCAACAAGGACGTGGAGCTCGTCATCAAGGGCGAGGACACTGAACTGGACAAAAAGGTCATCGACTCCATCGGGGAACCGCTCCTGCACCTGCTGAGGAACGCCGTGGACCACGGCATCGAGACCGCGGCGGAGAGAAAAAAGCTGGGCAAGTCGGAAACGGCCCATATCACCATGAATGCGTACCAGAGCGGCAACCAGATCTTCGTCGACGTAAGCGACGACGGACGGGGGCTCAACCTGGACCAGATTAAGCGGAAGGCCGTGGCGATGGGCCTGGCCACCCCTGAAATGATATCGGCCATGGACGACCAGGACATATATAATTACATCTTCACGCCGGGCTTCTCCACGGCGGAGAAGATCACCGACATATCCGGCCGCGGCGTCGGCATGAACGTGGTCAAGGAAATCGTGAGCGAACTTAACGGCTCCGTGTCAATTGAAACCGAACTGGGCATGGGGACCCGCTTCGTCCTGTCGTTCCCCATAACCCTGGCGATTATTCCCGCCATCATGGTGAAGGTCCGCAACGAGATGTACGCGATACCTCTTACGGACGTCATCGAAACGATCAAGATCTCGCAGTCGGACATCACAACCATAGAGGGGCATGAGGTCATAAACCTCAGGGGCGAGATCCTGTCGCTGCTCCGCCTGTCCCGCTTCATCAATCTTGAAAGCGCACTCGGGCCGGATGACAAGATGCCGGTCGTGGTCGTCGGTTTCGGCTCCAGGAAGATCGGCCTTATCGTGGACTATCTCGAGGGCAAGCTTGAGATAGTCATCAAGTCCCTCGAACAGAATTACAAGACCGTTGAAGGCCTTGCCGGCGCGTCAATACTCGGCGACGGGAGCATCTGCCTTATCCTCGATATCTCTTCAATGATTAACAAGGTGATACTCGAACAGGACAGGTTGTCGAAGTATGACCGCAAGAAGATCGTCGAGGCCGACGTTGAGGAAATTGAAGAAGAGGATATGCCGTCGAAAGAACCGGCGGGTAGGGCCGCGGTTAGGGAAGCCGCACCGGCGGCCGGCGCGAAGGTCGGGGCCGGCGTAACGGTTTTCGCCGAAGCCAAGGCGGCTGATGAACAAAAGGCTGCCCCAGCGGAAGCGAAGAAGCCTGAGCCGGTATCGAGGATCGCCGCCGAGAAAAAGCCGGACAATGTCGTCCGGGTTTTCGCCGACCAGGAAGCTGCCCGGCCGCAGGCAAAGGCGCCTGAACCGGACGCCAAGATAGAACAGCGGGTGCACCGTGCCCTTGACGAGTTCAGGGAGGAGCTCCGCGAGAGCATTAAAACAACAGCGGAAACCGGGTTCCCGTCGGACCACATGGCCGATTCGATATCTCTCACCAGGGATGAATTGCGGGAATTCCAGCTCGTCGCCAACATAGGCGCGGCCAACGCGGCTGAGTCCCTGTCAAAAATTCTCAACAAGCAGATAGACCTCTCGATTCCCGAGGTGACGGTGATGCCGATAGAGCAGATACCGAAGCATATCGGGGACATCGACAGCATATACATGGGCATCATGATGCCCATCCTCGGAGATACCCGGGGCACGGTCCTGTTCATATTCAAGGAAAACTCCGGGTACGAGGTGATAGACCTGCTGTACGGTCTCGCGTCGAAAACGACCCATGAGTTCAATGAGGATGGCCAGTCGGCCCTTCAGGAATTAACGAACATCGTCGGTTCTTCGGTCATCAACGTCATCGCGGAGAAATCGAACCTTGTCATCCGCGCCGGCCTGCCGACCATCGTTCATGATTACCTGCAATCGGTCATAGACTCGATACTTGTGCTCCATAACATGCTGAGCGATTATGCGGTCATCATGGATACGGCGTTCTTCTTCGAGAATGACAAGATCATCGGGAACCTGCTGCTTCTTCCCGAGGCCGATTCACTTAAGATCATTGTTGAGCGCATGAGGACCAATGTCGGCTCAAATTAAGGTACTGGTTGTCGATGATTCAACTCTCGTGAGGAAGATCGTTACCGACAGCCTGGAAAGCGATCCTCAGATCAAGGTCATCGGGCACGCGGACAACGGCGAAACCGCGGTCAAGCTGGTTAAGGAGCTTAACCCGGACGTCATCACCATGGACATAGAAATGCCCGTCATGGACGGGCTTACGGCCCTGCGGTCTATAATAGCGACAAACCCGAAGCCGGTCATCATGCTGAGCGTCTTCACCCAGCACGGCGCTGAAGAGACCTTCAAAGCGCTGGAATACGGCGCCGTCGACTTCATCCCAAAACCGTCATCGATGGTTTCCCTGACCATCAATGACATTGGTGATCTGCTCCGCACCAAGGTGAAATCGGTCTGCCAGTCAAAGGTTGAAATCTCCGATGTTCCCATCAGGAAAAAAACCATTGTAACCGCCGACAGAAAGCCTGCGGCGCCGGCGGAGATGAAAACGGGCAGTTCGCGCATCGTGGGTATCGGCACCTCGACGGGGGGGCCGGCGGCGCTCATGCACGTGTTCTCGAACATCCCAGCCAATTTTCCTTCGTCTATCCTGGTGGTGCAGCATATGCCGGAAGGGTTCACCAAGGCCTTCGCGGAACGTCTTGATACCATGTCAAGCCTGAAGGTCAAGGAGGCCCAGGACATGGACCAGGTGCTGCCCGGCTGCGCCTTTGTCGCACCGGGGAACATGCATATCGCCATCGAGGAAAAAAGCAGCAAGCGCTATGTCAGGGTGTTTCAGGGGGAAAAGGTCAGCGGGCACCGTCCTTCGATTGACGTGCTTTTCGATTCCATGGCATCAACCACCGGCAGGAACACGGTGGCGGTAATCATGACCGGGATGGGGAGGGACGGCGCGGACGGCATTACGAAAATAAAAGAAGCCGGAGGGAAAACCATAGCCCAGAACGAAGAGACTTCCATCGTTTACGGCATGAACCGCGTTGCTGTTGAAAAGGGCGGTATTGACGACGTTGTCCCTTTATCAGAAATTCCAAAAAAAATTGTTGAATATATTTAACGTAATGCTGTATTATGACTATAAATTTGTGTATTAGCATTTTGCTGAAAAAAAGCAAACTGCTATGCGATACATTGATGTATCGCCATTTTTCGAGGCGTTAGCCGAGAAAAATGTGAGGTTTTTACGAATTCACTTCGTAAAACCGGCCCTGAAAAACTCGAAAAACTCCATGTAAGAAGTTTTTCAGGAAGCTGTTAGATAGAATGTCTAATTTTTTAGTTGCATTTTTTAAGATTCCGATAATATTTCACCTATTATTGAAATTTTAAAAAACTAATAAAATTTGAATATAAAGCTTTAATTTCATCGTCCGAATGACGAAACAGTAAATGGGGTAGGTGCATGGCGACCATTTTAATAGTAGATGATGCGAAATTCATGAGGACCCTCGTCAAGGACGCTCTGGTTCCGGCAGGACATGAGATAATAGGTGAGGCTGAAAACGGAAATGAGGCCATTGAATTATATAAAAGGCTGAAGCCGAACCTTGTCACCATGGATATCACGATGCGGGAAAAGGACGGAATTGAGGCGGCTGAAGAGATACTGCGGCAGGACCCGAATGCCAGGATAATCATGGTAACTGCACTGGGACAGGAAAACCTGCTCACCAAGGCCATCAAACTGGGCGTCAGGGACTTCGTGGTCAAACCGTTCCCGCCCGAGCGGCTCCAGAAAGCGGCGGAGAAGGCCCTGGCGTAAATAAACTGATTGACATAAATTACATTGGTTATATAAAAAACCCCTCCATCAAAGAGGGGCTTTTTTTTGATAACTCCCGGGACATTCTCTGTGCTGCGTTGAAATTATGAGCGATATAGAAGATAAAATTGAAGCGGAATCGGGCGATAGTCCCGAAAACAATCCGATCATACATATTGATAACTTTGACGGGCCTCTCGATCTGCTGTGGGACCTCATCAAAAAAGCGAAGATCGATATAACCGAGATCACCATATCCCACATCACCGAGCAGTACCTGGCCTACCTGAAGCTGATGGAGAAACTTAACGTCCGCGTGGCCACCGACTTTATCAGGATGGCCTCGGAACTCCTCTTTTACAAGAGCTGCGCGCTGCTCCCGGCGGGGCAGATCGAGGACGAGTATTTCGTGCCGCCCCTGCCGCCGGAACTGGTGCAGAAACTGCTGGAGTTCAAGAAATTCCAGAACGCGTCGCGGAGGCTCATGGAGGAGTTCGAGATCAGCGCGAACAGTTATGCCAGGGTGAACAAGGTCGAAGAAATCATCGAAATAGACGATTACGGCGATGTATCGCTCTTTGACCTGCTGAAGGCCTTCGCGGAGGTCATCCATTCCCGGAAGACCGTTGACGAGAAGGAAATTGTGTTTGACGAGATACTGGTGAGCGACAGGATTGAGCATATTAAGAACATGCTTGAGAAATCGGACATTATTCAATTTCCCGATATATTCACGGCGAAGCCGTCCCGGATGGAGATCGTGGTGACCTTTATGGCCATCCTGGAGCTGGCGCGGACAAGAATAATCAGGCTGCTTCAGCACAAGATATTCGGAACCATCCGCATCGTGAAACATGCAATGGCGGCGGTGCAGACCCCTCCGGCCCCTGAAGGGGCGTAAAGGTGAGGCGCGATGCATGAATCGCGCGTAACCATGAACCGCGTGAGAGAAGGAACAGTACCATGGCAAACGATATAGAAAATGATGTTATAGAGAAGAGCGGCCAGGAAGCCGAACCCGACGAGGGACACAGGGATGACGACGAGGTTGTCAAGGGGCTCCTCGAGGCGGTCCTGTTCCTGAGTAACGAGCCGGTGCCACTGTCGTTCTTCGTGAACAGCTTCTCGATCGATCAGACCCACGCGAAGATACTCCTCGATACCCTCGTGGACGAGTATGAGGACCGCGACGGCGGCATCAAGCTCCAGGAGATCGCCAAGGGGTACCAGTTTGTCACCAACCCCAGGTACGGGGAGCAGCTGCGGCGGGTCATCGGCGTCAGGAAGAGGGAAGGGCTTTCCAAGGGAATGCTGGAAACCCTGGCGATAATCGCCTACAAGCAGCCCATCGTGCTGGCCGAGATCGACGAGCTCAGGGGCGTCTCCTCCCGCATGATGGTGGCGAAGCTGATGGAGCGCACCCTGGTCAAGCCGGTGGGCCGGAAGGAGCTTCCGGGCCGGCCCCTGGCGTACGGCACCACCAATGAATTTTTAAAGTATTTCGGGCTCAACAAGCTTTCTGACCTGCCGAAGCTGTCGGAGATCAAGGAATTTTCGCTGAACTGGGAAGAATAACATGGCGGATCGCGACGACATAGGGAAGATTGACCGGGAGATCATCGGGTTGATCTCGCGGAGGGCCGAGCTGTACCTGCAGGAACTGCGCCAGAGGCCTGAGGGCGACCCCTTCATCGTCGAGGAGCGGAGCAGGCTTTTTGAGCTTATCGATTCCTGCAATGCCGGCCCCCTGGGCGGGGATATCATCAAGCGCATCTACACTGATATCATGTCTGCATCCATGGCGGCCGTGGCGCCGGTCCACGTGGCTTTCCTGGGACCGGAGGGCACTTTTACCGCCATTGCGGTGAAGGAGCTCTTCGGCCAATCCATAACGCCGATGCCCCAGCGGACCATCCAGGACGTGTTCCTCCAGGTGGAGGCGGATGCTGCGCGGTACGGCGTCGTCCCCATTGAAAACAGCACCGAGGGAGCGGTGACCTATACCCTCGACGAGTTCATGCAGACTAGCCTGGTCATCATGGCCGAGCAGTACGTGCGCGTGACCTACAGTCTCCTGTCGCGCGGCAGGGACATGGCCTCGATTAAGAAAATCTACACTCATCCCCAGACCCTGGGGCAGTGCAAGTCATGGATCAGGGCGAACCTGCCCTACGCGGAGATCGTCAGCGTCGATTCGACGTCGCGGGCCGCCGAGATCGCCTCGCAGGAGGAAGGGGCCGCTGCCATCGCGTCGGGCCTTGCCGGCGAGATATACACCCTGAACACCCTCGCGTCGATGATCGAGGATTCCCGGCAGAATTACACCAGGTTTTTCCTCATCGGCAAGAAGAGCGCCGCGCCGACCGGGAAGGACAAGACCTCTCTTGTGTGCGCCGTCAAGGACAGGCCCGGGGCGCTCCTTGATCTGCTGAAACCGTTCAGCGAGGCCGGCATCAATATGACCAGGATCGAGTCGCGGCCCGATAAAAAGAAGATGTGGGAGTATAATTTCTTCATTGATATACTCGGCCACGCCGAGGACGAGGCGGTCCGGAAGGCGCTGGAAAAGGTGAAGGATGAGACGATATTCCTCAAGATACTCGGCTCGTATCCGATCGGAAGCTAGTGCGGAATTGCCCCCCCCTGACCCCCGTAGGGGGCACGAGTGAAGGGTCTGATAGCTTAATTTATAAGATAGTGACTGATCCCACGCTCCCTTATCCGGGGGACGGGGGTACACAGTATATAATTCGTAAAATTCAATATAACAAGTGAGGTCACATCCCGCATGCCCCTTCAGGGGGACAGGGGGGTATCAGATATGTTTAAAAATGTCGCCATATTCGGCCTGGGCCTGCTGGGCGGTTCGATATGCCGGGCGCTGAAAAAACAGGATCCCGGCATATTTATTTCCGCATACGGGCGGAGCCTCTCGAGGATCGAGCCTGCTCTCAGGGACGGCAGCGTTGATGCGGCCGGCACCTTCGACCGGGTTTCTCTCTCCGGCGTGGAGCTGGCGGTGGTGTGCACGCCCGTTGACTCCTCGATCGATATCATCAGGAGCATCCTCGGCCATGGGGAACTGGAGCCCGGGGCGGTCGTGATTGACGTCGGCAGCGTCAAGGAAATCATTGTCCGCGAGGTCATGGGACTCGGGCGGTCCGCGCAGTTCGTCGGGTGTCACCCGATGGCCGGATCCGAAAAGACCGGATATGAATACAGCAGGCCCGATCTCTACAGCGGCTCCTCGGTCATCATCACTCCCCACAGTGGAAACAGCGAAGGCGATATCGCCACGGTGGCGCGGTTCTGGGAATCCCTCGGCGCCCGGACGACGGTGGTCTCGCCGGAGGAGCATGATCGCATTGTCGCCTATACGAGCCACCTGCCGCACATGATCGCCAGTTCCCTCGTCGAGGTATTCCAGGAATTCCGCAGGGACAACGAACCGCCGTCAGGCATCGGCACCTTCATCGGCAACGGCTTTAGGGACGTGACCCGCATATCCTCCGGATCGCCGGACATGTGGCGCGACATCGTGCTCCAGAACAGGGACAATATAGCCGGGGCGATTGACCGGATGATAGGAGAGCTCGAACGGCTGAAGAAGCTGATATCCGGCGCCGGCCCTGATGGCGGGCCGGTCCATGATTATTTTGCCGATGCCAAGAAAATCAGGGATGGATTAAAATGATGAAAAGGATCGTGGTCGCCGTGGACGGACCGGCCGGGTCAGGCAAGAGCAGCGTTTCGCGGCAGGCCGCCGTTGGGCTGGGGCTCAAGTACATCGATTCCGGCGCGCTCTACCGGTCGATAACCTGGTATGTGCTGGGACGGGACGGGGCCGTGGACGAACATTTCACCTTTACCCCCGACATTGCGGAGATCGTCATCAGGCAGGATTTTCTTCCCGACGGCACCTCTCTGACGTATGTTAATGGAACAGATGTGACGAAATTGATACGGGACGAGGTCATTGCGCGCAATATCGGCATAATATCGGACAGCCGGGAGGTCCGTGACCTCGTCAACGCCTTGCTCAGGGACTGGGCGCGCCGCGATTCGATCATAATGGACGGGAGGGACATAGGATCGGTGGTCTTCCCGGACGCAGACCTGAAGATATACCTGGACGCCTCGGTCGAGGTTCGGGCCGAGCGCCGCATCAAAGAATACCGGGAATTGGGAAAAAAAGTTGACGAAAATCTAATCAAAAAACAGATTATACAGCGTGATGAACAGGACTCGCGCCGGCCGTATGGTGCGCTGGTCCGTGCCAGCGATGCAGTGTATATCGACACCTCGAATATGCCGATGGCTCAAGTGGTTGACCGCATCAAGGAACTGGTTCTTCAAATACGGTAAAACCGAAAGGCACCGTGGCACGCGGGGTTATATCGCCGGACAATCAACGGCGGCCGCCGCCCGGTCCCAATATCTCACAAGCCAGGATGGACAGCTATGGAGAATCTCACCCCCGAAATCAATGAAAATATAGATATGGAACATGTCGCGGATTCTACCATGGATGACCTCCAGCCGGGAATGATCGTTCAGGGTGAAATCGTAACGATAGACGGCGAATACGCCTACGTCAACGTCGGCACCAAGACCGACGGGAGGATACCCCTCCACGAATTCGAGGAAAAGCCGAACATCGGCGATATCATCCCCGTGATGCTCCAGAACAAGAGGCTCGTGGACGGAATGTTTCAGTTCTCCAAAAATTCCGCCAGCGCCGAGCTCCACTGGAAGAAGTTCATGGAGTGGTACAACGAGGGGCACAAGACGATCATGGGAAAGATCAAGAGCTCCATCAACAAGGGAAAACTGGTGGACTGCAACGGCGTTATCGCCTTCCTTCCCTTCTCCCTCACGGCCGACCTTAAAAACAAAAATGAATCAGACACGGATTACGAATTTAACATAAAAAGCATCGACAAGAAGAAGAAATCGGTTGTCCTTTCCCGCAAGGAGTTCCTCGATGAAGAGCTGGAATCGCGGTGGGAGAATTTCACTGCCAAGTACAAGGCGGGCGACATCGTCAAGGGCGAGGGGATCAAGTATGTCGAGTTCGGCATCTTCGTCCGCGTTGAGGGCCTTGACGCCCTCCTGCACCGGAACGACATGTCATGGAAAAAGGTGTTCAAGCAGCGGAAGGTCCTGAAGCTGGGCAAGGAGCAGGAGTTCGTAATCCTCGACATCAACCGGGCCGACCGGCGTATTTCCCTCGGCCTGAAACAGCTGGCGGAGGACCCGTGGCTTTCCATACATGAGCGGTACAGGCAGGGCGACCGGGTGACCGGGAAGGTGGTTACCCTCACGAATCATGGCGCCTTTGTCGAGATCGACGACGGTATCGAGGGCTTTGTCAATAATTCCGATCTCACGTGGAACAAGAACAGCTTCAGCGCCAAGGACGTCCTGAGCAAGGGCGAGTCCTACGAGTTCATGGTCATGGACATAAACCAGGCGGACCGTAAGCTGACCCTGGGATACAAACAGCTCAGGACGAACCCGTGGGACACCATCAGCGAGAGGTTCCCGGTCGGTTCCGTTCACCGCAAGAAGATCAAGAAGATAGTAAAGTTCGGCATGTTCGTCGAGCTGGAGGAAGGGATCGACGGCCTCATTCACACCTCAGATATAAGCTGGGACGACAACATCAAGAGCGTCCCGGGAACGTACCGCGTGGGCGACGAAGTCGAATTCAAGATCCTCGATATCAACAAGGGCGACATGAAGATAGCCTGCGGCATCAAGCACCTGACCAAGTCCCCCTGGGAGGAGATACGGAAGAAATATCCCCCTCGGACCCGCGTTGAGGGGACCGTTTCAGGCATCACGCTCTTCGGCCTTTTCGTGAAGCTGGACAACGACATCGAGGGCCTCGTCCACATATCCGAGGTTTCAAGAAAGAGGGTGGAGAACCTGGAGGAGCATTATAAAATCGGCGATCCGGTCAGCGCCGTCGTCCTCGACGTGGACGTGGAAAAGAAGCGGCTTTCCCTGAGCATCAAGAGCTTTGAATCGGCCTCCGAAAAGGAAGAACTGGAAAAGATAATGAAGGGAACGAGACCGAGCACCGTCACGCTGGGCGATTTTGTCAATATCAACCTGGAGAACAAATAATTAATGGCACGGAAACCGCGAGTCAGACCCGAACGGGAAACCAAGCAGATAGAGATCGAGCGCAATGTCATCGAGCAGTTTCTCATGGACGCGAAGGAATTCGTCCAGAAAAAACGCTCCGCGGTCATCTATTCCTTCATCGGCATCCTGGTCGCCTGCGTGCTGGGTATAGTCGCCGTGGTCGTCGTCGATTCCGTAAACACGAAAAACGAGAAACGCTTCGAAAAGATCATGAACGATTACGCGAAGTATTCCTCCGTCGGCGACGCTGAAAAAATCAAGGGCATTGTCAGGGAACTCCGCGATTTTACCGATTCGACCTATTTCGGATTTCCCCATACCGCGGGATATTACGTCCTGGGCAACATCCTGTTTGGCCAGAAGGAATACCGCGAGGCGCACAAGAACCTGGTGCGGTACGCCGATAAAGCGCCGAAGACGACCCTGGCGCCCCTGGCGCTCCTGAAAGCGGCCATAGCCCTTGAAGAGGCGAATGACCTCAAGGGGGCGCTCGAGGTGTACAAGCGCCTCGAGGACAAGTATGGCGACAGTATTATCGCCGACCAGATACTCTATAATGCGGCCCGTGTTTACGCGAAGAACAAGGATCTTGTTAATTCCCGCAATTATTACAACAAGGTGATTGCGTCTTTCCCGGAATCGGCCTTCGCGGAGGAGGCCAGGAAGCGCCTCTTCCTTATGGGCGCACTCTGATACGTTAAAGGGGATATTTCCGGAAAACAGCTGTAAAAAAATCTTGACAGAATTTCGGCAAAATATTGAGAATCCCTGATACCGCGCTGTCATATTAATACGGAATAATGGAGTTGTAACGTGGCATTACCAAAGAGAAGAAAATCCAAATCTAAGTCGAGAATGAGAAGATCCCACGACGCGATCGGCGCGCCAAATTTGCGTCCCTGCCCGAGGTGCGGCGCCTATGTGCTCCCTCACCGGGTATGCCCCGAGTGCGGCTCATACAAGGGTGAAGTGGTCGTCGAAAAGAAGGTCAAGATAAAAGAATAATATCTCACTATCGATATAAGAAGAGAAAGGACGCCCGCGCGGCGTCCTTTTTGTTTCTGTTGGGCGCCGGGTTTAAACCCGGCGCCCAACAGAAACATACCCCCGCAATATTCCTTGACAATTTTGGATTGCCCCATAAGAATAGCAGGGTGTCGGTGACCTTTTCCGGGCCGGTTTTTCATCAGACAGGGAGGAACAGCCATGGGGTCTGTGTTTGAACGGGTACAGAAAATAATAATGAAACAGCTCAACGTGGACGAGGAGCAGATCACGGGGGACGCGTTTTTCATCGATGATCTTGGCGCGGATTCAATAGACTCCGTTGAGCTGGTAATGGCCTTTGAGGCCGAGTTCAAGCTGGACATACCGGAAAAAGACGCAGAGGGATTTCAGAAGGTCGATGACGTCGTCAGATACCTGGAATCGCGAATCGGAAATCAGAAATAAGCCCCGCGCCGCGGAGCCGCGTGAATCGGATGCTACGGGAATTGAACCATAATTCAGAAGACCATCGGAAACAGAAGAAGATCGAAAACAGGAATATTGACCGGCTCCAGAAAGCCCTGCATGTAAAATTCAAAAACAAGAGCCTGCTACAGCGGGCGGTAACCCACCGTTCCTTCGTCAACGAATCGGGAAGAACAGTCAAGGACAATGAGCGTCTCGAGTACCTGGGCGACTCGGTGCTGGGGCTGGTTGTCAACGAGTATCTATTCAAGGTGTTCGAGGAATACCGCGAGGGAAAGCTCGCCAAGATAAAGTCAGCCGTCGTTTCGGAGGCCACCCTGGCGAAAATAGCACAGCTGGTGTCACTCGGGGATTATATCCTCATGGGCAGGGGAGAGGAACACAGCGGGGGCAGGGAGCGTCCATCCATCCTTGCCAACACCCTCGAAGCCATAATCGGCGCACTCTACCTGGACTCGGGGCTCAAGGTGAGCCGGAAGTTTGTCCTGTCACTTCTCCGGGAGGAGATTGACAGCGTCAACAACCTCACCTACCTTCGCGATCCCAAGACGGCCCTCCAGGAATATGTGCAGAAAAAATACAAGGAGCGCCCCGTCTACCAGGTCATTGAGGAGCGCGGCCCGGACCATATGAAGGAGTTCACCGTCAGGCTCATCATCAACGGAAGGGAGATCGTGACCGGTGAAGGCCCGAGCAAGCGCAAGGCCGAGATGAACGCGGCCCGGGCATCGCTGAAAAAGATCGAGGACGGGGACATTGATATCTAATCTGTTCAGAGATGAGGTTACAGTCAGAGTTTCCGGCATCATCACGCGGGACGATGCGGTCCTGCTCATTGCGCACAAAAAAAAAGACGATATCTACTGGCTCCTTCCCGGCGGCGGCGTGCGGCACGGCGAATCACTTGCCGAGGCGCTTCGCCGCGAATTCATGGAGGAACTGGGTGTAGCCATTGCGGTGGGCGCGCCGGCCTTCATGTGCGATTCCATTGATCCCCTGGGGAAGCGGCATATCCTGAACATATCGTTCCTCTGCGGCCACAGCGGCGGCGAGTTCCGCCTCGGCAGGGAGCGGCGTCTCCATGATTTCGGCTTTTTCCCCAAACGGGAGATTTCCGGAATGAAAATATATCCTCCTGTCAACGCGACGCTGGAGTCCGTCATGGAGGGGAAGGACCATGACTTTTACCTGGGAAGCCTATGGCTGAAGTAATGAGAACGATTACGGCATCGGCCGGGGGATCGTCCTATGACGTGCTCATTGGCAGCTCGATCCTGCCCGCTGCGATGGCCCGGGAGGAGCTTGCCGCCTTCGAAAGGGTGGCCGTCATAGCAAGCGCGCGCGTCTATGGACTCCACCGGGATTATATAGACAGCTCACTGTCGGTTCTCGGCGACCGAATGGCGCTCATACAGTACGACGACAGCGAGGAGAACAAGAGCTACGCCCGTGCCGAGGAAGTCCTGGAAAAATTCATTGCCGCGAAGATGAACCGTAAATCGGCCGTTATCGGCATCGGCGGCGGCGTGACGGGCGATTTCGCCGGCTTCTGCGCCGGCATATACATGCGGGGCGTGCCGGTGGTGCACGTGCCGACGACCCTCCTGGCCATGGTCGATTCAAGCCTTGGAGGCAAGGTGGCGGTGAACCTCTCGGTCGGGAAGAACATCGTCGGTCTTTTCCACCAGCCGCGCATGGTCGTGAGCGACGTCCGGTTCCTCGAAACCCTGCCGGGCGATGAGTTCAGGAACGGGTTGTCGGAGGCGCTGAAGCACGCCCTGATTGGCGAGCCGTTCACGATGGGAATCCTCGAGCGTAACGACCCGGCCACGATCAGGAATGAAGGTGTGGCGGCGGAGCTGGTGGCCCATTCGGCGCTTTTTAAAACGGGAGTTGTCGAACGGGACGAGAAGGAGAACGGTCTCCGGGCCATCCTGAACTTCGGCCATACCATCGGCCATGCCATAGAGTCGCACATGGGGTATCGGGGCGTTTCCCACGGGGAGGCGGTGGCGGCCGGGATGCGCGTCAAGGCGGAAATTTCCCGGCGGCTGGGGCTCCTTACCGACGCGGAGGCCGGGCTGGTGAAGGATGTCATCGGCAGGTACGGCCTGATGCGCGGGCGGTGGGGCCTCGACGCGGACAGCGTCATCGACCACATGGGGTACGATAAGAAAAATTTCGGCGGCACCATCAATTTTGTCTTGCTGAAAGGGCTCGGCAAGCCCTTTATTAACCAGCAGATTCCCGTCGGCCTGCTGAGGGAGGTGATGACGGAACTCGTGGGGAAATAACCGGTCAGACATGCTGAATTATTCCATCAATGAAATCGAAGGCGTCAAGGTTCTCGTCATGAGCGGGAGCCTCACCGCGGACACCAGCGAGACCTTCAAGTCCCTCGTGAAGCAGGTGACGGAGCGCGAAAGCCTTATCATCAATTTTGAGAACGTGACCCTGATAACTTCCGCCGGAATGAACGCACTGGTTGATGTTTCGTTTTTCGCCAAGGACCATGACAAGCGGGTCATCATTCTCTGGCCCGAGAAGGAGCTGCTGAAGATGGCGGAGACCCTTGGCGTGTACAACTACCTCATTTTCGCCCAGAGCGTGGACGAGGCGAAGATGAAGATTAAATTTTTTACATGATGCCTGCCGTTCGTCAGGAACGCATTTAGCCCTCGCCGTACCGCCTGCGCCCCGGTCATGTTTAAAAATTTGTCTTTTTTAAAAAAATTAGCATCGGGTATTGACATTTTATGAAAATAGTGATACTTTGATAATTATCGAAATGAGATAATGATAGTTTAATTTGCATGGATACCAAACAGATCGCCCGGGTCATGAAGGCCCTCTCTAATCCCAACCGTCTCGAATTGTACCTTGAGATATTGAAGAAATGCGAGGCGAGCTTCGAGACTCAAGACAGGGAATGCCTTGTCAGCGACGTTATGTGTTCCTTTAACATCGGGGCCCCGACCATATCCCATCACCTGAAGGAGCTGGCCAACGCCGGTCTTATCACAACGGAAAGGAAGGGTAAATTTCTTGTGGCCAGGGTCATTGAACAGACTATTGATGATGTTAAAGCGATCCTGTCAACGACGGCGAAGCGCAAGAAGTAAAAAATTTTATCGAAAAGTTCGATAGTTGTAAAATTATAAAAATTTATGCCCGTATTATCGGGTCTAGAAAACGATAGGATAGTTATCGGTTATTTGAAATAATTCAGAGGTCTGATGAAAGCCGCGCTCGTCTGCCTGCCATCCCTCTGCTTCGCCTGTCGAGCGGTGACAAGATAAGCGAAGCTGTGTAACGCTTTCAGTGGCGGGCGGTGTTATAGTACATTATTAAGGAGAAAAAACCATGAACGATCAAACAAGAAGAATTGTTGAAATACTAAAACAGCCGGGGAATTATCCCATTGAAAGGGTGAGCCTGGCTCTCATGGAAATATTGGAGATAACCAGGGAGATGTATCAAACTACTGCATGGCCCGCCGATGCTTGCGCCATGGGAGGAAATCAACATGGATAATAAGAGAAGCATCACGGATATCATAGGCGAACGGTACGCCAACAGGACATACCAGAAAAAACCGCTCTCGGCCGAACACAGGGAGCTGCTTGACGAGTACCTTGCATCACCGGTGAAGGGACCCTTCGGCACCACGGGGCGGTTTCGCCTGGTTGCCGCTCAGGATGGTGATTCCGTTTCCCTCCGCGACCTCGGCACCTACGGCGTCATAAAGAACCCGGCAGGAATCATCACCGGCGCCATCGAGAGATCGAATCATTACCTGGAGGATTACGGATACCTCCTTGAGAGGATCGTCCTGTACGCCACGGCCCTGGGCCTCGGCACCTGCTGGCTCGGCGGGACCTTCAGGAAAAGCGGCTTCGCGCGGAGCATTTCCCTGGAAGACGGCGAGGCGATCCCGGCGGTCATTGCCACCGGCTATTCCGCCGACAGGCCCGGCATCCTTGACTCGATCATGCGCTTCGGCGCCGGTTCGAAGCACCGGAAGCCGTGGGAGGAGCTTTTCTTCATCGGCGATTTCGGCACGGCCATGACCGGGGAGTCTGCCGGGGACTACCGGGTTCCCGTCGAGATGGTGCGCCGGGCGCCGTCGGCATCCAACAAGCAGCCCTGGCGCATTGTCAGGGACCGTGACCGCGGCAATTTCCACTTCATCCTGGAGAGAACGAAAAACTACTACCGGAACTGGAAGATCGTGGGCATGGAAGACCTCCAGCGGGTGGACATGGGCATTGCCATGCACCATTTCGAGGCGGCAGCCGCGGAGCTGAAACTGAAGGGGTCCTGGACCGTTGAGGCGCCGAAGTTTTCGCTTCCGTCGGAGGAATCAGAGTATATCGCAACCTGGAAAGGTCTGTAGAATCATTGCAGGGGATAGCGCCGGCTCCGGCGGCTCCGGAACGTTAACAGAGGAGAGCATTGATGAACAAGGTGTTTTTATCCCGCTGCCAGGAATATGATCACGGCAGCATGAAGAAGATCATTGCCGCCGGCATGGCCGGGGCGGGTTTCAATCCCCGCGATTTCAGCGGGAAGCGCGTGGCGTTGAAGCCGAACCTGCTGATGCCGGCCAGGCCGGAAAAGGCAATTGTCACGCACCCCGCCTTTGTCGGGGCCGTTGCCGAAATCGTCAGTGAGAACGGCGGGACCCCGGTCATCATTGAGTCGCCGGCCATGACCGCCCTTGAGAGCACCATGAGGAAATCGGATTACTCGGAGATGCTCGCGAAACAGGGGATCGAGGTGGCCGATGTCTCCGAGGCGAAGGTGCTGTTCCATGAAGGCAGCCGGAGATACAAGCGCTTCGAGATTTCAAAGGCCCTGTTTGACGTGGACATCATCATCAACCTGCCGAAATTCAAGACCCATGGCATCACCTATATCACCGGCGCAGTAAAGAACCTTTTCGGGACCATCCCCGGCCTTGACAAGTCCAGGTGGCATATGAAGGCTTCAACGCCGTCGGATTTCTCGGAGTTTCTCCTGGACCTCAACGAGGCGCTGCTGCACGGCTTCGAGAAGCGGAAGCGGATACTTCATGTCATGGACGCCATCATTACACAGGAGAAGGACGGGCCGGGGCCCTCGGGAACGCCGAAAAAGATCGGCGCCATTATTATCGGCGAGAGCCCCGTCGCGGTTGATTATGTGGCGGTCAGGGTGGCCGGCCTTGACGTTGAGAAGGTCACCACTGTCACCGGCGGGTTCCAACGGGATCTGGGCGTGCGTTCCCCGGAAGAGATCGAAGTCATGGGAACGCCCATAGACGATGTAATGGTTGACGATTTTATTCCGACCGGCCATTCCTTCTTGACCAGCTTCGGGGCGCGATGGCCTGCAAACACCGCGTTTTTCAAAAACATGTTCACGGAAAAGCCGGTGCCGGTTGAAGGGGAATGCACGCTCTGCTACCAGTGCAAAAAGATATGCCCCGCCGGCGCCATCGGCGATTCAGCCGGAAAGGGCAAGGTGCCGGTTTACGATTACCAGAAGTGCATCCGGTGCTACTGCTGCAAGGAGATCTGTCCCCAGGCGGCCATAACGCTGAAGCGGGGCCCCCTGCAGTTTGTATTGGGGTGACCAGGGCGATTGTTTCCCGGTAATAAACATCTATATGATGTTTGTGACTGCATAGAGCCTACTCGGTTAATAGCATAACATTATTATCGAGGGGGGGGTGATGGGCGATGCCCATTGGAAATCCCCCCGCAGGGGGTACTAATCATGAAAATATCACTGGGACCGCAAACCCTGATATATCCCAATCCGGTTTTAATTGTAGGGTCCTACGACAATGCCGGGAAGGCAAACGTTATGACCGCTGCCTGGGGCGGGATCGTCTGCTCTGACCCTCCCTGTGTCTCGGTCTCTTTGAGGAAAGCGACGTATACCTTTGGCAACATTGCGGAACGGAAGGCTTTTACCATCAGCATCCCCTCGGAACACCATGTAAAAGAAGCGGACCATTTCGGGATTAAATCAGGCAGGAATGAAGACAAGTTTTCAATGACCAGGCTCACCCCGGTGAAAAGCGAGATCGTTGACGCTCCCTATGTCAAGGAGTTCCCGGTGGTATTGGAGTGCAGGCTGCTGCATATGCATGAACTCGGTCTGCACACGCAGTTCGTAGGCCAGATCATGGATGTTAAGATCGAAGAAGACGTTGCCGGCGAGGGCGGCAGACCCGATATACGCAAAATCAGGCCGTTTGTTTATGATCATTCCAGCATGGCCTATTATGGGATCGGTGGGGTGGTCGGCAAGGCCTTCAAGATCGGGAATGAGCTGTAGGACGCCGCTGACTTGATCAGCCGCGCCGGCCATGGACCCCGTCTACGCGTCGGGAAAGAGATGGATCTCCGGTTTTCCGTTATAGATGTTCCTCGATATAAGCACGTCGATGCCGAAGTGGCGCTTGATGGTGTCCGCGGTCATGATGTCGGCAGTGCCCGTTTCGACGATGCAACCGTCCTTGAGGATCACGATGCGGTCCGCCGTCTGCGATATGAAATTGAGGTCGTTTGAGCTGACGACGGCGACACGGCTGCCGTTCATGACGTAGCGGGCAAGGACGTTGCGGAACAGCCTTACGGAAAGGATGTCCAGATCATTGGTCGGGTTGTCGAAAATAACCGCGTGTCTTTCGCCGATAAGGGTGTGGGCGAGCATCGCCAGCCTGAATATGCCGTCGGGGAGGGTGCTGATCCTGGCGTCGCAGTACCGGCCCAGGTCCAGCGCCGACAGGTATTCTTCCGTCACCTGCCGGTCGTAGTCGGAAAAGGGCCTGAAGGGCTTCTTGTAGGCGACCCGGGCGAGGAGAAGGAAGTTGTACAGGCTTTCCTCAGGGTTCTGGGGCAGCGCCGAGCCGTAGTATGAGACGCTCATAAGCTTTCCCCGCCTGTTCCCCTGCGCCGCCGTGTCCTGTATCGTTACCGTGCCTCCGTATGAGCGAATCCTCCCCGCAATGCTCTTCAGCAGAAGCGTTTTACCGGACCCTGACTTTCCTATTAGCCCCACTATCTCGCCGTCGTTCATCGTGAGGCTGATATCTTTCAGGATGGCTGAGCCGTTTATTGTCAGGCTAAGATTGCTGATATCGATCATACACGTGAACCCTCCGGGAGTAATAAAGGGAAAAGACGGCGTAGGAACAGGCCCAGGAAACGGCCGCGGCCGGCAGCGGGCCCGACAGGACCCCCACCAGCAGGGCGACCTGCCCGAGGCATGCCATCGAAAGGACCATGGCAGCGTCAGGCATCGCGCCGCGGTACAGGCGACGCACGCTGATGCCGATGCAGCAGGTCCATCCGGCGAACAGGAAGGATAGTGCCGCCAGCAGGCCCCTGGCGACGATGAGACCGGCGGCGGCAGCGGCGCGCACACGTCGGGGGCGCTGTGAAAAGGGGAGCCCCTGCGACAGGAGCCTCATTTCCGGGTTCAGAGCCCTGAAAAGGATGGGGATCAGGATTGCCGCGGCGAGTGACACTGACGGCAGCGCCAGGGGAACGCCGGCGGAGGAAAAAAAACCGGTGAAGACCGGGCCGGCAAGGGTGACGCCCTCCGGCACCGCTCCGGTAATGACAAGAACGGCTATGGCAGCGAGGATGGCCTGGGCCGCGATGCCGCTCAGAGCAATCTCTTTTTTTGACGGAGCCAGCACGGATTTTATAAACATCTGGTAGAGGATAAGGACGGTGAAAATTACGGCGAGGATCAGATACGGGTTAACCGTGATGAAGAGCGCGGCGGCGCCCAGGGCCAGTGCGGCCACCGCGGCTTCGCCGCTCTGGACGGTATCGCAGAGGATGTGCGGATCATAATCGCCGAGAAGGGCAAGGGCGGCGTAGGCGCATACGCCGACGAGGCTCAGAGCCATATGCAGCGGCGGTACGCTCATCAGGAGGTTTGCCGTCGCCGCGGATAGCGCCGCAGCTGAAAGGATCGCGATGGGGACCGCGTCAGGTCTAGCTATCCTCATCGTCGTCATTTTCCTCGTCTTCTTCCTCGCTGTCCTGGGGCTTCTTCTTCACTTCGGACTGCTTTTTCTCTTCCGGTTTTTTCTTCTGGGGTTCAGGTTCCTTTTTCTCCGGTTCCGTCTTTCTTTCCCCGCTTCCGCCATCCATTTCGCGGGCCATTTCCGAGAGGAGGGGGTCCCTCCTGGCCCGAGACAGGTAATCGCCGCTCAGGGACAATTCCGAGAGGAGGGACTTCGCTTTCTGCCTCCTGCCGGTCTGCGCGTAGGCCTTGCAGAGGGTGTACTTGTCCTCGTTGTCCAGGGAGAGCTTCTCGAACTGGTCAATGGCAATGTCGTATTCCTTCAGCCCGTAATGGGCCCGCGCCGAAAGCAGGCGGGTCTCAAAGCTCTGGGATTTTTCGTCCAGGGTCCCCAGAATGGTTATGGTGCGGCCATAGTTCTTGCTCTCATAATAGTGCCTGGCGAGTTTTATAAAGGCCTTGCGGTATCGCGCGGGGTATGATTTTTTTCCACCCGCCAGGGCGAAGAGCCTGTCGTAGGCGGCCACATACCGGGGATCGTTTTCCCTGAAGTAGACACTGCCGATCTGGTACTGGACTTCAGGGCTGTCAGGATTGGCGGCGTGCGCCTGCTGCAGTGTCTTCATCGCCTCGCCGTACTTTCCCATCTTGATTTTTATCGCCGAAAGGAGAAGCAGGGCCTCGGTAGACCTGGAGCTGCCGTGTATCGCCCGGTCTATGTCCTCCTCGGCGTCCTGGTATTCGCCAAGCTTGTAATGGCAGGTGCCCCGTCTGATCCTGATGCGGTTGTCGGTGGCGCCGTCCAGGAAACCGTATTCCAGCACCTTGTTGTAGTGGTCGATGGCGTTCCGGTAGTTGCGGCGGCTGAACTGGATGTCAGCGAGGACGAGCTGTACCTCGGCGTAGAAGGGTATCTTCGAAGCGATGTCCCCCAGGTAGGACGATGCCCGGTCAAGGTCGCCGCTGTTATAGGCCGCCATGCCGATTTCGAACTTGGGGGCAAGAAAGGCCCTGTCGATGCCGTGAGCTTCATTGAAGCGGGACAGGGCCTCTTCTGTTTTTCCGCTTTTCTTGAGTTCGATGCCCTCGTTGTATTTGTCCACCGCCTCGGCGGTATCAGTCCAGAGAAGCTTGTTGATGAGTGAGTCTATCTTCTGGCGCGCAGCCGCGTCTCCGGTCTTGAGCCACATGGAGCGGCAGATGGACACCACGCTTTCGAAATCGTTCCGCTGTTCCGCCATGAGGAGGGCGTTCCAGTAGGAGTTGATCATGTACTGGCGCGAAATGCCTTTTTTCGTTATGGCGGTCTTGTAAAATTTTTCAGCATCGAGATAGTTACCCAGGGTCTTCTCTATTTCCCCGAGGAAATAATAGGCGTTGCCAGAATCGCCGGTTTCCGCGGCCTTCAGGAACATCTCCCGTGCCTTTTCATACTGCTTGCGGGTATAGAAACGGCGGCCCTGTTCATAGTATCCTGCCGCGGCGAACAGCTGCTGAACCAGCGACAGGGCCAAGATCAGGGCAATTATTGGTATTGCTTTTTTCATTGTTTTTGAGGGATTTCTCTCTGGAAGTTATATTGTTATTTGTAATATTGTTTGCCCCATTGTTGCAGATAATTACGGTAGATGTCAAGTTATTTGCTTTCTTTATGGCAATCAGCTTAATCCTTCCCATCGGGACATACCGAGACCCGGAAAGGCTCTGAACATGTGTATATATTTTAAAAATAAACTGCTAACCTCCTGCGATAAGCCTCCTCATAGAATAAAAATAATTTAGCGCGTTTCTCGAAAGTGTCCCCCAGTTTAATAAAATAATAGTGCAATGTTATTTTAAACGGTGCGATAAAGTTTTTATCAAGGTAACAGTTGATGAATCCAATGTCGTTATTTCTCGGATCGCGGGATAAACCTTTTCTGACGGGATTATAGCCGATATACCACAACAACCATAGCAGGTATTCCTCTGGATTGTCTGCTTCCTCGATGACGCTCGATCCGAACCGTTCATTCCAGAAAGCACCGGTGGTTCCCATTGCCTTATTGTATTTTTCAGCGATTCTCGCTTTGATATATTGCATTATGCGAGATATTGTTTCTTTCTCTTCGCAAGTCTGGATTATCAGGTGAATGTGATTGGCAACAATTTCTGCAGCGATGAGCTCAAAATCATATTTCTCCTGGCACATGGTGATGGCTTCGATAAAATATAGTTTTCCATATTTACCTTGGAGAAGATTTCTCTTGCCATGACACCTGCTGTACGTGTGATGGGTTAATCCTTGGGCGATGTTTCGCAATGGGTAGGTCATATTTTTCTCTCCAGAATAGTTAATAGTATGTATACGATTTGGGCTGGAGAAATATAAAAAAAAATGGGCTCAGAGCATAATTTTTGTAATATATAGCAGGCTCAGAGCCTATTTCGATTGAAGTAATACGAGGCTCTGAGCCAATCAAGCTATCCAATTCATTAAATTTCCCAATTATATGCTTGAACAAACCCTGTGTGATATATTAAGGTAGTCCGATGAGCAGCCTTTTCCGATCAACGAGCGTGGTGGCGGCGTCAACGCTGGCGAGCAGAATCCTGGGCCTTGTGCGGGACATGCTCATGGCGGCCTTCTTCAGCGCCACCGGTACCACTGACGCATACTATATTGCTTTCCGCATCCCCAACCTGGCGCGCCGGCTGGTGGGCGAGGGCGTGTTCACGATTTCCTTCATACCGGTTTATACCGAGCACCTCGTCGGTCGGGGAGAGGTGGAAGCCTTTGATCTTGCCCGGAAGGCTCTGAGCGCCTTCCTGGCCCTCCTGGCCGTGCTGGTGGCTCTGGGCCTCGTCTTCGCCCCGCAGGTGGTGCATGTCCTTGCCATGGGCTTCGACGACGCCGCGCAGGTGGGGATGACCGTGACGATGTTCAGGATAATGCTCCCCTATCTTCTCATGGCCGGCTTCCTCGCCTTTTCAATGGGACTGCTCAATTCCCATAAATTCTTCTTCGCCCCGGCCTTCGCTCCGGTGCTCCTAAACGTGGGCATCATATCGGGCATCCTTGTCTTCAGCGGTTTTTTTGAAGAGCCGCTCTATGGCGTTTGCTCCGGTGTTCTGGCCGGGGGCCTGCTCCAGGTAATCCTCCAGGTACCCTACCTTGCCCGGGCCGGATTCAAGATGCGGTTTTCCTTACCCGTTATCAATCCGGATGTTAAAAGGATTTTCCGCCGGGGCCTCCGGGGAATCATCGGCATGGGAAGCCAGCAGGTCAACATACTCGTTGCCACCCTCATGGCGTCGTTCCTGGCCCCTGGCAGCATATCGTATATATATTTTTCGGACCGCCTCCACGAGCTCGTCCTGGGCTTGACCGCCGTTTCGATCGGCAGCGTGGTACTGCCGGAGATGTCAGAGCTTTCCGCCCGGAAGGACTACGGTCGGCTGGGCGAGATATACTCGATCGCAGTCCGCTCCGTGCTCTTCATGGCGATACCGGCCACGGTGGCCCTGATGATCGCCGGGTTCCCCATCGTATCGGTCCTGTTGATGCACAACAGGTTCACCGCCCATGAGGCAGCCATGACCTACCGGGCACTTTTCTACGCAAGCTCCGGGATCGTCGGCATTGCCGTGTGCAGGATCACCATCCCCTTTTATTATGCGCTCCATGATTCGCGGACGCCCCTCTACGCCGCCCTGGCCTCCTTTGCGGTCAACGCCGCCTGCGGGTATTTCCTGATGCGGACGCCCCTGGAGCATGCCGGACTGACCTTTTCCGTGGCCATCGCGGCTACCGTGCAGATGGGATTTCTTTTAATGGCGCTGAAAAAGAAGAATGTCCCCCTGCGGGCGGGCGGGATAGTCCTGTCTGTCCTGAAGCAGGGTGTCGCGGCGGTCGCCATGGGCGCCCTGGTCTGGTGTATCGCCGGTTTTGTTGACTGGGCCCATGACCCCTTTTCGCGGCGGGCTCTCTTTCTTGTCCTCCTGGTCGCGGCGGGCGGCGCGGTATACCTGGTTTTGTGCCTGGCTCTGAGGGCCCCGGAGGCGCGGTATCTTCTCGACAGGCTGTTCCGGAGAAAATGATTCAGCCGAGGATGGCCTGCATGACGCTGTCAACGTCGCTCAGGTCCTGGAAATAATAGTCAGGTTCTAGGGCGAGGAGCACCCCGGGGTCGACCCAGCCGGTGCCGACGGATATCGACACGGCGCCGGATGCCTTGGCGCAGGCGATATCATGGACCGTGTCCCCGATGATGACAATGTTGCGGTACGGCACATCGATGTTGAAGCTTTCCTTTAACATTGAACGTGCGATGGGGGGCATGTCATTCCGGTACGCGGCGTCGTCTCCGAATACGCCGAAGGTGAAGAAGCGGTTCAGGTTGAAGCGGTCGAGCTTGATGCGGGCGCTTTCCCTGAAATTGCCCGTGAGAAGCCCCACCATGACCGAATCGCTGTCGGATAGCCGCACGAGCAGCTCTTCGACGCCCGGCAGCAGGACCGAGGAGCTGTCATAGATGTTCGTTCTGAGGTGCTCGAAGTAGCGGTTTTTCAGCTCTTCGATGTTGCGCTGGATGTCCTCTTCCCGGTAGCCCATGATGCCGAGGGATTCAAGCAGGATCAGTGGGTCGGTTTTCCCCTGGAAGTCGACGGCGTGCATTGTTCCGACCGTGCCGAAAACCTCCTGGCATGCCTGGATCAGGGATTTCTTTCCCGCGCCGAAACATTTCAGCAGGGTTCCGTCGATGTCAAACAGTGCAACCTTGATGGCCTCTCCTTCCTCGGGCGGCGCCTGCCGCCGCGTTCCGCGGATGATGAATTAGAGAAGCGGATACGGCGCAAATAAATCAATACATTTTTTCCAATTACTTGACTCGGGTGGGGTGATTTGATATTGTGATTAGAATTATTAAAAAAGCGTAAGCTCTATTATCGAGTTTGGCGGTTATCACCTGTTTATTGCTAGTTCGTCTATGAACAAATTTCATTGGTTGTTTTGCTGCGGAAGGTTCCTCCTGAACCATCCTCGCATCACGCAAAACATCCTGTTTTGCTTGATAGCGAGATGATTTGTTATATATTATTCTGTTCCACTTCGCACTAGACAGGTAATATCCGCCTGATACTTCAATGGCGAGTATTCTGATTATAAGGAGAATATACATGAATATCAAATCGCTTGGATTATTACTGGTGCTTGTGGCTATAGCTGTTTGCGGGTGCGACCGGGTCGGCGTTAAA
>DAONAJ010000026.1:0-48105 GCA_035400945.1 Spirochaetota bacterium
TCCTACAAGCATATTCCGATAATCCTGGTCACGGCCCGGGCCGGGTCCGAGATGCTGGTAGCCGGCATCGATTCGGGCGCCAATGATTACGTGGCCAAGCCCTTTGACGCGGACGAGCTCAAGGCGCGGGTTCGGTCGCTCCTGAGGACGCGGACCGTGGAAGAGGCCCTTGCCCTGGCAAACCATAACCTGAAGATCAGGACGGATGACCTCATGGACCGTCAGCGCACGCTCCTTCTCGCCATGGTTAAATCCCTCGTCTCCACCATTGAGGCAAAGGACAACTATACCAAGGACCATTCGCTGCGCGTGAGCAGGTATTCCCTGGCGATCGCGCGAAAGATGGGATTTGCCGATCACGAACTGAAGGACCTGGAACTGGCCGCGCTTCTCCATGATGTGGGGAAGATCGCGGTTCCGGAGGAGATCCTCCATAATACCAAGAAGCTGACCAGTGAGGAATTCAACCAGATCAAGAACCATCCCGTGAACGGAGCCCTGATCATTAAGCCGATCACGGAGTTCAACAGCGTGGCATCCATCATCATCGCCCACCATGAGCACTACAACGGGAAAGGGTATCCCTACGCGCTTTACAAGGATGATATTCCCATCGGGGCACGCGTCATGGCCATTGCCGATGCCTATGACGCCATGACGTCAGAGCGTCCCTATCGCACCGCTCTGTCGCACAATTTTACCATGAAAGAGATCGTTCGCTGTTCCGGGACACAGTTCGACCCCGGCATCGTGGACATATTTCTGGGTATCCATGACGCCTTCAGCGAAATCAGGAACAATGTAACGCGCCTGCCGGTCACGGAGGAAAACTGAACTGACGGCAGGCCATTGGGCTATTGCTTCTTTTTTATCGTTGATATCTTGAACGGCGCATAGAGCGGACAGAACCCTATGGCGCTGGTTACCACAAAAATAAGCGCTATAATTCCCAGCACTACCGCGAGTATACCCGTTATCTGTCCGGTAAAAAACAGGACAGCCACGGTGACGGCAAGAATCACTCTCACTATCCTGTCAATAATCCCCATGTTTTTTTTCATGATGTCCCGTGCCTCCATGTAATATTTAAGAATAACTTAAAATAATGTAATATCTGTAATCGGGTAAGACAAATTTTTTAGCTTAATTTTTCATTGATTTATTCACCCGGCTGTCATTTATGGAATTATCATGAATGACAATTCAATCCAGCAGAAGGTGTATACCGTAGCGGAGCTGACCCGCAGCATCAAGAGGACCCTGGAGGGACGGGCAGAATTCAATAACCTGTGGGTCAAGGGCGAGATCTTCAACCTGACGGTCCATTCGTCCGGTCACATCTATTTCAGCCTCAGGGACAACGACGCTGTCATTTCCGCGGTTTTTTTCAGGCACGCCAACCGGAACCTCACCTTCAAGCTGAAGGAAGGGATGAATATCCTTGCCCTCGGAAGCATAACCGTGTATGAAAAGCGGGGCAGCTACCAGATCAACGTGTCCATGGTCAAGCAGGAGGGCCTCGGCGAGCTCCAGAAGAGGATCGAAATGCTGAAGCAGAAGCTCGCGGCTGAGGGGGTCTTCAGCCCCGAGCGGAAAAGGCCGATCCCCTTCCTTCCCCGGCGGCTGGGCATTGCAACGTCGCCGACGGGCGCCGCGGTGCAGGACATTATCAAGGTGGCGCTTCGGCGGTATCCCACGATCGAAATCATCATTGCCCCTGCAGTTGTCCAGGGCGTTGATGCGCCGGTTTCCATAGCCCGCGCCATCGAGGAGCTGAACAGGCCCGAATACCGGATCGACTGCATCATCGCGGGAAGGGGGGGCGGTTCATTTGAAGACCTCATGCCCTTCAACGAGGAGCTGGTTGTCCGGGCTTTTTACAATTCAAGGGTGCCTATCATTTCAGCCGTGGGCCACCAGATAGACCATCCGCTGTGCGATGACGCGGCGGACATGTTTGCGCCGACCCCATCCGCGGCGGCCGAGCTTGCCGTTCCCGTGAAGGAGGACCTGGAAGGCGAGATCGAGTATCTCGCGATTCGGACATCGAACGCGGTAGGGTCTCTTTTCCGCGACCTGAACACCAGGGTAGAAAGTATACGGTCGCGGCGGATTTTCCGGGACCCCTTTGAAATCGTTAACAGGAAAGAGCAGCTCCTGGGGGATATGCTGAACCAGATGCTTTCCAGCCTGAAGGACAAGGTGTCTTCCGGTAAAAGCCGGCTCCTGTCGATTCCCGATATACGGATGATAATCAGGAACCTGATCAACACCAGGAAGCACTCGTATATAATGGCTCTCAAGGCGATTGAGCAGCTTTCACCCATGGCGGTATTGCAGCGGGGGTATGCCATTGCCATGGACGAAGAGGGCAAGGTCATGCGGTCCGTTTCCGATACCGGGGTGGACAGCCTGATCCGGCTGCTGCTCTCTGACGGATCGCTGAAATGCAGAGTCAATTCAATCGAGCGCGGAGGAAGTGATGGAAAAGAAAAAAACGGCTAAAAGCGGTTCTGAAAAGACGGACAAAATAGATTTCGAAAAAGCCCTGCAGCAGCTTGAGGAAATTGCGATGAAGCTGGAAGAGGGAGACCTGGGCCTGGATGAATCGATAAGCCAGTTTGAAAAAGGCATGCGCCTGGCGAAGTTCTGCCGCGAGAAACTCGATGAAGCGGAGCGCAAGATCGAGATACTGCAGAAGGGCGCTGACGGCAATGTAAGGAAGAAAGAGGTGGATGTTGATGCCGCGACCGGGGAAATCGAAAACGAGGACGATCTTCAGGGATCGCTATTGTAAGTTTGATTGTATACGTCATAAAAGATAAAACATGCAATAAAAAAGGCGGCCCGGGGCCGCCTTCATGCGTAATGGAATTTTTCCGGTTTATATGGCTTTGAAGCTTATGCCGATCACGGTGTCATAGCTGATCTTGTGCACCCCTCCGGGAAAAATCTGATCACCACCCCTTTGTTGATATCTTCCGGGGTATAGAGCGAAAGCAGCTCCGCCACGGTCAGCTTCAGACTGTTGTCAAGGAATGAATTCGAAAGGCCGGCGCTGACGTTGAACACGTTAAGCTCTTCCCATATTTTGTCCCGGCCGCCGGGGCGCGCGCCAGAGTTGTTGTAGAGATATCCCCTGCTGATATTCAATGGAATGGCCTTGACGGTATAGTCAAGTTCCAGACCAAAGTCGTATCCGCCCTTTTGATATAGATTGCACCAAAATTAATCAACAAAATTGAGTTCTTTGTCTGAAAAAAATAATATACTATTTAGAATTTAAGGATTTTATAATATATTAAATAATTTTATTGACAGGCATCTTTACTTATTGGAAAAATGGCATTATATTATAATAACATAAGGCATCATTAATGAGGTAGGTTATGGATATCCAACAAGCGTTAGATTCATTGAAAAATGAAATGTCTGAGTTGCGTGATGAGCGCAAAAATAAGCTCTCCATGGTGGTTTTCAGCGGTGACCTGGATAAGCTCCTTGCTGCGTTCATCATTGGGACGGGCGCGGCGGCGATGGGCATGGAAGTGGTCATGTTCTTCACCTTCTGGGCCACCCCTGCCCTCAGGGACCCGAAAAAGAAGGGCAAAGGCAAAGACCTGTTCGGTAAAATGTTCGGCTTCATGCTGCCCAAGGGTGCCAGTAAGGTCACGCTGTCGAAGATGCATATGGGCGGCATGGGTACGGCCATGATGAAAACCCTCATGAAGAAAAAGAATGTCGCCTCCCTGCCGGAGATGATAGCCCTAGCCGGAGAGTTGGGTGTCCGGATATACATCTGTGAAATGTCCATGGATCTGATGGGATTCAAGCGGGAAGAAATGATCGACGTGCCGGGAAGGGATTTCGTGGGCGTGGCGAAATTTCTCCTTGAAGCGGGTGACAGCAAAATACAGCTGTTCATTTAACAGGTTGTTATGCCGCATCCCCGGCAATTCCTGCCGGCACGGTGAGAAAAAATTGTTGAATTAATAAGCTGCAGGTGGTATATGCAGATAAACACAAGGAGATTAACATGAGCGATGCAATCAAACCCGATATTACCATGGATCTGAAAGGACTGGCATGCCCTATGCCGGTGGTGAAAGTAAGCCAGCAGATCAAGAAGATGCAGATCGGCCAGGTTCTCGCCGCCGAAACCACAGATCCTGGTGCTCACGCGGATTTCCCCGCCTGGGCAAAAAGCACCGGCAACGAAATTCTCAGCACCGACAAGAAAGATACCGTTACCACATTCTACATCAAGAAACTGAAATAGCATTCAGATACATCCGGGATGCGATTATTGCGCATCCCGGAAAAATTACAAATAACCGAGGAACGCAACATGTGGAGCAAGATTTTTTATTTTGCCATGGTGCCCATGGTATACGCGGCTTTTGCCGTTTTAATCGGCGGCCTGTTGTTCAAGCTGGCGGTGGTGTTCTTTTCCAAGAAATTTCCCGGTTCACTGGCGACCTATCCAAAGCGACTTCCCCGGCCCATCGGGGTGGCCGCTGAAGCCTTCGCGGTGCCTGCTGCCTGGAAAAAGGACAAGGTATTCTGGATATTCATCATCGCCTACCACGTGGCCTTTGTTTTGCTTTTCATCGGCCATCTTGAACTTATACGGGAATTCAGGGCGCTGCAGATAATCCCCCACGATGTTTTTCTCGGCGCGGGATCGGTCGGCATCGTCCTTATCATTACGGTGCTGTATTTCCTTTTCCGCAGATTCAGGTCTCCCTGGCGTGAAATTTCCGTGCCGGAGGACTTCCTGATCCTGATCCTGCTTTTCCTGACCATGTTCATAGGGAGCCATTTGCACCTTTCAGCGCGGTTATACGCCGGCGGAGGAGCCTTCGACATACCGGTGGAGGCCTACCGGGAATACCTGTCGAGCCTGGTGGCCTTCAAGCCCGTCGTACCGTCGGGCATAGCCGATTCCCCCCACTATGTTCTGGTGGCGCTCCATATTTTTCTCGCCAACCTGGTGCTCATGCTGATCCCCTTCTCAAAAGTGGTGCACATGGCCTTCGCGTTTCTTTCATTGAACCTCCGGAGGAAGTAAGTCATGGATAAAGAAAAAACAATTGAACTGAAAAAAATCCTGAAAACGCGGCTGAACAGGCCGATGCGGTACTACATTGATACCTGCACCCGGTGCGGCCTCTGCTATGACACCTGCCACGCCTTCAACGGCATACCGAAAAAGGAATACTCTCCGGTGGGGAGGGCGGAAGTGGTCCGCAAGCTTTACAAAAAATACACGCGCCCCGGCGGCTTCCTCTTCCCTTACTGGAGCGATGCGACGAAATTAAGCGACACGGTGATGGATCAGGTATACGAGGCCGCATGGTCCTGTACCGGGTGCCGGCGCTGCGTGGTCAACTGTCCCTTCGGCATAGACACGGGCCAGATGATGGGCGTTGCAAAACAGCTCCTCATCGCCAACGGCACTGCGCCGGAAGAACTGGTTATGCTCGCCGACGCTGCTGTGGAAAAGGGAAAGAGCATCGACCAGTTCAAGGATGGATACCGGAACGTCATCCGTGACCTGGAGAAAGAGGTGCAGAAGAAGCTCAACCTCCCGGCCCCGGACGGCCTCATCCCCATGGAGAAGAAAGACGCGAACATCCTCTACGTCGGCCTTGCCGGGGCCCATTCCATCGTGAACCCGGCGATCATCTTCAACGCGGCCAAGGAAAACTGGACCCTGAGCTTTTTCGAGGCGGTCAACTTCGGGTTCTTTGCCGGCGATCCTGAGAAGGCGCAGTTTATAGCCCAGCGAATTATCAAGGAGGCGACAGCGCTGAATGTGAAAGAGGTGGTCATCGTTGAATGCGGCACCGCCTTCAGGATCCTGCGGGCCCTCATGGGCAAGCTCCCCTTCAAGGTTTCCAGCATAGTCGAGGTTATCCACCGGTATTTGTATGAGGGAAGGATACGGGTAAAAGAGGGAGCAGTTTCCGATGCGGTCACCTATCATGACCCGTGCCAGCTGGGAAGAAATGGCGGCGTCTACGACGAACCCCGCGAGGTCATACGGAAGATCGTCACCGATTACCGCGAGATGTCTCCCACGAGGGAGCAGAACTGGTGCTGCGGCGGCGGCGGCGGCCTGGTGGCCCTGGACAACGAGGAATTCAGGATAAAGACCGGTAAGCCGAAAAAGGAGCAGATCGTAGCGACCGGGGCGAAAATAGTGGTCACGGCCTGCGAGAACTGCGTATCACAATTGAAGACCATACAGAGCGGCTACGGCCTAAACGTGGAAGTGAAATACCTGACCGAGCTGGTGTGTGAAAATTTGGTGGTGTAATAGTTGACAGAGACCTCTCTCATGTAGTAGAAGAAGATCGGTGATCTGATCGGGAATTCCATCGGGACAATCAAGCAGGGGGAGAACCTTTCAGCGAACAGCATTGGATCCATGCGGGAAATCATCGAATCGTCAAAAACCATTGTGCAGCTGGTCGAGGAAATGGCCCTGTCCAATACCGAGATTCAACAGGGAATAAAGCAGATATCATCCAGCATGAACGGCCTGACCGGGATTTCCCAGGAAAATGCGTCTTCTTCGGAAGAACTCGCGGGCACGGCGGATAATCTCAATTCTCTCGTTATGAGCCTGAATGATATTATGGGAAGGTTTGTAATTGTAAAAACCGCCTGACGGATGTTTTACCGGGGGAAATATTGTTTTTTGATTGTAATCAGTCGAACCGTGTATGATAATTGCCACAGTATTTGCACTAATTGCAATTCGGCTGTGTATTGAGAGGGTGGGAACTCCTATGAAAAACGTCCTGATGCTGTGTATCATTCTTTCTTTGACGGCCGGCTGCTCGAAGACGAAGGCCATTCAGTTCTGCGAGGGCGTGTCGCCGGAGGGAAAAGGGGTCAACTGCGGCACCAAATTCGAGGACGGCGAACTGACGGCCGTCATCAACAGCGAAGAGCCCTTCGGCGTTAAAACTATTACGGTGCAGGTGTTTGACACGAAAAACAAGAAAACAGAGAAAATCGATACCCTGACCGTTGACGTGAAGCCCGACAGGCAGACCGCCTCGGTCAACCTTGCCTTTTATGCCGGAGGGACATATCTTGTCAGGGCGAGCAAGAGGGAAACCAGCATCGGCAGCGCGGAAATTACAATCGAGGAGCGATGAAGGACCTCAATCCTGCGTGTTCGTTTCAGACTCTTTTTTCCGCTTCATCTCCTCTCTGTAGAAAACCAGGATCAGCAGAAAAGCCCCCACCACGATGGATGAATCCGCCACATTGAAGGATGGCCAGCGGTATATGCCGTCGACGCCGACGGATATGAAATCGACGACCCCCGGGCGGCCCGGAACGAGGCGGTCGATGATGTTGCCGATAGCGCCCGACACGATCAGGGACATCGACGTGCTGAACAGCAGAGACTTGTTCTTCTCGAAAAAGTAATAAACGATCATCAGCGCCAGCACGATGATGGACACGATGAGAAAGAGGTTCTTGTGCCCCTGCAGTATGCCGAACACGCCGCCCTCATTGTAGACAAGGGCTATCCGCAGGAAGCCGTTCAGGAAATCTGATCGGTCGCCGAATCCGTAATTCTGCACAATAAAGTACTTTGACACGACGTCCAGAGCCAGGATCGCCGTGATCAGCCCCAGGGGGAGCAGGTATGCCTGTACGTGTTCACGTTTCATGTTATTTCATCGCCTTTATGATGTCGGTGCAGCGCCGGCACAGTTCAGGATGGTCCGGATCGCTGCCGATGGTTTCAAAATAATTCCAGCAGCGGACGCATTTTTTTCCGCTGGTTTTCCTGATCGATACCGAGGCGTTCTCATAGTCCCGCATGCCGGCCTGTTTCTCGGATAATACGGCCACGGAGGCGACCTGGAAGAAACGGGTGAGCTCCGGTCCCATTGAGGCCATCATCTGCTTCGTTTTTTCGTCTTTAACGAATATGGTTATATCAGCCTCGAGGGACGATTTCAGCATCTTGTCCTTGCGGCAGACCTCGAGCTCCTTGAGGACGTCGTTCTTGATGTTGACCAGACCTTCTATTTTCTGCTCTATTTCCGGATTGTTGAACCGGTCGTCGAGCCGGTAATACCGCTCCATATGTATCGAACCCGGCTTCTTCATGAACTGCCAGATTTCCTCCATGGTGAAGCAGAGGATCGGAGCCATGAGGCGCATCAGTGAATTCAGGAGCTCGTTCTGCACCGTCTGGTTAGCCCGGCGCTTTTTGGAATCGGGCAGTTCCACGTAGAGAATGTCCTTTGATATGTCAAAATATATCGAGGAAAGCTCCACAGCGCAGAAGTTGAGCAGTTTCCTGTATACCAGGTGGAACTCGAACTTCTCGTAATGCTCGATGATCCTGGAGGAAAGGGCATACAGCTTATGAAGGAGCCACTTGTCCAGGTCGGACAGCTCCTCGTAGGGAACCGTCTTGTCCGGCGTGAAGTCGGACAGGTTGCCGATGATGAACTTGAAGGTGTTCCGGAAACGCCGGTAGGAATCGGCGATCTGCTTCATCATCTGCATGCCGATGCTCACGTCGTTACGGTAGTCCTCGGAGGAGACCCACATCCGTATGATGTCGGCGCCGTATTCCTTGATCAGGGTCTCCGGCGCGATGACGTTCCCCTGGGTCTTGCTCATCGCCTTGCCCTGTTCATCAAGCATGAAGCCGTGGGTAAGGACGGTATTGTAGGGGGCGCGTCCCCGGAGCGCCATGGCAGGCCAGAACGAGGACTGGAACCAGCCGCGGTGCTGGTCGCTGCCCTCGAGATAGAGGTCGGCCGGCCAGCGGTGGTCCTTCCAGTTGTCCAGGACCGCGAAATGGGATACGCCGGAATCAAACCAGACGTCAAGGATGTCATATTCCTTCACGAAGGTGTCATTGCCGCACGGGCATTTCGTGCCGGCCGGGATCAGGTCCTTGATGTCATCGGTAAACCAGGCATCGATTCCCTTTTTCCGGGATATGTCGCCGAAGAGCTTCACGCTTTCGGCGGTCATCAGGTTCTCGCCGCACTTCTCGCAGCGGAAGGACGGGATCGGGACGCCCCAGGAGCGCTGCCGGGAAAGGCACCAGTCAGGCCTGGTCTCCACCATGCCCAGGAACCGGGACTGTCCCCACGAGGGGATCCATTCGGTCTTGTTGACGTTTTCAATACCCTTCTTACGCAAATCATTATGGTCTATGCTCAGGAACCATTGCTCCGTGGCGCGGTAGATCAGCGGCTTCTTGCAGCGCCAGCAGTGGGGATAGGAGTGGTCTATCTTTTCGCTCTTGATAAGCACCTTCTTTTCCCTGAGGAGCTCCACGATGGGGTCGTTGGCGTCAAAGACGTTGACGCCTTTCATCTCCGGGTAGTCATCAGTGAAGCGCCCCCGCTCGTCAACGGGACAGTAGACATCGAGGCCGTATTCAAGGCCCACGATATAGTCCTCGTGGCCGTGGCCGGGGGCCGTATGGACGATGCCGGTACCTGCGTCGAGGGTAACGTGGGTTCCGAAGATGACCTTCGACTCGCGGTCAATGAAGGGATGGTACACCTTGAGTTTCCTGACATCCTCCCCGGGGATGGAGATCTCGCCGTCCTTTTCCCTGCCGACGGCGGCTTCAATCTGGAAGATCAGTCCCTTGGCGACAATGTAGTATTCGTCGCCGAATTTGACCGCCGAATACTGGTATTCGGGATGGAAACTCACCGCCAGGTTGGCGGGAAGGGTCCACGGGGTCGTGGTCCAGATTACGACGAAGGTCTTATCAGGATCAACGCCCGGCACCTTCATCGTGGACGGGTCGACCTTGAATTTGACGAAGATAGCCGGCGACGAATGATCGGCGTATTCAACCTCGGCCTCGGCCAGGGCGGTCACGCAGGTGGGGCACCAGTAGATCGGCTTTTTGCTCCGGTAGATGTATCCCTTTTCCAGGATCTTGCCGAAGGTCTCCACGATGGTGGCCTCATAGTCCCTGGTCATGGTCTTGTAGGGATTTTCATAGTCGCCGAAAACGCCGAGGCGCTTGAATTCCTCCATCTGGATTTTGACGAATTTTTCCGCGAAATTGCGGCACAGGTCCCGGATCTTCTCCTTGGGCATGGTTTCGGCTTTCGCTCCCAGTTCTCTCATGACATTATGTTCAATGGGGAGACCGTGGCAGTCCCATCCGGGGACATAGGGGGACTTGAAACCCATCATGGTTTTATGCTTAACGATAATGTCTTTCAGGATCTTGTTCAGCGCGTGGCCAAGGTGGATATGGCCATTGGCGTAGGGAGGCCCGTCATGGAGGATGTAGAGCTCGTCGCCCTTGCGGGACTCGAGTATGAGGCCATAGATGTTTTCCTTTTCCCAGAGCTTGAGTATTTCAGGCTCCCGCTGCGGAAGGTTTGCCTTCATGGGAAAATCAGTGGTTGGCAGGTTGACAGTCTTTGAATAATCCATTACGTCCTCGATTTAATATAGTGCCTCCGTAAAAAGGGGATCGGGAGATCATATATTACGGTAAAATAATAATCAGAAACACAATCAGGGAGGGGTTTTGTCAATGTTTTTTTGGATCTTCCCGCCGCAGTAACTAATGGTTATTGCGCGCAGCCGATCTCGAGATCGTTGAACATGTTATCAAGCACGTCCTGAAGATCGGTCTGCTCCCAGTTGTCCACCAGCGTTCCTTTCCTGTTGTAAAAAGCACCGCCGTTGTAATAGACAACGGCCCAGAATGCGGTATTGCTGCAGGAGAAATAGCGGGCGAATATGGAGCCCTTGATGATAAGGTTGTGCCACGGCGTCACCAGGGCGTAGACCTGTTCATTGGGCAGACCGACATAGGAGCGGATGGAGCTTATTAATGACATGTTGGCCTTCGCGGTGTCGGTCAGGGCCGCGAGGGTGTTGAAGGTGCCGGTAATTTTGTACCATTCCCTTCCCTGTCTGTCGGTGACGGTCTCGGTTGCGAGGCGGGTCCCTTTGCGAACGTCAAAATGGAATTCCTCTTTGCACCGTTTCCACGTATATCCGTCTTGGTGCTGGTGGCTCGACCAGAATATGATCTTCTGGTCAAGTTCCGGGAGCATGAGAAGGGACGCTTCTTTGAGGTTGTGAAGATCGTCCGGCTTACCCGAAGGGTCTTTCAGGATAAACCCTCTTCCCAGTTCCCCCCTGTCGTCAAGGATGATATAGACGCCGAACCAGGTGTCCTTGAACTTGCAGGTGGGATCGAGGAAATTCGACACGTCTTTGATCGACTGGGGCGACAGCTTCTCAAAATTGCCGACGGTATACGCGTTATAGGCCTTTACCTCTACATCTCCGTCTGACACATCGTGCAGCATCTTGTCGAAGGATATGATAAACGGTTCCTGGTACAGGCCCCGGGGCACCCCGTTGAGCTTCAGATGGATACCCTGCTTCTCCAAATTGACATTCTTGAAGAGACGGACCAGGTCGGCGGTGGTGCATGAAATGAAAAGTGCCAGGATGGCTGTGACAATACCTTTACTGTGATTCATAGTATCTCCGGGTAATGTTATGTGTATAGAATCCTTGACGTCCGTTCTGCCCTGTTCTGTATGGCCTGTAATAATAGCAAACGCGCGGCATGGATGACAACAAGTTTTTTGGCCCGCGTCAGCCCCGTGTAGAGTATTTCCGTTGTCAAGAGCCTCTCCGGCGTCCCATCGGGAAGGGCCAGGAACACGCTGCCGTATTCCGAGCCCTGGCTCTTGTGCACCGTTATGGCGAAGGATGGCTCAAAGCTCGGGAGTGATTCCACGGGGAAGAGGCTGATCCCGTCCATCCTGGCGAAGGCCCCGAAGTACCGGCCGCCGGTTCCCTTCAGAATGACTCCCACGTCCCCGTTAAAGAGACCCTTGTCGTAATCGTTTTTCATTATGATGACCGGCGCCCCGGAAAAGACGCTGTCCCTTCCCGAAGGATCGAAGATGCTTCCCAGTTTTTCCATAAGGTAGGCATTAATCCCCGCTGTTCCGGAAAGGCCGGTCCGGAGGGGTGAAAGTATACGCGCGTCGTCGAGACGGGACAGGATTGTTCGTATCGTCCCGACGGTTGCCGGGTCTTCCGTGTTCAGTTCGGTTCCCGAAATCCTCTCGATGAGAGACCGGTAGGAATCGCCCTCCTCCCGGTCTGATTCGTAATGCCGGGCCGCCCAGGAGGAGAGGATGCTTCGCGTCTCGCTGATGCCGCCCTTTCCGCCCGGTGCGGGGCTGGCCAGCCAGACCCCGTCTTCGGGGAGGACCCCCTTCCGGTCCCATTCGGGTATCCGGTCCAGCACCGACGGGTCCTGCCTGTTGATTCCTTCGGCGATGGCCTTGATGCGTTCCTCCGAGCGATAGCTTTCCTGGAGGATGACAACCCTGTCGATGAGCACCGGCGCCCCATTGCTGCGCGATTCGCCTGCGGCCGGAAGGGCCGAATCGGGGAAGTAGCGGCGCACCTCGTCAGCCATGGAGTCCGTGAAAGCCATGGCCCGGTCGCCGGGTATGAGGTCTGCCAGGATGGCGCCGGCCTCAATTGAGGGGAGCTGGTTGCGGTCACCGAGCATAACCAGACAGGCCTTCTCATCCAGCGCCTCAAAGAGCCTTCCCAGGAGGGAGATGTCTATCATGGATGCCTCGTCGATGACAACGAGGTCCGCCGGAACGGCGTTGTCGGCGTTGTGGAGGTAATCGTTGCGGGAAGGGCTGTACCGGAGGAGGCGGTGAAGGGTTTCGCCCTGCAGTGAAGCAAGGGACTCGTCGCCGGGGCCCCGTTCGGCAATGGAGGCTATCCCCAGCCGGATGGAATCAGTCAGCTTCTGGGCCGCGCGGCCGGTGGGCGCTGCGATCCGTATCCTATCCGGTTTAATGCCGAGGCGCACCGCGATCCGGAGGAGGGCAAGGACAATGAAGGTCTTTCCCGTTCCGGGACCGCCGGATATGAGGACAAAATTCTTCAGGGCCGGTAAAACCACCCCGAGCTTCTGACCGCTGTTGAGACGGGCCGGCGCGCCGTTCAGGCGCACCGGCTTTTCATAGAGCACTTCATTGAGTGATGCTGTCAGGGCTTCCGGTTCCGCCTTCAATCCCGGTTCACGGGCGAGCAGGGCTGCGAGGGCTTCCCTGGCGGCCTTTTCAGCAACATGGTATTTATGGAAATAGAGAAACCGGTCTTTGCCGGCCTTGACCAGGACAAGCGGCTTGTAGGATTCCCGGCGGTCCTCGAAGAGGACAGGCGACGATTCGTCCCTGATATGCACCAGGGAGGTATAGGTGCCGATAGACCCGAGGATGGCCCTGACCATGGCCCCTGTTTTATCGCCGCAAAGCGGCTTCAATTTCTTGTTCAACGATTCCGGTGTCAGCTTCAGGCATACGCTGCCCTCGGCGAGGGACGAGAACAGGGCGAGGAGAACGAGATGAAGGGTTGTGTCCCGGGTCCCTGCGAGCCGCATCAGGTCACGAATGGTCTGATAGTCAATGGTCAGCAGGTCGAGATTTTCGACCGCGGCCCGGTAGACCGACTTCAGTTCAGGGGGATCCGATTCCGACAGGACGGATAGATCCAGGAGGCGTTTCAATGATACTTCGTTCACGGCGGTTTCCGGTCAGGTCACAGGATGGTCCGCCATAACGGCGGAGCCCTATGATAACTCCATGGAATTGTCCGGGCGTCAATATTTATTAATTTTTTCTTGCATAATTCGTATGAACGCGGCAATTATACTTGATCAATTGCAGAGCGGTATATCCGGGGCTATCAATGCAGCCCCCAGCCCCCGGAGGGGGCTGATCTTAAGTTTAAGCAGTTAGTCCCCCTCCGGGGGATTCAGGGGGCCTTAGACATGCCCGGAGGGATACCGGTAATTCCAGAAATTATCCCCGGTTTCCCCGGGTTTTTGTAATAGTGAGGTTATTATGAAAACTATCGCGATCATTGGAACCGGCCTCATGGGAACCGATATAGCCTGCGCATCCGCCATGGCCGGTTTCGAGGTGTTGCTCTATGATATAGATAGGGAACGGGCGGAAAAGGCCCTGGGCCGCCTGAAGGACCGTTTCAAGCGATACGTCCATACGGGCAGAATTGACCAGAGCAAGGCTGATGCCTTCATGAAGCATTTTTGCCTCTGCAATACCCTGGAAGAAGTCAAAGAGACGCTGATCGTGATCGAGTGCGCCTTTGAAGATATCCATGTGAAGCAGCAGATATTTCGCGACCTTGACCGGATATGCCGGGCCGACGCCGTGCTTGCTTCCAACACGTCATCAATATCAATAACCGAAATAGCTTCTGCCACAAAACGTCCCGAATCGGTCATAGGCCTTCACTTCCTCAACCCTGCCCACGTCATGAAACTGGTCGAAATCATTCCCGGCATAGCCACCACCCGTGAAACGGTTGAAACGGCCAAAACCTTCGTGAAGAAACTGGGGAAAGTCAATGTCGAGTCAAAGGATTATCCCGGTTTTCTGCTCAACCGGATGCTCATTCCCCTCATCAATGAGGCCATCTATCTCCTTTACGAGGGAGCCGGCACCGCGGAATCGATAGACCGGGTCATGAAGGTGGGCCTCAACTTTCCCATGGGCCCCCTCGCCCTTGCCGACATGATCGGCCTCGATGTGCTGCTTGCCGTTATCGAGGAGATGCACCGGGGCTATTCCGATTCGAAGTACCGCCCCTGTCCCCTCCTCAAGAAATATGTCGCCGCGGGATACCTGGGAAAGAAATCGGGGAGGGGATTTTTCATCTACAATGATTGATCCCTGAAACGGCTCACCGGGAATTTTAACGAGAACCTTTTGATCCAGCGGCCTGTCTATACATCATAATCCTTCCCTGCGAGGTGCCTGATGAAAAAGCTGAAGCGCGCGGCTCTCATCCTTTCAATTATTTTTGTACTGCCGTTGTATGATCACCTCTCCCCGGCCGGACCCCTGGCGAAGGAAAACCGGTCGCGGGGCCCGTCATACACGGTTCCCGGGAAGTTTGATTCCTATGCCGGGGCGTGGAAAACAGTGAGAGGGTTTGACGAAAAGAGCAAGCCCCGCTCCGCCCTGGAGGAAGTGGAGAAGATACTGGCCCGGGGAAAAAAGGAGCGCAATGCGCCGCAGATTGTCAAGGCCCAGATCCACCGGGTCAAGTATATCATGGCCATCGGCGAAAAAGAACACCCGGATATCATCCGCATGCTTGAAAGGGAGATGTCCGCCGCTTCCTTCCCGGAAAAGCAGATACTGCGCTCCCTCATGGCCGAGGTCTACTGGAATTACTTCTCCGCGCACCGCTGGACTTTCTACAACCGGACGGACACCGCCGGCCTCAAGGAGGAGGATGTATCCACCTGGAGCCTCGCCAAAATCATGGGGCGTATCATTGACCTCCACCGGGGAGCCCTCGAGCAGGCGGGTGAGCTCAAGAAAATTCCGCTGGACCTCATGAATGACATCCTCGTCAAAGGCAGCGCGCCGCGGGAATACCGTCCCACCCTGTATGATTTTCTGGCCCACCGGGCCGTTGATTTTTTCATGATCGACGAAAACCAGCTCACCAGGCCGGCCTATGATTATGAGATCGACAGCCCCGGCTATTTCGGGACCGCGGAGGATTTCTCCGCGATGAAGGTGACGGCGAAGGACGCCACCTCCCTCCGCTACAATGCCATGGTCATTCTTCAGGAGCTCACCCGGTTTCACCTGAAAGACCTGCCGTCGGAACCCTCTGCCCTGGTGGACGTGGAGCTGAAGCGGCTCCAGTTTGCCGGCGACAAGTCCGTCCTGCCTGAAAAGGACACGCTGTACATCAATGCATTGCGGGCCCTTGAAAAAAGGTTCACGGTCCACCCGTCGTCCGCCCTTGTTGCTTACGAGATCGCCCGGTGGTACCGGGCAAAGGGACAGGAATGGAAGGAGGGCGACCCTTCGGACCACCGGTGGTCGATCGTCAAGTCGGTGGACATAGCCAAAGACGTCATCAAACGTTTTCCCGATTCCGAGGGCGCCCTCCTGTGCAAGCCTCTCACGGCCATCGACAGGAGCCTTTCCCTGATGACTGAAAAAGTTAACGTTCCCCGCCGCCCCTTCAGGGCCCTGGTGAAATACAAAAACCTGAACCGCATCTATTTCAGGGCCGTGGCGCTGACAGAGAAAGACTTTGAATACCTCAATACCAGCTATGAATCGACCAGTGTCAAGCTGGACCGGCTTCTTAACATGAAGGTTCTCCAAGAGTGGGACAGCCCGCTTCCGGATGACGGCGACCTCCGCGACCATGCCGTTGAGGTGCGGGTGCCCCCCCTTGACGAGGGATATTACGCGATCATGACAGGCACGGATAAGACCTTTTCTTACAATAAAAACGCCGCCGCTTACATGACCACCGTGGTGTCAAACCTGGGCTTCGTGCACCGCATGTCCGTCAAGGAAGGCGCGGTTTTTTACGTACTGAACCGCTCCACCGGCGAACCTGTTTCGGACGTGAGCGCTACCATAACGGAGCGCACCTATGATTATGCCAAAAGCCGGTACGTGACCAGCGCCGTCGCGAAGCTGGTTTCTGATAAAAACGGCCGCATGGTGTTTTCCATGGACAGCAAGGACCGGTATTACAGCACCATGGGGATCATTCTCCGGAAGGACAAGGACTGCCTGAGCTCGGAATTTTACAGCTACGCCTCCAGCCAGGGCGGGAGGAACCCCCAGCAGAGCTATTTTTTCACCGACCGCTCGATATACCGTCCGGGGCAAACAATATATTTCAAGGGAATATTGCTTTCCCTGGATGCGGACCGGCATTATAAAATCATGCCGGACCAGGACACGACGGTGGAGCTCTACGATTACAACAACCAGAAGGTCGGCAGCGTAAGTCTCAGGTCGAACCGGTACGGCACGGTCAGCGGAAGCTTTACCGCGCCGTCGGGGGTCCTGACCGGCCAGATGACCATCAGGAACGGCTCCGGTTCTGCGGTCATAAGGGTAGAGGAGTATAAACGCCCCCGGTTCGAGGCAGGCTTCGAACCGGTGAAAGGCTTGTACCGCCTGGGTGAAAAGGTCACCGTGAAGGGGTTCGCGCGGTCCTATTCAGGAGCGCCGGTCTCAGACGCAACGGTGAAATTCACCATCGTGCGCAAGGTCTGGTTCATGTACCGGTGGTGGGGATGGTATTACTGGCATTACAACGGCAAGGAAACGGTAATAAGAAAAGGCGAAATCAAAACAGACGCCGCGGGCGCCTTCACCGTTGACTTCGAGGCCCTGGCAGATAAGGGAATCCCCCGGTCGGAGCAGCCTGCCTTTTACTATGAGGTGCACGCCGACGTGACCGATATCAACGGCGAGACCCATGGGGCCAACGCAGGCATCAGGGCCGGCTACACCGCCCTCATCGTTGACATCCCGAACCTTCCCGGCATCGTTGATACGACCAGAGACCTTGAGCTGACGCTGAGCACCGTCAATTTCAGCGGTGAACCGGTCCCGGCAAAGGGCACCCTTTCCATATACCGGATGAAGGAGCCGGAACGCCTCCTCCGCTCCCGCCTCTGGGAGAGGCCGGACCGTTTTGTCATGACCAAGGAGGAGTATGTAAAAAACTTCCCCAACGATATATACCGTGATGAAGACGATGCCCAGGTCCGGGGGGTTGAAAAGAAGTATTACAGCGTTCCCTTTGACACAGGGAGGACAAAGAAAATAGCCATCGGCGACATCGGCGCCTGGCCTGACGGGGAATACCGGGTGGAAATTGAAACAACCGATGCCTACGGGGAACGGATCCGGTACCAGCGGCAGACATCCCTGTACGCCCCAAAAAACGGGGTCTTTTCACGGAAGGCCTATCTGTCAATACTGCCCCTCGCCGATACCGTTGAGCCGGGCCATGACTGCAGTTTCCTGATGGCTTCGGCCGCGGAACATGCCTTTCTAGTCTTCGATATTGTGAGAAAGGGCTCGGTTACAGAACAAAAACTGGTGAAGCTTGACGGCGGCAAGAAGGTCATCGCCGTGCCGGTCGGTGAAGGGGACCGGGGCAACATCCATTACCGCTACGCCTTTATCAGGGACAACCGCCTTTTCACCGGCACCGGCACCATAATCGTTCCATGGACGAACAAGGAGCTCAAGGCCGAGTTCATGACCTTCCGCAACAGGCTGAACCCCGGGGAAAAGGACGAATGGCGCATCAGGATAACCGGCCCGAAGGGGGAGATGGCAGCGGCGGAACTGGCCGCGTCCATGTATGACGCGTCCCTCGACGCCCTGTATCCCCACTACTGGTCCTTCAACGTGAACCCCTATTTCTACAATTATGAATACTGGAACAGCAATTCCACCTTCGCCACGGAACAATCCCGGCTTGCCGCCAGTGACTGGAACGTGTATTACCCTTCCTACAGCCGTTACCATGACTACCTTAACCTCTTCGGCGTCTATTTTTACAGCAGGGGAAAGGGATACCGGTACTACAAGGGAGGCGCAAAAAAAGACAGGGATTATTCCATGGCCGCCGATGAACTGGAGGAAACCGCCTCTGAAAAAAAAGAGGCTGCCCCCGAAGCGGCGAAGCGGAAGGCGGCGCCGGCCCCTGAACCGGGACAGAACGGGGAACAATCAAGAAGCGAAGCGGGGAAGAAGGAAGCCGGCGAGGCCGCTGTACAGATACGGAAGAACCTGAACGAGACCGCCTTTTTCTATCCCCACCTGGTGACCAACGAGAAGGGGGAGGTGATCATAACCTTTACCGCTCCGGAAGCCCTGACCAGGTGGAAGGTCCTGGGCTTTGCCCACACGAAAGACCTTAAATCGGTCGTTTTCTCCAACGAGCTGGTGACCCAGAAGGAGCTCATGGTGACCCCCAACGTGCCGCGCTTTCTCCGGGAAGGCGACATGGTCTGCATCAGCACGAAGATATCCAACATGACGGACAAAAAGCTTTCGGGCACGGCGGAGCTTATGCTCTTTGACGCGGCGACCATGAAGCCCCTGGACCGGGAGCTTTCGAATGAGGATAAGTCGGCCGGTTTTACCGTGGCCGAAAAGGGGAACGCGGCCGTGTCCTGGCGCATCAAGGTCCCGGAATCGATCGAGGCGGTGACCTGGCGCGTTGTGGCCCGGGCGGGAAGCTTCAGCGACGGCGAGGAGTCGACCCTGCCGGTCCTGCCGAACCGGATGATGGTGACGGAATCCCTGCCGCTCCCGGTGAGGGGAAAACAGACGAAGAATTTCAGCTTTGCCAGGCTCATCAATTCGAAATCATCAGGCACCCTATCCCACTACCGGCTGACCCTGGAATTCACGTCGAACCCGGCCTGGTACGCGGTGCAGGCGCTGCCCTACCTGATGGAATTTCCCCATGAATGCTCGGAACAGGTCTTCAGCCGATTCTATTCAAACAGCCTGGCGTCCCATATCGTCAATTCCAGCCCGAAGATCAGGGACGTCTTCGACCGTTGGAAAAACAGCGACGCCCTCCTGTCCAACCTGCAGAAAAATGAGGAGCTCAAGTCGGTTGTTCTGCAGGAAACGCCGTGGCTCCTGAATGGGCGGAGCGAGGAGCAGAACAAAAAGCGGGTCGCTCTTCTTTTCGACCTTAATCGCATGTCGCAGGAGCTTCACAGGGCCTTCTCCAAACTCAGTCAGATGCAGGGAGGAAACGGGGGCTGGCCCTGGTTCACGGGGCTCCCTGAGAGCCGGTACATCACGCAGCACATACTGGCCGGTCTTGCCAAGCTCAATGCCCTGGGTGTCGGCAGCGCTTCAAAGGAAAAGATATCCGCCATGACTTCAAAGGCCGTGGCCTTCATAGACGCGCAAATGAAACGGGATTATGATTATCTGATTCAGTATAAAGTCAATCTGAAGCAGAAGAATATCGGTTATATCCAGTATCATTACCTCTATACGCGGAGTTTTTTCAAGGATACGGCAGTGCCGCAGTCGTGTCGGGAGGCTTTCAATTACTGGAAGGGCCAGGCGGTTAAATACTGGCCAACGGAAGGACCCTATGCCAAGGGCCTGGCTGCCATCGCCCTGCACCGCTTCGGCGGCGGGAAGACTGCCCGGGAGATCATGGAGTCCCTGAGGGAACACGCCATCTATAATGAAGAGATGGGCATGTACTGGAAGGAGAATGTGGGCGGGTACTGGTGGTACCAGGCTCCCGTAGAGACCCAGGCCCTCCTGATAGAAGCCTTCAGCGAAGTTGCCAAAGACCGTAAGGCGGTGGACGATATGCGGACCTGGCTGGTGAAGATGAAGCAGGTCCAGCATTGGAACACAACCAAGGCAACCACGGACGCCTGCTATGCCCTTCTCATGGGAGGGTCGGACTGGCTGAAGAACGATACGGCGGCGGAGATACTCCTCAATGACCGGAAGGTGGACCCGGCCGCCATGGGGGCGAAATCCGAGGCGGGCACCGGCTATTTCAAGGTAAGCTGGAACAGGGACGGGATCGCGCCGGAGATGGGGAAGGTGAAGGTAGTCAACCCGAACAGCAATCCCGCCTGGGGCGCACTCTACTGGCAGTATTTCGAGCAGATGGATAAAATCACGCCCCATGAAACGCCGTTGAAGCTCGAGAAGAAGTTTTTTCTTGTCACCTCGACCGACCGGGGACCGGTACTGGAGCCGGTAAACGACAGCACGAAGCTCAAGCCCGGTGACAGGCTGAAGGTGCGCATCATCCTGAGGGTTGACCGCGACATGGATTACGTGCACATGAAGGACCTCCGGGCCGCCGGCACCGAGCCGGAGAACGTGCTGTCAAGGCACCGGTATCAGGACGGACTCTGGTATTATGAAAGCACCAAGGACGCGGCCACGCACTTTTTTATCGAGCGGCTTCCGAAGGGAACCTTTGTTTTCGAGTATCCCCTTATGGTAAACCTGAAGGGAGATTTCTCTGCCGGCATAACCACCATCCAGTGCATGTATGCGCCGGAATTCACCTCCCACTCGGAAGGTTCACGGATAAGGGTTGAATAATCGCGTAAAACATTATACGACAAAATACCCCGCGGCTTGCTGTGTGGTATTTTGTCAGAGGTGACTGTCGGGGTTGTCGGCAATGAACCGGCAGAATTCATCCATAATGACCTCGGGACTGCCGGTATGTTCCATCATGAGGTTTCTGATTATGATGTAGGAGTCAAGGTCCAGTTTCCTGAGCTTGACCGCGGTTCCATTAGATCCGGAGCGGACCACCTGGCCCGGCACAAGCAGGGTCCTGTGGATTTCGGAACCGTTGAGGAGCATTTCCACCCCGACCAGGGCATTGTTCGGAAGGGTCTCAGGAATATCGATGAACATTCCCTGAAGACAGATGTTGAGAACGGTTCCCTGAATCGGCTTATCGTTGAAGCGGATGACCGATTCAATAGTAAAGGGTATACGCGTGAATATCCTTCGCTCCAAGGTGTCCCTGACTATTGTTTGATTTATTATAATGCTTATAGTACATCCATCTGCATGAAAAAGCAAGCAAAAACATAAAATGAAAAATCCTTGCTATTTTATTATTCCTCTGTACATTTGAAATATACCCCTATGAAACTAATAGCATACATGGTGATTGCCGCTCTTGTCATCGGCGGGACAGGCTGTGCCGGAAACAAAAAAAAGGAAACGGCAACGAGACCGGAGCCCGCGCGGACAGCCGTCCGGGACGATGAATCGCGGGATCAATGTATGCGTGCTATTAAACGGGCCAGGTCTGACGCCAGGAACGGATCATACCGCCTGTACGTGTTCAGGCCGGACCGGTATGATGAGAAATTCGCACGGTTCCTGGGCGAGTATATGAAAACCAGGCACGGCATAGAGCTCGTGGTCTTCGGCTCCGGCGACCGGGAGCGGAGCAAATGCTACAGCAACGAAATGGACAAGATCATCCTCAACACCTTCGGCCCCGACATCCTGGCCGAGGCGGAACAGGAGGCCCGGGAGCTGTTCAATTCCCGGAAATAATCGAACCAGGAGGTATCTCATGGCGGGAAGACCTGTCTGCATGCTACTCTCATTCTTTTTTATGATCATTGTCTTGAACTGCGGTAAAGAGGGAAATTCAAAAGATACGGGAGGTACGGCTATGGGAGCTATTGCGGTTACCAGCACGGCATTCAAGGAAGGAGGGATGATACCAAGGAAGTACACCTGCGATGATCGGGACCTGTCCCCGCAGATCGCCTGGACCGGGGTGCCCGCCGGGGCGAAGAGCATTGCCCTCATCTGCGACGATCCTGACGCGCCGGTCGGCACCTGGGTCCACTGGGTCATGTTCAACATTCCCGCCACGGTGAAGGAGCTATCGGAAGGAGCGGCGCCACCGGCGGGGGCGAAGCTGGGCATCAATGACTTCCGCAAACTCCCCTACGGCGGTCCCTGCCCGCCGGGAGGCACCCACCGGTATTTCTTCAAGGTCTATGCCCTTGACACGGTGCTCAACCTGAAGGAAGGGGCCACCAAGGGCGAGCTCCTGAAGGCCATGGAGGGACACGTCCTGGCCCAGGGCCAGCTCATGGGGAAATATAAACGAAGCTAGGGTTACTATCAAGGAAATTGCTCCCTCTCCAGTAAAGGGCCAGGGGTTACAATGGCGTTTATGTGAAGCAAAAAGGCATCTGTCAACAGGAAAAGTTATGGACAGGGGCCTTGAATTTTCCCCCGCGCCTCCCGCCCCGGCAAGGTGACCGCGACGATGGGGCCTTCCGCACCACGACGGTGGATCCGGCCAAAAGCCGGCTCTCGTTCAAGGGCACGGGTATGGCGACGGCCGGAAGCCCCTCGCTTAGCAGCAACGATGCGGATAGAAACAGCGCCCGGAAACAGGTGTTTATATGCGTGTGATCCTCCACCGTCGTTGATCGCAGCTCGCGCAATATCCAGGACCTCCGGAGAATATTCAGTTCGGAGATGCGGAAACAGCGGCTGAAAGCAGCCGGTGTCGGCCGGGCACTTCATAGAACACCCCTTTGAAGCATCAAGGATACCATTCGCCGGAAATCATCGCAAGCTCTTTTCGCGGGCTACTGTCTCAACATTTTCTCAGCTGCCAAAATCGTAGCATGGAGCGAAATAGTATTTGCATTTATTTACCGGATGGTCCCATTATCTGTCCCTGCAGTCCAATCACGGAAGAAAAACAATACACTCCGATTTAATGAGGGTTCGGAAATATCATAGTCAGGGAACATGCCACATGAGAAATTTTTTCAGTTTATCAGTATATGCCTTCACCATGTTTGTTTTATCATCACCATGCATGGCGGACCCCGCCAGCGATCTGATAGAAGCCGCGAAAAACGGGAAACTCGTCGAGGCCAAAAAAGCCATCGCCGCCGGGGCCAACCTGGAGGCGCGGGACGATTATTACGATCTTACCCCCCTCGCATGGGCGACCACCTTCGGGAAAACCGACGTGGCCAAGGCTTTGATTGAAAAAGGGGCCGACGTCAATCCAAAGACGAAGTACGGCTGGTCCCCGGTCCTGCTCGCGTGCCATTACAACCGCGTCGACATTCTCAGGATGCTGATCGACAGGGGGGCGCCGGTCAACGGGAAGGCTTGCAACGGGACCACCGGGCTGATCAACGCCTGTTATTTCGGGTACCGGGACGTGATCAGGATCCTCCTGGATAAAAAGGTTGATGTGAACGCGAGGGGCGATGACGGATATACCGCGCTCATGAACGCATCCATCTGGGGTTTTGTCGATATTATCCAGCTGCTCATTGACAACGGCGCGGATGTCAATGTCGTCGCAAAGGACGGGTATACGGCCTTGATGATTGCGGGCGGGAGAGGTGATCAAGAAGTGGTCAAGCTGCTGATCGCCCGCGGAGCACGGGTTAATGAAAAGACCCGCAACGGCAGGACGGCATTGAAGATGGCGATTGCCAGGAACAAGACCCAGATCATCGACCTGTTGAAGGAGGCGGGAGCACAGGAATGAAAAAGCATAAGGGATCAACAACTCACAGAACATTGAGTGTCGTAATAATACTAATCTTGATCGCGAGTGCCGGCTTCGTCTACGCCGGGACCGGAGACGTGTTCATGCGTTTCCCCACGCTCAAGTGGCAGATCGACAACAATATGGAAAAGGGCATGGACAAGACACGTATCCTTGCCAGAATGCAGGAATATGGCGACCTCGGAGACCCGGCATTCATCAAGGGCATGCAGCATATCCTCAACGAGGAGACATACCGGAAGCACATGAATTCCAATCCCGGGGACTTCCCCATCGACGGCACCTACGCGAAATGGAAAGGCGCTGGAGACAAAATAGAAGTCCGCAGCAAGAACGCCCCGGTGATCCCCCAGTATGACATCACCGAATTCAGGTATTTCATGGACAGTGACCGCAATCTGTATGTCATGTACAAATCAAAGGCAAAGCCCCTTACACCGTCGCAGGGCAACCAGTCGTACATCATCTGGGTCACCACCAGCTCCTGGCCCTATATCAGGCTACAGTTTAAAAACGCTCCGAACGATACCGCCTACAAGGTGTACGACGGAAGGATGCCCGTCGACGGCGCCATGGGCTACGGCAAATGGTACAGCAGTGAGTTCGAATCTAAAACAGGCGAGATAGCCGAGGCAAAGATCCCCCTCGGGGAAATATTCACGCTTATCGGCATTTCGATGCCGGATACGATCTGGATACAGCCGGAAGCCCGTTACCAGGCGCCCGACAAGGAATTCTTCAATGGGCTGGAGAAGGTCACGTTGAAAACGAACTGCAAAAATCCGGCGCTCAGGATGCTGATGCACCAGCTTTCCGGAGGGGTAACCCTCAAGGCTGACGAGAACCCCCTCTTCAACGAAAGCTATTCATTCATCTTGTCGAAGTGGAGCGGCCTTACCGTCGATCTCCTCGGTAACAACATGAACGAGGACGCCCCCATCGGGCAGTGGCCGCTGAACCGCGCCTCGAACCAAAAGTGGAAGATCGTTCCGATCGACCGCGAAGGGAATAACATCATCATTTCAAAGCTCACGGGAAAGTGCCTAGACGTTATCGAGGATGGCGGCAGACACCTGGTCGTCCAGAAAAACTTCAACAATTCGAACTCGCAGAAATGGCGTCTTGACTATACCGGGAGCGGCAGTGTCAGGATACTGTCCAAAAAATACAACATGGCCATGGACATTGAAAACGGCAGCAAGGAGCGATGGATGAAGCTTATCCTTACCGCGCCCGGGAATGCCGAAAGCCAGCTATGGATAATAGATGCCCCACGGCAATAGAGAGGAGAGATGATATATTACTATCCAGGAAATTGCTCCCTCTCCAGTAAAGGGCCATGGGACACAATGGCGTTTATGTAAAGCAAAAAGGCATCTGTCTACAGGAAAAGTTATGGACAGGGGCCTTAAAATTATCATGCAGATCGCACCGGTCGGCGCCTTCCCGCCGGCGCCGCTGTATGCTTCGTATTCAGCGGCAAGGCATTCTTGCTGAGCTTCGGCGAGGCCATCCACCGGGAGCTCCGCGGCACGGGCGTGAGCGTAACCGTGGTATCCCCGGGCGTCACCGAATCCGAATTTCTGAAAGTGGCGGGGCAGGAACCCAACCGCTACCAGCGGATGGCCATGATGCACGCGGAGAAAGTCGCGCCCATCGCGGTGCGCGCTATGCTGAAGAAGAAACCCAGCGTCGTGACAGGGGCGCTCAACTCGATTTCAGCCTGGAACAACCGCCTCATGCCCCGGAAGATGAGCACGGCCATCGCAGGCCGCCTGATGGAGTGAAGCGGCCAGTTTCTCAAATTTCAGTTGATGCTCGTTATTATTAAATCCTGCAGGCCGCGCTGCGGCCCCCTGGCAAAGCAATCCGCACCGGCCTACAGGCTGAGGCCTGAATCAAGCTTCACTGCCAGGAAATCCCATCCGCCCGAGCCGGGATATATTCCCAGATGGCCTTCCATATTGTAAATATCACCTGTGGGGCTTTTTGCAGGGGCTGCGCCCCTGCACCCTCTTTGACAAGAATGTATCACATTATATTATTTCAAAAAGCTTTTTAATAATCGGAAGCAAAGGCGGCAGGTCTTCTTTTATGGTTTTCCAGAGTATTTCATTGTCGATTCCAAAATAACCATGGATCAGCCTATCTCTCATCCCCGACATTTTCTTCCATGGGACGCTGGCATTCTTTTCTTGTATTGAAGCCGGGATGCTTTTTGCGGCCTCACCCATGATTTCAATACTCCGTATAACGGCATTCAAGGTCTTTTTATCCCTGATAAATTCATCGTAAGACATCTCCCCAATGAATTGTTCTATATCTTGAACAGAATCGATAATATCTTTAATGAAATCTTTATATTCACGCTTCATCATACATAGATAACTTCATTCAGTATCTGTTTCCCGATATATGGTTTAAGTCCTTTTACTGAAACGAGATCTATTTTAATGCCGACCAATCCTTCAATATATTCTTCAAGATCCATGAACTCAAAAAAACCGACCGGCTTTGTGAATTCCACAAGCACGTCCAGATCGCTTCGCTCCGTCGATTCCTGTCTGACGTACGATCCAAAAATACCGATTTTACCCACATGGAACCTCGAAGACAATTCCTCCTTATGCTCCCTTAACGTCTTTTCAATTTCGTCTCTCGTTTTCATTTACAATGTTTCTTTGGCTCTTTAGAAATATATAAAATAATACAACAATTATGCATCTTGCGTCAATTCATTTTACATGATAAGACTTTTCTTTTTGAGACTCAAAATTATAGACAATTTTCAAGGAGTTATTTGTATAAAGAGATTAAAACGGTGGCGTCCCTGCGGGGCTTCTGCAGGGGCTTCGCCCCTGCACCCCAATTTAGTGAAACAGTTTTATGAACGGTCTCTCAAATAATTTATCGAATTAGAATTAATAATTTCATTTTTTTAATATTACTATCCAGGAAACTGCTCCCTCTCCAGTAAAGGGCCAGGGGTTACAATGGCGTTTATGTGAAGCAAAAAGGCATCTGTCAACAGGAAAAGTTAAGGACAGAGGCCTTAAAATTTATACTTCTGGGCATTACAGATTGCATCAGCTTCTGCATCAAGCAGGGTTTTTAATGTTTCTTTCATAGTACTAAAACAAATTCTCCCAAATGTTGCTTGATTTTTTTCCTCGTTTACCTCGATTATCTTATCAGCTTTCATAAAATTCCTCCTCCTGACTGTTTTAATGTTTTAAATTATGGTAATTTAATTTTCGTAAGTTAGAGGACTTTTTTATTGCATGAAAAATGTGCGAAAGATAGTACACGTTATCACGATATCATGTATTTCCCTGGGCAACTTCCGCTCGACCCGGCGAGTGGGCTGGTCAAAGGCCCCTCGATCGAAGATCAAACGGAGCAGTGCCTCAAAAACATTGCTGCCGTACTCAAAGCAGCGGGCAGCCACCCCGAACTGGTTTTGAGTGACAATCTATCTGGCGAAAATCGATTGGCGTGGTAAGGTCAATGATGTCTATGCGCGCTTCTTTGTAGCTCACACGCCAGCAAGGTCGTTGAGTCAAATCGATGACCTTCCCAGCGCGACGTGGATCTAAATCTATGCAATCGCGGCTGTTGCGGAATAAGGATATATATTGTGCGCCACGAGTGAAAGACAACTACGCATGTTGGCTGTACTCGTTGATTCCGTAAATGATATCAGTGAGGATTGGCTGGCGGGAAAACAGCTTTTCCCTTTTCGTGTTTTTTAAGGTGAGTGCCTAGAGGGGAACAATATCGTCGGCTTCCGCATTAGGCGCATCGAGGCATGGATAGGCTGTATTTTTTTATTGATTTTTTTCTGATTTTTCTAATATATTCAGCATAACGTAGGATAGCGAGTTGTGCATGAAAAAAGTGACGGGATAAGCAGAGGGTACTAATGGCATATACAAATTATACTGCGCGGGAGTCTCTGGAAATAAAAGGGGCGTTCCTCTATTTTTTCATTATTACCATTATTGGAGTTGTAGGTACCATCTTCCAGGTTCTTGCCAGGATCAATCCGGCAAATATAATTTTTTCTATTGTCTTCCTGATGTTTGAGTCAAGTATGGGATTTTTTATCTTTTACCGCTTGAAGCAGCGAAAAAATGCAACTGTCATCAAATGGGTATGTGCTTTTTTTACTGTAATTATTCCGATTGTCATCCGGTTCAATTATGCACGTACCATGGACTGGACCTATGCGGCTCAAGGGTATCATCTTGTTGCCATGTCGGTCTGTGGTATTGCCGCTTTACAGTACCTTTATGACAAAAAAATCTATATTACCCTAACAAGCATCTTTTTTGTTTCCTGGGTATCATTCTTTTTTCTTGCATATCGCAATGGGGTCATGATCTACCCGCATTCAATTATCAACGGGTCAATTATTCATGACGGGATTCAACTACACAGAGAACTGTACTACTTTATCATGATGGGAATAATCAGCTATGCATCATATAAAAATATACCTATAACAGATGAATATGACCGTAAAAACTCGCGCCAACGTGCTGTCATCGAGGATCAGGTTGATCGTGAACGCAGAATCTCGCGGGAGATAATGGAAAAAATGGGAGACTTGTTAGAGCGCGTTAAAACACAGGATGTTTTAATAGAAGAATTTAACGTTAAAATGCAGAATATGGCTTCCAGTTTTGAGGAGATTTCAGCAACGATGGAAGAGCTGCGGGCTTCGGCTGATACCATCTCCGGAACTGCTGTTATGCAAATCAATGAAAATAACCAGATGGAAAAGGTTATCCGCGAATTCAACCAGGTAAAGGATGATACCAAACGAAAGCTTGATGAAACGATGGGAAACATTAATGATGTAGTGCAAAAAACAGATGTGGGCAAAGAAAAACTTCAGGCAGTGGAAAATACCGTTGGATCAATCAAGGAACAAAGCGGTATGATCACCGATACCATAAATATTATTGTGGATATTGCTGACCGAATCAACCTCCTGTCGCTCAACGCAGCTATTGAAGCAGCAAGAGCGGGTGAATTTGGGCGAGGCTTTGCTGTTGTTGCTGATGAGATCGGCAAGCTTGCCAATCAGACTGCTGATAGCATCAAGGAGATAGAGCGCGTTGTTTCCCTCAGTATTAATACTACAAGTGAAGGTATTGGAGTTATCCAGTCAACAGCTGAAATAATACGGGATATCATACGCACTATTGGCCAGAGTTATGAAAAAATCAAGGTGCTGCGCGATAGTATTTTTGTGGAAGAGAAACAAATTATAACCATAATAAATCAACTTATGAAAAATATTGAGCTGTCACGCCAGATAGGCAATGGGACGGATGAGCAGCGATCGGCTATTGCAGGTGTGTCACACGCGCTTGATCAGGCAAACAGAGATCTTGGTGAAATAGTAAAAGGGATTAATGAAATCACCGCTAATTCGGCACATATTTATGACGATGCCCGGAAGCTGGTAGAGCATGCGCAAATTTCAATTAGCGAAAGCGAAACGGTAATCGCTGCAAAGGATTGAGTTGTTTTTTAACGGGTTTAAACCCGTCGTTACTCCTGCGGCCTCATGGTGGGGAAGAGGAGCACATCACGTATCGACGTCTCCCCGGTGAGGAGCATCACCACCCGGTCGATGCCGATGCCGAGGCCCCCGGTGGGGGGCATGCCTGTCTCGATGGCCTGGACAAAGTTCTCGTCCATGGGGGGCGCTTCCTCGTCCACGGAACGGCGCAGGGACTGCTCGTACAGGGTCGTGCGCTGGAACACCGGATCGTTGGACTCGCTGTAGGCGTTGGCTATCTCTATCGCGTTGATGAAAAGCTCGAATCGCTGGAGGAAGCGCTCATCGCCGTAGTCCGGCTTGCACAGCGGCGTGGTTTCCACGGGATGGTGGGTGATGAACACCGGCTGGACCAGCTTCTCCTCCACCAGCTGTTTGAAGAGCTCGTCGATGGCGAGGCCCCGTATGAAATCCCCCTTGATCTCGGCGCCGGTTTTTTTTACCTCGACGGCCAGGTCGGCGTCGCTCATGGACATGACGTCCAGCCCCGCGTATTCTTTGAGGGCGTCAACGACCTTGAGCCTCCGCCATGGCGTCTTCAGGTTTATTTCCTTTCCATCGTAGGTTATGGCGGTGCCGCCGGTTATGGCGATGGCCGTCTGCTCGATGATCTCCTCGGTGATGGCCATCATGTCGGTGAAGTCGGCGTATGCCTGGTACAGCTCGAGCATGGTGAACTCCGGGTTGTGGGTCCGGTCGATACCCTCGTTCCTGAAGCACTTGCCTATTTCATACACGCGGTCAAAGCCGCCGACGATGAGGCGTTTGAGATACGGCTCCAGGGATATACGGAGGTACAGGGTCATGTCCAGGGCGTTATGCCGCGAGGTGAAGGGCGAAGCGGAGGCTCCGCCGTACAGGGGCTGAAGGACCGGCGTCTCAACCTCGTAAAATCCCTTCCCGTCGAGGATTTTCTTTATATGTTTGATGATGGCAATCCGCTTGATGAAGGTTTCCTTCACCCCGGGGGTGACGATCAGGTCCACGTGGCGGTTCCGGTACCGGAGCTCCTTGTCGGCGAAGGCGTCGAAAACCTCACCGTCTTTTTCCTTCACTACCGGCAGGGGGCGTATGCTCTTTGACAGGAGCGTGAGCGACGTTGCGAAGATGCTGATCTCGCCGGTCTTGGTCTTTTTCACCGTGCCCTTTACGCCGATGATGTCCCCGATGTCCAGTTTCTTGAAGAGCCTGTAGCTCTGCTCCCCGACATTGTTGATCGCGACGTAAACCTGTATCCGGCCGTCCCGGTCCTGGATGGTGCAGAAGCTGGCCTTGCCCATTTCCCTGACGCTCATGATGCGGCCGGCGGCGCTCACTTCCGTTTCGGAAGGCGCGCTGTCGTCGAAGTTTTTGAAAATTTCGGATGAGTGGTGCGTCACCGCATAGTTATACGGGAAGGGGTTGATGTTCAACTCGTTCCGTATCTCGTTGAGCTTGTCTTTCCTTATTTTTATCAGACTGCTTTCTTCTTCCATGGTATCACCCGGGTTCGTATTTGCTTTGCCGTTACCGCCTTTTTGAGGTTCATCTTTGGCAATCTATGGAATGTGTCAAATTAATTTTATATAAACAACCAGGCTGAAGCGAAAGGAGCTGAAAAGTGAATCAAATAATAAATAATGAAAAAGCTGAAATCAGACATATATCTGCCCCAAATTGAAAATATTGGACGTTCAGGAAATATTTTCGCCGAATATATTTTTTTATTTACTTATTTTGCATTATTTTTATCACATGCTTTGATTTATCTATTGGATTGATATATATTCTTTCAAGGATTGTTTTCATAGTGCGGAGGGCCGAAACATGATACAGTATAAAGGCATTGTCGCCCGGGCGATAATGCTTGTCGTTGTCTGCGGTACGGTATGCTATCCTGCCTACGGAAGATTTATACGTGTCGCCGTGTCCGCGGAGGATAGATCAGACTCCAATAACACCTCACCTCAGACGCAGGAAGTAATTAAAGAACTGTATCCGAACGGTAAAGTAAAGTCCGAAACGCCCGTTACCGGCGGAAAAATTCATGGCAAGAAAAAACTTTTTTCTGAAAGCGGTTCCGTCATCAAAGAAGAGGAATACCGGGACGGAAAAAAAGACGGACTTTCAATCGAATATTATGATGACGGCACCGTCAAGGGCCATGAAACATTCAGGGATGACAGGCTTAACGGCGATTGCTTCATGAATTACCCCAACGGCCAGAAGATGATGGCGGGCCAGTGCGCGGACGGCAAGAAGACGGGGAAATGGACCCTTTTCCACAGCAACGGCAACAAGTACATGGAGGGAAATTATGCCGATGGGGTCATGGAGGGTGTCTGGCGTTCCTTCTCGCCGGAGGGATGGCTTGATTCCGAAGGCGAGTACCGGAACGGGCTGCAGGCAGACGTGTGGGTGTATTACGACAAATACAAAAAGGTCGTGAAAAAGCTTACGATGAAGAACGGCATGATAGACGGCCCCTGCTGGATTTACAGCCAGGGACGCCTCTCCGGTGAAGGCATCATGAACGGCCTCGCCCACGATCCGAAGAAGAACGGCAACTGGAAATCGTATTACCGGAATGGCCAGCTGAAATATGAAGGGGTCTTTGTCATGGGCCAGAGAAACGGCCGTTTCACCGAGTATTATCCGACCGGAAAAATAAAGGCCACCGGCGACTATCTCAATGACCGGCGGAATGGCAGCTGGACTTTTTATGCAAAAGACGGCGTTACCATCGACGAGGAAAAGACCGGCCAATATATCAATGGCAAGCTGAGAAAGCAATAAATGGGATTTGGACCGAGATCAGCGAGCCGTTTGGAATTTTTCACCTGATCTGTTTCTGTCATAATTGCAAGCATCCACCATGTCCCGTGTTTATGCCCCCTCAATATTCTTTCTTGCATTTTAAATCCAGGAAATTTTTTATGAAAATTATGTATGGACATTGTAACCATACTATGCCAAAGGTTATCAAAACAATGTTGCAGACCATGGCTTATTGGGGGATAATCGCATCTCTATGCTTTGTTGGAAGCGACAGTAATGGACGACGGCACCGTATATAGCAGCATAAACCTGTATAATGGCGTGATTCTTTTCGCCGTCTATTCTTTCATGGGATGGCTCATCGAGGTTGTCTACCGATCTTCAAAACAGAAAAAATTTATCAATGCCGGATTTTTGCACGGGCCCTTTGTTCCCATATACGGATTCGGCGCCGCCTTTATCATACTGCTGGAATACTTTCTGCAGCCATACAGCGTCCCCGTTAAATTGTTGGTATACGGCATTGTCCTGACCATGGTGGAGTATGTGGTAGGATATCTGTTTGAAACAATTTTCAAATTGAAACTGTGGGATTATTCCGACAACGCTTTCAATATTCACGGAAGGATCTGCCTTCTTTTTTCGGTGTTCTGGACAATATTTGCCTGTGTATTCGTCGCCCTGATAAACCCCTTCGTCGTGCGCTATGTCGTTTCCCTTGACGACACGCTGGTTCGCAGCGCGGCCGCTGTCTTTGCCGTGTACGGCACCGTCGATTTTGTCATGTCGGTTACGTCTATTACGGCATTCAGGAGAAAGATCGCGTATCTCTATTCCGAATACTTCAACCTGAGCAATGTTGAGATCGAGAAGATATTTGATTCCTTCAAGCGCCTCAGGTCGGCGTTCCCCAACCTGGACCGGTACATTGACAAAAACATTAATGTTGAAATTCGAAGCAGGATCAGCACCTTTATGAAATCAATACAGACCAAGATCATGATGGACCTGGAGGGAAGGAAACCCTTCGAGAAGGAGTTCTATGATATCATCAATGACATCTACAAGCACGAAGAGTTCATGAAGCTCAAGCGCTTTTTTCATCATAATTCATCGATATATGCCCACGTGCGGGACGTCGCCTATTTCACGTACCGGGCATGCAAGTACCTGAAGCTGGATTACCGGTCGGCGACGCGGGGAGCACTGCTCCATGATTTTTTCCTGTATGACTGGCGGAATCATGATGAACCTGACCTGCACCGGGACAAGTACCATGGCATTGAGCACCCCCGGATAGCCCTGACCAACGCGGAACGGTATTTCAAGCTCAATGACATTGAGAAGGACATCATCGTGAAGCACATGTGGCCCCTGACCCTTGTCCCGCCCAAGTACAAGGAATCGTATATTGTGTCATTCGCGGACAAATATCTGTCGTCAAAGGAGTTCTTTGACGAATTTAAAAGGAGCAGAAAATCCGGGAAAATCCGCAATCCGAGAAGGGCACGAAACTGACTTGGGTTTACGGGTAAACATTACACTCGCTATGACCGGCACCGTGAACATTTTCCCGGGGATCGGGATGTAGCCGTGCCATGAGAGCGGTTGTTAAGATTATCCTTTCGTTTCTCTCGGCTGGTCTAGTACTGTTTGCCGCCGTCTTTGTCTTTTTCTTCTTTATTTACAAAGAACCGGTGTATATTGCCGATCATGCGGCGCCTATAGCGGATGTAACGATACAGCCGTCCGACGCTATTGCCATAGCAACCCCCTGCCTCGCCGGACATGGCACCGTGCAATACAGAAAGGACATCCCGCTGACACTGCATGTGCTGAAGCATGGCGACTGGTATTACATAATGAAAACTAATTATCCGGCGAAGACGATACGGTATTACTTGCAGCCGGCGGTGAAGGTTCATGTGCAAACGGGCAGGGTCGAATTTTCGAAACGATGAAGATCGCGGAGACGCCCCCGGCTGATGCCCGGACATAACAATGCCCGCTATTGTGCGGGCATTGTCGAGAATATATTATATCCCAGCCCTGATAGCCGTAGGCCAGACTGGTATTCACCGGTTCGATGGGATTGTCCATCAGGAATTTTTTCCCACTTAAAACGACATAATATTTTTGTCAATATTTTTGTGAAAAAATAATTAGACTTATTGCGAAACTGCGTTTTTCGCAGAAAAGCCCCGCGAATGGGTTTGCAACGGGTTACGACCAGGCAAACACGATGTTTGAATGCAACGCCTGTGCGAGTATATAAAAAAGGGGCTGCCCGCCATGAAACATGGATGTTTCAATACAGGCGGCCGTATCCCCGGTAAAAAAATAAGCTTGGCAGTTTGCTGAAAAACTCCATGGATGGAGTTTTTCAGCAAACTGTTTGAAATAATGATAAGGATATAATAATTATTTAAATGAACCAAGCATCAATTTTAACGCAAATAATACCCGCTGGAATGCGTAAAATATTATTTACAAATAATTTTCATGAATGTTTATTGACAGCAATCAAGCGGAAAAGGTGAGATCGATGAATATACAACCAGGCGGCGCTGCGACTATAATAGGGAGTTTCCCCCATACGGAGGCGGCTGATGCATGCAGGCTCGTGTTTGACACGCTGACGCAGATACCGGCGTGGCCCCAACTTCCCCGGCGGGGATTCTATGAGGACATGAACGTGCAGTTCAGCAGGAGCCTCCCCTGCCTGCATCTGGACGAGGAAAATAAAAAGCTCGGTTTTGACACGTCCCGCGACATAGCCGGCGAGCTGGAACGCTTCTACACCAAAATAATCGAGGACGATGTGGAATATTTCGGCCTGGACGGAAAACATGCCGCCGGCTTCGGTTGCTTCATCGATGCCCTGAAGAGCGGAAAGGCCGCCGGGGTCCTGGCCCTCAAGGGAGAGACCACCGGTCCCCTGACGCTGGGGCTCATGACAGATGTCACGGACGGCAAGTACGCCCTGTACAAGCCTGATCTCTTTGACGCCATAGTAAAAAGCTGCACGATGAATGCGCGATGGCAGGTGCGGAAGCTGAAGGAGTTCCTGGGAACGGTGATCATATCCTTCGATGAACCATCACTTTCCATCATCGGTTCTGGATTTTATTCCGTGGATAAAAACCAGATAGCCGGGGCATTCAGGGAAATAATCCAGGGAATTCATGCCGAGGGAGGCCTTGCCGCCACGCACTGCTGCGGAAATGCCGACTGGGATGAACTGCTGGACCCAGATCTCGACCTGGATATCATCAATTTCGACGCCACCGACGACATCATAGCCGACAAGTTCCTCAACGCGCGAAATCTGCCCGGCTACCTGAAGAACGGGAAGTGCATAGCCTGGGGCGTCGTGCCGACCCTGAAGGAAAAGATTGAAAGGGCAACCGCCGGAGACGTTGAAGCGAACTTTCACGCGGTTGTTAAAAAACTTGCCCAGAGGGGCATCGGAGAAAGCGATATCATCAAACAGTCCATCATAACGCCAAGCTGCGGCACCGGAACCCTCACCGTGCCCCTGGCAGAAAAAGTGATGGATCTCCTCGGCGGCCTGGCCCGCACGCTTGCCTGATCAGGCCGGCAGGCCGAATCCTATTTCTTTGATTTCTTGATGTAGGCCCTGGCCTCTTCAAGGGTGTGGAACACCGCCATATAATTGAACATCTCGGGATGGGCGACCATTATTTTCTGGAGGAACTCCTCCGTCATGACGATGACAAGGTAACCCTTGGCCTTCTTCATGATTCCCATCGCTTTCATGAGGATGCCGATGGCCGGATCGCTTATCTCCTTTACTGATGAGGCGTCCATTATGAAATCGGAAAAATCTGGAAGGTTTGCTTCTTTGGTGTAGCTGTCATAGATGGCAGAGGCGCTTTCCTTGTCTATGGCGGCCACGGTGAATTTCATGTGAAGGATTTTTTCGTCCTGCAGGTAATGTAAGGTGTAGAGATTACTGCTCATGCCCTATCCTCCATGGAGATAATGTCTGATTATGGCACAATAAAACAGGGCTGTCAATTATATAATTGATCTTACTGTCAAAAAGGACGAACATGCTTGCCGGCCGTAACAGGGGACCCCGCCGGCCATCATGCATAGAGTCCGATGAACAGGTCCACCAGGCTCCCGAAATAGGATATTGCCTCTTCAATCGGCCCCGGCTGTGACATGTCCACCCCGGCGGCGCGGAGTTCGTCCAGGGGAAACCCGCTGCCGCCGAGGGCGAGAAACCTGAGGTAGGCGTCGCGGGCCGGTTCTCCTTCCCTAATGACCTTCCGCGACAGCGCAATGGCGGCCGAAATGCCGGTGGCGTATTTGTACACGTAAAATGAAGAATAGAAATGGGGTATTCGGAGGCATTCCAGGGTCAGGTCCTCGTCGATCACGAGGGAGTCTCCGAAATAGTCTTTCAGCAGTCCCCGGTACAATTCCCGCAGCGCATCAAGGGTGAGGGGCCTGTTTTCTTCAACGGCCCGGTGGGAGAGTTTTTCGAATTCCGCGAACATGGTCTGCCTGAAGAGGGTGGCCCGGATGTTGTCAATCTCCCGGTTGAGTATGTAGGCTTTCATCTTCTTGTCATTGCCGTACCGGTCCAGGAGGTGGCCGCTGAGAAGGGCCTCGTTAAAGGTTGACGCCACCTCGGCCACGAAAATGGTGTAATCGTGGTACTGATAGGGCTGGTTCCGGTTGGAATACCAGGAGTGCATGGAATGCCCCGCCTCATGGATCAGGGTGTAGAGGCTGTTGATGTTGTCGTCCCGGTAATTCATGAGGATATAGGGCGGCGAATCGTAGCATCCCGATGAATAGGCGCCGCTCCTCTTGCCCCGGTTTTCATAACGATCGACCCATCCTCCCAGGAGGCCCTTCTCCAGGGTGCCGGTGTATTCCTTCCCCAGGACAGCCAGCGCCCTGACGCAGGTTTCCACAGCTTCTTCATAGGGCATGGCATAGGGCACGTCCTTCACTATGGGCACATAGGTGTCGTAAAAATGGAGTTCATCGAGGCCGAGTATTTTTTTCCTGAAATCAAGGTAGCGGAACAGGGGCGCGAGGTTCTTCCTGACCGTTTCGATCAGGTTGTCGTATACTTCGTCCTGGACGTTGTCCGAAAAAAGGGCCGACCTCCGGCAGTTTTCAAAATTGCGGACACGGGAATAAAAGCGGTCCCTCTTGTTCGAGTAATGCAGGGCCGCGGCGATGCTGTTCTTGTGATTGTCATAGGAACGGTAGTACTGGAAGAAGGCCTTCTGCCTGATGACGCGGTCCTGGCTCTGGAGAAAGGAGCTGAAGTTGCCATGGGAGAGCTCCACTTCCTTTCCCGTTTCGTCGGCGATATGGCCGAAGGTGAGATCGGCATTATCAAGCTGGCTGAATATCTCGGACGCGGCATGGCTCATGTCGACGGACATGGCTATGATCTCTTCGATCTCGGCCGACAGGGTGTGCGGCCTGTACCTGAGGATTTTCTCGAAGTAAAAGCCGTACTGCGCCATGGATGGATCCTTCAGGAAGCCGGCAATGACGTCATCCGGTATCGCCTGGATCTCGGGGGTCATGTAGCTGGAGAGCTCCGATGCCCTGGTGTAGAGGTTCATGGCCCGCTGGTGGAAGCCGAGGTAGTGCTGGTTCGATTTGTCCTCGTCACTGCGAAGATGGGCATAGGTGTAGAGCTTTTCCAGGTTCCGGGAGACGCTGAGGTCAAACTCGACCGCTTCCCTCAAAATCGCCGCCGAATCGGCCAGGCGGCCCCGGTAGGTGTCGTACCGGGGAAGATCCTTTTCAACTTCGCCGTAGTGCGATTCCCACGCCTGGTCCGTTGCGTAGAGAGGCGTGAGGTCCCATTTGTGTCCCTCGGGGATGCTGTTCCGTTCCGGTATTTTTTCCGCCATAGCTGTTATACTTGTCATTGGTATCGCTAATAGATCTTGCCGTATTGCTCGCCGAAGGCGTCCAGGTACACGCAGGTTCGCAGCTCCTTGCGGGTGGGGCCCTTGCCGGACGGTGCGGCCGGCTTGCCCAGGGGCAATGCGGCAACGACCTCGAAGCCCTCGGGGACCCGGAGAACCTTCGCGCAGGCGTCATGGTCCATGGAGCCGACCACGACGGTCCCCAGGCCGATTTCATGGACTTTCAGGCAGAGGTTCTGAACCGCCATGCCCAGATCGAACATGAACCACTCGAAGAACTTTGTGCGCTCCTTGCCATCCCTGCATCCGGACACCTTTGTCCTGGCGCAGACCACGATGATTGCCGAAGCGTCCGCTGAACAGGCGCGGGCGGGATTGGTCGATGAATAGGTGTCGGTGACCTCTTTGATGACTTCCCGGTCACGGACCACGATGAATTCCCATACCTGGGTATTGGCCCAGGAGGGGGCGTTATGGGCGGCGTCGATGACGTTCCGTATCTCTTCATCAGTCACGTAGTAATCGGTGAATTTTCTCACCGAGCGCCTGTGCAGTATGGCTTCGCTGAGCTCCATCGGATCCTCCGGAAAACAGGGTGGTTCTACTGGGACCAGGGGAAGTCCTTGCCTTCCTCTTTTGCTTTCATGAGCACTATCGGGATGAACCGGGATACGCCGAAATCCGATTTGCCGCTCACATCGAGGCTGAGGTCTAAGGTCTGGTCAACGCAGCGGGGATGCCTGAAGGTCAGCTTGAAGGGTATCCCTGACGTTGATTTCATGGCGCTGTCGCTGTATTTCGGCCAGAAATGGAAGTGGCCCTTGGTGGCCTGGCTTGTCCGGTACGGGTTTTCCCAGTCTGAATCGATCATGGCCGCCGGGGCCGTGCCGAACATCAGCGTCACTTCAACATCGGGTATCACGGAAAGCGTAGATTCCTCCAGGACCTGGCCCACTATGTGGGGCAGGTACGCCGTCGATTCCGGAACGGTGATCGCCCTCGCGGCGCTGGCCGGATCCCGCCGCTTCAGAATCTTGTAAATGGCTTCGTATATGAGGAACAGGACGTCGATGCGCTCCTGAACCTTGTACCGGGCGTCCAGGATGCCATAGAGAAATCCCCGCTCGCTGGTCACATACTTGGGGGGGACGCGGTTCAGCACATAGGCGATGATATCGTCCCGGCTGGTGCTGGAGACATCCTTGGGCGCTTCTTTCTTCAGAACTTCATCAAGGGTGTTGATCACGATGTCTTTCATTAAGTTGTTTACCGGCATCACGTTTCTCCATTTATTTTTTTGTTGAAGATTTTTTTTGTTTTTTGCCCTTTTCAGTAAACGCGATAGTGATGACTTCCTCGACCTGGTCGACCAGGTGGAAGTTGAGACCCTTCTTGATGTAGGGGGGGATATCATCCAGGTCCTTGCTGTTTTCCCGCGGCAGAATGATCTCCTTGAGATGGGCCTTCTTCGCGGCGATGATTTTTTCTTTAATGCCCCCCACCGGGAAAACCCTCCCCGTGAGGGTGAGTTCGCCGGTCATGGCCAGGCCGGGCTTGATTTTCTTGTCCGTAGCCATGGAATAGAGAGAGGTGGCCATGGTTATGCCCGCGGAGGGGCCGTCCTTGGGCGTCGCCCCGGCAGGCACGTGGATGTGGATGATGTTATTATTGAAGACCTTCGCGGCCTCGTCCCTGTCTTTTAAAAGGTGCTGGACGTAGCTGTAGGCGATATTGGCGGATTCGCTCATGACCTCGCCCAGCTGGCCCGTCAGCTTCAGTCCGCCGCCCTTCCTGTTTGTGATGCCGATGGATTCGACCACCAGGGGCGCTCCGCCGTAGGGGGTCCAGGCCAGGCCTATGGCCAGACCGGCCCTGGTTATCTTTATTAGTGAATCGTCGGCAAAGAGCTCGGTGCCGAGGTGTTCGCGGATTGCCTTGATGCTGAGGGTCTTGGCCGGGAGCTTTTTGCCGCTGGCCACGGATGTGGCGGTCTTGCGGCATATCTTCTCTATCTGCCGCTCCAGGTTCCTGACGCCGGCCTCGCGGGCATAGTTATTGATGATGTGCATGAAGCCTTTCTTGTCGATCCTGACGCTGTTTTTCCTGAGCCCGTGCTGCTCCATCTGCTTGGGAAGGAGGTAGCGGCGGGCGATCTCGTATTTTTCATTGGCGATGTAGCCCGAGAGCCGTATGATCTCCATGCGGTCGGCCAGCACCTGGGGGATGGTGTCGATGGTATTGGCGGTGGTAATAAAGAGGACGTCGGACAGGTTGAAGGGCGCGTCCACGTAATAGTCGCGGAATTCGGCGTTCTGTTCCGGGTCAAGCACCTCGAGGAGCGCCGAGGCCGGGTCGCCCTGGAAGCTCTGGCCCAGCTTGTCGATCTCGTCCAGCATGAAGACGGGGTTGCGGACCTTGCATATCTTGATACCCTGGATTATCTTGCCGGGCATGGCCCCCACGTAGGTGCGGCGGTGGCCCTTGATCTCGGCCTCGTCCCGCATGCCCCCCAGGGATATGCGGAAAAACTTCCGGTTGAGGGCGCGGGCGATGGATTTGCCCAGCGATGTCTTGCCGACCCCCGGAGGCCCTACCAGGCATATGATGGAGCCCTTGCCGTCGGGTTTCAGCTTCTTGACCGCCAGGAACTCAAGGATTCTTTTTTTGACGTCCTCAAGGCCGTAGTGGTCGCGGTTCAGTATCTTTTCCGCCTTTTCCAGATTGATGGAATCGACGGTCTTGCTGTTCCAGGGAAGGGAGAGGACCGTGTCCACGTAGTTGCGGGTGACGGTATATTCGGAGGAGGCAGAGTCCATCATCGAAAGCTTGGATATCTCCTCCTCCATCTTTTCCTTTATTTCGCCTTCGAGCTTGAGCTCCTCAAGCTTTTTGCGGAGCTCCTTCAGCTCCCGGGTCCGCTCGTCCTCCTCGATGCCCAGTTCGTTTTTGATCGCCTTGAGCTGTTCGCGAAGGAAGAAGTCGCGCTGCTGCTTGTCTATCTTTTCGTTTATGCTGCCCTGGATGCGCCGCTGGACCGACAGGACCTCGATCTCCTTGTGCAGCAGGACGAGCACCTTCTGCAGCCTCTTTTTGACGTTCAGGGTCTCCAGGATGTCCTGGTATTCGTTTTTTTCGATATTCAGTATGGAGGTGACGAAATCGGCTATTTTCCCCGGCTCGTCCACGTTCAGCATGGTGAGCTTCATTTCCTCGGTGAACAGGGGATTGTTGTCCGACAGGATTTTCAGCTTGCTCAGTACCTCGCGGGTGATGGCCTTGAACTCGATGCTTTTTTTGTCGGCCACGATGTCCTCGATGTAATCGACCTCAGCGAGGATATACGGCTCCTCGGAGATTATTCTCCTCACGCGGAACCGCTTGATGCTGTTGATGAGCACGTTCAATCCCCCGTCGGGAAGGTTGATGCGTTTCAGTATTTTCGCAGCCGTGCCGAAGCTGTACAGGTCGCCGGCGGATATTTCATCCTTGTTGTCGTCCTTGATGAGCACCAGCCCGATGGTCCTGGCATCGTGGATGACCTTGTCGATGACCTCGGTGAAGCGGCCGTGCGATATTATGAGGGGAGTGATGATCCCCGGAAATATGGGACGGTACCGTATCGGAATGATGTAGAGCTTTGATGGAAGGACCTGGTCTATGGCAACCAGATCGCTTTCAAGGAGCTCCGTATCGATTGATATGTCGTTTTTGTCCAGTATTATGTCGTCAAAATCCATGATGCCTCGATGTTCTCAAACAGGTGATGACCCTGTTTGTGTATTCGGAATTAATTCTACAAATGTTGTTTTTTTCCGCGTTTTTCTATGGCAATGCCACAGGCGATCTCCGGATTTACTGTAATGAAAAGAGCCTTATTTGTCAATTTTAAAGTATGAAAATTTTGGGCACCGGACAATTTTTAATAATTGTATTTTTAATCGGAGAATAATAATGTTGAGATAACACCGTTCGCCAGCATGAAAAATGCCGATGGCACGATATGTCGAATTGTCACTGGATAATGACCGGCGGCGCGGAGTAAGGCGCCGGCTGAACATTTAAAGGACTACAGTAACCTGCTACGATGTCTATCCTGGATGAAATACAGAAGAACCGTGAATTGTTCCTGCAATTTAACGATGTCAAGTACAAGCGCTTCCAGCAGCTTATCGGGAATACGAATATCCGGCGGGTTGTCAATTCAATCCCTGTCCTTCTCAGCACCAATTACAAACGGCTCCCGGGATACACGGACGTCGATCCGCCCTGCGGCATAGTGGGCTTTGAACCGGATATGGAAGCGGTCAAGTTCCTGCAGGGACGTTTTTATGCCAAGGAATTCGAGATCAGGAAAAAAAATCCCTTCATACAGATGATGGCCGTCATGGGGAGCGTCGGGACCATCGCCTATACGAGGAGCTCCGATTTTGACTACTGGGTGTGCATAGACCGGCGGAGCATATCCGCCCAGCAGCTGGAGGCCTTCTCGAAAAAAGTGGAAGCGGTCCAGAAGTGGGCCATGGAAGAGGCAGATATCGAGGTACATATATTCATCAATGATATAGTCGATATAAAGAACAATATTTTCGCCGAAAGCAATGAAGAGGCCTTCGGCTCCATCATCGGCACGGTCTTAAAGGATGAATTTTTCAGGAGCTCCATCATCATAGCGGGAAAGATACCGTTCTGGTGGGTGCTGCCGCGCTTTGTGCAGGACAGCGAATATGAAAAGCTCTATGCCATGGTTCCCCCTGAAGAACGGGAAAAACACTTTATAGACCTGGGGAACCTGTATGAAATATCGAAGCAGGACTTTATCGGTCCCGCCCTCTTCTTGATTATTAAATCCCTGGGTAATCCCTTCAAGTCGATCATCAAGCTGGGGCTTCTGGAAAAGTACCTTTTTGCCCCCGACTACTCGCCCCTCCTGTGCCAGAAGATAAAAACGAACATCCTCACCGGAAATCTCGACAACAAGGTCATCGACTCATACATCCTGATGTTCGAGGAGGTGTACGACTACTACGATTCGACCATGGATGAGCCGGCGCTCCTGAAAATACTCCGGCAGAATCTCTACCTTAAAATTGACCCGCAGCTTTCGCGCTATATCGGCGTGAAGGACCGCCAGAGCCTTCCCTATAAGGTCCTGGTCATGTTCAAGTACGTCAAGGAGTGGGAGTGGAGCGCCAAGGAGATCCAGCACCTCGATAATTTTGAGAACTGGGACTACAACCAGACCATGGTGTTCTGGAACATGGTGAAGAAGTTCATGCTCCTGAGCTACCAGAAGATAGTCCTGCAGATCCCGGCGATGAAACTCGAGGACAAGATATCCGATTCAGATTTCAAGCTCCTGAGCGGCAAGATCAAGTCGCATTTCGCCCAGGAGAAGAACAAGATAGACAATTACATAACCTTCAAGGACACGCCCCACGAATCGGTCCTTTACATAGAGCCCGCCGCGGGTGGCGGCGAAGAATCGGGAGGATGGAGCCTGGTCAAAAAAAGGAAAAGCGGCGAAGAATCGTCCTCCACGGTGGTGCTCCGGAACGAAAAGGGCCTGGTGAGGCTCGCGGCGTGGACAGCCATCAACCAGATCTATGACCCCAAGTACAGCAGGCTGAAGGTCCAGGCCGGCAGCAAGCGCATCAATCAGAACGCCGTTGCCGACCTGCTGTCCAGCATAGCAACCCTTTTTTCCGGGACCATGTCCAGGCTGAAAAACGAACATTACCTGCGGCCGCCCTTTAACATGGCCAACATGATTATAATCAATTTCGGCATTGAAAACGCCGAGACGGTCCAGGTCATCCATCACATCTATCAGACCAGCTGGGGCGAATCGTACATCGATGAATACACCCGGGCCGATGATCTGGTGGCGATTCTCGGCACCATTCTGAAGGAGGGGATCATATCCCGCCAGAAATTCGACGGCTACTGCGTCATCATCTCGCCCGAGCCGTTCAAAAAGCCCTACCGGGACATAGAGCTGGTGTTCAAGGAAGCCTATGAATTTATCATCCAGAAGGATAAACGGGTCTCTTTCAGGTTCTGCGCCCGCCTGGGGGGACAGTACGTGACGGTCACGCGTGAAGGCGACGGCGTCTTCGTGAATTCCGACGCGGACATCGTCAAGGCCCTGATGCGGATTTCGCTGAACCCACGGCCTGAAATCGTATACTCCTTTCATCCGTCAGACCCGCGCCTGCTGATCCTCGATGCGATGTATAAGATAAGGAAGAAGAACTCGGTCACCATCGTGGGCGAGGAATCCGGGGAGTATGCGCTTCTCTATGTCATAAACGAAAGGGACAACATCTTCGTCTTCATCAGGCCGAAACGGATCAAGGATGAAACGATACTGTTCCTGTACGATTTCTGCCAGAATATTCTGGGCAGGATAAGCACCAATGAAAGCCTTCCCCGGATCAACCAGGGGGTCCAGTATTTTCAGATCGTCATCGACCGCTCCGGAAAGCTTTCCTTTGAGAATAAGAGCCAGTGGGTCCAGGAACTGTACCTGGTCAAGTACAAGACCAGGAAGGCGCTTTCCGTGCGGGTGGTCAGGACCGAGGGGGGAGACACGAAATACGCGGTGGCGGTCCAGGGCGGAGCGGCACAGTCGCCGGTGCCCCTGAACCAGGCTGCCGCGCAGGTCGCGGCCATGATACAGGCGAACCCCACCTGCTTTGCAGCGGTAAATAACATGGTGATTGAGGGCATGACGGAAAAAGAAATACGCCTCGGAACAACACCCTATTTCCTCGAAAAATACAGGATGGAACTGATAATCGGTAAAGCGGTGAAGTAGCCTATTCCACCGGGAAGTTATCGCGGAAGAATTTGACTTTTTTTTCCTTGTCCTTTTTGTCGTCAAGGTCGCCGCCCAGGGTCCCCTTTTCGAGGGCGATGTCAAGTATCTTGACGCTGCTGTCGTCGACGACCTTCCTGGCAGACGACGCTTTGGTTTTTTCTTTATCAGACTCCAGAGCGCCGATCTTTGCGTCAATCTGGTCCTGGGTCAGCATTGGTATTTCATCATCATCGATGGATTCAAGGGGCTCCACCTTTTTCGGCTTCGGTTCCTTTTTCTTTTTTTCGGGCTCGGGCGCGGCCTTGGCCTGGGGCGCGGGTTTTTCCTCCTCCTCGTCCCCCTCGAGCTGCTTGCGCATTGCCTCAGGTGGATTTTCTATTTTCAGATCCAGCATTTTAATCCTGTCGCCCAGGAGGATGTTGATCTGTTTTTCTATCGACATGAAAATGGGGGTGGTGAACGACTTGTTCCGCTTCACCGATTTTTCGAGCTTTTTCAATTCCCTGATATCGTTATCGATTTCCTCGATACGTTTTATTACATGGATAACCTTCATAGTACACCCCTGGGTATCAAGCTGTTGTTGCGGTCCGGTGCTTTCCTGATTACAGCTGTTTTGTAGACCTATGCTAGATCGAGATAATGAATTACGTCAATGATTTTTTAATATTGAAGGATGGTGCGCAATCCCTGATACCCCCCTCACCCCCCCCGAGGTGGCATGAAACAGGAACATGTTTCCATTGTCTTTTCGAACCCCGAAGGGGGTGAGAAATCTTTTAAAGCATCAATAAATAATTTCTCAGTCGCTGCGCTCCATCGAAATGACATTGATGAAACAAGGATGTATAAGGTTGCATTTTACGTGCCCCCTCAGGGGGACAGGGGGGCCTGCCAAATACTTGACACATTATGACGAAATTGCAAAATGTTCGAATTAACAGATAACACTCTGGATTGAAATTCAGTTCTGGCGTGAAGAATAGTATGAAGACCAAAGTTTTAATCATCGGGGCCGGACCGGCGGGGAGCATGGCCGCGTGCCGGCTGGCGGCCGGGGGATTTCATGATTTTATTCTGGCTGACAGATCTGATTTCCCCCGCATGAAGCCATGCGCCGGCGGCATATCCCCTTCGTCGCATCGTTTTTTACAGAAGATGGGGATGGAGAACCTCCTGGCGGAACTCACGCCGAGTGCCCCCATGAGACGGGTTCGCTTCGTGGGTCCCGGGGGCCAGGAAATTATCATGACCACCGGCCTGAAGGCCATGACTATAAACAGGCGCATTTTTGACGCCGCCCTCCTTGACAGGGCCAGGGCGCTGGGGGCCCGGTTCGTTCCGGGTTTCACCGTGCGGGATCTCATGCTGGATGACCGGGGCAGGATCGTTGGCGCCCGGGACGGTGACCGGTCCATTGAGGCGGAGGTGACCATACTGGCCAACGGGGGCAGAAACCGGGAGTTCAGGGAACGGTATTTCGCCGACCGGCGGCCCCTCAGGCTGATCACCTCCCGAATCGGGTGGTGGAGGAATTTCGACCTTGAAGAGGCGACCATGGAGATGGTCTTCGACAGGGACCTGCTGCCTCACTACGGCTGGGTATTTCCCGAAGGGGATGGCATCGTCAATATCGGCATCTGCCTGTACGAGGACAGGCTCCGGGGGAGGAATGTTGCCGATGTCTTTGATGAGTTCCTGGAACGGCACTACGCGCGGCGGCTTAAGGGGGCGGAACCGGCAGGGAAGAGCTATTCCTTCGTCATTAATACTGCAGGATCGGTCAAGGACGTGTACGCCAGGGGAATGCTTTACGCTGGAGAAGCGGCGCGGCTCTGCAATCCCGCCACTGCCGAGGGAATATCCTACGCCATGGAAAGCGGGGTCCTCGCCGCGGACGCGGTCATGAAGGCCTATGCCAGGGGGAGCAATGGCATGCCCGACGAGAGATCCCTGGCCGAATATGAGGTCCTGTGCAGAAAGGCATTTAATTTCCGCCTCAGGAGGGCGACCCTGTTCAGAAACATGATTGATAGCCCGCTCTTTGATCTTATGATGGCCATCAGCACGACGAATTGGTCACGGCGTGTCATTGAACGGCTGTTCGGGAATGCCGGTTAGGGATGCGTCAGTCGGCTTTGCGGTCCAGAAGGATGGTGTCGTCGATGGTTTCCTCGTCGAAATTCTGCGGACGGGCATCGTTGAAATGCGTCCGTATCTTGATCTTATCCGGTGAAATGAATTTTACTATCATCAGAATCTTGCCCCGCTCCACGCCGTTCGAATCGATACCGATTATGTCCAGCTCTATCGGATCCTTGGTGTAGTCCGCGTTGTACCTGAGCCTGCCAATTCCGCTTGAATCAGGACCTCCCAGAGGCTTGCCATCGATAACGAGTATGACCGAACCGTCCTCGAAGAAGTGGAAGGCACCGGGTTTGCCGGTCCGGTCGACGCCTTCCCATTTGCCGACGAGGGTCGCGGACGGGGTGGGGATGCCGGTCTTTGTCGTTCCGGTGCTGCACGCCAGGAATCCCAGTAACCCAACCAATGATATGAACATGAGATATCGCGCATGGCGCATAAAGGGCACCCCTGTTTGATGTTATGATTTTAGGATAACAACGGCTATAATAATCATGTACAGAGGATCAGTGCCGATGTCAAATATTAATTAATCAGTGGTACCCGGCAAGGATGATGCGCCAATAGATGTCCCCGCCGGATGATGGATTATGTCGGTTATTTGGTCTTGATGAGATACTCGCTCATGACGGTAGTGCGTATGCGGCGCAGGTCCAGGAAGGATTTCACGGCCTTCAGTATCCTGCACATGTTCTTCACGAGCTGCACCATGTTGGTCGCTCCGTAAAAAAGATATTTGCTGGAAATGTGCTTTTTCGAGGGCCAGGCCTCTTCCACTATTCCCTCAAAGGGAAGGGCGTCGGGGGTTATGGACTCTATCACCAGGTTGCGGACATAGCGGGTGCGGGGCTGTATCTCCTCCGAGACCGGCGACATGATGCCGTGCC
>DAONAJ010000027.1:0-46496 GCA_035400945.1 Spirochaetota bacterium
TAAGGCAGCTTTTGTTAATTTGACATTTACTCTTCATAGCGGTCAGAGTAAAACAGTCAGTGCCATGGTGTCAGAGCAACCTTCCGCTCCTGCACCGATAACTATCGATAGTATGCCATGCAACAAGGGGTCAGAGCAACGTTAAAGATGCCCCGGCGCCAGATAATTTATTCATTGACGCCGGCATTCTTCCCTGAACAATTTCCCGCATGTTTGCCCTGGACATGATACAGACCGTGGCCTTTGCCGGGATCGTCGTCTTTGCCGGCTACGGCATCAGGAAGCTCATCCCGGTCCTGGCGCGCTACAACCTGCCCGCGCCGGTGCTGGGCGGTCTGGTCATCGCCCTGGTCAACCTGGCTGCCCGGGGTCTCGGCTGGACCCCCTTCACCTTCGACACATCGCTGCAGACGCCCCTGATGACGGCCTTTTTCACCTCCATCGGCTTCGGGAGCAGCCTGAAGCTCTTCAGGACCGGGGGGCCCAAGATCCTTTCTTTTTTAATAGTCGCTATTTTATTCACAGTCATCCAGAACGCGATCGGCATCGCCGTTGCCGTGCCCCTGGGACAGCACCCCCTCTTCGGCGTGTTCAACTCTTCGGTGACCCTGGTGGGAGGTCCCGCCACGGGGCTCGCCTTCGCTCCACTCTTTGAAAAGGCCGGCATCCACGGCGCGTCGTCCCTGGCGGTCGCCTCGGCCATGACCGGCATCATATGCGGCGGCCTCATCGGCGCGCCCATCGGGACCTGGCTCATAGAGCGGCACCGCCTGCGCCACGGCGCCGGCGGCCCCGTCCCCGGCCGCGTGCCCGCGCCGACTGAGATTATCGAGGAACAGATGGTCGAATCTTCGGCGGAGTCCCCCTCGGGAGAGGACCCGTCCTCCAATGGCCTGCTGAAAAATCTGGTGGCAATACTGCTCGCGATGTGGGCAGGTTACTGGATAAGCCGGGGCTTCACTGCCCTGGGGCTCACCCTCCCCGCCTATATCGGCGCCATGTTCGCCGGGGCGATCATCCGGAACCTCGCGGACCTCACCGGCATCCTGTCCCTCTCGCAGGAATCGATAGATGACATCGGCACCGTGGCCCTTACCCTCTTCATCGCCATGGCCATGATGACCCTCAAGCTCTGGGAACTGGCCGGAGTGGCCCTGCCCATGCTCGCGGTCGTGGCCGCGCAGGTCATCATCGTGGGCGCCGCCTGCATCTGGCCCCTGTTCCGCCTCTTCGGGAAAGATTACGACGGCGCGGTCACCTGCGCCGGCTTCTGCGGCTTCATGCTGGGGACCACCGCTAACGCCATGGCGAGCATGGAATCCCTGGCCGAGCGGTACGGCCCGGCGAAGCGCGCCTTCCTGGTGGTGCCCATCGTGGGGGCCTTCTTCATCGATTTCGCCAACGCCATCATCATCACGGTGTTCCTGAATATTCTGTCATAATATCGGCGGGATAAACGAAGGAACCTGCAAGCCCCCTAAATCCCCCGGAGGGGAACTTTCGTGACACTAACTGGCTGAAAAAGTCCCCCTCCGGGGGGCTGGGGGGCTCTGCTTAAAGGTACTGTATCAATTGAATTATCACCCCGTCAGGATCGCGGATGAAGGCGATCTTCCGGTCCGGCCTGAACTGCGACACCGGCAGCATGAACTCCACCCCTTTTTCCTTCAGATCAGCGGCGGTTTTTTCAATATCACCGACCGTGAAGCAGAGGTGGTACAGGCCTGAATGCTGCCGCATGTCTGCCTGCGTGTCCTCCGGCTTGCACGGCTCTATCTCGATATTCACCGTGTCGTTGCCTACGAAATGGTATGTCTTCCCGAGGACTTCGACATCCTCCAGCCTGCGGAAACCGAGTATATCGCAATAGAAATGGATCGACTTTTCAATGTTTGCTGTCTTGATGCCGGTATGGTTCCACTTCATGTCAGCCTCCGAACTTCACTTTTGTCAGCCTGAAGCACTCGGCGGCAACATCGAGGGTCTTCCTGATGTCCCTGTCAGTTATGGCGGCGCACACGAACCAGTTGTGATGAGGATGGAAGAAGATCCCCCGCCGGGCCGCCTCGCCGCAGAAGTACCGGTTCTTCTCATGGCTTGCGTCGTTATCGAAGTTCATGTAGGGCATCGCCGGCGGTCCGGAAAGGACAACCTTCATTCCCTCGGACGCGGCGGCATCGCCAAGTCCCTTCATCAGCTTCGCGCCCATGGCCGCGATCGTTTCTATGGCGCCGCTCGCCCTGTTCTCCTCGATGGCTGCCAGGGCCGCGGCAAAGGGAACGCCGGAGAAGAAATGGGTCCCGGTGAAATAGACCTTCGTCGCCGCTTCCATGAGCTCGCGCTTTCCCATGGCCACGGCGATCGGATACCCGTTGGCCATGGCCTTGCCGAAGCACTGAAGGTCCGCGTCGTAGCCGTACCATTTCGCGCTCCCCGCCAGGTGCAGCCTGAAGCCGCACCGCACGTCATCGATGATGACCTTGAAGCCCTCGCTCTTCGCCAGGGAGTTGACCGTGTCCACGAACTCCTTCGCGGGGAGCTCCTGGTCGATGAAGGCGTCGTGGCGGTGGGGCGTCAGCATAATGGCGGCGATTTTACCCCTGTTCTCCTCTACGACGCTCTTGAGGGACGCGGGATTGTTGTAGTCGATGTAATGGATGTGCGCTTTCCACTCCTCGGGAACCCCGGCGCCGTGGGGCTGGCACCAGAAATGGGCCCCGTGATACGATCCCTTCGCGAGGATAATGCCCCATTTGCCGGTGGCGACGCGCGCTACCGAGATAGTGTACGACGTGACGTCCGAGCCGTTCTTGCCGAAGACGCACCAGTCGCCGTTGTGGACCGTCTCCGTCATCTTCTTCGCCAGCGGCACCCAGAGGTCGCTCGGCAGCGTGAAGCAGTCTGCGTTCTTCATCTGTTTCCTGACCGCCTTCTCGACCTTCGGGTTTTTCAGCCCCAGAAGGTTCGTGCCGAAGGAGCACATGTAGTCAATGTATTCATTGCCGTCCACGTCCCACACGCGGCACCCCTCGCCGTGCTTCAAAAAGGCCGGGTACGACCCGAAGGTGAGAAACCGCGGCGTCCGCGGCCCGTAGATGCCGCCGGGCACGTACTTCTGGGCCTCCTCGAAGAGTTCATAGGATTTTGTGAATTCATACAGTTTCATTCGCCGGGCCTCCTTAGAGTATGACCGATTAGAACGGCAGGTTATGCAGGATATAGGCGACGCCTATGCCAAGATACGTGCCTACCACCCATCCGATTATCCCTGTCACGACACCGGTGATGACGATCTCCCTGTTCTTCAGCGCAGACGCCACCATCGGCACCAGGGGCGGCGAGCAAATCCCCGCCACCGAAGTTATGATGACCGTATCAGCATCGATCTTCAAAAAAGAGGAAAACATCACGTGCAGCACCAGGCAAATGAAAATGGTAAAGGTCACATACACCAGCATGATCGGCGCCGTCGTCACCAGCCTGTTGATGTTTGCCATGGAGCTCACCACCAGGCTGAATACGAGGATAAAATAATAGCCCAGCTGGTAGGTCATCCTGATGTTCCTGACCTTCGGAATAAATGAAAAGACTATGCCCAGCGTCGCAATGACCAGGATTGAAACCACGAAGGCCGTGTCCTCGCTGAAGACGAGGAAAGCCAACCCGCCGATTATGAAAATGAGAACTGACAGTCCCAGAGCCCCAAGCAGGGGGATGGCTATATCTTTCTTAAATATGCCTTCATAGGAATCGAAGTTGAAGGTCTCTTCCGGGGTATCCAATCCGGCAGTTTTGAAGGGGGGCAACACCTTTAGAAAAATCTTCTGCCCGATGGTCATGAGAAAGAGAAGGTACACTGCGGAAACGACCACGTCCGAGGTGTGCGCCGCCAGGTACAGGGTGCGGTCTGTCTGGAGGGCCGTGGCTATGGCCCCGAGGTTGACCGTGCCCCCGGTATACACGCCGACAAACATGCCTGCGATCTTCCAGGTCTCCGGCCCCACATAGCTCATGAATATAAAATAACCTGCCGTGGAGACGGTCACAATGGACAGGGCCTGCAGCGCAAAGGACAGGATCGACTTCCCGGCCAGCCTGGTCCAGCGCCTGACATCAAGTGAAAAGAACATGAGGGGAAGCGCGAGACAGATATTGACCAGCATCAGGGGATTCTGCACTTTATCGAAGCCGGCGGGAAGTATGCCCACATTGCCGATCAGGGCCCCCGCGATATAGCAAATGACGACAGCGCCGATTTTATCGAGAAAGGAGAATTTTCTGCAGAGATAAATCACCAGGGCGGGAAACAGCAGGAAAAAGATCACCAGACCTATCGCCATAATAAAATCCTCCTGTCATAACAATAACGGATATTTTACTAAAAAGCGTTCAAATTATGAATATAATTCATAATTTATCATATGCTGTCAAATCATTAATTAAAAAATGCCGCTCTTTTTAATTGCACTCAGACAGAAGGGGACCGGCGTTGAGGACGTCGGTTACCGGAACGATCTGCATCCACCTGTCATTCAGGGAAATTTACAGAAAGGGCCGGCCAAGAAATGCCAACGGAAGATATTCATCGACCGATGGCAACGAGAGTCGAGGTCGCCAGTAAGGCCGAATCCTCCAGTGCGTCCTCGCGGTCTTTGTGTATTTTCATGTAATCGGGCCGCGAAATCATGGAGAGGAAAGCCTTTCGCGAGGGATACTCCACCAGGAGCACCTCATCCCAGCGGTCCCTGTCCGCGCCGATGAAGACCTGCTTCACCGCGCCGAGCCAGAGCACTTTCGCGCCGATCTCGGTGAGGATGGGAAGTACTGCCCTGCCGTAGCGTTCGTAGGCCGCCCTTCCCGGCTCGCCGGCGCCGGTCAGTTCCTTGAACTTCAGCAGGTTTACCATCACGACCGGTCCCCCGTCAGGGCTGCCGGCGAGTTCCTGTATCTGCATTCCGGTCGGCTGTATTGATCCCATCAGATTCTCCTGTTACTGTATTTCCGCCGCGCCTGACAGCGCCGCCTCGATCTCCTCACGCACAAGACCGGAGCTCGAAGGAAGAAAGGCCCTGAGCCCGTCCATCGCCCGGCCGCTGCCGATGCGTCCCAGCGCCCAGGCGGCCATCCCCCGCACCCGCTCGTCCTCATTTTCATTAAAGGCGCGCACCAGGTCCGGCACATAGCTTTCATCATGGCTGTTTCCCATGACGCGGGCGACATTCATCTTCCATTTCCAGATATCGTCCGGTGACATGTAGAACATGTGGGGCCACACCCTGGCCGAGAAGTAGCCCCGGTCCATGTGGAGGAGCGCCCTGAGGTCGAAATTGGCAGCCTTTGCCTCCACGCGCCGGTTCGGCGGCAGCTCCTGCGAGAGCCAGGGCCTGTTCCGCGGGCACACGTTCTGGCACACGTCGCAGCCGTACACGTACATTCCCATCGGCTCGCGCAGCTCCCGCGGCGTGATCTCCTTACCGAAATAGGTCATGTATGATATGCACTTCCGCGGGTCGATGGTCCCGTTGCCTTTCAGGGCCCGGGTCGGACAGGCGGCAACGCAGGCATTCCTGCACCAGTCGGGACATCCCATCTGCACCGACGACTCACCCGGCGTGAACTCACGGTCGACCACCACGGTGATCGGGAGCACCCAGGAGCTCTGCCGCGCCGCCCGGCGAGCGTAGAAAAGGCAGTTCTTACCGAAGGTCCCCATCCCGGCCCGTGCCGCGGCCACGCGATGAGGCAGATTAAAGGGGACCTTTGAATCGATGCCGTTATCGCGGAGATACGAGCGGAATGATTTTATCCTGAGGGCGAGGCCGTCTTTCGTAATCCGGTCGTCGTCAAGGTAACAGCGGCCGAAATTTCCCTCCAGGAAATGCGGAAAGGACTCCCTGCAGTAGCAATCGAGAAGGACGATGATGGCCTTTGCCCCGGGCAGGACCGTTTTCGGATCCGTCCCGTCCATGAGGGCCAGGCCGACCTTCTCGGCCCAGGCGTATTCCTCGCGCCTCTCCCGGAGGAATTCCCGGTGCGACTCAAAGGGCTCCGCGGTGGTGAACCCGGCGTCAACGAAGCCGATCTCCAGGGCCTTATCGATTATTTCCTTTTCCGTGATCATGTCATTACTCCCAAGAATATTTACACGCCCCCTGCCCCCAAAGGGTGCATGCAACATTGAATTTACTTAGCGGCAATTTATCATGCTCATTCAAAACCGCCTTGTTAACGGATTTCAGGATTCTCCTTCGTACCATCTCAGGGGGTTCAGGGGACATTCGTTTCACTGCGCCCGCGATGAGATGCCCCGGTCACTTCATCCCGAGCAGCTTTTGAATATACCCCATGCTCTCAACCATGGGATCTTCCCGCTTGTAAAGGCGGGCCATCATGATGCTTCCCTCCATGACGGAGACGATGTGCCGGGCCATCGGCTCCGGCCTTATCCCCGCCGGAAGCGCTCCCGACTTACCGGCCTCTCGAAGCAGACCGGCCAGTATCCGCACCCATCGTTCGAAAATCTCCTTAACGAGGACGGTGTATTCGCCGTCCGTGTCGCCCATCTCAAGGGCGGTGTTCCCGAAAATACAGCCGCCGACAAATCCCCTGCGGCGGTGGAACCTTAAAACGGCCTCGAGGATGTTCCGTATCTTCCCCAGGGGATCGTTGCTTGATAAGCTTTTTGACAGATACTCAAAATACCGCTCGGCGGCCTCCCTGATAATGGAAAGACCCAGGTCATCCTTACCCGAGAAGTGAAAATAGAGATTCCCCTTTTTCACGCCGGTTTCATCTATTATATCCTGCATGCTCGTGTTCCGCAGGCCCTTTCGGTTGACGATTGCCATTGCCGATTCCAGCACCCGGGCGCGGGTTTCTTCGCCTTTTGTCATGGTATGCGCTCCAATATTGTACCGACCGTTTGGTACATTATTTTTCGTCCCCCTATTTTGTCAAGAACAATCAGATGCCGAAGTTGACGCCATTTAAAATAGGCTTGCTAAAAACCGGTGCCTTTGTTCATATCCGACGAAAACCCTGCGAGGCCTGATGATTAACAACGCAAAATATGTGCACACCAACCTGATTTCCGAAGACTGGGAAAAGCTTGCCCGGTTCTATGAAGAGGTATTCGGATGCGTCCGGGTCCAGCCCGAAAGGAACATGTCTGGGACCTGGATAGAGGACGGGACCGGCGTGCCCGGCGCCCATGTACGGGGCGCCCATCTCCGCCTCCCCGGCCACGGGGACAGCGGCCCGACCCTGGAAATCTTTCAGTACAACCGCGGCATCCACGGCGCCGACAGAAAGATCAATGAAACCGGGCTGATCCACATCGCCTTCCTGGTGGAAGATGCGGGACAGGCCCTGGAAGAAGTCCTTTCCCATGGCGGGAGCCGCCTGGGCAAGGTGGTCACTAAAGAGATTGATAAGGTTGGCCTTCTGACCTTCGTCTACGCCCGGGACCCTGACGGGAACATCGTGGAGCTCCAGAGCTGGAAAAAATAACCGGGCATCAACGGTATTCATGGGCCACGGGATAGAGTTCTCCCGGGTCCCGTCCGATTTCAGAGTTAATGCCCGAGTTTCTCCGTGTCCGCCCCGCGTAATACTTGAAAATCGGCCCCGACTTATCTTCATCGCACTGCAGGCATTCGTTCAGGCTCCCGTCAGGCCTGTTCAGGGGCTCGCGCCGGAGCCAGGACAGGAGACAGGTCCCCATGCAGTTCCTGCCGGTATTTATGATATTGTAATACCAGGTAAGGGCGCACTCATGGGAAAAACCAATCCCTTTCAGGCAGGATAGTATCGGCCCCCGGGCCATCCTGAAGGAACAGGCCCGCACGGCATAGGTCAGATCGCGGCGCCGCAGATAAACGGCCAGGTCCTGCAGGGTGGAACAGGTCCCGCAGTACCCCCGGTGGGTCACCGAATAGCCTTCACGGGAGGCGGCGGCCTCATCGCGGAACGTCCTTATTTCATAGCGTTTCCGCCGGGGATCGACATACCTGATGGCGCATACGGCGGTTTTGATTGAATGATCCCCCGGAGGTTCCGTAACCCTGTGGTTCCCGGCCACATAGGGATCGCCCTCCTGCCGCATGGGGTTAATGATGACCGAACTCCCGAAGGCCCGTATCACCTCCCGCGGGGGAGATGGGTCCGCGCCCTTCGTCATGGCCGGAACCGGCCCCCTGCCCCCTTCCGGTTTGTCATCATACTGGATATAACCGATTACAGCAGCGAGGATAGCCACCACTGCGATAGAACTTAACACTAGTATCCGCATATCCGAACAAATCCTGAAATAAATTTCAATAAAAACCCTATGCATTCTTACGCCCAAGACGCCATCGTCAATGCATATTTATGTTGACATTCCCCGGGGGAAGAAAAAAATGTTTACAATATATAAAACATGCGTATTAGTCTTAAGCGGGGGATACACTATGGATTTCAAACCTTCAAAAAATCTGGCCGAACAGATAGCCCAGTATCTGGGCGACAAAATAATACTCTTCCAGCTGAAGCCGGGCGAACGGCTCATCGAGGAAGACCTGGCGCGGGAGCTGGGCGTCAGCCGCAGCCCCCTCCGGGAAGCCCTGCGCATCCTGGAAAAAAAATGGCTTGTGGACCTGATACCACGGCGCGAGGCCCGCGTATCGATCCTCAACGAACAGCTGCTGGTTTCCACCGGCGACATCCTGAAGGAGATCTACGGGCTGGTGGCGCGGAGGGCCGCGGAATTCGGCAACAAGGAAGAGCTCGATCTGATATCCAAAAAACTCACGGCGCTGGAGGATTGCGCCAAGAACCAGGACCGGCGCGGATATTTTGACGCTCTCATAGAATATGAATCGGCCTGTCTCCGGGCAGCAAAGAACCCCGTCCTGGACATACTTCTTAAAGACCTGTGGCCGTCAACACGCCGCGTCCAGTACGCGACCATCAAGCTCAGGAACGAAGACCTTACCGACTCCGTCAAATACTTCAAGCAGGCCTTCTCATTCCTGATGGAAAAAAACGGCGACAAGGCCGCCGCCATCATACGTGAAGTCATAGGGATCGAAACGCGCTACAGCGTGAAATATTTTTCACAGTTCAATTCGCTCTGACACGATCCGGAGCATTGATTTCACCGGTACATGCGATGCCGGTCCCAGGCTCCTGCCGCAGACAGCCGCCGTCATTCCTGCAATCACGTTTTGAACTTTTCAACAAGCGACAGCAGATCCTGCGCCTGGCGCATCATCTCCTCGCTCGCGGATGCCGTTTCCTCGACCATCGAGGCGTTCTGCTGCGTCATCTGGTCAAGGTCGGAAACCGCTGTATTAATCTGTTCCATCCCCTTCCTCTGTTCGGCGCTTGCCTCGGTTATTTCGGACATGATGCGGGCCGACTCCCTGGCGGTACCGGAAATATCAGCCAGAGCCTCCCCGGTGCGGATGACAAGGTCGGTCCCCTTTTCCACGATGCGCACCGTTTCCTTTATCAGGCCCTCTATTTCCTTCGCCGCGTTACCGGACCGCTGCGCCAGGTTCCTGACCTCGCCGGCGACAACGGCAAACCCCCGTCCCTGCTCGCCCGCGCGGGCCGCTTCGACAGCCGCGTTGAGGGCAAGCAGGTTTGTCTGGAACGCGATCTCATTGATCATGGCGGTAATGTCGGCGATGCGGATGCTCGCCCTGTTCATCTCGTTGATGGCGCCGATCGCGTCCTTTGCCACGGCGTTCCCCTGCTCGGACTTTACCGCCCCCTGATCTGTGAGATCGCGGGCCTTGACGGCATAGTCGGCGTTCTGGTTGATGATGGAGGTCGCCTCCTCTATCGTCGACGCAACCTCCTCCAGGGATGAAGCCTGTTCCGCCGTGCGCTGCGACATGTTCTGATTGCCCCGGGCGATCTGCTCCACCACCTGCGTGAGGTTCTGCGACGACACGCTTACCGTTGCTATCATGGAACGCACATTCTCAATGGATTTATTAAGGGCGTCCATAAGGAGACCCATTTCATCGTTGATGCGGCCTTCATATTTCCCGGTGAAGTCCCCTTCGGATATCCGGTCAAGAACGGTTATTGTTTTCTGGATGGGCCTCGTAAAACGCCGTGTTATAAGGAAGAGGGTCCCCATGGTTATAAAAAAAAGGACCAGGAGCAGCCCGACCACCTGGAACATGATCATGTTGAATTCCGAATAATACGATGAGGGATCCGCCATGATGACAATCGTGCCGCCCAGGAGCGGGAACCTCGATGTTAGGGCGATCTTTTGCTTTCCATTGAAGGTCACCGCAAAGGCCTCGTCCCGGGGTTTGAGCATGTCTCCCGTCATGGAGAACATTTTTCCGTCATCCTTTATGTCCCTGCCGACCACCTTGTTCAGAAGGGAGGTCTCAGGGCACGCCGCGACGATCCCGTTTTTCGACAATAGAATGTAATCCACTTTGTTCTCCGCCCCGGCCTTCACAAGGAATTCGCGCATCGAGTCAAGGGGGATCGTGACGCCGAAGGCCCCCGCTACCCTGCCGTTCGACAGCACCGGCACGGCCCCGACAATGACGTCTTTCTGCATCGCGCGGCTTTTAACCGGGTCGGAAAATACGGTTTTTTTTGTTTCCAGAAGTTCCCTGAAATATGCGCGGTCCGCTATGTTCCTGCGGTCTCCGGTGTGCACAATGGATGAACCGTCCGGCCTGGCCGCGAAATAAGCTTCAACCGTCTTATGCTGGCGCTGATATACCGTCGCGAGCAGCGGCCGGACCTGCTCAAGGTTGACATCATTGTATCCGCCCGTCTCCGCAAGAACCTCCAGCTCCCTGGTCAGGCTCCCCAGAATGTCTTCGGTTTTACGGATGGTCTTTTCCTGCATCAGCTTCATCGAACTTCTCGACAGGGAAAGAACATTATCTGCCGCTATCCGGTAAACGCCGATGCCGGTGGCCAGGAGGAGCAGCATCAGCATGGATACGATCGGAACCGAAAGCTTCATGAATATCGACAGGGGCCGGTAATCAATATATTGCCGCAGGGGATACAGTTCTGTCTTGGCGATATAATACAGCACCATGGCCACTATCAGGGCTTCGAACTGCCCCGCTATTATAAAGAAAAATGCCTGCTGAAATGAAACGAAAACGTCCGCCATCATGCCCAGGACGCCGACAAGGACCGGCCCCCCGGAGTTGCCCAGGAAAATTAACAGCCCCATTTTAAAGGGATACGTTCCCGCAACGGCGGTTATCTCCTCCCCTGAAACGGAACCGTCCCCCTTCACGACAGCGCCAATCATCGAGCTCAATTTCCTGGATAGCATATACAGGTAAATGGCAATGGCCGCAAGTATCGGCGGGGCCAGTATCCCAAGTATTCCCGCCACCTTCAGAATCTGCCCGGAACCGATTGTAGTCAGCAGCATGACGCCAAACAGAAGCGGATCCAGGACGAACAACACAAAAAACCATTTAAAGATATAATTGGGGATCGATTCAACCGGCCTGTTTTTATTTATCATGGCATCCACCTTTTTCACTATATGATACTATTGCCGTTCCCGTTAACAGCCTGAGGTCTGGACGTGCAGAAGGGGCACTTTACAACCATTCTCATCATTTTGTTACATCGGGAAATGACAAGTTTCCATTTAAAAAGGCCGCCAGAAAACAGCTGCATGTTATTGTCAGCGGCTACTTATAATAATAGCAAGATGACATGGCTGGATCAAAGAGTTTTTCGCATAACAGGAAAAAATAACTTATTCCACCATTGGCCCGGTCAGGGAATTCATGGATTGCGCGTCAACGGGACTGCGGGAGAGATGTTGCGACTGTGTCAATCAGTGGGATCATATATAAAAAAATATCTTCTTCAGAAACAAAAAAGGGGCTGCCGCTTCGCGGCAGCCCCTTTGCCTGTTACTTCTTATATAATTGTCTTAGCAGACTTTAAAGGTTCCGATTTCCCTGTCTCCCTCGACGACGTGGACGGCGCAGGCGATACACGGGTCGAAGGACCGCACCACGCGGGCGGCTTCGATAGGGTTCTTCGGATCCGATATCGGCGTGCCGATGAGGGCCTGCTCGACGGGGCCCTTGACGCCGTCGTCGCCGCGGGGTCCGCAGAACCAGGTGGTGGGAACGACCGCCTGGTAGTTGGCGATCTTCTTGTCTTTCACCACGATCCAGTGGCCGAGAGCGCCGCGGGATGCCTCGACGAGACCCATGCCTTCGCCGGTATCGGGAATATCGAAGGTATTCCTCGGCTTGCCGTTCACGTCAAGCTCGTCGATCCACTTGTGCATCTCGGCGACGATGAGCTTCGCCTCGATGGCGCGGGCGGCATGCCGTCCGAGGGTCGAGAAGACCGCGGATATATCTGCGTTGAAGACCTTCAGCAGGGCGTCAACTTCGCTCTTCACGGCTGCGTTGCCGGAGAGGTAGCTGACAACCACGCGGGCCAGGGGGCCGACTTCCATGGCTTTCCCGTCGTACCGCGGTGCCTTGAGCCAGGTATAGGCCCCGCCCTTGCCGGGCTGCGGCTCGGTCTGTCCCTGGTAGGGGTGCAGGTTCGACCCGGAGCTGTAGCGTGAGTATTTAACCTGCTCCTTGATCTTCTCGGCGTCGAAGCCCTCTAGCTTGGTTCCGTAGGCAACACCGCGCTGCAGGAAAAACTTCTTGTCGTCGACATCCTGCTCGAACAGCCCGTATGACAGGAAGTTCGTGAAGGAACCGATCTTGAAATAATCCTTGAAGGTTTTAGCCACGGCTATGACATGGTTCATGTACACGTCATTTACAAAGTTTTCGATTTCCTTGATGTGCTTCTTGTATTCCCTGATCATGGCGCGGGTCGGCACCTGAGTAACGCCGCCGGGCACCAGGCCGATCGCGTGGGGCGCGCGGCCGCCGATGGCGGAAACCATCTTGTGGGCCTTCATCCGCATTTCCAGCGCCTTCACGTAGCCGGCGATGGCATCGATGTTGGTGTCAACATCCTTGATATAGAAGTTGCCTTCATACCGGGGCAGGAAGGGGGCCCCGGCGGTAATAGCATCAACGCGGCCCTTCTTGGTCTTCACTTCGCTCTCCACCCAGGCCTTCAGGTTGTTGATCCTGGAGTCGCCGCCGTTGTATTTCAGGAGGGCGGTGATATCCACGTAGTCAAGGGCCGCCAGGTGATAGAAGTGAATCAGGTGCGAATGCATGTAGTTCGCCGCCAGCATCAGGTTCCTGAGCACACGGCCGTTGTTGTTCGGCTTTATTCCGAAAGCGCTCTCAAGGCACTTGCTGGAGGCGATGCCGTGCGATATGGGGCACACGCCGCAGATCCGCTGCGAGAGCTGGTTCGCGTCAAGGGGATTGCGCCCCTGGAAGATCTTCTCATAGCCCCGGAACATGTCGCCGATGCTCTTCGCGTCGACGACCTTGCCGTTTTCGACATCTATTTCTATTGAAAGATGACCTTCAATCCTTGTGATGGGGTCAATTAATACCTTTGCCATTTCCTACACCTCCGTCCTGTGATTAAAAACCGACACCCGGTGTTCCGGCTTGATGAGTTTCTCATTCCGCGCGGTCAGGTGCTTGAAGACGCCCCGCCTTCCGTAATCAGGGAATACGTCCTCGGTGCAGCCGATGCAGCCGGCGCCGCACTGGGTGCAGGAGTTGACGCCGCCGAGCCATTTCCGGGCGGGAATGTCGCAGCATGAATCCATGCCGAGGCAGCCGACATTATAGAGGCACCCTTCATCGCCCCAGTGCTTGGCAAATTTGCCCGCTTTATAATCGCTCAGGCGCTCGCACTGCTCGTGCACGGTCTTGCCGTAATACATCTTGGGCCTATTATACTCGTCAAGCTCCGGCATCCCCTTCAGCAGCACATGCAGGAGGGTGCCCACCATCCAGTCAGGATGGGGCGGGCAGCCGGGTATGTTCAGCACGGTCTTGCCCTTCATAATCTGGGCAAGGCTGACTGCTCCGGTCGGGTTGCCGCTGCCGTCGCGCATCTGGCCGGCGGGGATACCGCCGAAGGCGGCGCATGTCCCGACGGAAACAAGGGCCTTGGCGTTCGCGCCGAGCTTCTCGATCCACTCTCGGGCGCCGATTATCCTTCCATCCATTTCGCCGATGGTGCAATACTTGTCGTCCTTGGTGGGAATGGAACCCTCGACTATAAGCACAAAATCCTTCCGGTTTTTCTTCACCGCTTCCTCCAGGACGCTGATGGCCACATGTCCGGTCCCGGCCATGAGGGTCTGGTGGTAATTAAGGCTTATGTACTCGGTTATAACCGAAACGATGCTCGGGTCCATTTTGTTCAGTATCGAAACCGAACAGCCGGAACAGGACTGCGCCTGTATCCATATGACCTGAGTGCGCTCAGCAGCTTTTTCCAGTGCCTTCTTGCAACCCTGCAATATCACCGAGGGAAAGGCGAAAGCGGCTGTCGTTCCGCCCATCAGTTTCAAGAAGTCCCTTCTGTTAAAAGACATACATATCCTCCTCTTTTTTTATAAGTCGCGGCGCCGAGGATTATTTCCACAACTCGGGGAATTAAACCCGGGACAGCCTGACTCGTTATTTTATGTCAGCATGACATATATTGTCCGGGACGATCCAGGTCATCCGCAAACCGGTGCCGTCTCCCGTCAGATACACTCGTCTGAAAACTAAAAATCAATGACATTCCTTGCAATGCTGGGGGCCCTCTTTTTTCTCTATGTGGCAATCCACGCACAGCCCATGCATCGTCTCATAGCCATTGTCGCCCCTGTGACAGGAGGCGCACTGCTTTATCCTTTCAGGGTTATCCTTTTTATGATGGCAATTAATACATTTTACCCCGGCATCCTCATGAGTCTTATGGGAAAATTTGACCGCACCGACGGCGCTTTTCATCGGTGAAACCCCGTCGGCAGACTTCCCATATGAGGTTATCTTTGTAATGGTTACAATATTGGGGTATTCTTTCCCCCCAACCCAGGGGTCAAGGCTGCAGGAGCTTACCATAAAAGCAGCCAGAACGGTAATCGACGCGATAAGAACTTGATTATACCTCACGGCCTTCTCCATATAATTAATTTTTACCCGTTAACCATTTAATAAAGAATACTAGTATGGTATTACTATATCCTTTTTTTTATTATTACAATATATGTCAATAAAAATGTTATTATTTGTAAATTTAGTTGTTTCTTATAATTAAAAAGAAGAAAAAGTTGTAAAGAACTAACAGTGATTCAACCAGTTTATAGAGAAAGAGTTAATAAAAACAGATGTTATTAATTTCTTCTTTCTACTAACAAGTCGCGGCGTCGAGAATAACTTCCACTGCGCGGGGAATCGAATCCAGAACCGCCTGACTTATTGTAGTATCTACATCGCTTATATTCTCCGGGACGATCCCGACGAATTCAATCTCAGGATTATGATCCATGATCCTGAGAGTTTTAATCACTTCCATGATGCCGACTTCATGCAGGGAGAACTGCGCGCGGCGCTCAACCGCATGTTCCGGCGTGAACCGGTAAATGCTTCCCGGTCTGTCGTCGGTCTTGAGGGCGTCCACGATAACGATTTTATCGTAACCGTCGATCAGGCCCAGAAGGTCAAACCCGGCTGTCCCCCCGTCTAAAAGCTCCACTCCTTCCGGGAGGGCAATCCCCGATTCTTCCATCTGTCTGACGATATATACACCCAGGCCATCATCGCAGCGCAATGTATTGCCGATGCCCAGGATCAACACTTTCCGCATCGATACCCGCTATAGTTGCGCCTTGTATAATACTACTTGCCGTTTGCCTCGTGGCATTTCAGGCATGTGTCTTTTGTTATCTGAACAATATCCTTCTGATGGCAATTGGAGCAGTTCCTGATCCTGTCAGGGTTCTCCCATTTATGGTGACACTTGTAGCAGTCTATGCCCGTTTTTTCATGCGTCTTATGAACGATATCCATCTCATCTTTAGTGGTCTGGGTGGATACTATGCGTGTCAGCTCGGCCATGTCAGTGGGACCCTTCTTTTTGCAGGAAACAAACAGGGTTGTAATCATTACGGCAACTGTGCAGTATACAAGGAGGTTTGTTCTGTTCATTATGGCTGTTTTTCTCTTAAAGGTTAATTATATATTTCCAGGAGTCGATGAGACAATGACCCGGTTCGCACCTGTTATCAAATACAGTCATTCAAGGTAATGAACTTTGAACACGCTAACTTTTTGTAGACCCATGTCAACAGATTTTTTCCTAAATGCCGACAAAATCAGATAATCCCGGGAAAATTTTTCCGCGTTATACTGCAAAACAGCAAGGGAATGTTTAAGCCGGTAACGGCTGCCTGATTAAGATATGTTTTCAGGATATACGTGATTTATGAGCCGGCGCTCAGATATTGTTATCGAGAAACAATACCAGGATTGACTGGCCCTGTGATAGTACTGTGTTATGTTCATCCAGTTCCCCGGGCGGTATTATGTAATTCCCGGGGTCAGAATAACTGCGATAAAATGGATAATGTATATGATTTTCGGCAGATAAGTTGATAGTTATCGGTATAAAAGCTTCTCTGACCCCATTTATAACAAATAGTGTCAGAGTAAACGCAGATCCTCACCAATAGTTATCGGCAGCAAAGCTGCTCTGACCCCGGCCGAGGGAACTATTCCTTTCCGCCTGCGGCCTTGAGGAGGGTAACCGCTTCCGCATTGCCGTACTGGATGGCCTTGGTCAGGGCGGTCTGACCCAGGTTGTCCCGGGCGTTCACATCGGCCCCATGGGCGAGAAGGAGCCTCACCACCGCCGCATGGCCGTTCAGGGAGGCCAGCATCAGGGCGGTTACGCCGTAAGAGTCGGCCAGGGTTATCCTGGCATTGGTCCGGGCTCCGGCCCCGAGGAGCAGGGCCGCCACGCCGGCATGGCCCGCGTAGGACGCCTTGAGGAGGGGGGTCCATCCATCGTCATCGGCCGCGTTCACGGTGGCATTGTGTTTAATGAGAAATTTCACCATATCAGCCTGACCCGCCCCTGCAGCCGCCATGAGAGGGGTCGCGCCATGGCTGTCCCGAGCATTGACATGGGCGCCGACCTTCACCAGGTACTCGGCTACACTCACGGAGCCGTATTCGGCAATCCGCATGAGGGGCGACATGCCGTTGATGTCCCTTGCGTTAACGCCGGCGCCGGCGACGAAGAGGGCCCTGACCGCATCAACGCTGCCGCTTTCGGCGGCCATCATGATCGCCGTCATGCCGTTAGAATCCTTAAGGTTTACGTCCGCCTTCCGGGCGATCAGCAGGTTTATTACATCGATATGGCCGGCGCCGGAGGCCGCCATCAGGGCCGTCACGCCTTCGCCGTTCCGGGCATCCACCAGGGTGCCGGCGGCAAGGGCCGACCGCACCCCCTCCATGGATCCGTTCCGGGCTGCGCCGATAAGATCATCATTGGCCCACCCATGAGCCGCTGAAAACGCGCAGAGAACCATGGCGAAAGCTACCATATAATTCCGTGGTCTCATTGGGCACCTCCTTACAGGGCAGATGGGGAACAACCGGCCACAGTTCTCCCAGGCACAGCGTCTACTATCAGCCCTTTCAGCAAAATGTCCATATTATTTTTGCCCTTTGACAAAAATAGCGGAAGGGTAGATTAATTCTATCGGCAGCAAAGAATTCATGGCGGCTCGACAGTTCAAAGATATAACCCCTCAAAACGCCATTGACAGGCCCAGGCCGACATTGAGCTGTTCCTGCGCCCCGGGTCCGGGCATCGCGTCATATGATGCGGGCATTATCAGGGAAACATCGCCGGACTTTGCGTTCCTGGCATCTGCCGCTGCATGGTATATATTCCGGCCGATGAAAGTGGTCAGCATGACCATTGCGAAGCCACCGACGCCGGCGCTGATATAATAGTTTCTTTCCCTTAATCTTTCCGCCCGGTGACGCCTGTTTTTCCTTTCTTCATAATCCTTTATCGCCATATAGGTGATGAAATCAGGGCTGACCGGATAAAAAGGAAGCACCATCCAGACATACATATCGTTAAAAAGGCGTGTTATGCCATACCTGGTCCTCCACATATAACTTTCGTGAGCTATGGCAAAACCCCACGCGCACGCGATGCCGGAACCGAGAGCTATCCAGCCAAAGGGATCCTTCGCCGGACGGTAAGAGCAACCGGATCCCCGGAACCGCCTTGCCGGTATTGAATCCCCATGCCTGTCCTCTTCTTTATAAAGCCGTTCACCCGTGATCTTCCCGGCCACTTTATCGCTAAACCGTTGGGCCATGTAGAACTCATCAGACTGGGACAGGGCCCTCTCGTTTTCTGCAAAATCCACGGTTCCCGTAGCAACATCAATTATACGGCAGGTTATGGTAAGCTGTTCCCCCATCCTGAACAACGATCCGACCAGGACCTTGTCCGCGCCAAGCTCTTTGCCCGCCTGTGTCGCGCAGAGAATATCAGCGCAGGCGGAGCCCCTTCCGGCCGGTTTCCGGTCCAGCACGATAAGGCCCCTGGAATTGCTTAATTCATTCCTAATGAGTGTGGTGATCTTTTCACCTTCCGATGCCGGAATGCCGCTGGCATCGAGGTCCATGACCGCCAGGGATATCTTTTCCGCGCTCAAGGCCGGGACACCGATCAGCAGTATAATTACAAAAAATGACGCGATGATTTTCATCATTTTCTCCTTGTTCAATTATAATGTCGGCAACCGCCGCCGGCCGCCGGTTCAACTAAAATACCCTTTCTGCCCTTATAGTGTTCCCCGGTGCAGGAAATGAACATTTTTTTTGAGATCTTCCGGGCCATAACCGGCAAGTTTTAAAAATACTCTTGACTGGGCCGGCTCCCTGGCCCATGATCTTCTGTTAAGGATATCGATTCCCTTCGCCTATGCCTGAAAAACAGTCCATCCTGATTATCGAAGACGAGCCAGGAATCGCCGACACCGTCACGTATGCCCTTTCCCGTGAAGGCTTTGAGCCGGTCTGGGCGGCCACCGGCGCCGAGGGCAGGGCGCGGCTTGAACGGGGGGGCATCGACCTGGTGATCCTGGACATCGGCCTCCCAGACATCTCCGGCTTCGACCTGGCCGGGACTATCAGGAAGCTGTCGAACGTGCCCCTCCTCATGCTCACCGCGCGGTCCGACGAGATCGACAGGGTCCTGGGACTGGAACTGGGCGCCGACGACTACATCGTCAAACCCTTCAGTCCGCGGGAGCTGGTCGCCCGCGTCAGGGCCGTCCTCAGGAGAAGCGACGGCGCGCCGGCGCCATCCGGCGGCAGCGCCTTCGCAATCGACACGGACCGCCGCAGGATCACCTACCGCGGGTCGATCCTCGACCTGTCCCGCTACGAATACGAGATACTCTGCCTCCTCGCGCGGCGCCCCGGGTGGGTATACACGCGGGAAAAGATAATGGAACTGGTCTGGATCGAGCCGGATGAGAGCTTCGAGCGCACGGTGGACACCCATATCAAGACCATACGGGCGAAGCTGCGCGCCGTCGACCCGGGGACGGACCCCATCGTGACGCACCGAGGCGTGGGATATTCGCTGAGGGAGGGCCTGTGAGAATACGGACGCGCATCCTTATCGGATTCATCCTCCTCTACGCCATCGGCTCGTATTTCATCTTCGACATGATCGTCACCGATATCCGCCCCCGCTACCTTGAAGCCGTCGAGGAGTCCCTTAACGACACGGCCCACCTGATGGCGGCGCTTATCGAATCGGACATGAGGATGAAGGCATCGCCCCATGACAGCTTAAGGACCATCTTCACCTCCGTGAGGCGCAGGAAACTATCATCCCGCATATACAGCCTGACCAAGTCGGACATCAACCTGCAGGTCTACGTTACCGACTCCAGGGGCATCGTCCGTTACGATTCCAACGGCGGGAAAAACGAGGGAAAGGATTTTTCCCGGTGGAACGACGTATACCGCACCCTCCGCGGCGCCTACGGCGCCCGGTCATCACGGGCCGTGGAAGACGATCCCTCCACGAACTCGCTCTACGTGTCGGCGCCGGTCATGAAGGACGGCGCCATTGCCGGGGTGGTAACCGTGGTCAAGCCCGAGGACAGCGTCTCCCTTTTCATGAATCTCGCCAGGCGCAAGATCATAACCGCCGCGGTCATATCATGCATCGCCTTCGTCGTCCTGGGCGTCCTTCTGACCCTCTGGATCAACCGGCCCATAGCGCGGCTCCTCTGGTATGTCAAATCACTCCGCTGCGGAAAACGGGCGGCATTTCCAGACCTTTCCGCAGCGGAGATACGGGACCTGGGGCTGGCCTTCGAGGAGATGCGCGCCGAGCTCGATGGGAAGGATTATATCGATAAATACGTCCAGGCCCTCACCCACGAGCTGAAGAGCCCCCTCTCGTCGATACGCGGCGCTGCGGAGCTCCTCGAAGACGACATGCAGGAAGAGCAGAAAAGAAAATTTTACCGGAACATCCTTGCCGAGACAGGCCGCATCGACAGCATCATAGAGAAGCTGCTGCAGCTGACGGCCATCGAGAAGCGCACGGAGTTGAAGGGCGCGGAGATTATTGACATCGGCAGCGTTGCGGCCGAAGTTGTCGCGAGCCTCGAGCCGCAGGCGGTCAGGGGAGGGATACGGGTCATAAACGACGTCCGTCCGGGCAGCGAGATCTTTGGCGAAAAATTTCTCGTCACCCACGCGGTCCTTAACCTGGTGAAAAACGCGGTCCAGTTCACCCCCGATGGCGGCACCGTTACCCTCTCTTCCGGGTCCCGGGGGGATCTTATCACCCTCTCGGTTACTGACACCGGCAGCGGGATTCCGGATTTCGCCCGGGACAGGATCTTCGACCGGTTCTACTCCCTTCCCGGAAAGGACCGGGCGCGCGGCACCGGCCTCGGCCTCCCCTTTGTGCGTGAAGTGGCGAGCCTTCATGGCGGCTCTGTCGAGGTCCGCAACAATGAGGGCGGGCCCGGAGTTACCGCGACGCTCGCGCTTCCCTCCAGGCTCTTATGATAGGGCGTTTTTCACCCCCATAAAAAAAAGTGTCTCCCTTAAATTAATTTCTCGATTATTTACCGGCGGTATTGTCCAATCTTCAGCACGCGATCGGCCATGGCTGCATTGCGATAAAACTACACATTACATCGGAGAACACAATGAATAAATTGAAACAGATGATTGCGTACTGTCTCCTCCTGCTGATGCCGTGCGCCGTATTCGCGGACCAGGCCTCGGACATGATGGGCGAGTACATGAAAATGGGGGAAAACACCGCGAAGAACTTTCCTCAAGAGCTGGAGGCCCTGATGCCGAAGGGGGTGCCCGTTAAATCGAAAAACTTTGTTTACGCCGAAACCCAGAACATGATCCTCTGCCTGGGCATACAGGGCGAGAAGAACGACCAGCGGAAATTCCACCATGCCCTCGAGCTGCAGGTCGGCGTCCTTGGCTACAACCCCCGGACCGCCGGGTACATGACGGCCACATGGAGCACCATGGCCCAGCAGGCGAAACAGTACGGCAGGATGGACGGGCAGAAGAGCCACGCCAACTACATATACGAGCCGGTCACGAAAACATCCATAAACGGAGCCGATGTTTACATTCAAAAATGCACGGCAAAGGATGTTGAGATTGACGATTTCAAGAAGGTCGACTATGTGTATTATACTGCGGAGGCGTCCCTGTACAAGAACAACATGGTGCTGACGATACGGATCGTCAACATGCCTGACAGGATCGAGAACGTGCACGCCGCCATCAGGGAGATCACCGCGGTGTTCCTCTCCACGAAGTGGGATAAGTATATGAAGTAAACTTTATTCGACCCGGTTGCGGGTCGGCAATTTATGAAAGGGGAAGGCCGCCGCTTTTTCGGCATCCTGCCGGCGGCGGCAGGCAAACATCCTGTTTGCCCAGTGTCAGTCACCCCTCTTCCTCTCGCAACTAAGCCTGGCCAGCTCCTGGTCACAAAAAAAACAACTTCACACAAAGTTCACAATACCTTCACTCCCTCCCTCCATGTTTATTAAACAAGTTAATGGAGGACATACATGTCATTAAAAAGCCTTTCAGAATCTTTCGTCTTCAAAATCGTCTTCACCGGCATTCTCTCACTTGCCCTGCTGATTCCCCTCACCATGGTGAGCGGCATCGTGGCCGAGCGGGAATCCCGCCGGGCATCGGCGGTGAGCGAGGTAAGCGGCAAGTGGGGCGGCGACCAGACGGTCATCGGTCCGGTGCTTACGGTGCCGTACCGCCGCTACTACAGGGACGAAAAGAACGTCACGAGGATGACCATAGAAAACGCGTATTTTCTTCCGGATACCCTGGCTATCGACGGCACCATCATGCCGGAAAAAAGATCGCGCGGTCTCTACGAGGTTATCCTTTACCGGATCGAGGAACTTTCAATCCTCGGCCGGTTCACCGTCCCTGATTTTTCCCGGCTCCGCGTTCCGGAAAAAGATATACTCTGGGAGGAAGCCTGCCTCACGGTGGGCATCCCGGACACCCGGGGCATCCAGCAGCGCGTGTCCCTTCTCTGGAACAGGAAGGCCATACCGTTCCATCCCGGCGTCCGCGGCAGCGGCCTGTACCAGTCAGGGATCCATGCCTTCATCAGGGACATCCGTTCCGGCGACCGGTCCTTTGACTTTGCCATGAAGCTTTCCATCCAGGGGAGCTCGTCCCTCTGCTTCGCGCCGCTGGGCCAGGAGACAACGGTCCGCCTCAGGTCGTCATGGCCGCACCCGAGCTTTACCGGCGCCTATCTCCCATCAACGCGGAAAATCACCGCAAAGGGTTTTGAGGCCGGGTGGAAGGTGTCCTATTTCGGCAGGAACTTCCCCCAGGAATTTACCGACGACAAGGAGGTCAAACCGGCGGACACATCCTTCGGCGTGACGCTTTACCAGCCGGTGGATTTCTACCAGAAGTGCGTGCGCGCGGTCAAGTACGGCTTTCTTTTCATATCGCTCACGTTCCTCTGCTTCTTCCTTTTCGAGGTGTTCATGGGGCTCAAGATACATCCCCTTCAGTACCTGATGGTGGGTTCCGCCCTCTGCCTGTTCTACCTGCTGTTCCTGTCCCTGTCCGAGTATATGAACTTCATCGTTTCCTACCTGACCGCGAGCGCCGGGGTCATCGCGATGATCACCGGGTACAGCGTCAAGGTTCTCAGGACACGGAAGCGCGGCGGGATCATGGCCGGTCTGCTGGCGGCGCTGTACGCCTATCTCTTCCTGCTGCTGCAGAACGAGGACTACACCCTTCTCCTGGGGTCCGTTGCGCTCTTCGTCATACTCGGCGCGGTGATGTACATTACACGGAATATAGACTGGTACCGGGTGAGATTGAAGGAGCCGGGATCGGGAATATAATGATGTCCGAAGGGGCCGTCTCGAGACCGCCCCTTCGGGGCGATGAATAAAATTATTTCACCAATGTAACATACGCCGGCGATTTCAGCAGAAAGTGTTCGGCGATTTCGAAAATCACGATGTTCGGTTTTTCAGCCCTGATGACATCGCTGTCATAGCGGCCGTAGCTCTGGAAGCACGCCATCCTGCTGAAATGCTCCCCCATCAGGGGCTTGAGGAAATTGAAAAATGAATCATGGAACACCACGACCCTCGGCTTGTTCGGGCCGGGAGATTCAATGGCCTCAGTAAAACGGCTGAAGGGCGCCGGATATGCCACCGGCAGGGATTTCGGCTTCACGCCGTCTTTCCTGGTGAAAACATAGTAGTCCTCGGTAAACCTGTCCTTGAGTCCGAGCATGTTCGCGAGGTCGCCGCCGGTGAAACTGACGGCCGTTACCGTAAAATCGTTCAGGGACAGCGGTTTAACGGGCGCCAGCATGGCGGAGATTTTCTCCATTATCCCGCGGTAGGCGTAATAGGCCCCGTAGCCGTTCCAGTGCACGTCATGCTTTATGAAAACAAGATGGTCCTTTTTGCCCGCGATCAGGTCCGGGCCGGTGTCAATGAAATCAATTTCCGCGTGCTTCTTCAAATATTCCATCATCTGGTCAAGGCGGGTCCTGTCCTGCACCGGCCTCAGGTACGCCGGCACATATTCCGGATATACCCGCGGCTTCATGGGGACGAACACCACCAGCATGCGGATGCCCTGCGCGGCGAGTTTTTTCCGTATATCCCCGAGGGGCTTGACCCATTCCGCTATTTCCTTCTCTCCCTGGAACAGGGACAGGGAACGGTAATAGTCAAGGGAATTGTTCCCTTCATCGTCCTTGATGAGATAGAGCCAGCCCTCCTTGCCAACCAGGACCTTGGGGAACTGGTCGACCTTGAGGACGTTCAGCTTGAAGAGGCTGTTCCACCGGATGAGAACGTTGCGGAAGCCGAAATTGTCCACGTAGTACTTCATGAACTTGCTCTGGAACTGGATGATCGACTTCCGGTCGAACTTCAGCTCCGGCAGTTTCGCCATGGCGCGCTGTTCCGAGCTTTCGCCCGGGGCGATATTGAGCATGCTCCCGATGTTCGGAAGCCATATGGCCAGTACGAAGAGGACAATGGTCACGGTATGCGCTATGGATGTTATTCTCGTTTCCTTCATCGGTTGCACCTCAGAACTGCCTGTACAGGAAGGGTGTGTAGGTATCGCTCGCCAGGGACATTGCCGAGAGGAGCAGCACGCCGGCCAGGAAGATTATCTGCGCCGCGAAGAACGCTATGGAAAGGGCTCGGTAGGCGGCGCCGCTGCGGGCATCGATGAAAGCCTCCACCCTGCCCCTTATGAGGGGGGCCAGGGGGACAGACCCTATCAGCGCCAGGAAAATGGCAAACATGACATCGGTATTGCTCACGAACTGGGTAATGCCGTACCGCGCCACCTCGGGACGGATGATGCCGTACATGGTGCCGATATACGTCCCCGCCGCGGAAAGATCGCTGACGCGAAAGAACACCATAGTCGTAAAATGGAACAGGAGCAGATACAGATGGCCCAGGGGCGTCCGCTCGGTCGCCTTGTTGCTGGCCTTCTCGAAGGCCGAGAATATGCCGTGACACATGCCCCACACCACGAAGGACCATGCCGCCCCGTGCCAGAGGCCCGATATGAAGAAGATGATGAGAACATTGAAATATGCCCGTGCTTTCGGCACCCGGTTGCCGCCGAGGGGGATGTAGAGATATTCCCGAAACCATGCGGTCAGCGTCATGTGGTTGCGCTGCCAGAACTCCCGGATGGACCGGGAAACCAGGGGGTAATTGAAGTTTTCAAAAAATGTAAAGCCGAACATCTTTCCGAGTCCGATTGCGATATCGTTGTACGCTATGAGGTCGAAGAGGATCTGCAGCGTGTAGAGGACCGCGCCGAGCCAGGCCACGCCCGCTGACAGGTCCTGGGCCGGGACGGCGAATATCTTGTCCACGGGCCCGCCGAGGACGTTGGATATCAGGGCCTTCTTGCCCAGGCCCATGATGACCCGCCTCACGCCTTCGGCGAAATCGGCCCTGGTCACGGTTCGGTCCGCCAGCTGCGGCGCCATGTGGTGATAATTCTCAATGGGCCCCTGCATCACCTTGGGGAACAGGGTGATAAACAGGCCCACCTTGACCGGGTCCCGTTCCGCCTCTATCTTGCGGCGGTACACGTCGATGCAATAGGTCAGGATTTGAAAGGTGTAGAACGAGAGGCCCACCGGCAGTTTGAGGCGGGGTACGTCAAAGGGCGCGGCGCCGAAGAGCGCGATGATACTGTTCACGTTGCTCACGAAAAAGCTGGTGTACTTGAAAAAGACCAGGGGAAAGATGTTGCAAACGAGAGAAATGATCAGGATCGTCTTACGGCGCACTCCGGCCCGGTCGATGAGGATCCCGAAGATATAGTTCATGAACGTGAACGCCACGAGGAGGACGGTGTAGATCTTCTCGTCCCAGAAATAGAAGACCAGGCTCGCGATGAGCAGGTACGCGTTCCTTGCCATCGGCCTGTTCCTGAGGAAATAGAAAATGACCAGTGTTATGGGAAAGAAGAAAAAAAGGAATGATACCGAGCTGAAGACCATAGAGTGTTTTTCGTTACTGTCCTGATTAGATTCGTTGCGGCTCTATAGAGCGATGCGGCCCGGTTCCATGGGATCCGTCCGGAACATCACCATTATAAAAAAGTTGTGCAATACTATATGTGTTCCGGCACAAGTCAAGAAAAAATCGGACAAAGTCCAGCCCCCGACCCCCGGAGGGGGCGTGTTAAATCAATTATAAGATGTCATTGCGGGCAAAGCGAAGCAATCCTGATATTGAAATACAAATGACATGTTTTCATAGTATACATATTTATCATTTTCAAGACCGCTTCGTCGTTTCACTCCTCGCGATGACATATGCAGTAATTTCATAGTTCCGCGCCCCCTACGGGGGACAGGGAATCTAATGTGGTGCACTACTCAGGCTTGAGAAACCAGCAGGCGGCGCGATTCAAAAATCGTAGACGAGCTTCATCAGGAGGCCGGGATTGTTGTTGATGAATTTCTTGATGTCATCGCTCTTCATGGCGTACACGGCGGCGGTCCCGCGGCTGGAGAAGGTGAAATCCGCCGGCTCGTTCATGTGGAGCCGCTGGACCGAGCCGATGAAATCGCCCCTTTTCAGCGTGGCGACATGCCTCCCCCCCTTCGTGACTTCCACCTCTCCGCTCCTGAGGATGTAGATGTACTGCATGTGGTCACCCTCACGGATGATATCGCCCGCCGGCAGCTCCATGGGCACGAATATCGACTCGAGCCACGTCTTCTGCGACGAGGTGCAGTAGCGGAAGAAATCGCTGGTGGAGAGGAGGTTCCATGTCTCGCTGTTCCGGATCCGCGCCAGCCGCTGGAGCATCTTCTCGAACTCGGTGCCGACTATGAAATTCTGGAACTTCTCCCTGCTGATGGTGTAGACCACCAAGTCGGTCTCGGCGATGACGTCGGCGGCCCGGCTCTGGTCGGTGACCAGGGCCACCTCGCCGAAATAGTCGTAGGTGCCGTAGATCTTCTTTTCGGCAAGGCCGCCGCTGTCGACGGACACGTTGCCGGAGTAGATGATGAAGAACTTGTCCCCGACGGTCCCCTTCCTGATGATCACGTCGCCTTTTTTGTAACGCTCCTCCTCGACGATATCGAGAAATTCCTGCGCCTTGGACAGCGGCAGGGCCTCGAAGAAGTCGAGGTTTTTCAGGATGCCCATGATCTGGTAGGCGGTCTCGAAGCGGGGGTGCTTTGTCTTGAAGTAAAGGGTGTTCTCGATGCCGAACTTGGCCAGGGTCAGCGCCGTCTTGGACGGAAAATCCTTCTTGGCTATATGGTACACGACGATCTTCTTTTTGATCTTTTTCGGCAGTGAATTCAGGTACGCTATGGGAGTATGGAGCGGCGCGATGCCCGACTCGTGGTAGATCACCTTCGAGTCCCACGGGAAATTGACGAGCTCCTCGTAGCGCTCCCTGGTGATAATGCCGTTGCCGAGCAGCTCCTTGTGGATGCCCGGGTCATTGTTGTGGTCCGAGGAATAGACGAAGGTCTGGTCCGAAAACTCCATCTTGAATCCCATGGTTGGGATCGAGTGGAGCGTGTAGAACATGTCGAACCTGCCGCCGTGGATGAAGGTCGGCTTCCCGATCCTGACGGGATGGAAGTCAAAGAGCCGCATCAGGTATGATATGGGCATGTTGCTCAGCGCAGAATACTTGCGGAGGAAGCTCAGCATCACCGTCTCGGTGGTATAGATGGTCACCCGCTGTTCCTGGAGGATCTTCTGGAACGTGCCGGCGTCGTGGTCCGCGTGGCAGTGGGTAAGGATGATGCTGTCGGTCAGCTTCGGGTTGACGTTGGAGTCGACGAGCCATTCGGTCGAGTTCACCGGCGGGTCCACCATGATGCCGTTATGGTTCAGCCAGATGATGAACCCGGAGGTGTTCTCTTCCGGATCAAAGCCGTGGCTGGGGCCCAGGCAGGTCACGCCGAAGAGGGGCGGCTTGTACGGTTCCGGCAGCCGCTTGCCGATGAGGTACTTCGGCTTGTATTCGACCCGCGAGGGAACCACGGCGATAATGTCATTCCCCTCCTTCACGCGGAAATCGCCGTCATCGCCGATCTCGATGGTTATGCCCTGGAGGGTAAAGCTGTTGTTCTTGAAAAAGCCGAAGGACAGGAGATCGGAGAACTTGAGGCCCCGCCGGAAGAAATCCATCTCCATCTTGATATCGGGAACCGTCCGCCCCTCCGATGACAGGTCGAAATCGGTGGAAATGTCGAACTCCTTCGGGCCGAAGAGGGCCTCCTGGAGGACCTTTTTCATCTGCTCAAACTGGCTCTCGCGGCATATGATGGTCGTCCGTCTTTTCTTGAGGAAAAAATTATAATAGATGGGGAACTCTATCTCGGCGATGCTGATGCCCTTCAGCCAGTTGAAGAGCTCGTTGGTGAGGACGAAGATCTGCGGCACGCCCTTGGGCATGGCCATGGTGTCCTTGATCGTCTCCGGCGGCGATCCGAACTGGATGTATCCGGCCGGGGTATCCACAAGGTAGCCGCCCCGGGGGAGGACCGTTATGTTCTGCATGAGATGTTGTTCTGTCATACCGTATGCCGCTGAACCGGAACACGCCTGGTGGAGGCTGGTTCATCAAGATTAAGTTCTGAAAACAATCATGAAATAAATCAAGTACTTTTTATCGCCAGGAGGTCCCGCATGTCAGCCGCCGTGTGAACCGGCGGAAAGCACCGCTTCCCCCGGCACACATAGGCAGCCGGGCGCCCGCCCTCGGCCCGCATCGCCGCCGTAAAGGGCGCGAGCCGGCCGATGAACTCTCCCTGTTCCCCGTCAGGCCTTGCCAGTATCACGCAATCAGGCCGGTACTCCCGGCGAAGGTCATCGGCCATCTCCCTGAAAACCCCATTGTCAGGATCACCGACCAGGACGACCTCGCAGGATTCCCCCAGGGAATACTGGAGGCCCGCCAGGAGCATGCCGTAACCGAGGGGGTGGCGCCGCAGGCCTTCGCCCGCCCCCGCCAGGACCTTTTCCGCTAAAGCTTCCCAGGCGGGGTCGCCGGTAATCCGCGACAGCCGCACGAGGTTATAGTAAGCCGCCGAAGTCCCCGACGGATACGCCCCGTCATGGTTTTCAATGGTCTCTGCCACCAGCTTCTCCCCGTCCCGCGGGGCAAAGGAAAGCCCGCCGTTGACGTCGGTAAAATGGTTCACCATCGACGTTGCAAGGCGGAGCGCCAGGTCAAGGTGCTCCGGGTCAAAGCCGGCCTGATAGAGCTCGATCAGGCCCCAGACAACAAAGGCGTAATCGTCCAGGTTTCCCGGCACCGAGGCCTCGCCGTTCCGGTAGCGGTGGAGGAGCCTGCCGTCACCGGTCATCATCCTGGTCCTGATGAAGGATGCCGCGTCCCCTGCCATCCGGAGATACCGTTCATCACCCAGGGCCCTGGCCCCCAGCGCCAGGGCCGCTATCATGAGGCCGTTCCAGTCGGCAAGGACCTTGTCGTCCCGGAAGGGCCGGGGCCGACGTTCCCTCGCGTCGAAAAGCTTTTTCCGTATTGATTCCATTCTTGCGGAGCCGTCTGGCATATCCTCCCGGTGTAATATGTTTTCACCGGTCATCCGCCCCGTCGCTTCATCGCTGAAGTTGCCCCGGACGCTGACGCGGAAGGCTTCCATGGCCCGCGCCCCATCGCCGGCGCCCAGCAGGCTCTCCATCTCCCCGGCCCTCCAGAGGTAGAAGGCCCCTTCCCTTCCCTCGCTGTCGGCGTCCTCAGCCGAGTAGAAACAGCCCTCCGGCGCGGTCATGTCCCGGGAAACGTATTCGAAGATCTCCCGCACCGTCCCGGCAAAGAGAAGGTCCCCGCAGGCCTGGTATGCCTCGGCATAGGCCATGGCCAGCATGGCCTGGTCGTAGAGCATCTTCTCGAAATGGGGAAGGAGCCAGCGCTCGTCGGTGGAATAGCGGTGAAAGCCGTAGCCGACATGGTCATAGATGCCCCCCATCCGCATGCGCCGCAGCGTCTCCAGGACCATGTCCCCGGCCCTGTCGTCGCCGGCCAGCTTCCATCGGCGCAGGAGGAAGAGCAGGTTGTGGGGTGACGGGAACTTCGGCGCCCCGCCGAACCCGCCGTTGGCCGCGTCGAAGAGGGCGGCAAACCGGGAGGAAGCGCGGCGCAGATCCTCCTCTCCGGCCGTCACACCGGCCGCCGCCGGCCTCGCGCCCAGGGCGGCGGTTATGGTTTCGGCCGAAGCGTCCGCCTCGGCGCGGCGGTCCTTCCATATTTCGATGACGCGGCCGAGGATTTCCAGGAGCCCGGCCCTTCCGTGGGCGCTCTCCCTCGGAAGATAGGTTACGGCGAAAAAAGGCTTCCCCTCCGGGGTCATGATGATGGTGAGAGGCCACCCGCCGGTCCCGGTCATGAGCTGGCATGCCGTCATGTAGACCCTGTCGATGTCGGGCCGCTCCTCGCGGTCCACCTTGATGGCAACGAAGGACCCGTTCAGCACGGCAGCGACAGTCCCGTTTTCGAAGGACTCCCGCTCCATGACATGACACCAGTGGCAGGTGGAATAACCGATCGAGAGAAATATCGGCCTGTCCAGGGACCGCGCGAGGGCAAAGGCCTCTTCTCCCCAGGGATGCCAGTCAACGGGATTATGAAGGTGCTGAAGCAGATAGGGGCTCTGTTGTCCTTTGAGGTGGTTCATGGCGCTTCTCCCTGCGGCACAGGGCCATATCCCTGTAACCGGATAAATTACATAAATATAATGAAGGCAAGATGGGCAGTCAACAGAATAGTTAAGTTTTTCAGAGCAAGCTAAAGTATTTATCTCCTCAAATAATACTGTTTGACAGAAGGTGGCGTGGGGGACATTCAATATTACTATAAAAATATTTAATTAAGTTTCTCGCAGAGTCGCAGTGGCGCAGAGAAAAAAAAGAATCACTATGTTCATAAAATCAGTTTTTTAATTCATGTGGCTGTAGAACACCCTGGGCGAATTAATAAAACTCTGCGGCTCAGCGCCTCTGCGAGAGTTATTCCTTATAATATCGAATATTTTCTTGATATGATTCAAGTATAATATTTTTCCCGTTTTTCAGCATCAGACTTTTCATGCAACGTCTGCATTGAATGCGTGTAAGGCCAGGTAGGATCAGAGAGTTCTTATTGGGAGAGTCAATCATGCTGCAATTTCTCGATTACTTCTTTCTTGTCTTTCACACGGTCTTCACCCTTTTCAACATGACCGGGTGGATATGGAAGAAAACGAGAAAGGTCCACCTGGCCACCATCGCGGCCACGGCCTTCTCCTGGTTTATCATAGGGATATGGTACGGGTGGGGGTTCTGCTTCTGCACAGACTGGCACTGGAGGGTGCGCGCGGCCCTTGGCCGGCCCATTGCCTCCGATTCCTACATACATTTTCTCATAGATGAGATAACGGGAATTAACCTGGCCCAGCAGATGGTCGACACGGCCACTGTCACGGTCTTCGCCGCGGCCTGTACGGCAAGCATCGTCCTGAACCTGAGGGATTATGTTATGAGGCGGCAGGATAAGAGCCGGGGGGTCGGTTAGCTTCTGCCGTGCTAAGGACAATAGATACGGGGCGCCCTACTTCCAGATCGCCTGTCTGCACGGCAGGCAGTTCAGCTTGATCTTTTTCTTATTAATATAAAATTCCCTGGTCGATTCCGCGATGAATGCCGTTATATTCTCCCCGGTCACAATCCTCCCGAAATCAGCGGGCGCCATGCCGGGAACATTAAAAATCCTCGCTATCATCATTCTGCCGACCAACTTGCGGTAATGTATCAAGTCAACATAGTTGTACATGTTTCCCGTTACCGCCAAAGAACCATTGAAATCCCAGAAATCCGTTATTTCCGCAAAAAGACGGCGGATTTTATTAAGAAAATCTATGTTGTCGCAGTAATATGACGGCGCGTATTCAGGATTAATGAAAAAAGTGGTCTCAATGCCGTTCGCTTTACAAATGGCGAGGAGCTGCTTTATTTCATCCATGGTTCTCGCAAGACGATCATCACAGACCGTCATGGTCGGGAAGTTAAACCGGGCGGCATGCTGCTCGGGATGTTCCGCGATGCTTTTTTCCCTTTTCACAAAATGATACTCCCCGGTGCCGAATATGTCATATTCAACATCCGAACCATCGAACCTGAGCTCGTTGAACATGGTGGTGTCAAAGGGCAGGAACAGGTACTTGCAATACTCCTTAAACCGGTCGGTCTGTTTATCCGGATACATGATGCCCCGGTAAAACTGGGCCGGTGTAGCGCCCTGAAATGAATAATAGTCAAGTCCTATAAGGAGATGTTTGATGACGACCTTGTTGCGCAGCAGGATCTTCATGATAGCCAGATAATCGGACGGCACCCCTGCCATCACACTCATGTTGTAATATCTCCTGCCGGTGTGCTGATTGATGAACTCTATCGGTATCTGGCTCCCCCGGGACGAGCTGAACACGATGGAATCATACTTGGCAGGATTCCTGACAAGATACTCGGTCTTGACCCAGCGCTCGTTGGGCAGCACCCGCATCGATTTCACTTCCTGACGAAGAACAAAATACTGGTCCACGTAATAATTATACAGGGCCACCGGGGCGGCCGAAACAAGGGCGATGAGGATAATTTTTCCGATCAATCGTTTCAAAAAAGCACCTTAAAACCTGAAATAGATGAACTGCGCGGCGCCGCGGACGCCGAAAAACAGGACGCCGAAGCAAAGCAGGCAGTAGAGGGACAGCCGCACCCACGCCGGCTTTGTACGGATCAGATCGCGTATGCTGCCGCGATACTCCTTGATATACTGGGTTATCATGAAAACCGCAACAACGGCTATCATGAGCAGAAACTGCATCGTGTCGTCCAGCAGGGGATCAGTATTCACCGAGGGCGCGAAGGCGTGGCTCAGCATATACCAGCCGTCTTTTACGCTTTTCACCCCGAAGAATACGCCGCTGTAGGCGAAGAGATGGAACGTGGCCGCCATCATCCAGAACTGTTTCAGACCCGCCGTAAAGCGTCCATATACCTCACCCCGGGTTCTCACGACACCAACGGCGATCATCGCCAGGCTTCCCGCGCCTGCCGCCACCCTGGCCCCCATGCCCATCCGGATCCCGGCCATGGGGAGCAGGAAAACCGCCGCCACCAGCGCCGCGGCAAGGGTGAAATACGCCGGGGCAGGCATGCCGCCGATACCCCTGAAGATATGTTCCCGTATCCAGCCGCGCGGCTTCTCCGTCATGCGGCTTATGATGATGAAGAGGCCGTTGAGGGAGCCCCAGAGGACGAAGGTCCACTGGGCGCCGTGCCATAAGCCGGAAAGGGTGAAGATGATCATCAGATTGAGATACTGCCGCCACCGGGGAACCCGGTTGCCTCCGAGGGGTATATAGAGGTAATCCCGGAACCATGATATAAGGGATATGTGCCACCGCCGCCACATGTCGCCCAGGGACAGGGCCAGGAAGGGCTGGCGGAAATTCTCCGTGAGCTTATATCCCATGATCAGGGCGACCCCTATGGCCATGTCGGTGTACCCGGAAAAATCGCACAGTACCTGGAACGGATACAGGTAAATGGCGGCCAGGATCGGGAGCCCGGAAAAAGCCTGGGGCATCGCCTGCACCTGGCTGATGTAAAGGGCCAGGCGGTCGGCTACAACCATCTTCTGGAAGTAGCCCCATGCCACGAGCTTGAGCCCGTCCGTAATCCGCTGATAATCGAATTCCATCTCCCTGTAGAACTGCGGCAGGAGCGTGGTCGACCGCTCAATGGGGCCGCAGAGAAGAACCGGAAAGAAGCTTACATAAAGGGCGAAAATGCCGAAATGCCGTTCCGGCTTTCGTGTACCCCGGTATATATCTATGGTATAGCTCAGGGCCTGGAAGGTGTAGAAGGAGATGCCGATCGGCATGAGTATGCTCATTGCCGGCACCGTGTAGCTTGCGCCGAAGAGCGCGAAGAGGTCCTTCAGGCTGTCGTTGATGAAATTGAAATACTTGATCGTCGCCAGGATCGAAAGGTTGATGATGACGCTGGCCGCCACCAGGAGCTTCTTCGTCCGTTCCGGCCTTCCCTCCATCAGGAGCGCCGTGCCGTACACCACCACGGTAGTCGTGAATATGAGGATCGCGTACCGGGGGTCCCAGTACATGTAATAGAAATAGCTCGCGGCGAGCAACAGGATCCATCGGAACCGCTGGGGCAGAATAAAAAAAATGCCGATGACAGCAAGAATGAAGACAAAGAATTGATACGTATTAAAAAGCATTATACTCCGGTTTTTCCCAAATAGTATACAGGGTCCTTCTGCGAAAATATCAACCAGTAGATGCTCAGGGGAAAATGTCAAGTACAATACAGCTGATCGTTGTTCAAAAACCTATCTTTTCCCTTCTCAATTCGGGGACCGGGATGTTTTTTATCACGCCGTAGGACCCGGCCGGGAGCTTCTCGCTCCACGGGCGTTCGGCGACGATGAGACGCTGGATCTGCTCGTTGTAGCGGACAATGACCTCGCATCCCCGTCCCTGGTGGTTTGTGACAAACCCGGAAATCGTCCCGCCCACCATTTCGCGGTTGATCTCGCCGGGGCTCAATATTTTCCTGACCCTTCCGTAGAATACGCCGATCCGGTGCCTGTGCTCCCGGCTGCCGTTGATGATCAGGGACGCTTCGGTATACGGCTCGCCGTCCCTGTCAGCGCTTGAGAATTCCCACGTCACGTAGATCGCGTCCTGCCGCTCGACCAGGGGCGCCTCGCGCACGTTCTTCTTGCACCCGGAGGCGCACATGCACGCAGCGGTTGCTGCCACCACTAGTGCGATACCTAATCTCATGGGCGTCTCCTTTCCTGTTTCACTCCGCGCCTGATCCTAGCCGCCGATCTTGGACATGAACCTGGACCTGGGCCGTACCGAGCACCCGCCGTCATCATGGTCGCAGTCAAGGCTGTGCCCCTCTCCTTTCTCCGCAACCGCCCGCACTATTTCCGCGCGGACCCCGTCATCATCGGCGCCCTCACGGAGGAGCCTTTTGAGGTCATGGTCGACGCTCGAGTGGAGGCACGTCTTCAGGTACCCGTCCGATGTTATCCTGAGGCGGTTGCAGGCAGAGCAGAATTTCTGCGTCAGGGGCGGTATCACGCCGATTTTCATCGGATACCTCCCGCGGTACAGGTAGTCATACATAAGCGCCACATTCGTGTCGATGCCCGTGTTGCGCTTCATCTCGCCGCGGGCCCGGAGCTCTTCAACGAGCACATCCGATGAAAGAAACGATCCGCCGGTTTCTTCGGTGACAAAGGGCATTTTTTCTATAAAGCGGACGGTCACGTCGCGCTCCCTGAAATAATCAAGATACTCATCCAGCTCGTCTATGGTCTCTCTGAAAAGCACGGCATTGACCTTCACGTCGAAAAAATCAGAGTCGAGAGCCCTGTCAATCGCCGAAAGCACGCCGGCAAGACCGTCCTGCATCGTGATGGCACGGTACCTTTCCCGGGATATGGTGTCGAGGCTGATGTTCAGCTTCCTGACCCCGAGACTCCGCAGGCCGTCGATATAATCTCCCAGGAGAATTCCGTTGGTGGTAAGGCACAGCTCCAGCGCCGGGTGCGACGACCTGGTCCGGGACACGATGTCAATGAAACCCTTCCGGACAAGGGGTTCGCCGCCGGTGAACCGAACCTTGACGACGCCCATGGACACGAAAATCCCGATAAGCCGCACGAACTCCTCGTTCCTGAGGACCTGCCCGTGGGGAAGCAACTCCACGCCCTCGGGGGGCATGCAGTAGCGGCACCGCAAGTTGCATTTGTCGGTTATGGAAACGCGCAGATAATCGTGTTTGCGCTTGTAGGTGTCAGTCAGCATACGGCCGCAAATAATTCCTCATCATATGTGGTTCTGATCCCTTGTAAGATACAACAAGAGCGGGTGAATATTGACAACTATTTTAACACACCGCGGGATTTTTTTATGATTTATGAACCCCGGAATCTGCTTACCGGCAGTTTTAGATGCATTTGAAATAAAAGTGTTGACTAATAGCGGCAATTTTTTACTTCATTTAGCGAGGGAGGATGAACGGCCTTATCCTCCCCGGCCGCAAAACCGGTTCATCATGGCAACGGACCCCTCATGAGAATAGCCATTGAAGCATTATCGCTGTCATCAAAAAACCTGACCGGCATAGGGAACGTTACGCTGAGCTACATCAGGGAGCTCCAGAGGGCGGACCCCGACAACAGTTATTTCATATACACCATCGACGCACTTCTCCACGCGGACCTGCCGAACGAAAAGTGGAGGCATGTCCGGTATGACTGGCGCGTTAAAAGATTTAAATACAGGATCACGGACGCCCTGGCGGTCCTGAAGGGCGGCAGCGAAAAAACGCTGCCGGCGGTATTCCGGATTGTCTTCTACCGCCTCCTCAAGATGGCCCTCGAGGTGATCGACCGCGCCTGCCTCTATTTCTGGCTCGCAAAATCGATGCGGGACAACAGGATCGATGTCTACATCGGGTTCTTCGCCGATTTCTTCCCCCTTTTCTTTTTCTCAAAGATCAAAAAGATATGGCTCATCCATGACCTGGTATGGAAGCTCTATCCGGAAACCACCGACGTGAACACCTGGCACAAAAAGCACGCCATTGTCAGGAACATGAAACGGGCCGACCTTCTCCTGTCGGTGTCCGACAGCACCAGGAACGACCTGGCCAGGCTCCTGAATATACGGAAGAAGATTGTAACGCTGCATAACGCCGCGGACCGGAAGACATTCCGCAGGGCCGACGCCAGGTCAATAGTGCGGGTCAAAAAGAGTTACGAGATCACCCGTCCCTACATACTGTCGGTCTGCACCCTTGAGCCACGCAAAAACCTCGCGGCCCTTCTCGACGCCTTTGCGAAGATCGGGGGACGCGTCCGTCACCAGCTGGTGCTGGTGGGCATGAGCGGATGGAAAAACACGAAGCTTTTTGAAATGATAGAAAGGCATCCGGCCAAGCATTCAATTATCGTCACGGGATACGTGCCGTCGGAAGACCTGGCCCCCCTGTACAGCGGGGCGGACGTTTTCGTATTTCCCACCCTGTACGAGGGGTTCGGGATGCCGGTCCTCGAGGCGATGCAGTGCGGGTGCCCGGTCATCTCTTCAACGTCATCCTCGATACCGGAAGTGGCCGGGGACGCGTGCGTCCTGGTGGATCCCCTTGACACCGACGCTCTCGCTGCGTCGATGGAGCAGGTCCTGTCCGACAGGACCCGGAGGAGCGCCATGAGCAGGAAAGGCCTTGCCTGGTCACGGCAGTTTTCCTGGGAGAAATCGGCGGCGCGGCTCCTCGAAATCATCAGGTCGGCCTGAAGTCCGCCCGCGGTGGCGTCATTCCTTCCCGTCCCGGTAATCGGCGAAGTTCATGAAGTTCTTTCTGAAAGCGGCATTGCCCGGTTCAACACGGCATGCTTCGGCGTACATCCTGAAGGCCCCTTCCCTGTCCCCGTTAACCTCGCATACCACCCCGAGATTGTTGAGCGCCGCCGCATCACGGGCATCTTCGGCGAGGGCCTCCCTGAAAAGAATCTCGGCCTCGCCGTACCGGCCCTGCAGCGCAAGGCCAACGGCCCTGTTGTTGATGAAAGCGGCCGGCGAGAGCGAAGGTTTCCGCGCGAGGACCTTCTCGACGGGAACGCGGAACCGCGCCGCCCGCGCATGGACGCCGGCCGCGTCAGTGCGATACAGGCCGTGGGTCCGGTCGACCGTGATGGCCCTGTAGCAGTAGCACGATTCCACGGCCAGGGGCGCGAAAAGCGCCAGGATTATCGCGAAACGCGTCACGGGATTCCTCCTGTCATGTCCAGCAGACATACCACCGCGGGGAAGATGTCAATATAAAAACGCGACCGGCCGCGTCCCGCCTCCGCGGCGACCCGCAGGCCCTCTTTTGAATTACTTGTAACCTTTCCAAATAATTATTGACTTATTCTTTTATCTGCTTTTTTTAGTTACTGCGGCCCGGCGGCCGGGCATTGCCGGGGGTTCGCCCCCGGACCCCGTAAGTAAATGAATGTTGCAGCAATACTAATTTCATCCCGGAGATAAACCCAATGTCGAAAAAGTATCTGGTCCTGATCGCAACCTTTGCGATCGTTCTATCCTGCTTCAAAAATTCCGAAGGCCTCAAGAAAAACGACGTCCCCACCCTGGTTAACCAGTTCCTTGCCATGCACGTGCAGTATCATTCCCTGAACGACGATCTGTCCGAGCGGATCCTGGACAACCTCATCATGTCGCTGGATTACGGCAAGTATTACTTTTACAAGAAGGACATCGAGGGATTTCAGAAATACCGGCACAAAATAGACGACTACATCCAGAACAACCAGTTTGATTTCCTGGACGACATCTATTCTCTCTACAAAAAACGCTTCCTGGAAAGCAACAGGCTCATCAACGAGCTCATCAAGAGCAAGTTCGACTTCACCGTCGATGAAAAGATAATCGTTGACCGCGACAAGGTCGACTACGCCGAAACGAAAGCGGAGATGAGGGACCGCTGGCGCAAGAACGTGAAGCTCCAGCTCCTCAACTACCTCTCCTCCGGGCAGAGCCTGGCGGAGGCGAAGAAGAAGCTCGCCAAGAAATACGACCTTCTTCACAAGAGGGTCGAGGAAATAGACGAGGAAAAGCTCCTTGACCGGTTCATGAACGCCTTCTCCATGTCCCTGGACCCCCACTCCAACTACCTCACCCAGGAGGAGAACGAGGATTTCAGCATATCCATGAAGCTGAAGCTTGAAGGTATCGGCGTGCGCCTCAAGTCCGAGGACGGGTTCGTCATTGTGGAGTCGATCATCGCCGGCGGGGCGGCCGACAAGCTGCCGGACAAGATAAAGCTCAAGCCGGGTGACAAGGTCATAGCGGTCGCCCAGGGCGACGGCGAGCCGCTTGACGTCGTCGACATGGACCTCCGGGACGTGGTGAAAAAGATCCGCGGCACCAAGGGCACCGAGGTGCGGCTCACCGTCCTGCGCGAGTCCGGCGAGGGGAACAAGCCGATACGGATGGTGGTCCCCATCGTCCGCGAGGAAATCAGCCTCAAGGACAGCGCCGCCGAATCGCAGATACTGACCATCGACGGCGACAAGAACCGCAAGGTCGGATATATCAAGCTCCCTTCCTTCTATTATGACAAGGAGCGGGGCAAGAGCTCTTCCGGCGACGTGCGCGAAATACTGCTGAAGCTGAAAGCCGAAAAGGTCAAGGGCATCATCCTCGACCTCAGGGGGAACCCCGGGGGCCTCCTCAACGAGGCCATCGACATCGCGGGCTTCTTCATTGCCGGAGGACCGGTACTCCAGATCGTGGACGGAAGGAACCGGCCCCACGTGGTCAATGACAACGACGAAAGCATCGTCTACGACGGCCCGATGGTCGTGCTGATCGACAAGTTCAGCGCCAGCGCCTCCGAGATCCTTGCCGGCGCCATCAAGGACTACCGGCGGGGGCTCATCATCGGCCCGGACAGCACCTTCGGCAAGGGGACCGTGCAGTCCTACAACGAGCTCCCCTTCAAGAAGGGCGCCATCAAGATAACCATATCGATCTTCTACCAGCCTGACGGGTCGTCGAACCAGCTGACCGGCATCGCGCCGGACATCAGGGTGCCGGACCTCTCCTCCATATGGGACATCGGCGAGAGCAAGAACAAGTATCCCCTCAAGTGGAAAAAAATACCCCCGGCGGAGCACAAGAATTTCAACATGGTGAACGCGGGCATCATATACCAGCTTGGCGGGGAATCGTCGGCGCGGGTCACCGCCAATGAGAAGTACCGCAAGCTCAACGAAAAGATCAAGAAATACAAGGAGCAGATCAACAGCAAGACCATCAGCCTGAAGGAGGAATCAGCCATTGAGAAGCAGAAGCAGAAAGAGCTGGAGAAAACCTTCAACAAGGAAAGCGGCAAAAAGCTGGTTGACCTGGAAAACGACCTCTTCCTCGGGGAAGCCTTCAGGATCACCGGGGACTATATCAACCGGGTGAGCAAGTGATGTAACGCACGCATGATGAAGGCGGGGTCACGTGACCCCGCCTTCATCATCAATAGCACGTCCTCTATTCATAGCCTCCCACACATCCTCCGCGCATATTCCCGCATCTTTTCCGCCGCATCACCCGATGTCACCACCAGGGGGTCAACGCCCGACCGCATGAGGCGGACGCGCAGCTCGCCGATGTCCCTGCTCCGCGCCGGGCAGCAGAGGTCCTCGATGAACACCACGGCCTCGATGCCGTGGCCCTTGATCATCGAATAGAGGAGCGCGGTCCGCTCCTCCACGGTCCTCACTGAGGGGCACCGGGGCCGGTACGAGAAAGCGTCAAGTATTTCATGGTACAGGTCGGCAGATTCATGGTTGTACGACATGTCGAACTGGCGCCTGCCGCCGCAGGTGTCATCCTCGACGACGATGCACCCCGCTTCCTCGATCTCGTCCAGCACCGCTGCATCGCTGGCGAAACTCGCGTAGGCCATCACCGGGACGCCGCCGGACCCGGCTGATTCCGTCCGGTTCAGGCCGTCAAGGACCGCGGCCAGGAAATCGGCCGTCACCGCCGGGGGGAACACCATGGCCGCTTCCAGCACCGCCCCCAGGTCCCGGCACGAGAGAAGGTCGGGCTTTTCGCGCCGAGCGGCTACAATTCCCCGCACCGTTCTCCGCGTCCTGTTGTACATCGCGGTCACGGACGAAAGGACCGAAGGGTCAAGCCGGGAGAGTCCGCCGCAGCCTGCCTGATCCAGCAGCTTTTCCAGGGACGCCTCCATGGCCCCGCATGATTCTTCTCCCCAGCCGGGGGGGCACGAGAACTCGCTGACCGCGGCCGATCCGGCCGTCAGGCCGCCCCTTCCGGCGCAACCCCGCGGCACCACCAGGAGGTCATAGATTCCTTTAAGGCCGTCAAGCGATGACGCTCCCGCGGCGGTGCAGCGCCCGACCATCAGCGACGGAAGCCGCAGGGGGACAAGTCCCAGCGCCGCGGTTATCTCCGCGGGAAACATGTCGCAGGTGACTCCGGCAAGAAGGGCACCGCTCTCTTCGCGGAATCTGCCTATGACCATGCCGAACTGGTATACCATTTCCCGCAGGGGATCGACCAGATGTGACAGTTTCGATTCTTTCATGAACCATTCTCCGTCATCGCGAGCGAAGCGACGCGATCTTGATACCCCCTGTCCCCTGCCGCCGCTGGCCGCGGGGGACACACCCACTTTTATTATCTGTCCCCCGCCGCCGCAGGCGGCGGGAATTATCAAAATATTATTTTTTAAAAAAATGTTTGTATTTATGCAGATACCCGATTATTGTTGCTTTTTGCAAGAATAAAAAAAAGGATTTGCCGCACAACCGGCGCACCCGATCCGGGAAACACCAGCTCTGCAGGGGCCGGGCGGCATTTCAGACAATCAACCGTGACGTGGAGTATTCCTATGCCATCGGCAAAGCCAGCACAGAAAAAAAAGTCTGCCGCGCCCTACCTGTCCGTCGTCCTCCCGGTCTACAACGAGGAGGGCAACATCCGCCTCCAGTATGAAGAAATCATCAAGGCCCTGAAACCCCTCAATGTCACCTATGAAGTGATTTTCATCGACGACGGCAGCGTCGATTCATCGCCGGACATCCTCCGCGACATCGCGAAGAAGGACCGGAACATCAAGGTCGTCCTGTTCCGCCGCAATTTCGGCCAGACGGCGGCGATGTCGGCCGGCATCGATTACGCCATGGGGACCATCATCGTGTTCATGGATTCCGATCTCCAGAACGATCCCAACGACATCGGCATGCTCTTCAAGAAGATCGAGGAAGGATACGACGTGGTGAGCGGCTGGCGCAAGAAGAGGATGGACAAGTTCCTGTCCCGGAAGCTCCCGTCCCGCATCGCCAACTGGCTGATAGCGAGGGTCACCGGCGTCAGGCTCCACGACCTGGGGTGTTCCCTCAAGGCGTACCGGAGCGAAATACTGAAGCAGGTCAGCCTCTACGGCGAGATGCACCGCTTCATCCCCGTGCATGCCTCGTGGATCGGGGCGAAGATCACCGAGGTCCCCGTCACGCACCATCCCCGCCAGTACGGCCAGTCCAAGTACGGCATCAAGCGGACCTTCAAGGTTATCCTGGACCTCATCACCGTCACCTTCATGGGCAAGTATTCAACCAAGCCCATATATGTCTTCGGCGGCACGGGGTTCATCATGTTCATGCTGAGCATTTTGAGCGGGGTGGCGGTCATCGGCATGAAGGTATTCCTCCACCTTCCCATGAACCGGAACCCGCTCCTCATCCTCACGGTAATGCTGCTCCTCCTCGCCGTCCTCTTTATCCAGATAGGCATCCTGGCGGAAATCCTTATACGGATATACCACGAGGCGCAGAACAAGCAGCCCTACAATGTTCTTGAGACGGTCAACATCGGGAAAAAATAACACGGGGCCGGCTATTCCTTCTTGCCGCTGAAAAGGAACTTCATCGGGTTCTTCTTGATCTCGCTGGACACCTCGTCCAGGGTGCGGGCCGTTTTGCGCATGCTGCCGATGATGTCGATGATGTCCTTCTGCGAGTTCTGTAAAATGCTGTTTATATTCTGGATGCTGCCGGCCAGGCTGGTGACGAGCCTGCGGATGTCGCCGCGGCTCTCCTGCGATACCTCGCGGTAGAGGGTCACGATGGCGGTCACCTCGGTCAGCAGGGTGTTGACCTTGGTCATGATGTCCTCGATGCTGCCCGATTCTATCCCTTCGATCACGTCACCCTCCCTCAGGAAGGCCCCCTTCTTCTCCGGGTTGCGGAGCTCCACCACCGGGTCTCCGATGACGTTCTGATTGGTGATGACGGCGGCGCAGTCCTCGTACAGTTCGATGTCCTTCCTGATCCGGAGGGTAGCGATGAAATGAAGGGCCGGCTTGAACAGGGGACGGACGTCAACGACGCGGCCGAGCTGGTAGCCCTTGACCTGGACCGGCGTTCCCTTCTTGAGGGACGAGATGCTGTTCACCTTCACGTAGATATCCATGGTGGACGTGGCGAGGGAATAGCCGAGCTTCACCAGTATGAAGAGGACGATGACGACGGCCGGGATAAGGACGAAGAGCCCCACCCGGTATTCAAGCCTTCCCAGTCCCTCGCGGATCCTGGTGATTATCCTCTTCATAACCATATTCATGTTCATACGCCCCCGCCCTAGCGGATCTCCATGGGCCCTTCCAGGTCCACGTTCCTGTACTGGACCAGGTAGGGATTGCCGGATTCCCGGAATTCACTGCGCGTGCCGGAGAAAACGATCCTGCCTTTATACAGCATTATGAAGATATCGGCAAAATCAAGAAATTTTTGCGGTTCATAGGTGATGAAAACGACCGATTTATCGGGGCTCTCCACGCGCCTCTTTAAAACATCCATGAAGGAGCTGATATTCAGGGGAGAGAGGCCCGTGAAGGCGTGTTCGAAAATGAGCAGGCCGGGGTCATGGGCCACCGCCCGGCCGTAGGCGGTGCGGAATATCTGCGACGCGGTAAGCTCCACGGGCCTCGCCCTCCTTTTATCGAGGATGTTCAGCTCGCCCATGAGCCGTTCGGTTATCCCGGTGATTTCCCGGGGGGAATACTCAGAATAATAGTCAAGGCGCAGCGCGATGTTCTGCTCCACCGTCATGTTGGAGATAAGGCCGTAGTCGCCGTGGACGTAGCCGATTTCGTTCTTGTAGCGGAGCTTACCCAGGTAGTCGAGGCCCTGCAGCGTCTTTCCCCGGTAGCGAATGTCGCCGGAATACAGCTCCTCCAGGTTCAGCATCAGCTGCGTCAGCGTCCTCAGCCCCGACTGTTCGATCCCGAAGAACACGGCGTTCTCTCCTTCCCCGATGGCGAAGGAGAGCCCTTCCACGGGCTCGGCGGCGGCGCAGGAAACATCGATGAACTCAAGCAGGGGCGCCATGTCCTACTCCAGCCACGTAAAATAGAAGGCCACCGAGATGGCCACGTTCAGCAGGACGGTGAAAAAAAGCGTCCGGCTCACCGCGCGGGACACGAATATCGGTATCTCGAATTTCGAGCGGGGCATCATCCCGTAGTAGCAGCTTACCAGAGGGATGAGAAGTCCGAAGACAAGGCTCTTGAGGATGGTCGCCGCCAGATCTTTCAGGGAAAAGGCCGTGCCCAGGTTCTGGAAAAACATGTCCAGGGGGATGTATATCGTCGTGAGCGAAATAAAATAGCCCCCCAGGAAGGCCACGATATCGAAAAAAATGATCAGGGAAAATATCGAAAGAATCGTGGCCGCGATGCGGGGGATCACGATGAAGAGGCGCGGGTCTATGCCGGAGATTTCCAGGGCCAGGATCTCCTTGCTCCACTGCTGCGTCGCCGTTTCCGTGGCCATGGCTGACCCGGAGCGGCTTATCACGATGAGCGCCGTCACCAGGGGACCCAGCTCGCGGGCGATGATGATGACCAGCAGGTTCCCGAAATAGCCCTCGATGCCGAATTTCGGGAGGTTGGTCATGCCCTGGATGATAACCACGCCGCCGAGGAGGATGGCGATGACGATGATAAAGGGGAACGCGTCGATGCCGGTGTACTTTGTCTGCTGAAGGATGATGGCATAGACCGCCCTCATGCGGATGAACTGCAGGGACTTGAAGGACTGGAAGATCGAATAGACGTAGGCCCCGAAGTCGCGGATACCGTCCCAGAAGCGCAGGACAGCCTCGCCGATAGTTATCGGCAGCGCCCCGCCCTGGGTCCCGTTGTTCTGTCCGTCAGCCATCATCCGATACCGCCACCGCTATACTCGATCAGGCAGGGTGATACTATGGGCTGAGATGTCAATAAAATCAATTACAATTTATTGCAAAGCGGCGGGCTTAAACTGCGCCCCGGCGCTGTCGTTCACTTACTCCCTCATCCCCTTTTTAAACTGGTTGTCCACTCCGGCACCGGGCACTGCCTGCCTCTATATTTATCCTTCCTTTTTAAAAAATTATTGATTATAGACAACAGATATTATGTCATGTACCGCGGGCGGGAACCCGAATGAACAAGAACCTGAACTATATCATAGTCGCCATACTCGGGGCATGCACCATCGCGGCCGGCATCATTACGCATATTGACAAGGTCCTGTATATCCACGACTGCCTCCTCAGCTTTTACATCGAGACCGCGGAGGCCCTGATCCCGTCCAGCCCCACCTACACCGTCGTCGATCACCGCGATTTCCGGCCCCAGGTGCGGACATACCGCGACCTTCCCCGCGGCTTCATACACAGCGGGGGCATCCTCATGTACCGGGCCGGCAAAAATGACGAGGACCTCGGCGACATCGCGTCGGAAGCGGTACGGTATACCGATTATTACCGGGCCTCATCCCTGGCTTCATCCATCAGGGAATACAACGGGATCCGGGGCAGCGACGTTCCTGCCGGCACCGCCCTGGTGATCCCCGGCCCGGCGCCGGCCCTCCGCCGTGACCCGAGGAACCAGGTCATGCCGCCCCTTATCACCGCCCGCGGCCTCTATTTCACCGGGACCAGCGTCGGCGGGAACAAGATCCTGGGCAATATGGACCGGTTCAGGGAGCTCGGCATTAATACGATCGTCTTCGACGCCAAGGACATCGGCGGCGACCTCAGCTATTACAGCCGGGTCCCGGAAGTGCAGAGGCTCGGCACCCATGAAAAGCGCACCATAGACAACATGGAAAAATTTATCCGCACCCTCAAGGAGAACGGGTTCTACACCGTAGCGCGGATGGCCGTGTTCCACGACCACCTGCTGCGCAAAAAAGACCCTTCAATGGCCATCAGGTCGCGGGGCGGCGGCCTCTGGAACACCGAGGCGAAGGAAAAATGGTGCGATCCGACCAATAAAAAGGTGCAGGACTACAACATCGCCTTGGCGGTTGAGCTTGCCGACATGGGCGTGGATGAAGTCCAGTTCGACTATATCCGCTTCCCCACCACGGGGAACCCCAGGGAAGCGGACTTCAAGTACGATTTCGGGAAGATGTCCCGGGAGCAGGCCATCACCCATTTCCTCAAGCGTGCCCATGAGGCCATTGCCACCCGCAAGACGCGCCTCTCCATCGACATCTTCGGCGTTGTCGCCTGGGGAAAGGAAGTCGACATCGAAAGCACGGGCCAGCGGATCGATCTTCTGGCGAAGCACTGCGACATCATATCGCCCATGCTCTATCCCTCGCACTTCAACGACGACTTTGACGGCTACGCCCGGCCCGGGGACAATCCCTACTACTTCATTTACAGCGGGTGCCAGAAGGTGATCAGCCTTGCCGGGAAAAACAGCGTGGTGCGGCCCTGGCTCCAGGCCTTCCGCTGGCGCGTTTCCCACTACAACAGCCAGTACATCAAGACGCAGATAAAAGCGAACAATGATT
>DAONAJ010000028.1:0-46344 GCA_035400945.1 Spirochaetota bacterium
TCTCAGCGATGCGTCCACCTCATGCCCAATTTCACGGGCTGGCTTCGTGGCATCAAAACCGTTATTTATGGGAGACCAGACGTGATGCTTCAGGTAATAGTAATACTTTGCCGTTACGGTCATATTCTTGATAGAATAGATTTTCACCCAGCTGAAGGGGGAAAAGGCCGCGGAGACGCTGATCATATGGATGTTTGCCAGGAGCGGCTTCAGGGCGTATCCTCCCACAAAGGTGCCGAAATAGAGGAATCCGGCGTCTCTTCCCCACAGGTTGCCGTTGGGGGCCCGGTAGTCGCTCCTGTTCACATCACCCGAGCCAAAGGCATACTGCGCTTCCAGCGCCGGTTTCGTGGTAACGTCAAAGTAATAGTTTACTCTTACGTTGGCGGCATAGGCATTAATACCCGTGCTTATCGGGTACCCCGATATGTAGCTCTTACCCTTCTCAATGATGAATTCGCCGAAATAAGAAAGGCCGCTGACAATGACCCCTTCCAGGCCCATGCCGTAATACTGGGACTGGTACCTGGTCCTGGTGTTATAATACCGCACGCCGGGGTCAAAGCCCGCCAGCACCGAGGTGAGCAGTCTGTTCTTGTTGTAGAATTCCTTGCCGAAATCAAACTGGGCGAGTCCGTAAAAGAAAATGGTCTGGTTATACCAAGACGTAGAGACCTTGCCGCCGGCAAATACCCGCTTGGCGCCGGTGGCAAGGTCCGGATCGCTCAGTCCGTAGGGATTGTCGTCTTTGACCAGCCATCCGGTCCAGACCCCGAGCGCCTTGATATTGATATATTTAGAATAAAAATTGAATTCAGCGCCGTCGCCCCGGCCGTTCATGACAATGCCCGATCCAAGGAAGAAATATTTTCTGCCCACGGTAAAATCGACGTTCCTGCGGGGCGTTGCCATGGCGATATAGCCGAGGTCAAGGTCCAGCACATTGCCGTTTTTCGCCGCCGCGGAACCCTTTTTGCTGATTACCGCGGTGTAGGTATCCTTGCCCCTAATATACAGATAACTGTTGTTCCAGAGATAGGTTTTGAACCAGGCGCGGAACGTCGTGACCTGGGTCGCAAGCTTGCTTCCGGGCGATTCCTGGTAGATGAATAACGGCGTTATCCATGCCCCGTAGTTGATCCCGCTGGAAATCATGTTTTTTTCCGATTGAATGACCCGCATATCCTTGTCGTTCTGCAGCTCCGGAAAATACTGGTCCTCTCCCGCATCTTTGGGCGCCGCCGATCCGGTCAGGGAGAACCCAACGATACATGCCACTACTGCCGCTATCACTGCCGCCTGTTTCATTTTTTCTCCTCCATTCGTTCCGAAACCCGCGCGATGACCTCCAGGAGCTCATCGCCGCTCATGGTATCCAATTCGCTCGTATTGGCCGCCATGATCTTTTCCCCAACGCAGGCGCGGTGGGCATAGCGCTCGGTATCAAACATCAGGAACAGCAGGGAACTCTTGAGCTTCAGGTGACGTGCAGCCATGAGGGCCAGCATGCCCCGTCTGAGAGGCTTGTCCTTATCATACCTGCTCGCCTTCAGGAGCTTGATGCTTTTAAGGTATGCCACGTCGGCTTCAAAACCGGCAGGGAACTTTCCCAGGGTGTACATGTATATTTTCACGCCGTCTTCGAAGGACACTGTCTTTTTTTCAGCAAGGGAGTTAATGAAATTGATTTCCTGGGCATTCCCGAATGTAAAAAGTAAGATTATTGGAACGAGATATGCAAAACGTCTCATGGAGCCCCCCTTCAGGAAAAAATAGTTTGTTGAGATCTATCCATCCACCTCGGGATGGAATGGCGGTTACGGTTTTCTTAATAAAAGCTGTCTGCGCGTTATGTAAGATCTTCAGGCATCACCGCTATTGAGCGGGCCATATCAGGTGAATCGTGACCGGCACCGTCTTGGATTGACCCCCCGCGCCCCTGCCTTCCGGCCCGTAGAACATGAAATCGTCGCCGAGAAATCCGAAGGCTTCAGCCTCATCCGCTGAAATTATCAGGGGGTGTGCCTGCACAAGCTCCTCTTTCATCCCCCTGATGGGGTTCTCGGAACCGCCCCTGTCGCTCTTCTGATCGAATTTCAGGTTGCCCGAAATCAGCTGCGGCCCGCTGTTCAGCCCCTCACCGAAGGCGCTGTTTTTCGGCACGAAAAAGTGGTCACCGAAGGTCGGGCCGGATGTTATCACCTGCCGGGTGCCGCGCACGCTCGATGTCGCTACCGGGGTGGAAACCTTGAATACGGTCTTGATCCGGGCGTCACGGGCCACATCGGTCCGTATCGACCCGCGGCGCAGGCCGATACGGGTCGTGGAGTTTTTTCCGTCCTCGTAGCTTTCGTTGATCTTCATGATGGTCAGGGGCTCCACGGTCACGGTGTGCCGGTTGATGCGGATCTCCACCCTCGAACGGACGCCGGTGCTCACCTTGGTCCCCGGAGCCAGGACGATGCCGGCACCCAGGGGCGCCCATCCGCCGCCGGCCTTGTACGAGGCTGTCCCCTTCACGGATATAACCCGTATCTCGGCATAAGCGGTGCCGGCGAAGGCAACAAGAGCCGTTAAAATTATAATGGAAATTAAATTTCTTTTCATGGTTTTCTCCTTGGGGAAGACAACTCTGTATATTTGCATAATCAGCCTTTATTATTATTAAATGCAAACCTTTTTTAGTCAATCCCGCCTTAAAACAAATTACAACAAGAAGCGGAAATAATACACTATTTTCTGAAAAAAAAGGAAAAAAAGTTTGTCTTGCCTAATAATTCAATTATTTTAAAATAATCAATAAAAGATAATTTATAAAAAACAATAATTTAACCATATGAAAACAATACCATTGATAATTCTTTCAGTATTAATAATACTGCAGTTTCTTTCCTGTTCTGAAAATGAACGCCGCATCGGCCTTTCAGGCCAGACTTCAACCGTCATACTTGCTATCGGTAACGCGGCGGAACACACGGCCCAGAACGAGCCTTTAAACATACTTGACAGGATTCTACACCTCTTCGAAAGCAACGCCATAGCCCAGACCGCGCCGGCAGCCTTCAGCTCAGTCAAGGTCCGGGTCACCGGTCCCGATATCGGCTTAATAGAAAAGGACTTCAACCCCTACGGAACCATATCACTCACTGTCCCATCAGGCAGCTTGCGCCAGTTCGAAGTAATTGCCTACGTGGCCCCGGGGGACCTGAGCGCCGCCTCCTCATTCCGCGGCACAGCCGTGGCAAATCTTCCTGCCGGGGAAACCGTGACCGTCCCCGTGCCGATGGGCCTTTACGAGACAAAGATCGTGGTCCCCGATAGCGGCAACAACCGACTGGTGATACTGGATACCATGAGCAGCTGGCGGGCCCAATTGACGACCCTCACCGCTGACGGGCAGGACTCCATTTCATTGACCGGACCCCGCGATGTCGATTTTGATTCGCGGGGAAGGATCTACATAGCGTATGAATTCGCCATAGTCCGCTGTGACAACATAGCGGGGGAGAATTACCGGTTTATTTATAATGTAAGCTCTCCCGTCGCCGTAGCCGTTGACCGCGCAAACAACATTGTCTACCTGGCCACCGGCACCGCCCTCTACCGGACAACCCTTGATGGTACGGCGCTGCCGGCCCTGTCGGCGGCGGGAATAAACAACATATCCGGCATGGATGTCGCCGCCGACGGGACCCTCATTATTACCGGCTTCAATATATCGTATTTCAATGCCGTGTTCAGATACGATCCTGAGGCAAACGGCGGCAGCGGCGCTATAGTAAATGAATTAATCTACCAGGACAGCGATATATTGCTTACCTCCGTTACCGATGTCCAGGTGAAACCTTCGGGCATTTATGTCCTTCAGCCGCAGGACGCAGGCGACAATAGAATTTTGAGGCTGGCTGTTAACCCGGACAGCACCTTGAGGGTTGCCGCCCATGGTACGGACCCCCTTTTCGGCACCTTGAGCAACGCTGGTCATTTTACATCAATCAATAACAGCGGCTTCTTTATCTTGGAAAAACCGTATTCGCCTGTTAACAGCAGGCTGATTTATATTCGTGATATCAGCGGCTTCGGCTGGTCTGAAATTACCGGTTCCGGCAGCGACCTGTTCAATTTCTTCGATTACGGCGGGGGCGGATGATTAAGAGCACTTTTTTCCCTGACTGGATAGCAACGATCCTTTGAGATGACAGCAGAGGAAATTATTAATTTTTTTACGGTTAACTTTACTGTCTGTATTCCACGTCAAAGGCGCCGGCATTGCGCCCGTCATCACCCAGGAAGAGCGCCGGCGAGTTTGCCGGAAAGCCGCCGAAGATCGATCGCAGGTTCAGGTCAATATCTTCCGGGGCCGGATCTCCCTCATTGACATACAGCGGGTCGTCCCCCACCAAAGACTCGCCCGGAATAACGTTGTCCACCGAATCAGTAATAATTGAATGGGCTAAAGTCACCGGGGTATCGGCACTGATGCCGGTCCCGGCATTGTCGTGAAAAATGGAGTTTTTGACCACCTCATTACCGCTGTTCCCTTCCAGGCGGAGGCCGCCCTGGTTGCCGAAAAAATCGCAATGATCTATGGTAATGTCGCCCGGTGATACGGCGGCGCCGTTTATGTGGAGGGCGTAGCCATTTGTGTTTTTATATAACTGAGAATCTGAAATAATGGCTTTATCGGTCGTTGCTACTACGCCACTCCCATTATTGTAAATTATGCAGTTACGGATGTCAATTTCACCGTTCAATGTTAATGCCGCGCCATTATTCCCCGTGATAGAACCTATATTATCTCGGAAGTCACACCACCTGGCTTTGATATTTGAAATGGGCGAGTGAATAAGAGAATCCGCCGATATCGCAACATCAGGAATTAGTGTGATCCCGTTTAATTCAGCATCGGTTGATATAAGAATATGCTGATTGAGTTTCGGCGACAACACAATATATTTGCCCTGCTGTGCATCAGCAGTATCATCGTATGATATGACGATATCGCCATTTTGCATGACGGTTGACGCTACTTCAAACATCGCGGATGTGTGAAATGTGTTTAAAGTTATTGTAGAATAGTCATCACGATCTATGATGCAGTATTTACCCTGATTTAAATTGCTGTAAACTAACAATATATTACCATTTGCTAGAATAGAAACAGATACGCCAATAGTATTTTCAGCTATAATAGCAGTTTCAGGGAGTTCTATCGACCAATCGTCAGGATTGATGATTTTAATACGTCCTGTACATGGAGCATGCCCACCATAAAAAAATATGATATTCCCGTTATGGAGAAGTTCAGCGCTGATGAACCATGCTTCTGTATTGTTAATAACCGTTTCCGATTTTACTATTGTCCAATCTTCAGGATTCATCACGATAAACTTTTCCTGCGAGACATCATAATCATCGAATGCAATTAGAATGTTGCCGTTGGGAAGGACCAGTGTTGAAAGCGGACCTGTGGTGCATGTGTTAAATGATGTATCTTCTTTTACTACATTCCAATCCATTGGATTAATGACCATAAATCTTCCGTTTCGAGGCGCATTCCAGCCATTATAGGCAAAAAAAAGATTCCCGTTGGGCAATGATTTTACAGTGATACACAAAATATCCGCTATCGGAAGAGTGCCTTGATGTTCTACTGTCCAGCTCTCGTTGTTGAAGACCTTGTAATTTGCCTTATGGGAATCTGTATTATCCTGGTAAACAATTAGAATATTGCCATCCTTCATCGTAGTTGAGGACAGATAATTCATATTATTTGTTGTAAACGTAGTCTCCGCTTTTAAACCTGACATATAAAAATAATTATTATTCTGAATCACGTTAACCACCGGTTTAGATCCAATAGCGGCAAATAATCCTCTAAAATTCCCAATAAATTCGAACCCTTTTTCCTCATAGGTCCCCGAATCCAGTATCACCACCGACTGGTGTGTGGCGTCGCAGGCGGCAATTGCCCTGTTGATACTGATAAATGGATTCCCCATGGTTCCGCTTCCGGTTATGTCACTCCCGTTTTTTGCCACGAAAACCGCATTGCTGTCGGAGGGCGTGAAATCAAGGCTTCGCAGTGTGGTTGAGGTCGTAGCTCCCACCGCGTTGTTTCGTATAATTCGGTCAAAAAAGGGTATCAGTATTTTGTTCCTGTTCAGTATATCATTATATAGATTACCGCAACCCGCTGCGGCAATGCAACAGGTTGAAACAATAACCGACATGACCATGAATCGGTAAAAGGCGAAGCTTCGCGATTCCATGGATATACCATCCTTGATGAAAATTACACCACCATGCATGGATGGAGGCCTAAAATTCTGTTATTAATAGATGAAGTGGAAAACATCAAATACTTGAGAGTATAAAACAAAGCTGTCAAATAGAAATTTAACAGATAACAGCAAAGCATTTGTTTTTTATAAAAAGAATAATTACTTATGTACACTTAACTGCCATTTATTTTTCCAATATCTTCCGCAAAGGACCTATTAATAATTATTTTTGCAAAAAACATTTGAAAAATATCATGTGTTCTGTACATTTATATAATAATTGAACAACTCATGCGCGAGGTCAGCCGATGGAAAGGTTTCCAATAAGTAAACTCATTGTTATATCATTACTTCTTTCACTGACAACTTTCTCCTGCTCCGACTCCGAACATCGCACAGGCATGCTCGGCCAGACCTCCACGGTCATCATCAACCTGGGCCTGCCGAATGATCATGCCGCTGATACATCCATCATAGATAAAGTCCGCCGTTTCTTTGTACGTGACGCCATCGCCCAGACCGCGCCGGCAGTCTTCAGCTCCGTCAAGGTGCGCGTCACCGCCGCCGATTTCGGCATTATTGAGAAGGAATTCAACGCCTATGGCACCATGTCTCTCAACGTGCCATCAGGGAGTCTGCGCCAGTTTGACGTAACAGCTTATGTTGCCCCGGGAGACCCCAGCGCGGCGACATCTTTCAGGGGAACGACAGTCGCAAATCTCCCGGCAGGGGATACTGTGACCGTCCCTGTCTCAATGACACTAAACGAGACAAAGCTCGTTATCCCTGATATGCAAAACCGCCGCATGGTTATCATGGATGACATAACAGGCTCAGGATGGCTTCCCAGGACACAGGCTGATCTTGGTTTTCTTGAATTCTTTTTTGTTTACGATATTGATTTCGATGCCCGGGGCAGGATATATTTCACCAATTCAAACAATCCCACTGGTGAAGGCGGAGTTTGGATGATGGAGAATATTAATGATTTAACTCCACAACAAATTTATACCGGTCAAGCATACGCAATTGCCGTTGATCGTGTTAGAAACCTTATATATTTTTCAGCCGGTTCAACACAATCCGAAATCTGGGTGTGGGATGGGACCACATCAACGCAATTATCATCAGGGACATATTTTCAGATAAATGGGATCGACGTTGAGCAATCCACCGGTCTTCTTTATCTCGCCTGTAATATCAGCGGCTTTTACTATATTGCTAAATACAGGCCGGGAACCGGTGATATCGCAACGTATCCCGATTCGGGGGGATTATCTGAACAGGTATGGGACGTGGTCATGAAGGGAGGACTCGTATACGCAACAGTAATTAATGGCTCTGTTCCCGCCAACAACCGGGTTATCTGTCTATCTTCCGACCTGAATGAATCATCCCTGCTGGAACTGCGCAGGGATGCGTCCAGTAATTTTATTGGACCCAAACGCTTTATCGCTCCGTTAAACCGCCGTTTCTACGTGACCGATGACAGTTACAGCACCAATGATGCGGTTGTATCATTCAGCAATATTTTTGACACATTATGGATACTCTATATTAGAGATTTCCATTTCTATCAAGGTATATAAAAAAATATTTTGCATTAAAGGAAGCAGTCATGAAACACCGATCGCAGATCCATGTTTTGATGAGCATAATCATAGCCATGTTCTTTTTTTCCGACTGCTCCGACTCGGAGCCCCGAACGGGCCTTCTCGGCCAGACCTCCACGGTCATCATCAACCTGGGCCTGCCGAATGATCATGCCGCTGATACATCCATCATAGATAAAGTCCGCCGTTTCTTTGCCCGTGACGCCATCGCCCAGACCGCGCCGGCAGCCTTCAACTCCGTCAAGGTGCGCGTCACCGCCGCCGACATCGGTATTATTGAAAAGGAATTCAACCCCTACGGAACCATATCGCTGAACGTGCCTGCCGGGAACCTGCGACAGTTTGAAGTAATAGCATATGTGGCACCGACCCCACAGATCGCTGCCCTTTCATTTAGTGGCACTGCCATTACAAACCTCACGCCAGGAGATACCGTGAGCATTCCGGTAATGATGAGAATAAATGAGACAAAAATCGTTGTTCCTGATGCAGGTAATACCGGTATTCATCCAGGTCGCATTATAATGTTCAATAATATTTCAGATGCTGCATCCACATGGATTGCACAAACTACTTTTCCAGGTTTTTCCGGTACTTTGAGGCCCTTTGATATTGATTTTGATGCCCGCGGCAGAATATATATTGCCAACTATAGCAACCCAGGCATGATACGCATTGATGATATGAACGGTACTAATTTAATTCAAGGCAGTACAACCAATTTTGAAATAAGTAACAGTGCAATAAATTCAGTCGTGACAGTAGCTGTGGATAAAATCAATAATGTGGTTTATTTCGCTCAGGTAACTGCATTATATAGATCAAATCTTGATGGAATAGGTACTGAACAATTATCATTAACAGGTACTGGTTTTGGCACTACCTATTATATTAAAGGAATTGATGTTGATAATACCGGCATGCTTTACATTGTGGGTCCAAATAATACATTTGGTGGTCCCCCTCAGCTCATAAAATATAATCCAAACACTCAGCAAATAATGGGATCACCTTATAGCATCATCTCTTCAGCGTCAAACATAAGTCAAATATATGATGTACTATTCCGCAATCCCTTTGTTTATGTTGCCAATTTCGGGGGATCTGATGGCAACCAGATACTACAACTCTCATATTCGAACAGCACATTTAATCTCGTTGCAAATAATGGAACGAAAAACACAACAACACCTGAACGGGGCAATTTTTATGGAGCGAGTCGTTTTCTTGCCATAAGAAACGATGTTTTTATAATAGCAGACAGCGGACAGGCCACAATTACACCGGATTATGACCAGATAGTTTCATTTGGGGATATACTATTTACAACATGGGCACCATTCGGTTCATACGGTACTGGCCCAAACCAGTTCATATTATACAGTCAATGTTAAAATCCAGAGGCTATTCTTTAATTTGTCATTACTCAACAGTAAATAATAACTAGTTTTTCTCAATAAAAAAATGCCTAGCAATAATCTTTCATCTATATTTGACATCATTGAGACCATAAGACAGGTCAATGCCGGGTCTATTCTTGATATCGGCGTCGGGTTCGGGAAATGGGGCCTTTTGATTCGGGAGTATTTTGACCTCAGACCTCATAGAAAAAAAGGTTATGATGAATGGTCGATACAACTCGACGGGATTGAGGCTAATGAAAAATATCTCACTCCAGTTCATGATTATATATACGACCATATTTTTATCGGTGAAGCAATTGATATACTTACAAACAACAATCTTTACTATGATTTAATAATTGCCATCGATATACTTGAACATTTCAAAAAGCGTGAAGCCCTTGAATTCATCAAATTATGTAAAAACAGGTGCAGAACACTATTCATCAATACTCCAAATATTTATTATAAACTACAGAGGGAATATTTTAACGAGTATATGTTGCATATGTCAGGGTGGGATGCCGAGGATTTTATTGAATTAAAAGCCCGGTATATCTGGCATAGCGGCTTGTATGTTTTGGCATTGTTTACTGAAGACAATTTGAATCTGCCATTGCAGTCAAATATACAGAAATATATTTTTAATAACCCGGATTTAATTAAAATTAAAGACCTCATTGCAATGTATCTTGAAACTTCTCAAATAGATGAATGCCTTGATGCCTGTAAAAAGTATATAAAAGTATTTCCACATGATAAGGACTTACAAAAAAAGAAAACGCTTTGTCAGGAAAAACTGAATAGATTTCGTATTACCGGATGATCTATTTTAATAATACTATATTAAGAAAGTAGAGTATTGAAATGAAAACGAATATAGAATTTTTAATATTATTTATCTTTATGATATCAATTGGGGGAATATCCTGTTCAGATTCCGAACACCGCATGGGACTCCTAGGACAGACCTCCACGGTCATCATCAACCTGGGCTTACAGTCCGATCATGCCGCTGATACATCCATCATAGATAAAGTCCGCCGTTTCTTTGTACGTGACGCCATCGCCCAGACAGCACCGGCAGCCTTCAGCTCCATCAAGGTGCGCGTCACCGCGACAGACATCGGCGTGATCGAAAAGGAATTCAATCCCTACGGCACCATATCGTTGAACGTGCCTGCGGGCAACCTGCGACAGTTTGAAGTAATAGCTTATGTAACTCCTGTGGAGTCAATAGCTGCAATTTCTTTCCGCGGAACATCAATAGCGAACCTGCCTGCTGGAGAAACGGTTACCATACCGATCGTGATGATATTGGATGAAACGAAACTGGTCATACCTGATTATGCAGGTCAAAAAATAGTTATAATGGACGGTTTAAATGGCAGTGCTTTAATTTCAAAAACTGCAACTGACATTTTCGACACTGGTGGAGTATTACGACCATATGATATCGATTTTGATTCCCGAGGAAGAATTTATTTTGCTAATTATTATGCTCCTGATGCTGGTGTTTTCAGAATGGAAAATATCAACAGCAAAATAAGCGATGGCACCTGTACTCAGATAGTTGACAGTAGTACTGAAATAAGATCCATCGCTATCGACAGAATAAGAAACATTTTATACTATGTCAATTATTCTGGTGATCTTTATAAATTGAATCTCTCTGGTGGATCACCCACCATTCTTTTTACATCGTCTGTAAATCAGGTTGCAGTATCGGTCTGTGTTGATGAAGCAAGCGGAATGGCTTACCTTGCCTACATGCTAGGAACACTCACTCGAAATCCCTTCATCTCAAAATATAATCCTCTAAATGAAACACCGGGTTTAGTACCTCCTGCATTTCCACTAAACCCCTACGTAGGAACAACCCCAGCTTATGATCTCATTGTAAAAAAGGGATATCTTTATATTTCTCATTATGGCGTTCGTCAAATACTGCAACTGCCTTTGAGTTTTTCTGCATCAACAATACCGCAAACATTATCAGGTAAGCCAGGTGGAAGTTATCCTTTTTACGGACCACACATGTTCATTGCCGTTGCCAATAGGAAATTATACTTTATCGATGAACTAGAAGACAGCGGATTAAACACTGATGAGGCAATAGTTTCAATTTCAGGCATTGATGGTTCCGGCTGGGGTCTATATCCGAATTCAACGGGATTTTTTAGTTACTACAGCAGCTGCTAAATTGAATATCTTATATTACACCTCCAGCACCACCGGCGTGGGCCGCCTGGTGACCGGCATGGCCATAGGAAACGCCCTGAAGAGAAAGGGCGTTTCGTGCAAATACACCATCGCCCATTCGTCCTCTTTCGGACATCTTGCCGGGGATTTCCATGCCCTGTGGGTGCCGGTCGAAACCGAAGACGACCTTGCCCCGGGCAGGTGGAAACAATCGATCCTGTATAAAACGTTCCGCAAGCTCAAGCCCGATGTCCTCATCGTCCACCACCAGTGGTTCATGGTGCACAACTTCATACAAGAACTTCCCTGCAAAAAGGTCTATCTCTCCGACCAGGCCTCCGACAGCCACTTCAGGGTGCCTCTGCCCACAGGGGAGCTGGTCTTTGACGCCCGGAACTACGACAGGGTCATCGCCATAGAGCCCTTCCAATCCACTGTGCCCATGGAGACCGTCAACCCGGTTATCCTTAAAAACCGCGATGAGATCCTTTCCCGGGAAACAGCACTGAGGCGCCTTGGCCATGACGGAACGAAACCTGTGGCCTTTTACGGCCTGAGCGGCCGGCCGGAATACTTTGAAAAGTTCAGGAGCAAGTACGCATACCTCGCTGACGAGGGGTACGAGGTACTATATTCAGGCACCTACCAGGGCGGCCTGTTTCCGGTGGTTGATTATTTCAACGCCATTGACCTTCTGATTTGCGGGGCCGGGTACAACCAGGTATGGGAGGCGGGCTATTTCGGGAAAAAAGCGCTTTTTGAGATACTGGACGTCAATTTCAGCGACCAGTCACTGCGGATCAAGACAAGCGAATCATTCCATTTCGACGTCAACGGCGCGGACCAGCTGGCGGATATAATCATGAAGTTGTAAAGGTAGTCTCCGATTTTAATCCGGGATTTGTTAAATTAAAATATCATATTAAACTCATTATACAACAAAAGAATAGTACAGGAAGTATTTAGCTTAATAATAATTGACGATAAAGATAACTTACTATTCATAATTCTTGATGCACAACTTATCACTCATATTATCCATTATTGGATTGCTCTTTTCCACAGCCTGCAGTAACATGATTCATGAATCCGGCGGCGGGAAAGAATTATTAGCTTTCACGGGCAAGGGAGAACCCCAGCGTTATCTGTATGTAACCAATCCCCCGGGAAACACGGTGTCAATGTTCAGCATCAGTACGGAGTGTCCGAGGATATCAGCACGCTCCGGCTTTATGGGTACTATCGATACTCCGATTACCGGTTTTATGATCCCCACCTTTCGGTTCGGTGCGATGCCGCATGGCACTACAATGACCATTATGCCGTATTCTTTACGCCGGGGTATCTCGTATTTTTCGAGAAAAGTTCGACGGGGATGGCTGTTGAGTTGACCGCCGGATTCCGATACACCTTCTAGTCCCGACAGATCTTCTCGCCGAAGTCGGTGAGTATCCTCGCCGTCAGGCCCCAGATCTCGTACCCCTCGTGGTAGTAGAAAAACACCCGGTAATCGCTCCCCTTGTAATTGTATATTTCGTAACGGTCGAACTTCTGTTCCACGAACATAGCCAGGGGGGCGTTGATGATGCTCTCGGTCTCGCTGTTGTTCAGCCGGTACTCGTAGGGATACTCGATGGCGCCGACAAAGCAGGTGACGTGGAACCCGGAAATGGAGATGTAATCGTCGAACCTTCCAATGTATTCGATCCTGTCCCGGCCGATGCCGACCTCTTCCCAGGTCTCCCGGTAGGCCACGGCCCGGTAATCGTCGTCATGGTCGTCCATGCCGCCGCCCGGGAAGGCCACCTGTCCCTTGTGGGTCGACACCGTGTCGGTGCGCCGGGTAAGGAGGACATGGGGGGCGTTGTCCTTGTTCATGATGAGCATCATCACCGCGGAATGTTTGAGCCCGCTTTCCTCAAGGTCCCGGTTCGGCCTGGATGCGAGGCGGCGCCGCAGCTCCTCCTTAAACTCGGTGAAATCGCTATCTTTTTCGAAGCGCATTTTCATACAGGTCACCGCCATGGATATCATTTACAACGATGAGAGGAAACTCTTCCACGCGAAGCCGGTATATGGCCTCGGCGCCCAGGTCCTCGAAGGCAACAATGGACGCCTCGGTTATGCGCTTCGCCAGGTAGGCGCCGGCCCCGCCGAAGGAGGCGAAATAGACGGCGCGGTACTGCTGTAAAAGGGCGCGTGTCGCGGCATCGCGCCTCCCCTTGCCTATCATCCCCTTCACTCCCAACTTGAGGATTCCCTCGGTGAAGGGATCCATGCGGGACGAGGTGGTGGGCCCCGCGGACCCGATGATCCTGCCCGGAGGAGCCGGGCTCGGCCCCATGTAGTAAATCAGCTGCCCGGCAGGGTCAACGGGAAGCTTCTCGCCCCGGGCGGCCATGGCGCAAAGGCGCTCATGGGCCTTGTCCCGAGCCGCGTACACAACGCCCGAAAGGAGGAAGCGGTCGCCTGCGGCAAGAGATTCGATTAAGGAATCAGTCACCGGCGTCTCGATTTTTTTCCAATCCTTCATCATAGCTCGGCCGTCCCGAATCTCAGGGAATGACAGTTCAGGTTGAGGGCCACCGGGAGCATGGCGATATGGGTCGGCGCCTCCCTGATGTATACCCATGCCGCGGTCGACCTGCCCCCGAAGCCCAGGGGGCCGACGCCGGTGGCGTTGAGGCGCTCTTCAATGCGCCGTTCCAGGTCAGCGTAAACCGGGTCGGGGTGCCGCGTTCCCGCCTCGCGGAGGACCGCCTTCTTCGCGTTAAGCATGGCCGTGTCAGCGGTCCCGCCGATCCCCACGCCGAGAAAGAGGGGCGGGCACGGATTGGGGCCGGCCGAGACCACGGTCTCCTCGATAAAGCCGATGATGGCTTCAACGGACGCCGTGGGCCTGAACATTTTCAGCGCCGACATGTTTTCCGATCCCCCGCCCTTGAGGTACACGGTGATTGAAAACCGGTCCCCCTCCACAAGATCCGCATGGATGAAGGCGGGAGCGTTGGTCCCGGTATTGTTGCGCTTGAGCGGGTCCGCGACAATTGACCTGCGCAGGCTGAATTTCCGGTAGGCCTCTTCAACGCCGCTGTTCACCGCTGCGGCCAGGCTACCCTCGACAAGCACGGCCTGGCCTATTTCGATAAAGACGATCACCACGCCGCAGTCCTGGCAGAGAGGGAGTCCTTCGGCGCCGGCGATGTCGTTGTTCTCCTGGAGAATCCTCAGCGTCGTTCTGGCCAGATCCGTTTCTTCGTCCTTCAGCATCTGGCCGATGCGTTGTTCCACAGCGTAGGGCAGGCTGAAGCTTGCCTTGTAGATGAGGTCGACGACCGTGTTGGAGATCTGGTATGCCTGTATAATTCTCGTTTTCATGGATTTTTCAGCCTGATTTGTTATATAAAAATTCCAGACCGGACCTGTCAAATCTTTAATTCTGCCTGTTCCCGGTCACTTTTCACGCTTTGCGCAGGGTACGGCGCTGAGCGGATGAATTTTGTGCTAAAATATATTTGACAAATATCATTAATGGTATCCAATTCAAACAATTTCATTCAAAAGGAGTGGAGAAATGAAAAAATTAGTTACTGCAATCACAATTATCATAGCAGCCATTTTCATCGTATCATGCGCGAAAGAGCAGGTCAAGGAGCCGGAGAAAGTCGGCGTTGACACAAATATCGTTCAGGTATCCAACGAGCAGCTGGCGAAATATCCGGTAACCGGGTTTGCATACAAAAGCTCAAAAGTGCCGCCCCAGTCCTGGGACAAGTGGGCGAAAGTCGCCGCCCCGGTCGTTAAGGGAATTCTCGACAAGCTGCCTGAAGGTTACGCCCTTGAAATTCGCGGTCACACTGACGGCCGCGGACCCGAAACAGCCGAAGGGGCCAAGCCGGGCAACATGAAGATTTCCACCGACAGGGCCAAGGCGGTTTACGATTCACTGGGCAAGGCGGGGATAACGTCTCCCAAGCTCACCTACCGCGGTGTCGGTTCCTCGGAACCGCTTTCCGGCGCCGATCCCAAGGGCGCGGAGCAGAGAAGGGTAACCTTCCAGGTTGTGCCCAAGTAACTGGCAGATTATTAACAATGAGCTGTAACGGTGCCGCCGGCTGACAAGCCGGCGGCAGTTATTCCGGGACTGCGGAGCAATTATCCCGCAGCCAACCTGCACCGGGATAGTATCCCCAATTTAAGAATAACCGCTGCGACATGCCACAACTGTTAGCAAAAACCTTAGTATCACTCTGCCTGTTGATATTCTCGGCCGGCGGGGGACCCTTTGCTGCGAATGAAGACTATTTGATAACAGGCCAGAATACAGCCAGGAAAGTTATCATCAGGACCAGCTCCCAGCTCAGCCCAAGCTACCGGGCCGCAAAAGCCTTTGACGCCGATAGCGCAACCTGCTGGATATCAGCCGCAGGTCCGGGTCCACACTGGATTTCCGTTGACTTCGGCGTCAAGCGCCTCATGACTTCGATTATCGTGCGTCCAGGTAAAAAGGACGGGTACCCGACACTGCGTTCGTTCACCCTCCAGTTCATGGACGGGGACTGGTTTGATTTCGCCTCAATTGATGCTACGCGAAAGGACAGTGTCACAATCGAGCTGGGCGGCGTTGACGCCAGCATGTTTCGTATTTTCATCCCCGGCGGAGGAACAAAAAACAACATTGCCTCTGTGGCTGAGATCGAGATTTATCTCGGGTCCTCCCGGGTCCAGTTCTACGACGATCGACTCCGGGGCCTGTGCCTGCCAGTCCGGAACGCTTTCCTGCCGGCCGAAGACTCCTGCTATCCCAACGCCCCGCGGGCATACCGCGGCGGCCGCCATGCCGGCATCGACCTCTATCACTATTACAGCGGCAATTCCTACGCGCCCCTGCCCCTTACCAGGGACACGCCCATTTACGCCGCTGACTCCGGAATCGTGATCAGGGCTGACAGGGACTACCGGGCATCGACCATGGAAGAATGGAACAATCGCTCAGCCTATTTCCGGACCCACCCGACTACCTTCATGAAACGCTCCTTCGGAGGCCGTGAAATATGGATAGACCATCGCAACGGCATCGTGACCGCCTACAACCACCTCTCGCGGATCGACCGGTCCATCCGGACAGGTTCTCACGTTTCCAAGGGCGAGCGTATCGGCTGGGCCGGAAACTCGGGCCTGGCCGGTGAGGCCCAGGGCAGGGATTATGGCATCCACCTTCATTTCGAGATATGGATAGACGGCTGCTACCTGGGGTTCGGCATGACTCCTTCTGAGGTGAAAAAATATTTGAACTGGATTTTTTTCCCGGGGCAGTGACCCCGCCGCGCATATATTATAATATATGAATTGACAGGCCTGTCGTATTTCGTTTTGATCATAAGGAGCAATGAAAAGGGTCATCTACATATTCATGTTTCTGCTGTTTATAACCGGCGCGATCTTCATCGGCATCAATGAACTGCCGGCCCGGAGCACCCAGCGTTTTTCCATCCTCTTCGTGGGGGACATACTGCTCGCCAACGAAGCCGAAAAGCACATACACAAGAAAGGCATTGACTACCCCTTCTGGAAAATAAAAGAAGAGCTCCTCAAGTATGATTTTATCTTCGCCAACATGGAGTCTCCCATAACGAAACGGGGTACGCCGGTAGTCGAAAAGCCCTATATTTTCCGCGTCAAGCCGGAAGACGCCGTGTGCCTCAAAGACCTGAAGATCGACGCGGTGTCGATCTCGAACAATCACCTGATGGATTACAATACCGAGGGCATGGTGGATACCATCGCGGCCCTTGACCGCCTCAATATCCGCCATACCGGCGGCGGCATGAACCTCGACGAGGCCCGCAGACCGGTCATGCTGAAATACGGGGACATGACCATCATCATCCTCGCCTACTGCAACAGGCCGCCGGAAGAATACTATGCCACGGACTCTCTCCCCGGCATAGCCCCCCTTGATCTGGACCTCATCAGGGAAGACATCGCCACCTACAAGCTTGATAATACCAGGGTAATCGTATCCCTCCACTGGGGGATCGAGCAGACCCATGTACCCCAGAAGGAGCAGATAGCGGCGGCCCACGAGATCATTGACGCCGGAGCCGACGCGATCATCGGGCACCATCCCCACTGGCCCCAGGGCATCGAAATATACCGCGGCAGGCCCATCATATACTCCCTGGGCAATTTCATAAACGGTTACATAAACCCCGTCGAGCGCGACAATATCGCCGTCGGTTTTTATTACAACGGAGGTGTGCTGGAAACCATCAAAGTCATACCCCTTGCCGGCCGCAACAGGCAGATCCGCTTCCAGCCCTTCGTGCTCACCGGCAGGCAGGCTGACGGCTTTCTCTATCTTATACGCAATCTATCCCGGGGCCTTAAAACCGAGATGAAGATAGTGAAAGGCTACGGGTATATTGATCCCGGCCAGAATCGCGTGGCGGACACCATCGGCGGCATTTCCGGAAAGTCCAGGCCAAAGGGGGCACGGCCCGTCACTTCACCGGATTCAGCGCTTAAAACTGGAAGTAGATGAAAGGCTTCACTTCCGCGATGGCGATATTGTAGATAAACAGGGTGACGCAGGAAGCCGCCAGGCCCTGGACCGTTGCCGGCATCCTTCCCCAGGCAGACCTCAGGCTTTCTTTCCACCGAAGCGGCGTATAATGCAGGGCGTAAAAACCCGCCATGACCAGGACAAGGAAAATGCCGACATTGGGCGCTCCGGCCTTCATCCGGAAGAGGGAATTCATTATCCCGGCAAAGGTTTCCCAGGAATCCGACCTGAAAATAATCCAGCCGAAGAGTACCGCGTGAAGGGTAAAGAAAACCTTCAGGCCATGGAGGAACGGGTTTACTGATTTTTTGCTGTTAAGCTTCAGGACCCTCTCCGCTATCATGAACAGTCCATGATAGGCTCCCCATATGACGAAGGGGATGGCTGCCCCGTGCCAGAGACCGCACAGGAACATGGTGATCCCGATATTGAACAGCACCCGTTTCCGGTTCCCCCCCAGGCTGATGTACAGGTAGTCCCGGAGCCAGCTCCCCAGGGATATGTGCCACCTCTGCCAGAATTCACTCACCGAAGCCGACGCGTAGGGCCGGCGGAAGTTCTCCGTCAGGTTATAGCCCAGGAGCAGGGCGCTTCCGATGGCAATGTCGCTGTATCCTGAAAAGTCGCCGTAGATCTGCAGGCCATAGGCGTATACCGCAGTAAGTGTCTCCAGGGGCAGGAACATGTGTGGGCTCGCGTACACGCGGTCCACGATGGACCCCGCCAGCCAGTCGGCCCCGGCTTTTTTCACCAGACCGGCCAAGATGAGAAACAGGGCCGTTGATACGTGCTCATGGGTCACCAGGAAATGACTCGCCTTCTCCCTGAGGGCCGGCAGAAATTCCCGCGCCTTGACGATGGGACCGGCCAGGAGTTGGGTGAAGAGGGACACGTAGTGGGCGTATCTGACGATATTTTTCTCCGGCTCGAGGTTCCCGCGCCATACGTCAATGGTATACGACAGCGACTGGAATGTGTAAAAGGATATGCCGACCGGGAGCAGGATATTCAGTATCGGCACCGATGACTGGTACCCGAGGGCATTGATGGCCTTTCCGGTGAGATCCGAGAAGAAATCAAAATACTTCAGGGTGAAGAGGATCCCCAGGTTGACTGCAAGAGACACAACAAGGTACGCGGTGCCCCGGCCGCCCCTGTCCCGGGCCGCCTTGATGCAGCGCGCCATGGAATAATCCGTCACGGTTGTCGCGACAAGGCATGCCAGGGGCCACAATTTCCACGTGGCATAAAAGTAATATGACGCGGCCAGCAGGAAGCCGAACCGGAGCGACGGCCATCTCCTGAGGAGAAAAGCGATGATGATGACCGTCCCGAGAAAATAGGCGAAAGAAGCTGAATTGAACAGGATGGCCGTTTTCTCCTCGATTTTGAAATCGAGTTTCGGACGCTGGTTCTTTTTATGATAGGCGTTCATGAGGGATGTGTAAAAGGCCTGGGCAGCGGTATCGCCCCCCCGCATGGTGAAGTGGGTATAGTCCTTCATGGCAAGGCCGGAATTAACCATCTTCATCATGTGCCCTTCGCCGCCGAGGCTGTCATAGGTGTCAAAGTACGCCAGGCCTGCCCGCTCCGCCTCCTCGCGCTGCACTTCCCGCACGGCCAGGGTCTCCTTCATGGTGGCAAGGCCGCTCTGGTAGTTCTGGAGCCTTTCCGGCGGACCGATCAGGAGGATATCGGTTTCGGGAAGCAGCCGCTTCACCTTCATGAGCCACTCGCGCATCTGGCTTCTGAGCTCTTCCCTGGTAAACTCGGGGAAGGCCCCCAGCGACGCTGCCTCGTTGATGCCGAACTGAAAAATGAGAAGGTCCGGCTGTATTTCCGCCAGGGACTTCAGGTTCTGCTCCGGCACCGCGTTCATCCATGCCATGTGAATGCCCATGCGGACAATGGTGCTGTACACCACGCCCCTGCCGCTTTCGACGTCAACGGCATCGACCGAGGGGAGCGGCCCCGTTGACCCGGCAAAATCTATCCGGATCCTGTCCGTTCCGGGGATGTCCCACGTTACGGAGCCGGTGCCGCCGGGACTCAGTCTGACAACCTTCTGCTCCGATCCGGTGCCGTAGTCAAGGTTAAGGCGGCATTCCGATATGCCGGCCCGGACGTCCACCGGACTGCGCAGGAAAATCTTCACCCGTTTCCATTTCTCCGATCCAGCCGGCGCTTCCATGCGTATTTCTGTCATCGGGGATCTGACGAACGTGCCCTCGCCGGTGAATCCAAACAGAGAATTGACCTCGGGCCTGATGTAAAATTTCCCCAGGTACCGGAATTCGTGCCGTATGGCGTGCTGTCTGAAGCCCCCCGGCGGTGTCCTGTTGACATGGTCCTGCAGAGCCGTTGCCATGGTCTCAACCGGGGGCACCACGCCCCTCCCTCCGTCGCCGAAATCCTTCTGGAAACTCCTCTTCAGTGTTTTTGAATAGCAATCGCCCCAGATCAGGGAGTCCCCGTAATGCATGATATGCACCGAATTGCGCCGACGCGCCTGAAGGTCTGCAAGCTTTTTGAAGAATCGCTGGAGGTTCTTATATTCCTTTCCGGCATAGATAAAATTCTGGTCGCCCGTTTGTGCCGGCGAATCAGCCTTTTTTCCACCGTTTTTTGCTTCAGCGTTGACGGCCGGCGTCGAAGAGATTTTTTCACCCAGGGTAACGGCCCACCGGGGCAGGATCTCCCGTATCGAAGGAAAAACCTTCCAGTCCCTGTTCTTGACGTAAAAGTCCTGCACCATGGCCAGGGACGCCATGATGACCAGCCATGTCGCCGGCGCAACAATCGCCCTTTTGCCTGCTCTGGGAATGCCGCTTTTCCTGACCGCCCTTACCGCCATGAAGAACAACAGGATGAAGGGGATCATTCCCCAGTATACCACAAGGATATCCTTCCGGTTCGTATCAGAGATGACCAGGGGGTGGCCCTGCAGTTCCGGGGTGACTGTCCCGGCGCCGGTGTCGGCTCCCCTGTAAGCGCCATAGGGGACCATCTGACCTTCGACATTGACATATACCCATGATACAGCTGTTGCGTGTTCATGTTCCGTCAGGTCAATTCCCGTGCCGGCCAATCCTTTGTTAAAAGCTGCGGCGGTTCCTATTATGGCGCAGAGGCCTAGTAAAAGCGTAGCAGACAGCAGGACTGACTTTTTTCTGCTCCTGATCATGGGCAAAATAGTTGCGACAAGCAGGAACAGCGTCACCGGAACCACGAAATACGCCATGGCCGGGATAAAGAGATTACCCGTTTCGAAAAAGCTCATCACTGAAGGAAGAGTCCAGGGCGCCGGTGAACACTTTGCCGGCGAAAATTCTGCCCACAGATCATATCCGAGGAGCGCCACTGTGATACTAATAGCAATGAATGAGGCGGCAAAACGGTTTTTTATTAGAGAGGAAGTAAAAAATGTGAGAGAAAGTATAAACAATCCGTAAAGGAAATAACCTCCATATAGAAGAACCATTTCCCAGGGAAAAATATCTCCTCCCAGCATGATCCAGTAATAGACTGCCGGCAGGGAAAGGGTGAGGAGCGCCAGATAAAACAGCAGTCCCGCCATCATTTTGGCATACAAGGTCCGTCCGATCCCGAAAAACTGGCCGATAAAATTGTATTTAACTTCTTTATTCGGCCCCGGAATGATGCTGGAAAACACGATGGGAAGAACCAGCCATAGATACAGATAGCTGTTGCGAAACAAGGGGACGCAAAAGTCCCTCAGCGGTTCAAGGCCGGGCACCGGCACCATGCCATCTTCGAGGGGCGTGCTCAAGCCGCTGTAGCTTCCCATTGCCGTGTACAAAGTGAATCCTACCAGCAGGCTCTGCAAAACCAGGAACATAAGCCCTGAAGGAGAAGAAACTATGCGGCGCAGTTCTTCATAAACATTATAAAAAAACGATCTCATAGCAGTCGCATAGTGGAAAAAAATGCCCTCACTGTCAATATTATTTGATTATCCCGGGATATGAAAGCCGGGTTTCTTCTAAATGATTATCCCTGGACTCAAAGATGACCTGATTTAACAAACTCCCCGGCTATATAATAGAAATTATTTGACATAAACCCTGCTCTCCGGACTATCTGTTTATAATAAACGGGAAAGAGGTGCTCATATGAAGTTTTTTATAGATACCGCTGATATCAAGGAGATCCGCCGCGCCAAGGAACTGGGGATCCTTGACGGCGTAACGACGAACCCGACCCTGGTCAGCAAAATCGGCAGGCCATACCGCGAGGTTCTAATTGACGTCGCCCGGGAAGTTGACGGGCCCGTATCGGCCGAAGTAATATCAGCCGATTATGATGGCATGGTCCGCGAGGCCAGGGACCTTGCCAAAATCAGGGACAATATAAACATAAAAATTCCTCTCATCGAAGACGGCCTCCGCGCCGTCAGGACCCTGTATTCAGAGGGGATCAAGACCAACGTGACCCTCTGCTTCAACTCGGTCCAAGCCCTCATGGCGGCAAAGGCGGGAGCGACCTTCATTTCACCTTTCATCGGCCGCCTTGACGACATATCTTCGGAGGGGATGGAAGTGGTGGAGGAGATATCCGCTATATACGCCAACTACGATTTACACACCGAAATCATCGTCGCCTCCATCCGGAACCCGCTGCACATCAAACATGCGGCCCTCATTGGGGCGGACATCGCCACGATACCCTTCGACGTGTTCCAGAAGATCATCAAGCATCCCCTGACCGATATAGGCCTGAAAAAGTTCCTTGAGGATTACGGCAAGATTCCAAAGTAGGGCGGGACAATCTGTATAGTACCAACGGGCCGGCTGACGGGATTTCTTCTCATATCCCGTCTCCGGACACTCGTACATAATCGACGCTTACTGCAATGACTTCATAACAGAAACACCAGGATCAGCCCGACAATCCCCGCGCAGATGATCGTACTGAATCCTGCCAGAACCGTTTTTCTGAATTTTTTTGATCCGAGAATGCTGGCCAATACCGCCTTCATGATGGTATTGGAAAAGGCGGCAATCGTAATAGCAACCGTTGCCTGGTTGACCTTGGTTGGATCATCCCGGGATATCTGGCTCATGGTGAGGGTAATAGGATCCACGTCCGCCAGGCCTGACAGGAAGCTGACCACATAAACCCCTCCATCTCCGGCAAGCACTTCCATGATCCGTGCGATGAAAATGATCAGGGCGAAGATGATGCCGAATTTCACGGCAGGCATCAGATTGAAGGGATTCTTCAGTTCCACATCACTCACTTTTTTTTCACTGCTCTTTTTCCAGAGAAAAAAACAGAATGAAAATCCCGCAGCGGTCATGAGTCCCATGACGATAAGCAGTTTTGGCACCAGGCTGGCATTTATTATCAGTACCTCGATAACAACCTTGGGGAACATGGTAGAACAGGCCAGAAGAACAGCGAGTGCGTAGGAACTGTAGAGGTCACCGTGCCCCGTATCCCCGCTTCGTTTTGAAAAGGTAAGCGTTGTTGCTGTGCTTGACGCGATGCCCCCGAGGAACCCGGTGAGCCCGATACCCTTGCGTGAACCCAGTATCTTGATGGCAATATACCCGGAAAAGCCTATGGCCGATATCAGCACCACCATGAGCCACACGGTAAAGGGATTGATGACCTTCACGTCCGCCAGCCCGGGATATCGCTCCATGATACCGGTCCCCATGATCACGATATCCTTCATATAGAAATTATAGTCCGGATCGAAGATGAGGATAACAAAGGTTACCAGGGCGAAAAGGAGAGTCCCCCTGATATCTTCATTTTCAATTTTTTCCCCGAGGCGCTGCATGTATCTCTTAAGGTAAAGAACAGCCGTTGAAACGATGGCTATAAACAGGGCCAGCACCAGGTGGTTTTTCTGGACCGTTACGCCGATGAGGAAACAGATAAGCATGCTGACCTCGGTGGTTATGCCGCTTTCATCATGCTTTGAATATGATATATAATATGAGATGGCGATAAGGATGATGATTCCCAGGAAAGAGAAAAGGAGAATCTCGATCATGTACTTTTCCCCCAGGAAGGATGCCAGGGAACCGAAAAGCGATACCAGGGCATAAGTCCGTATGCCGCCGATGAAATCCAGTTCCTCATGCTCCATGCGGGAGGTGAAAGACCGTTCAAAGCCGAGAAGGGCCCCCAGGAACAGTGCGATGAAAAAAGGCTGAAGCAGGGTTAAATTTATCATTTCCATACATTTGCACCGATAACATATTGTGATGCGCCGGCCATCGAGTCAAGATTAAATTCCCGATAACTCCCTCAGGACTGTTTTCAATCTGCCAATATCATTATTATTTATTTTTCAGTCCCTGCCAATGCTGCGGCGGCTGCAAATCATCTTTTCCGAACATATATTGTTGACAAACAGAGAGGCATCACCCATTCGTTGTCCCATGAAGAAAAAAATCGACTATCCTGCCGAGATCACTTTCAAATCGGTTTTTCTGCTCAATCCGGAACTGCATGAGATCATATCCGCGGTCCTGGTGGAACACGGCATTGACGGAGAGGTTTGCCATAAGCCGAGCAGGAACAGCAAGTTCATTTCCTACACCATAACCGCTGAATTCAGTTCGGAATCACACCTGGACGCGGTCTGCACGAAAATCGCCTCCATACAGGGATTTATAATGATGATCTGAAGCGACCTATCAGCGCTGGGCCATGCCGGCTAGGGCCCCGGTGCTCCAGGCGAACTGAAGGTTATATCCGCCGCTGTCCCCGTCGATATCAAGGAGCTCCCCGGTTATAAAAAGCCCCGGGACAATCCGCGATTCCATGGTTGAAGGGTTGACCTCATCCACATCCACGCCTCCCGCAGCCACAACTGCCTCATTGAAGCCCCGGGGCTTCCCCGGTACCAGCACGAAGTTTTTCAGGGTGTCGACCAGCTTTTTCTTTTCTTCGCGCCTGAGGTCTCCGACCTTCCTGTCAGGATCGACCCCCGCGATTCTCAGAACCACTTCAGGCATTGGCGTTTTCATGATACCGATGAGGCTGAACGAGACCGGCTTTGACGAATCGGACCAGAGCGATTCAAGGAGAGTTTCCAGTTCATGGTGCCGGTAGCCCGGATACAGGTCGATCTGGATCGACGGGTCCCCGCTCCCGGTCGAGGCCTCATTAACCGCACGGGAAATATCAAGGCTTGCCGGTCCTGATATCCCGTACGCTGTAAACAGAAGCTCCCCTTCGGAAGAAGCTATCACCCTGCCCCCATGGACAACGGAGAGGGCGCAGTCCCATTTGATCCCCTGAAGCCGGTGAACGATCTTTAATGGTATGGTGATGGGCAGAATCGCTGGGAATGGCTCATGTATCGTATGCTTCATCTGCGCCGCCAGATCATAGCCGTCCCGGGATCCGCCGGCGGGGGGACAGGCGCAGCTTCCGGCTGCGAGTATGACCGAATCGAACACCTCCTCCTCATGACCGGCTGTCACAAGCTTGAAGGAATTTCCACTCCTGACGACCCGCTCTATTTTCCGGTGCGTCCTGACCTCCACATTGTTCCGGGCAAGTTCATATTCGAAGAGACGCACCACTGTTGTTGACTGCAGCGAAGCGGGGAATAATCTGCCGTTCTTTTCTTCAATGAGGGGCAGACCGATGGATGAAAAATAATCTATCGTTTGTTCAAGTCCGAATTTGCCGAATACATTGTGGACAAAACGGGTGTTCTTGCCATGGAACTTATCCGGAGAAAGATTCCGGTTTGAAATATTGCACCGGCCATTTCCGCTGACGAGGATTTTCCTGCCTATCTTCTTCTGTTTTTCAAAAATTACTACCGAGTTGCCTCCGCCGGCAGCAAAGCACGCCGCCATAAGACCCGACGCGCCGCCGCCGATAATCGCAACCCGTTTCATCATCCCTCACTTTGCTTGATTTTATTATTGATAAGTTTTTCCAGGTCGTTTATATCGTTGGCATATTTCTGAAGGTTAAGGTCCTGGTCCGAATTGGAGCGAGTCTTCTGGAGCATTTTTTTCACCAGCTTCAGATCATCCTTATCATGAACAATGCCGTCCTCGATAAGTTTCTGCATGAGGGAAAACTGGTATTCCCTGAAGCAGACTCGCGAATAAAATTCTATTCCATATACCGTGATCGTTTTTTCAACGGAATTCTTGGTCAGGTATCTTTTCAAATCCTCGTATTTAGCCGCATCCGTCGCCCGGGGACCCTGCTCTGCCCCGCCCTTTGCGCCGCCATCGGTGGATCCGATCCCCGAAGCTGTTTCTATAAAATAATCAATCGGGTCGCTGTTCTCTATTTCCGTCTTGAGCTGTTTTTCCTGCCACTTGACGCCATACTGCATGATGTTGCGCTCAAGGTTCGACTGGATCCCCATCAGGTTAATTACCATATAGGCTATCTTGCCGATATGGGTATTGTTATATTCCTGCAACTTTGGGTAGAATTCCTTTATGATCCTTTCAACGGTATATTTTGTTGAAAATTCATGTGAATAAGCCCGGACCAGTTCATCGCCATATCTCTGAAGAAGGTCCTTTACTATATTTCCTTCAGCTACGACAAGGCCTTCTACGCGGCGAATCCGTTCTTTCCGATCAGCCTCGACAATGGTAAATGAAAATACCTTGTGCGAATCGACAAGCATCTTGATGAGTTTGGGAATGGCAAAGGGAATCAGCGAATAAGCCTTTGTAATCTGTTCAAAAAATTCATCTGACTGCGGTATGGCCTGCAGCCCGCGGTCACTGTTTCTCTTGCGGATATCAATGTAAATGGCATTGAGCAGTTCTTCTAAATCTTTCATCGCACGTAACGAAAACATCCTAAAATTTTATGGCAAGTATCGTAATATCATCGACAAAGTCTGTGCCCCTGGTTATGGTATTAAAGTACTGCTTCAGATAATCAATAAATTTATCAGGATTTTCATCGATAAATCGAAGGGCGATTTCGGCAAGCATCCGCTCCCCATGCTCGATATCCATCCGGTCGCCTCCAAAACACTCGGTTACGCCGTCGGTAAAAAGAATGAGGAAGTCACCCGGTTCATACAGAATAACGCGCTCCTCAAAAATCTCGTCATCCGCGAGCCCCAGGGCCTTCCCGTCAGCGTTCAGCATTATCACTTCCCGCGTGCGGGACCGCACCAGCATCTGGTCGTTGTGTCCGGCGCTGGCATAGGTGATCAGGTTGTTATGGGAGTCGATGACCGCATAAAACAGTGTCACGAACATGCCATATTCCGAATCCTGGAAGATATACCTGTTTGCATTTTTCAGAAGTCCCGCCGGCGAGCTGTCAATCCTCCGCTCAGCCCTGACAACATTCAGCGCCGACCCCATGAACAGGGCGGCGGGAATACCTTTACCTGAAATATCCGCGACCAGTATCGAGTACTTGTTTTCATTCAATTTTGAAAAATCATAAAAATCCCCTCCGACGGACCGGGCCGGCCTGGTGAAGGCTGAAAGCAAGTGGTTATTGAAACTGCCGGGAATCCCTCGGAGTATTTTTTTCTGTATTTCGGCGGCAATATCAATATCGCGGGACAGGATCCGCTGGTTTTCGGCCATCTTCTGGTTATGAATATTAGTATAGATCTGCGATACCTGGCTGCAGATGGTAGTGACGATACGAAGATCAAAGGAATCAAAATATTTGCCGTTATTTTTATCAGCGCATGAAAGAACGCCAATGGTTTTGTTTTTATACTGGATAGGAACGGAGATGAATGAATCTGTCTTATAATTCCTGCCCGGAAACACCATCTTGCCCGGGATCTCCCGGTTGATGTCCGATACCATCATGGGATCGCCGCTCCTGAACACATGACCGGCTATGGACGAGTTGATGTCAATATCGCAGGACTGTACGATCGATTCCGGCAGCCCGTAAGCGGATTCAATGGTTAAACGCTTGTCGTTTTCATCATAAAAAATTATCGAAACACGGCGCACCTTCATCGACTTTGCCAGCGATTTGCAGATATTGTCGATTATATCGTCATCCGGCCCGGCCAGGGATATCGACTGGGCGACTTCATACAGTGCGGTCAGTTCCTCGATCCTGTTGGTAAGCTCATCGTAGAGCCTGCGGTTATTGATGGCGATGGCCGCCTGGTTTGCGATGTATTCAGCCTTCTCCAGGTCATGTCCGTCATATCGTTCGCGGCCTATTGTATTGACGACCTCGAGGACACCGACGAAGTCACCCCTTACCTGCATCGGTACGCAGAGTAGATTTTTCGTATTGAACTGGTATTTCTGATCAATGTCATGGTACCATCGGTCGTCATGGTGCGGATCATCGACAATGATCGATTCCATGCTGCTGGCAACGATGCCGGCAATACCCTTCCCCTTCGGGACACGCTCGCCTCGTATGATGTCGCCTTTATCGCCGATAACCACATCGAAGATAAGATCGCCTGTTTTCTGATCGGCAAGAAGGAGTGAGCATCCCTCGGATTTCAGGAGTTCCTTGGCCGCGTCCATGATAGCCTTCAGGAGCTCCGCAAGCGACATCCTCGAATTAATTTTTTCATTAATCGAGCGAATAACTTTTATGTCGATTTTACCTTCTATAATACGGCTCCCGTAAATAACATATCGCTAAAAAATAGGCTTGTAGTCAAACTGGTGCACGGCATTTATAAAGCGAAGGGTATGCGTTTTCTGCCTGAATAGTATCGAATTTGTCTTAGCACCGCCTGAGATATACTGAACGCCGGGAAGCAGCACCCCGTCTGTCACCCCGGTCAATGAGACGATGACTTCATCGCCTTTTATCATTTCCGAAATGGTGAAAATCCTGTCAGGATCACTGAACCCCAGCTCGCGTATATGGTCCTTTTCTTTGCCGCTGAGATCAACGTAACGAGTCTGCATGTCTCCATCCATGCATTTCAGCGCGGCAGCTGCGATAATAGCCTCTTTGGCCCCTCCGATACCCATCAATATATCAATGGAGCTCTCCGGAAACGCTGTGGAAATAGCGCCGGTTATATCACCGTCACGAATTAATTTTATTTTTGCCCCGGTTTCCCTGATCTCCTTCACGAGCGGCTCATTTCTCTTTCGGTCGAGGACACACACGGTTATGTCCTCTATATATTTGCCCTTGGCCCGTGCTACCCGCTTGATGTTGATCGCCGGGGGCTGATTGATATCCACCATGTTTTTTGCGTCCTTTCCCACGGCAATTTTATCCATGTAGTATGACGGGGTCCTCATAAAACTACCCTTGGTGCCGACTGCGGCGACCGATACGGCATTGTGTCCGCCGCGGGCGCAGGTCATTTTGCCATCAAGGGGCTTTACCGCCAGGTCAACGGCCCTGCCCGTCTTAATCCCAACCTGCGCGCCGTCATAGAGAGCGGTGTCAGAGCTATCAGCCCCGATCACCACTTCACCATCAATATCCATGGTAGATAAAACTTTATTCATTGCTTCAGCGGCCGAATAATATGAAAGATCTTCGTCACCCTTTCCCATATGCCTGCTGGCATAGAGAGCTGCCGCTTCAGTGAGACGAACTGCTTCAATAGTAAGATTTCGATCCATGGCTCCTCCAAACTGGTCAACTACGGGTTTGTTCAATAAAGTAGGTAGTCACATTATGCGATTAAATTGATAATTTCAAGTCCTTTTCACCCGGCTGAACCTTCAATAGAGCAATCATCTTCCATGGCATGAATCAGATTGATTCGAAAGCGCCATCTCGAACAGGTCATAATGAACAACATATCGCTCTGCACCATTGTAATACTACGCCTTCTTTTACTACAATAATTAAATAATTGACTTAATAAAACTGAATGGTGTATAATGCGACATAAATCTGACGCCTGATATTCATCAGCCGTCAGCACGTTCTGCCTGATATTAACAACTGTTACCGGGTTGCACCATGTTAACATGCATTTCGGTATGGCGCCATAAAAGCCCGAAGAAAAGGAGGCCATAGTGAAAAAAACAATAATGATAATAGGCGGCGGTCTCCTCCAGATGCCGGCGATATTGACTGCAAAAAAGATGGGACTCCAGGTCATTGTGACCGACTACAACCCCAACGCCCTTGGCATGAAGGATGCGGACATACCCATCGTCATGAGCACCCGTGACATCGAGGGTTCAGTCCGCGTTGCAAAGGCCCAGAATGAACTGACACCGATAAGCGGTGTCCTGACCGTGGGCACCGACGCTTCCATGGCCGTTGCTGCAGTTGCCAGTGCCCTGAACCTGCCGGGAATAAAATTTGAGGACGCAGAGGCTGCTACAAATAAAATTAAAATGCGCATGCGATTCAAGGAGCATGGCGTTCCTTCCCCGAATTTCCTGCCCGTCTGGTCTTTGTCTGACGCAAAAAAAGCAGGGAAGATACTTAAGTTCCCCATTGTCATTAAGCCGTCAGACAACATGGGCGCCCGCGGCGTGATGCGCATAGACAATTTCAACCAGCTTGCCGATGCCTTTAAGTTTTCAAAAGGAGCTTCTCCAAGCGGTGAACTCATCATGGAAGAATTTATGGAGGGTCCTGAACTCTCCATTGACGCGATCATTTTCAACAATGACATCACCATTACCGGTGTCGCTGACCGGATCATTGAATATCCCCCTTTCTTTATTGAAACAGGCCATAATATGCCATCAAGCCTTCCCCGGGAAACACAGGAATCGGCATGCCATGTCATGAAACTCGGCATACGCGCTCTCGGCATCGATATCGGTGCCGCAAAAGGCGACATTAAGATAACCAAAGACGGCCCCATGATAGGAGAACTCGCGGCCCGTCTCTCGGGCGGATTCATGTCTGCCTATACCTACCCCTATTCATCCGGCGTCGACCTCATGAAGGCGGCCATTGAAGTTGCCCTCGGCCAGGAACCGGGCAATCTTGAGCCGGTAATCAGTCAGTATTCAATCGAACGGGCCATCATCACGAAACCTGGAATTGTTAAAAAAATCAGCGGCCTGGAAGAAGCCCTTAAGATTCTCGGTATAAAGGAAATATTCCTTAATGTTAAACCCGGCGACAAGGTCATCCAGCCCCGTTCCAATGTTGAAAAAGCCGGGCATATCATTGCCATAGGGAAAACCCTTGAAGATGCGGTTAAATCATACGAGCAGTGCAGGGATGTCATTAAATTCGATATGATCGAGGAATCGGAAATATCGATGGAGACCATCCATATTGCCGCAAAAGAAAAATTCAAGAAAATCTGCTATGTCTGCAAAAATTGCGATGGTCGTGACTGTCCCACCGGCGTACCGGGCATGGGAGGCACCGGGACCGGCGAATCATTCAGAAGAAATATAGCTTCATTGAAGAAATTCAAGATCAACACACGGCTCATCCATGATGTCACCCGGCCGGATACCACAACCGTTTTCATGGACCATAAGCTGTCCCTTCCGGTCCTTGCCGCTCCCATAACGGGGACCGTCACCAACATGGGCGGTGCCATCGATGAACTGGACTATAACCGAGCTGTAATTGCCGGGTGTATCAAGTCTGGAAGCATTGCCTTTATCGGCGACGGAGCCACCCCAGACAAGTACAAGATCGGTATTCAGGCGATTTCCGAATACGGCGGAAAAGGCATTCCAATTTTCAAGCCGCGCAGCGACAACAAGGATATAATCATGCGCATAAAAGCCGCTGAAAAAGCAGGCGCCATGGCAGTCGGGATGGACATTGACGCAGTTGTTTTTAAAACCATGGCCATGAAAAATCAGTCCGTTGGACCGAAAAGTTTCTCCGAATTGAAGGAACTGATATCCTCTACGAAACTTCCTTTTTTTCTGAAAGGCATTATGAATGTCAGGGACGCAGCCGCTGCAGTGGAAGCCGGGGCATACGGTATAATCGTTTCCAACCATGGCGGGAGGGTCCTTGACGAGATGATGGGATCCATGGATGTTCTGGATGAAATAGTCCGGGAAGTGAAGAAAAACCTGATGATAATGGTCGATGGCGGCTTCCGCGAAGGCGTTGATATTCTTAAGGCCCTTGCCGTTGGCGCTTCGGCCGTACTTATCGGCCGCCCCATCGCCATTGCGGCCGTCGGCATGGGAGCCGAAGGTGTTTCATACTATCTGAATCACCTGAAAAAGGATATTGAAAAAGCCATGATATTGACCGGGTGCCAGACCATTTCAGATATCTCAGCTGATATCATCAAGCAGATATAAACCATTTATAAAAAGCCTGCCAGAGTTTCGTCCCCGCAGCCGTAGGCATACTCAATGATCTTAGTGGAGTATCTGCCGTATGTCATGATACATTTCATCGCGCTGTTTCTCTCTTCTTTTCCTATCAGACCGCCCAGGTGGAGAATACGCGGCACCAGCAGTGAATTGATGAAAGGGATATCATTTTTTTTGCAGTATGATGCGCCTTTTCCATCATCGAGTATGATCATATCCCCGATACCCATCTGGTACAAACGGATAGTGTCCCGCTCACCGGAACCGAGACCCTTCAGCGGCTGAAATTGCCCCTGGGAACAATCTTTCTTTTCGGCATAATCATGGATATGTATTCTTTCTTCTTTCCGAAAACAAATGAATGCGCCTGCACCCTCGCGATCTTCCCGGGTGATTTCGCTATAAACAGATTCAGCCATGATTATGTTGAAGTATTTAATAACCGGCTCAAAAAAGGAGCATTTGAACAGAATAATTGCCGATGATGCATCCATCAAGACTGGATTCCGGCGGCCGGCAGGCATGTCATCGCCCATAGTAAATAAATGATCCCCAAAAATAGGGATTTGACAATTTCCCTTCTTCATCGCCCTCGGGCTTCAACGAGGTTGACCCGGTCTTAACAGATATTCCCTTAATAAAATCCCTTTTCGTCTGCGTAAATGCTTTTTCAACAGAGATACCCCTGTCCAATACTGATTCATACACCTTTTTCATAAAATATGATCTTGTGGCGTCATCCAGATTCCAGACAGACAGGGAAACCCCCTGTGAACCGGCCATCATCAATGAACCGCAGAGATTCCAAATACCCTCACCCCTGTTGTAGCCTGCGGCAGGCATGGATATGGAAGCCAGATGCACCAGATCTGAATGAAATACGAAAGATGAAATTTTTCTTACATTGAGAACCCCGTCCTTGTCGGCCCCCTCATTTTTATCATATGACACCACCAGGGAACTTAACTGTGGCACTTCGGGAACGACAACGCCTTTTGATATAATGTGAAGTATCCTGTAATTACCGAGCGTCCCGCTCCTTGACAACCTGAAAAGCGCTGATTCAGTTCCCTGGTCTCCGGTTAAGGTGACGATATCTTCTTTTAATGATTTTAATTCGTTAATTTCCGCCGCACCCGCGTTCAATCCTTTCAGGTCATCAATTCCAAAAAAACCGAATAGATCAAGAACGCTTTTATTAGCGGCTATCCTCCTGTTTATACCGGTTGCGATCATTTCAAAATGCCGGGCAGATTCTATTTCTTTGGCTGCCGGTTGAGGGGGTGAATTGAACCCGCCCATAATCACCATGCTTTTCCTCGCCGCGCTAAAGACCCGATCTGAAAAATAATTTTCACAGGTTTGTGAAAATGTATACCTGATGCCGAATTTTTCTATCAAAAACCGCCCGTCGCTCATGATCATTGTCTCAAACGGAATAGTTGAAAGAACACCGTCTGGCTGAATGATCAGCGTCTCTTTACTTCCTATATAATTCTCGATTTTCTTGAGTAAGAACTGGTAGAGTATTTTTCCGATCGTTTTTTGTATTTCAAATTCCTTGCTGCTTATATATTTTTTAGATAGCAATGCCCGATAGTAATTAATAATCTTCTCAAACTCAATGTAATAATAATCCCGCCTTGATTTCTGGGATACATTGAAGATGATATCTGTCTTTTTTTTACCGATAAAGATCTCAATGTCCTTCCCCAGGGCATTATACAGGGCATTTACCGTGGCAGCTTTATCCAGTTCAAAACCGGCAGCAGTATCAGAGTCAATATAGACAACAAAGGGATTGTCCCAGATGATGTTGGAAAATACCACCAGTCCGGTTTTTTCCCCGATATTCTTTTTAAGCCCGTCATAACTTATCGACTTGATCCTCTGGTCCGCCTCTGAATCGGATATAAGTGTATAAACCTTGGCAATGCAAAAGGCTTCATTTGACTCATAAGCCCTTTCAGGTTTGCCATCTTTGATATACGCCGCAATAAGCCAGCGGTATATATCGTTTTTCACGTTGGTGATCAAAATAATCCTGGCATCCTTAACGCTATCAATCATCTGCCGGGCCTGTACAAAATATTCGATGGCTTTGGCAAAGTCCATCATATTGTAATAAACAATGCCGCAGTTTTTCGAATCGTCGGCCATGGAAACCGAGTCCCCTAATTCACGGTAAATGTCCATGGATTGCCTGAAGTAATCAAGGGCCTTTTCATAACGTTTGAGAGAAACCATGACCCTTCCGATATTGCTCATGTTATCGGCTATTCTGTTTTTCTTTTCAGCCTTCATGTCCTGGACAAGGGCCTTGCCGATATAATCTACAGCATCCCCAAAGCGTTCACGTGTCGCATACAGGAGACCGATATCAGAAAGCCTGCCGGCAATGTTTTCTTTCATCTCAATATCTTTATTCAAACCAAGTGCCTTGATATAGCAATCCAGGGCGTCCTCATATTTGCCCATTGAATCATATACCTGGCCAATGCTGTTCTGCACCGAAGCGGCATCTATTGTATTGTTCAGCTTGAGGTTAAGTTCGAGGGATTTGTTATAGCATCCCAGGGCACGGGTATTGTCTCCGACCCTGAAATACACATCGCCGATACGGTACAAGCGAGCCGCCATGTTTCTTTCTATCTTATTTTTTGTGTCAATTTCCAGGGCCTTTTCATAATAGTTAAGGGCCTCACCGTATCTTCCCTTGGCCGCATATACGCTTCCGATATTGCTCAGGTCTATAGACATTTCTGCCTCACCGCCGCGCTTCCGGTCAATATCAAAGGCCTGCGTGTACAATTCGAGGGCACGGTCATGTTCCCCCATGAAATAATACATGGTCCCGGCATTGCTGGTTATGACCGCGAGGTTCATGCTGCTCCCAGACTCTTTGGCATATGTTAAAGCTTCCTCGTAGCTGTCCCGGGCACGAGCAAAGTCCTTTGTTACCCTGTATACCATCGCCATGTTATTGAGAACCAGCACCGTCTTATCCCGGTAACCGTTTTTTCTTGCAACAGCAAGGGCCTCGCGGAACGAGCCCATCGCTTCATCGAACCTGTTAAGATTGTAATACGATTGGCCAATGCTGTTCAGGGCCATCGTTTCCTGGTCTGTATTTTTGAATTTACGGCACGACGTCAGCATCAATTTGTAATAATGCAGGGCCTTATCATAATTCCCGGTGGCATCATATATCTGGCCGAGTTCATTCAGCTGGGCGATCAGCTCATCGCTCCGTGGATTTTCATTCTTTCTTTCTGCTGTTACCGCGCGTTTTAAATATTCAATTGCCTGTTTATAATCGCGGGATTTCTTGTATTTCAGGGCTTCGTTCCAGCATCTATCAGCCTCATCATGCCACTGATTTGCAAAGATGCATGACCCGGCGCATACAATAATCACTGTAATAGCTTTTTTCAGAAGCATAGGACATACCCGTACGCGGTAATGAATAATTTATTGCATTATAGGACAATCGCGCGGATAAAGTAAAGTGAAGTTTTAAAAAAAATCTGTGTCCGCTAATACTTGCGGAAAAGCGCAATAAGCTTGCCAAGAATCGTTACATTGTCGGCAATAATAGGTTCATAGGCTGGATTATCAGGCAGCAACTGTACTTTGTTTCCGGAAACCTTGAGTCTTTTCAATGTCGCTTCATCGGTTAGCAGAGCGGCTATGATTTCGCCATTATTTGCCGTATTCTGCTTCTTGATAATGGCAATGTCACCGTCATATATGCCGCCTCCGGTCATGGAATCGCCCTTGACATTGAGCGCAAAGTATTCACCGCTCCGGAACATCGATCTGGGAAAACTTAAATACTCTTCAATATTCTCTTCAGCCATGATGGGGGAACCGGCTGCAATCCGGCCCAGGAGAGGGATATTGATTGCATCTACCGGGATCTCTTCCTCTTCATTCAATACGACTATCGCGCGGGATTTGTTTTGTTCTGTTTTTATATAGCCTTTTTTCTCAATGGCTTTCACGTGATCATAGGCACCTTTAACGGTTATGCTGAATTTTTCACCAATTTCGCGCACCGTTGGGGGGAACCCTGAGTCCTTTATAGACCCCTTGATGAATTCTAAAATTTTTTCCTGTTTGGTCGTAAGTTGTTTAGAAACCTCTTTTGGTGACATTGTTATTCCCCTCATGTTAATCTATACAAATAATAAGCATACATTAGTTTGTATGTCAAGTAAAAAATTGATATTTTTATCGACATACTTTTAGGTCTCCTGGCAAATCACTTCGTTTTGTGATTTCATCTTTACATATATAGGCTATCATCCCTGTGTAATACCATAAAGATAAATTGTAAAACCAACCGGACTATGATCACTGGCTGATTTCAGAAAATCATGTATCACTAAATGATAACCTTAACATATATCCGTTTTTGAAATAAAAATAATGTAATTGAAAAAATCATCTCCTTAATTATTATCTGCTAATTTACAGGCCTACTGAAATATTTTATGGATATTAATAGCTGCTATAAATTCCTCAATGTAAACCCGGATGCTTCAGATGAAGAAGTATCTGCTGCTTATAAAAAACTGGCATTCCAATTTCATCCTGATAAAAATCCCCATCGAACTAAATGGGCCAATGATGCGATGACAAAGCTTAATATTGCCTATTCAGCTGTCATGACCTATCGATTTAACGATGAAACAACGGTTGATACACCTAATAAAAAATACGAAAAAAGACAGGAAGTTCCCGCAGCTCCCAGAAAACCCTATAAAGACATAATTGACTCTGAAATACTTACCAAGCAGTTTATCAATCTTCGTGAAACAGCCAAAGACGCCCTTTATCGATATTTTCAATATAGTCTATATAACATCCCTATCAGGGAAAAGGTCGCAAACCGCGCTGTTTTCAATAAGATCGTTTTTTCATTGCGTAAAAACTACCATGCCATACGCCGCTTGAAAGATAAAACAGATGATAATGAACTCATCGAGCATTTTGAAGTTTTCACCGCCATGATGTTTCATTTCTACCGCGCTTCAGAATGTCTCAATATAATAGACTCGTATAGCAACCAGTACGATGTTGAATCTTACCGCGTTTACCATAAAGGCGATGAATTTCTCAATGATGCCGGGAAGGAAATATTTTACGATCGGCACAACCGCGGGCATTTTAAGAAGGAAATGGCCTATAGCTATGCCCTTGAGGCAGAAAAGATATTTCAGGCAAACCTTAAAATTTTTCCTGACTCCACCTGGGCAATTGAAACCAGAATAAAGCTCGATTATGCCCAATCTTTACGAAAATACATAGAACTCTTTTTCTCTGAATAATGGTTCATTATCACGATGATGTATCCCAAAAAAGACTGTTCAGAACATGCTTTATTATTCTCCACCATTAGCCGATATGGTACTATAGCGAGAAATATTAATAGATTAATTATATCCTGACACAATGAAGAGAACCTACATATTTACCCTACTGATCCTTTGCATTGCCGGTATTGTTTACGGAGAAGACTACCAGTACCAGTATTTCAGCAAGGAGAAAGATAAGGGGAGACATGTCCCTTTTTCCGATTATATACCACAGATACGGCTCCATTACCAGACGGTGCCGCATTATCTCGAGGATTATTACGAGCTTTACGGCATGAAGATGTATTATAATGAAAATTCTCTCAGGAAAAACTTAGAACGGCTGAAGACGGCCCTCCAATGCAAGTTCCGCCACCCTTCCCAGGCCCTGGTAAAGATAGAAACCGAGCCAGAATATTTCAAGTACCGCAACCTCATGTTCATGCACATAAACCTTCTCATCATGCGAAGCTATATGTCCATCGGCGCCCGCTATGACATGAGAAACATCCGTTTTTATCACTGGGATTATGCCAAGGACATCAGCGACAGCCTCGACACCGCGGAAAAATCATATGCCGAGGCGCTGCCTTACTGGGAAAAGGCAAAGGAATATGCCGACAGGGCAAGCCAGGTGAAAATTACCACTGACCTTGGTTTCATCGAAACAGAGAGAAAAAAAATAATCCTCGGGGATCTGGATTTCGGCAAGATCATTGCGGATTACCGCAGCGGTATCAGAAACAAAAAGAATAAGCTCAATGAGCTCATGGCTGCCTACCAGAAATTTCAGAAAAAACCGGCCAGCACGGAATAAGTTTTACAGCCATATAAACAAGATGAAAAACCTAGTATCGCTTCAAAACCGGCGAGGTCACCATGTTATCCAATGATGTCACAACAGCAATCATCAGCAGACGATCGATCCGTAAATACACCGGTGATCATATTAAATCTGAAAGCCTCCAACTGATCCTGGAAGCGGGGCGATGGGCCCCGTCAGGCCTTAATAACCAGCCCTGGGTATTTATAATAGTCCGTGACACCGAAGTCAAAAAAAGTTTCTCGGCGCTTACCCAGTACAGCCGGATAATAAAGCAATGCGATCTTTGCATCTGCGTCATGTATGATATCCAAAACGGATACAATAGGGACAAGGACGTCATGAGCATCGGCGCTTGCGTCCAGAACATGCTTCTGGCTGCGCATTCTATCGGGATAGGATCGGTATGGCTTGGCGAGATATTGAACCGCAAATCCGAAGTTAATGCCCTTCTCGATATCGGAGATGAGTTTGAGCTCATGGCCGTCATAGCCCTGGGCTATCCCGCTCAATCTCCGCGCAGCAGCAGAAAAAAATTGAAATCACTGATACTGAAGGAAGTCTGAAGGTTTTAACAAGCATGGGAAGCAAGATAATTGCTCCCCTTTTTTATCAGAAAAGGAAGGGAATGATCGCCTTCCGTTCCTTCGGGTAATCCGGGAAATTTTCAAGATACCACCGGTGGTTTGAACGAGCCCGCGGTACCAGATTCGCCGCTGTCCAGATCACGAAAAAGAGCCCGGCAAAAGACCAGGTCAACACGGCCCAGCCGATCCAGGTTATGATCTCGCCAAAATAGTTTGGGCAGGAGAGAAAGCGGTACATGCCTCCATAGGGGATCTTGTACCCAGGTTTCAGGGGGTCCCATAATTTTCTCGTGATTGCGTCAGACTGCTTGTTTATGAAAAAACCCGCGGCGAATATCAGCACGCCGATGATAAATCTCGGATCTGACAGCCAGCCTGCGGCGTAAGCGCCATCCGGAGAAAAGCTGTAAACCCAGCGCCCCTGTATGTAGGTGTTTATAGAATTGAATATCATGCCGAACACGATAATGGACAGGGAAACCTTTTCGTCGCTTTTCAGCATGAAGGGAAATATAAAGGAACGGTGGAAATAATGGATCTGCCATATCAGCTGGAGCAGTATCAGGGTTGCAGTCATGCTCTTGTCGGAAATGATGAAATACAGAAAAAAGAGGAGTGACGCCGGCGCTTCCATGACGACCCATGCTATTTTATTGGGGATGAGAGGCCCCCAGCCTTTTTTTGCGTGTCTCCCGTAAGGGGCGGTTATGAAAAACAGGGATATAAACGTAACCACCGCAACACCGAGAAAACCGAACAGGACTATACGGTAGATTTGATATTCGGTCATACTTCTTGCCTCTATTCTTTTTTTTCTTGTAACTGAAGAAAGCCCGCTGATCAAACATTGAAGAGATACTTGATTATATCCCCATCCTGCACGATATAATCCCTTCCTTCCGAGCGCAGGTGCCCGTGTTCCCGCACCGCTTTTTCAGATCCGTATGTTATCAGATCATCATACCTGAACACCTCGGCGCGGATGAAACCATGTTCAAAATCGGTATGGATCTTCCCTGCCGCAGCAGCGGCATGGGTGCCGGCGAGAAGCGTCCATGCCTGCAATTCTGTTGCAGCCGTATAATAGGTAATGAGATGCAGGAGCCCATAGGCCGTGCGTATGAGACGGTCAAGGCCTGACTCGGCAAGACCCATAGCATCAAGATATTCCTTTTTTTCCCCTGCCGGGAGTTCTGAGATTTCCTCCTCGAGCTTGCCGATCAAATAGAGGTACTGGGCTCCTTGTGACGCGGCGTAATCCCCAACGGCATCCAGATAATGCCTGGAAGCCTTCTCTTCGTCAATATTGGCCAGATAGATTACCGGCTTGTCAGTTATGACCCCGAATTCAGCGAGTAGATGACGCTCTTCATCTCCCATGTGAAATGTGCGCAGCGTGTTGCCGCTGTTCAGGTGGCTGATCATCTGCTCGATGATTTCGGCCTGGATCTTTGCCCTTTTATCGCCGCTGCGCACCATTTTATTCTCTTTTTCCAGGCCGCGTTCAAGGATCTCAATGTCGGCAAGAATGAGCTCGGTATTTATGATTTCAATGTCCCGGACCGGGTCAACCGCGCCGGCGACATGGACGACATCTTCATTTGAAAAGCAGCGCACTACCTGCACCAGGGCATCCACATTCCTGATGTGACCGAGAAACTTGTTACCCAGTCCTTCCCCTTTTGACGCTCCTTTGACCAGACCGGCGACATCGATGAATTCTATTTTTGTTGGTATCGGATTCTCTTTGTGCAGTAATTCGCTTATCTTGACGAGTCGGTCGTCAGGCACCGGGACAATGCCCTTGTTTGGCTCAATGGTGCAGAAGGGGTAATTGGCCATCTGGGCCCCAGCCCCTGACAGGGCATTAAAAATGGTGGATTTACCCACATTGGGCAATCCGATGATTCCGCATGAAAAGCTCATTACAAGTTACCGTATAACCGATCTTCCTCGACTGCGCCATCTCACCGGCCGGAAGTAAACCGGCACGGGATTGGTGACCATAATTGACATTGACATCATATAAATTTCCAATTCCCATGTCAAATGAAGTATGGAGGTGCCCGATAAATTTAATTAATAAACTTCTTGCTTATCTCATTACCATAATCTATATATCCATCCCGGAGACTTTACTCTAGACCATGGAACTGTTATATTCAATATTAATCAATCTCATCTTCTATACCATTATCATAGAGATACTGATCGGCGTGCTGTTCTATTTCATAGGTCTGTCCAGGCGTCTCCTGCTCAATTCCACATCAATGCTTCTGATAATAACGCCTCTCTATCTGAAATACAACAGAATCATAGAAATCATAACATTATCATTCCCAACTCTGGTCGGGCTGTGTCTCTTTCCCGTGACCCTCGCGATCATGATAAAGCATCATTACATCCAGTACCGCCAGACAACAATGATCCCGGTGTATCTTCTGTCAGCTATTTCCTTTTTCATGCTGGTAGTTTTTCCCGACTACAATGGCCTGGTCATCTATATAACCTATTTCCTGTTTTATGTCTATATCCTCTATATCATCTACCCGGGGAGACATGAGCTGGCATCGGTTCTTCTGCTGGGGATGGTCTTCATCAACTTTATATACATATCCGTTACCGTATACACTCTGAATGAAATTCACTTCATCCTTTCTGCGGGGATGATGAACATCGCAGTATCTTTTCTCCTGGGATATAACCTCCGCAACAGGATCGTAAGCCTTCTCAACCAGTTCAATGTTATCAACGAACTTAACAACAAGCTGTATCACCGCCTCGCCCGATTGAAGCAGAGCAATGATTCATGCCGGAAAATAATACTTGAAAAAGACCTCGAGCTCTCCCAGATGGCCCGCCATGCAAGCCTGGCGGAGCTTACCACCGGCATTGCCCATGAACTCTCCCAGCCCCTTACCGGGATAAAGGGAATCTCACAGAACATGATAGACGATATCAACGCCGAAGAGTTTGAGAATCTTCAGGGTGTATCGGAGCTTATGAAGATTTGCGCCCTTGTTGACAAATCGACCTCAATCATCGACCATATTCGCAATTTTTCCAAGAAGAGCACGCTGTCCATAAAACAGATCGACTTGAATAAAGTAATCCTCGAAGCGATTGACCTTATCCGCTACCAGTTGAAAAAAAACAATATCGACCTCATTTTCGTTCTCGATGATGCCATTCCCCAAATACTCGGAGATAAACTCTCCCTTGAACAGCTTATTGTCAATATTCTCATGAATTCAAAGGATGCCATACTGGAAAAGCAATTCTCGTCTCCCGATGATTCCGGCACTATACGGATAACCACGTTCTCCGATGAACAGTCTGTATCAATGATAATCCAAGATAACGGGAGCGGGATTTCCGAGGACATCATGAACAAGATCTGGTCCCCCTTCTTTACAACCAAGAAGCGTGAACACGGCACCGGAATCGGGCTTTCCATATGCAACAAGATCCTGAAGGACCACAAGGCAACGGTCGACATTCAATCCGACACCGGCGGCACGCAATTTTCCATCCGATTCCCCCTTGATCAGGCAAAGGGCATCTGAATTTGTTCGCTGTTTTCAGGCAGGTGGATTATCCGGGACGATATCCATGACGATCAAGGTTATGTCATCTTCAAGGGTTTGGCCCTCAGTTACCCCGGCCCAGTTTTTCACGGTATTGACAATCACATCCAGAAGTGCGTCGCCGTTCAGTTGATGATGATTTCTGATCAGGTTATTCAGTCTTTCATCACCAAACATTTCCCTCGTGCTGTTTCTCGCTTCAATAATGCCGTCAGTATAGAGAATTATCCTATCGTTGTTCTGCAGATCAATTTCATTGAAGGAATATTTCGATTCAGGGATAATGCCGATTGGACGGTCATAAATCTTGTCCGAAATAATTTCATTGTTTTCCTTTCTCCAGATAAGAAGCGGTCGGTGACCGGCGTTTGAATGATAGAGCTTCTTTTTATCCAGATCGATATAGACGCAGCATGCGGTCATGAATATCCCATGAGGGTATTTTGCCATGACCGAATTTATTTTCGTAAAAAGTATCGAAGGATCTTTGAATTCAGTTTTATAAAAAGTGAAGGCGACCTGCATCATGGCGGCAACAATCGCCGCCGGGATTCCGTGCCCTGCCACGTCGGCAACCAGAACTCCGATATGCCTGTCATCGATAATATGGTAATCATAGTAATCACCGCCGACCTGAGTGGAAGTTTCATACCTGACTGCAAATCTGATGTCCTTAAAATCGGGAAGCGCCTGCGGCACGATCACCTTTTGTATTTCTGTAGCGATTTCCAGCTCATTTTGTATAATACTGAAACGGTTCTGCATCTTGATGGACTCTTTCATTGATATGAGGCTCTGGACCCTTGCGACAAGTTCATCCCTGTTGACCGGTTTCGCGATGTAGTCATTGGCGCCTGCGGCGAGGCCGTTGACTATGTCGCTGGCTTTGTCTTTCGTGGTCAGCATTATGATCGGCAGTTCGTGGATCGAGAAACGCTCTCGCACCTTCCTGCATACGTCATAACCGGAGACGCTGGGCAGCATGATATCAAGAAGGATAAGATCAGGGACATTGTTTCTGTCAAGTTCAGCGAATAGAGCCGTTCCGCTGTCTGCCGGTGTCACGTCATACCCTTCAAGAGAGAGATGGTTGACGATTACCTGGAGATTTACCGGCTCATCGTCGACGACCAGAATTTTTTTGCGTTCTTCTTCCTCGGATTCGCCCGGTTCCCGGCTGGGCTTTCTGGCCTCAAACTCTGCCAGATTGATTTCATTGTCCGGCATGGGAGCAATGGCGCTTTCATGAACAGCCGTTTTCCTTTTTTCCCTGCTTTTTGGTATCGAAAAGCTGAAGCGAGAGCCCCTGCCCGGTTCTGATTCGACCCATATTGATCCGCCGTGCAATTCAATGATTTTCTTGGTTATGGCAAGTCCAAGGCCCGAATCACGGAGTTGCCTTATGACACGGCGACCGGTGCTGGCATAGGAATCAAAAATGTGCTCTCTCGCTTCGGGAGAAATTCCCGTGCCGGTATCAGCCACAGTGACAACGATCATGTTTTCATCATTCCTGTCTGTTTCGGCACTGATGGTTATGCCGCCTTTTTCCGTGAACCTGAAGGCATTGGTAACAAGGCTTAGAAGCGATTGCCGTATCCTGCTTTCATCCCCCAGCGCGATCATTGATTCAGGATCTATCATATTCCTGATGGTCAGCGACTTTTTTTCAATAATAGGCCGCGTAATGGAGATGATGACCTGCGTCGCGTCATACAGGTTGACCGGTTCAAGATTCAGCAGAATGTCATTGTGCTTGAGCTTGGAAAAATCGAGAATATCACTCACCAGAGCGGACAGTCCGCTGCCGCTGGCCGCTATGAGCGACAGGTCGTGGACAGCGTCTTTATTAAGCTCGCCTGCAGAACCCTGTATAAGAGACTCTGAAATACCGATGATTCCGGAAAGGGGAGTCCGCAGCTCTTGTGATATGTTCGCGAGGAATTCATCCTTGAGTATGTCCAGCTGCGTCAGCCGGATGTTTGTTTTTTCCAATTCATCGATTTTCTGATTGATAATGCTCACCATGTGGTTGAAGCTTTTGGAAAGCCGACCGATTTCATCCCGGGACTGTATCTCTATCCGGTACCCGAGATCCCCATCCTCAATCTTCTGGGCTGCCGCTGCAAGATCATCAATCGGTTTTGATATAAACCTGCTGAAATAATATCCGGCAATACAAACGCAAATGATGGCCATGGCCGTGACGCCGTAAATCAACCGGTTCAGCCTTTGTATGGGGGCGATTATTATTGACCTGGAAAATATCAACCTCCCGATGCAGAGCGGCTTCTTGCCGGGTAAAGAGCCGATAGCGGTGAACATGTAGCAAATATCATCCGCTCCTGCTATTCTTATTTCACTCATTGATCTGTGATTTATCAGCCGTTGAACCTCTTCATCGGAAAATTTTCCCTGCTGAATTTTTCCCGGAATGCCGTATCCTCTTGTATTTATCGATGAAAGGATCAAGCCGTTGAACTCTTCTTTTGATGATATCAGTATCGAATCGGCATATATCAACCCTTCGCTGGTCAGGGTCTTCAGGACGGTCATCATTTCTCTTGAGTCTATCTGCGTAGCCTTGATATCTCCTCCATTGGCGAGGATGATATTCAGGATGGAGTGGGCAAAAAACTTGCTGAAAATCTGGCCCTGATGCGTGACTGATGCGATTTTTTCCTGTTTTTGCCTGTTAAGTATAAAAAGGGATATGGGCAGAGATGAACATAGTATTATCAGAATAAAAATCATTATGAGTTTATACTTTATTTTCATCAAATGCCTATTGCGCTTTCTCTAAAAGTTTCAAGTTAAAGAATTTTTTATCGGCACTACATAGATGCTGCCGCGGTAATACAGTATCTACTGCAAATTATTGAAAAAAAATGTATTTGAGGAAGCAGATCTCATTACGGCACTTTATACAATTTCTTTGTTGTTATTGTATATCGTCAATAAGGTGTCAACGGTGGCAAGTTTCAGTATCACGCGGATGTCGTCGCATACATTCACCAGGCTGATTTTTCCGTTATAATTGCTCATGACCCTGTATGCGGTAACTATCAATCCGAGACCGGACGAATCCATATATTCCACATTCTGCAAATCCAGTATAATGCTGGGTGTTTTATCATGGATCAGCTTGAAAATAGTATTTTTCAATTCGCTTACACTGAAATAATCGATATCCCCCTTCAACTCGACTATTTTGTGTTCTTTTAAATCTCGGCAATAAATATCCATCGACAATTACCAGGATCCTTTGATTAAAAAATTATCTGATTAATAATATGTATAAATCCAATGAAGAAATACAAGCATTTTACTTTAAAATCATAATAGAATAACAATTAACATGACTTATCGTAAAATTCAATCAAAATCAAATTTTTTGTAAAAAAATAAGCCCAAGGCATTTGCCTTGGGCTTATCATAATATGGTCAAGCCTCACGACTGATTAGTACTGGTCGGCTGAACACATTACTGCGCTTACACCTCCAGCCTATCAACCTTGTAGTCTTCAAGGAGTCTTCAGTGGCCCGAAGGCCAAGGGAAATCTCATCTTGGAGTTGGCTTCCCGCTTAGATGCTTTCAGCGGTTATCCATTCCGAACATAGCTACCCAGCGGTGCCGCTGGCGCGACAGCTGGTACACCAGAGGTTCGTCCATCCCGGTCCTCTCGTACTAGGGACAGATCTCCTCAAAT